>JAWXBK010000109.1:0-7632 GCA_034439975.1 Rhodospirillaceae bacterium | reverse complement strand
TTCGCGAGCGGCGTCATGGAACTCAAGGACAAGCTTGGCCCGATCAACTGGCAGTTCGCGCCAACCAAAAAATTCGACGCGGCGGATTTCGAGGCGTTTCTGAAGCTGCTGCCGCGCTCGGTCGAGGGGCGCGCCGTGCGCCACGCGGTCGAGGTGAGGCACGAGAGTTTCGCGACGCCGGAGTTCGCAGCCATGTTGCGCGAACACGAGGTTGCGATCGTGACCGCCGGCGATTCGAAGTATCCGCAGATCGCCGATGCGACGGCATCGTTCATCTATGCGCGCATCATGGGCACGGAAGAAAAGACAAAGACGGGTTATACGCCCGCCGCACTCGGTAACTGGGTCAAACGGGCGCAGGCATGGGCGGCGGGCAGCGTGCCTGCCGATCTCTCGACCGTCGCGAAGCCGCTCCCCGCCAGGAGCGGGCGCGACGTGTTCCTCTACGTGATCTCCGGATTCAAGGAGAAGAACCCGGCCGCCGCGATGGCACTGATCGAGCGCGTGGGTTAGCGACGCGGCGCGGACGGGTGCGCGTCAGTACGAGAGTTTCGGATACCAGTCCTTCGCGCGGCCTTCGGGCGTCGCATCGAGAATCGTCCAGAGCGGCATCAGATCGGGTGCGCCGCGCGGATCCTGACCCGGATCGGCCGTCACAAAGCCCATTTCCTGGCTCCAGAAATGACGGATCTTGCCGTCGCGTCGCGTAAAGACGTTGAAGGCCGCGTCGTCGCCTTTGCCGTCTTGCCCGAGCGCGCCATAGTCGCGGCTGTATTCGTCGCCGGTGTCGGAGTAAAGCGGCAGATGGTGCCAGCCGCGTTCCTTCTTGAATGCAACCAGCCGCTCGATCGGCGAACGCGCGATGACCGCCAGCGCGACACGCTGCCTGATATCGGGTACTTCGCCATCCCAGGCCGAGAGCAGCGACGTACACATCGGGCAGGGTCTCTCTCGCTGCGGGCCAAACATGTAGCTGTAGACCACGAGCGACTGCTTGTCGGCGAGGAGGTCGGCGAAGCCGACCGGACCGTGTTCACCCTCGAATCGATAATCCTTTCTCACTTCGCCGCCGGGCGGTAACGCGCGGCGCTGTTCGGCGACGCGTTCGATGTGACGGCGGAGTTCGATCTCTTCAGCGAGCAGCTTGTCGCGCGCCTCGCGATAGTCGTCGCTCTCGTTGGGAAAGCGTACGCCGTTCTTCTTCGCCAGTTCCATCGCCGGCGCGAGTTTGCCATTGGTTGTCATCGTGGCTCTCCTTGTTCAAAGCGCTGGATGTCGACGATGCGAGCGTCGGGAAACCGCGAGACGTAGAAATTCATCGCTGCTTCTGCGGTGCCGCCCTGGAACATCAGGAACGGATGGATCCGCACCGCCGGCATGACCGGCTAGACTCCGCGCTCGTCTATCAGCAGCGCGCGCTGGAAGGCGGGCCGCCCCTCGCAGTGCGACACGTAGGCGGCGAAAGAGGCGCGCCGCTCGATCATTCCGATCGCCATGCCGAAACGCACGGCCCCGCCGATCATCACGTCGGCGGCAGTGAAATTCTCGCCGAGGATCCACGGGCCGGTGGCGAGCGCCGTGTCGAGCGTGTCGATCACCCGATCGTAGCTGCCCCACGCGGCGGTCACGGAATCGACCTCGAGCCCGATATGTTTCTGCATGAAGGCGGGTTCGATACAACCCGGTTCGAAGACGAGCCAGCGATAGAAAGCGCCGCGCGCGGAATCGCCGATCGGGGGTGCCAGCGAGGCGGCGGGAAAGCGATCGGCGACATGGGCGCAGATCGCAGCCGCTTCGGTGACGATCGTGCCGTCGTCTTCCAGCGCGGGTACCTTGCCCATCGGGTTGATCGCGCGATAGGCCGCCGTCATCTGCGCGCCAGCGCGGATATCGATCAGGCTGCGCTCATATTGGGCACCGGCTTCCTCCAGCACCCAGACCGCGCTCATGGCGCGCGTTTTCGGCGCCCAATAGAGTTTCATGATGGCTCTCGCGTTATGCCTTGATATCGACCAGAGTCTTGAAACCGCCATACATCATGTTCTTCAACTCGAACGGCATCTCCTTCGGCGCCATCTTGTGGAGGCGCGGATCTTTCATGACCCTGGCGTTCACCCGGTCGCGGTGTGTGCGCGACTTGTACACGATGAAGGAGAACAGGACCGTTTCGTTGCGCTTGGTCTTCAGTTTGCGCGCGAACGACATGCCGAACTTCACGGCGAGATCCTCGCCCACGCATTCCTTCACTTCGAGCGCGCCATGATCGATCCAGACCCTGGCGGCCTTCTTCGCCATGCTTGCGTAGGCTTTGACGTTCTTCTTGGGGATCGGAATTACGAAACCATCGACATACGCCATAAGAAATCTCCCCTGTTTCGGGCGCCGTACGATCGGCCGTGGTTGTTAACCGTGGAATATAGCGAAGGTTCCGCCGGGCCGCCGGTCGAGATGGCGGCCCGGATCGGGAACGGTCGAAACCGCGCTGCCGGCTCAGCCGGGCTGGCCGGGCAGCCGATGCGCGAAGCTCCAGGCATGGCCGAACGGGTCGACGACCGCACCATAGCGATCGCCCCAGAACATGTCGTCCGGCGGCATTGTCATTGTCGCACCCGCATCGACCGCGCGTTTCACCGCCGCGTCGCAATTGGGAACATCGAGATGCATCGAGAAGGACGTGCCACCGAGCGACTTTGGCGGCTCCTGCCGAATTTTGCCGGCCTCGGCCGTGCAGTACTCGGGAAAATGATCGCGCACGAACACGCGCCCGCCGTTCACCATCATTTCGGAATGCATCAGCCGCTTCCCGTCTTCCGCCGGCAGGCGAAAGGTTTCGGTGGCGCCAAACGCCTTTGCGTAAAATTTGAGCGCCGCATCGGCATTGTCCACCACCAGATGCGGGGTGACGCCCTGTCTTTGTTCAGCCATGCTGAGTACTCCATTCGGTTGTGTCTGTTAAAGCAGATCGCGCGGCCATCGCTCGTGACGTTTCCGTGGCATGTGGCCGGGAAGAATGCGCCGTGCTGCTAATGACAGCAGGATAGAGCTTTACGCGTCAGCGCCTTCTCGTTCCTGAGATGCGCCTTGCGCGCAACCAGCCAGTCTTCGCGCGATACGATCTTGTGCGGTGTCATGCTTTGTCTCCTTCAATCGGGATCAGAGTTTCGGCAACCAACCCGGTCTTGAATGTCCGTATGTCGGCGAGGCGAAAGCGCTGGATGTCGTTGCGAACCGGGAAAATCCGGCGGCCCTCGCCGAGCACGACCGGATGGAAGATCAACCGCAAAACGTCGACCAGGCCGGCCTCGACGAGCGACCGCGCAAATGTCGCACCACCATGGGCCAGCAGGTCGTTCCCGGATTCCTGTTTGCGCGCATTGATTTCGGTTGTCAGATCCCCGCGCGCGATGCGGGTTTCCGGCCAAGCGGCTTCCTTGAGCGTGCGCGAGAACACCAGTTTCGGAATGTCGTTCATCGGCGCGGCATAGGGTTCCAGCGATGTCGGCCAATGGGCCGCCATTTCGTGATACGTCACCCGGCCCATGAGATGCAGGCCGGCCTTCGCCAGATCCGCAGTACCCCACGCGGCATACTCGTCGTCGAACCCTGGAAACGCCCACATCACGTCGCCGTCGGGCTTGCCGACAAAACCGTCGAGCGTCATCTGCATCTGAAGGATCAGCTTGCGCATCGGATCATCTCCGCGCGCCCGTCAGACTCATCGGCCGAAAGCGCTATTGCGTGTCTTGTGTTTCGACGCCGGCAGGCGCCGGCAGCCAGCGATGATGCCGGCGCCACCAGTAGATCGTGGCCGGCTTCTGAAAATCCGGATCAGAGAAATAGCCGACCGCGATTCCGACGACACCGGGCAATCCCTCGAGCCGCAGGAAGACGCGGGCGCCGCAGGTCGGACAGAAATTCAGCTCGCCGCCCTGGCCCGTCCCCATGCTTTGACCCCAGCGCCGATGGTCGCCGTCGACTCCCGCGATCGCGGCTTCGTCGAAGAATGCGGTGTAAGTGAAGGAACTGCCGGATTCCTTCTGGCAGTTGAGACAACAGCAGGCATGAACCCGGACCGGCGGTGCCGTCACGGTGATGCTGAGACCACCGCAGGAACAGCTCGCGGTTCGGAGCGCCGCGTCCTGCGGCGATGTTTGCCCGGCCATGATGTGCCTCCCACGGAATGATCGTGATAGGCAGCATTATAGCGATCTGCGTCGACTGCAACATGGCGACGGATTTTCCTAGAGCGAGGACGCTACGCGCTCGAGCTTGTCGAGCGCACCCGACCAGCCGGTGCGATGATTGTCGCGCGCGGTTTCGTCGAAGAATTTCTCATGCAAGAGCGTGAGCATGGTGCCGTCGGAATCGGGCTTGAAGGTGACGGTCACCATCGATTCGCGTTCCGGCGTCGAGCGCCAGGCCCAGGTGAAGACCAGTTTTTCGCCTGGCGACACCTCGTGATAGACGCCGCTCACATCGTGGCGTTCGCCGTTCTCGGTGCGAAACGCGATGTGATAGCGACCGCCGACACGGACGTCGGCTTCGGTTTCCAGAACCTCGCCCGAATCCGGCCCGAACCAGCGCGCGATCAGCGCCGGGTCGGTCCAGGCCGCGTAGGCTTTCGTCGGGTTCGCCTTGATGCGACGCTTGAGGGTGAGGCTGGGTCTGGTTTCGGCACGAGGGCCAGCGGCGGCGGTGGCGGACATGTTTCTTCCTCCATGAGTGCGGCAAGACGATCGAGACGGTCGTTCCAGAAACGCTGATATCGGTCGAGCCATTGCATGGCCTCCTCCATCGGCCCGGCCGTTAGCCGGCACAACACCGTGCGGCCGGTCTTGGTCCGCTCGATCAGCCCGGCATCGGTCAGCACGTCGAGATGCTTCATGACGGCGGGCAGGGAGATCGGGAACGGGCGCGCCAGCTCGCTAACCGACAGGCCCTCCTGGTCGCCAAGCCGAGCCAGCAAGGCGCGCCGGGTGGGATCGGCGAGAGCCGCAAAGGTGCGATCGAGAACAGGTTCCTGAGACTTAACCATATGGTTAAGTATTAAGAACGACAGGGCCGCCTGTCAAGCGCGGCTGAGACGCGCGGGCAATCGTCGGGAATCATTGCCGGATGGGAGATGAACTCGGAGATCGGGTCGCGCCAAAACGTCGCCCCCTGCCCTTTGGCGCGACCCCCGAACGACCGTGGTGGGCAGGGCCACATCGTGCCCACGGACGGCGCGCTGGGGGAGTTAGTCCCGCGTGCATGGCAATTCTGCACGGAGGCGGAGAATGAGTCGAATCAATCTGCTGGTGGCAACCGAACGGTGTCATGCGGGCCCTGAATCTGCTAACAGACCCCGCGCCGGCCGATCCGGCCCGGCCGCGATCGTCGGCACGACATCTGATTCGAGAAGGAGATTTGCTCATGGCCCCGCATACGATTCACGCCCGCATCACCGGCCCGGTCGTCATGATCGGTTTCGGTTCGATCGGCCGCGGCACGCTGCCGCTGATCCTGCGTCATATCGAATGCGCCAAGGACCGGTTCACGGTGATCGATCCGAATCCGAAAGACAGCGCAATGTGCGCGGCGGCCGGCGTGAGCTTTCTCAAGGAAGCCGTCACCAAGGAGAACTATCGCAAGCTGCTCACGCCGCTGCTCAAGACCAATCCGGGCGAACAGGCATTCCTCGTCAATCTTTCGGTCGACGTGTCATCGCTCGCGATCATCGAGCTCTGCAAGGAACTGAACGCGCTCTACATCGATACCGTGATTGAGCCGTGGCTCGGCTACTACACCGATCCCAAGCTGACCATTTCGCAGCGCTCGAATTATGCGCTGCGCGAATCGCTTCTTGAGCTGCGCCGCAACAAGCCGGGCGGGCCGACCGCCGTTTCCTGCTGCGGCGCCAATCCCGGCATGGTGTCGTGGCTGGTGAAGCAGGCCTTGCTCAATGTCGCAAAGGATGTCGGCGCGGGCACCGACGTCCCGACGGATCGTGCCGGCTGGGGCCGGCTGATGCAGAAGGCCGGCGTCAAGGGCATCCATATCGCCGAACGCGACACGCAGCGCGCGAAGTCCCCGAAGCCGTTCGAAATCTTCGTCAACACCTGGTCGGTCGAGGGCTTTATTTCAGAGGGGCTGCAGCCGTCCGAACTCGGTTGGGGCACGTACGAGAAGGCGCTGCCACCGGAAGGGCGCAAGCATGAAAGCGGCTGCGACGCCGCGATCTATCTGATGCGGCCGGGCGCCGGGACGCGCGTACGTTCCTGGACTCCGACCGCGAAGGCGCAGCACGGGTTTCTCGTGACCCATAACGAATCGATCTCGATCGCCGATTTCTTCACGCTGAAGGACGGCAACAAGGCGATCTATCGCCCGACCTGTCACTATGCGTACCACCCCTGCAACGACGCCGCGTTGTCGCTGCATGAGATGGCCGGGCGGCAATGGCAGCCGCAGAAGAAGCACCATATTCTCGACGAGAACGAGATCGTCGATGGCATCGACGAACTCGGTGTGCTGCTCTACGGCCACAAGAAGAATGCCTATTGGTATGGCTCGCAGCTCTCGATCGAGGAAACCCGCAAGCTGGCGCCGTATCAGAATGCAACCGGGCTTCAGGTCACCTCGGCTGTGCTGGCGGGCATGATCTGGGCGCTCGAGAATCCGAAGGCCGGCATCGTCGAGACCGACGAGATGGATTATCGCCGCTGCCTCGAAGTGCAGTCGCCCTATCTCGGGCCGGTGGTCGGTCACTACACCGACTGGAATCCGACGGTGGATCGCGGCGTGCTGTTCCCGGAAGAGATCGACCGCGACGATCCGTGGCAGTTTTCGAACGTGATCGTCAGATGAATCACTTCGTCTCGGTAACAATCTGTAAGAAGTCTCCGCCGTTCAGCACGGCCACAACGATATTACCGATCGGAGTGGCTTCGATTTTTTCGCTCTGCACTTGACCCATGGCACGCGCCTCAATGCAGTGTGTGCCAATCGCACGATGTGAGAAGGCCGTGTACTTGTAACGGCCGCATCGGCCTCTGAACTGTTTCATGACGCGCCTCGGAAGAACCTTCGCGTCACTGTGCGCCCGATAGCGAAGCCCGCACGCACCTCAGTTCCGCACTGCCTGAAATCCCGCGTTATCGATTCGCGTTAGATTCCATCAAACGCAACGGCGATTTGCATGCGCCCGTCTTCTGCAAATGCCTTGCACTCTTTTCTTACATTCACGAAAACATGCCGGGAAGCACCGCCGCAAACAGCGGATAGCTGCCATATTGTTCAACTTTAATTTTTGTACGAATTAAAATCTTTGCGCTGGCGCAAACATTGGCAATCAGAACATCTCCTTTGTTGTTCAGTTTTGAACATCTACGTAGTTGTCGGATTTTTACAAATATTTCTTGTTATCCGGTTTTGAACATCTTCCTTTTCGTCCATCTCTATCGTGGAGCGACGGAGGGATGGAATTCATAACCCAATAAGGAAGTGTTTACATGTCGAGATCAATTCAAAAGCGGCTTGTGTATCTCGCGTCGGCCAGTGCGTTTGCTATCGCTCTTGTGGCAGCACCAATGACGATCGACTTCGACGCCGCGAAGCTGCGCAGCGCTGACGTCCAAGCCCACGGTGGTGGTG
>JAWXBK010000108.1:0-126314 GCA_034439975.1 Rhodospirillaceae bacterium | reverse complement strand
GTGTCGCCATCGAGCTGGAACAGCCGATCTATCGTGGCGGAAGCATCGAGGCCGGCACGGAGCGAGCGGAAAACGACGTGCAGGCGGCGCGCGCGCGCCTTGCCGGCATCGAACAGGATGTCCTTGGCGATGCGGTCGTTGCCTACATGGATGTCGTGCGCGACGAGGCGGAGCTGGCGTTGCGCGAAAACAACGAGCAGGTGCTGGTGCGTCAGTTGCAGGCGACACGCGATCGTTTCGAAGTCGGCGAGGTAACCCGCACCGACGTCTCGCAGGCCGAGTCGCGCCTTGCATTGGCGACGGCGGAACGGATTGAAGCGGAAGGGGCGTTTCAGGCCGCGCTCGCGTTTTATGAAGAAGTCATCGGCATGCCTGCCGTCGACCTCGAAGATCCAACACCGCTGACGACGCTGCCATCCTCCGAGCAGGAGACCGTGATATTGTCGGAAGGCACGCCCGGCGTGATCGCGGCGATCTACGATGTGGCATCGGCCAAGGCACTCGTCGACGAGGTCTTCGGCGAATTGTTGCCGCGTTTCAACATCGTCGGCCGTGTCGCGGCCGACGACGAAGCCTTTGCGCGCGACGTTGACCGGCAATCGGCAGCAATTTTGGCCGAGCTGACCGTGCCGTTCTATCAGGGCGGCGTTCCGGATTCGCGCGTGCGCGAAGCCAAGCAAATTGCCTCCCAGCGAACCCTCGATCTCGATACGGCGCGTCGTCGCGCGATCCAGGAGGCGATCCGCTCTTGGCAGGCTTATGTCACGGCCGACGCCACGATCGATTCGTTCGAGGCCCAGGTGCGGGCGACACAGCTCGCTTTGGAAGGCGTCCGCGAAGAGGCGACGGTGGGTGCGCGTACGGTGCTCGACATCCTCGATGCCGAACAGGAAGCGCTCGACGCCCAGGTGTCGCTGATCCGCGCACGCCGAAATTTCCTGGTCGCGGCCTATGCCGTGCTGCGGGCGATTGGCGGGTTGACCGCCGACCAGATCGGCCTGCCGGTCGAATATTACGATCCGGACGTTCATTATCAGGCGGTTCGAGACAAGATCTGGGGTACCGAGCTCCCCGTGCTGGAGTAGCCAGCCGCAGGGGTATTCATGACCGAGCACGATCCGTATCATGGAATGACTGCCATTGGGCGGAGCGCCGAGGCGCTGCAATCCCGGGATCGCCGAGCGAATGACCGAGGAAAAGAAACAACCGGAACCGACAATGGAGGAAATCCTTGCCTCCATCCGGCGCATTATTTCCGAGGACAGCCAGAATGGCGGGGCCGAGCGGCCGGCTGATCCGGCGGCTTCGGCCGGTCGCGAACATCTGGCTCCGCTGCGCGCACAACCGCCATCGACCGATCCGCGTATCGTCGACGAAGCGCCTGCGCCGCGCGTAACGCGATACGACGAACCTGTTTATGGCGGCTACGACGAGGCCCCGCCGGATGCGGTGCCGGGTGCCGACCCGGCGGAGACGCCGTTCGATCTCACCGATACCGTGCCGGGCAACGCCGCCGGATCGGAGAGGTTAACAAATTCCTATGCGAGTGATCTGGTGCTGGACCTCACAAACGAGGTTCGCGATTCCGAATCCGTCATGGATCTTCATCGCGCGGTCGACCCGGAGCCGGACCATCGGGAAACGAGCGCGGTTGGCCCTGCGCCGCCGCCGCGTCTGACGGTCGCGGAAATCGGTCAACGGGTCTCCGCTGCGCCGGCGCCAATCGGCGAGACATCGCTGGTTTCTTCGCGTGCCGAAGCGGCGACGGCGAGCGCGCTCAGCCGCCTGCGCGAGGCGACCGAGCGGCGTCACGAACCGCCGCCGGTAGCTGTCAGCGACGAACAGATCGAAACGATGATCCGCCAACGCATCGACCCCGCGCTGGACGAACGACTGACACCATTGCTGCGCGAACGCATCGATGCGTTGCTGGTCGAGCGGCTCGATCCGACGTTGCGCGAACGGCTGGATACGAACCTGCACGATCGCGTCGGCCCGCTGCTCGATGAGCGACTCGACCCGGCCCTGCGCGAGCAGCTGAATGCCACTTTGCAACGGCGCATCGAGCCACTTCTCGAGGAGCGGCTCGCGCCGGCGTTGCGCGAAAGGCTGGAGCCGATCCTGCGTGAACGGCTCGATCCGATCTTGCGCGAGCGGCTCGACCCGATGCTGCGCGACTGGTTCGATCGAAACTTGCCGGACATCGTCGAGCGGGTTGTAGCCCGCGAGATCGAAAGGCTGGTCCGCCAGCCGGGCGGCAGCTAGGGATCCCGCACGAGCGTCGGACCGTTTTCCTTCAGTCACACATTCTTGGAGTAGCAGCGACGATGCTGGACAAGACCTTCCAGCCCGCCGAGGTCGAAGACCGTCAATACCGCAACTGGATCGCCGCGGACGCCTTCCGCGCGAATCCGGATTCGGCGAAGCCGCCTTACACGATCACGATGCCGCCGCCCAATGTGACGGGCAGCTTGCACATCGGCCACGCGCTCACCTTCACGCTACAGGATATGCTGATCCGTTATCACCGGATGCTCGGCCGCGATGCGCTGTGGCAACCTGGAACCGACCATGCCGGCATCGCGACCCAGATGGTGGTCGAGCGCCAGCTTGCCGAACGCGGGGTCGTGCTGCGCCGCGCCGGCGTTGCGGGCGACAACAAGACCACGATCGGGCGCGACGATTTCATTGCCAAGGTTTGGGAATGGAAGGCCGAGTCCGGCGGGATGATCCTGAACCAGTTGCGCAAACTGGGTGCCTCGGCGGACTGGTCGCGCGAGCTATTCACCATGGACGAGGGACCGAGCCATGCGGTTCGCAAGGTGTTCGTCGACCTTTACCGCAAGGGTCTCATCTATCGCGACAAGCGCCTCGTCAACTGGGATCCGAAGCTGCACACCGCGATCTCAGATCTCGAAGTCGAACAGCGCGAGGTCAAAGGCACGATCTGGCATATCCGCTATCCGATCGAGGGCGAGGAGGGGCGTTTTATCATCGTCGCCACCACCCGCCCGGAGACGATGCTCGGCGATAGCGGCGTTGCCGTGCATCCCGACGACGAACGCTATCGCGATCTGGTGGGCAAACACGCGATCCTGCCGCTGGTCGGACGCCGCATCCCGATCGTCGCCGACGAATATGCCGATCCGGAAACCGGCAGCGGCGCTGTCAAGATAACGCCGGCCCACGACTTCAACGATTTCGAGGTCGGCAGGCGCCATAATCTGGAGCGGATCAATATTTTCGACGCCGACGCGCGAATTAAGCGTAGCCCGTTTGATGATTTTTCATGGGGTCACCGAGCATCGGAAAATCCGAACCTCGTCATGGCTGATGAGGAGTTGGTTGGATTGTCTGCGGTCGATAGAATTCCTGAGTCCTATCACGGCCTCGACCGCTTTGTGGCCCGCGAGCGGATCATCGCCGATCTGGAAGCCGGCGGTTATCTCGTGAAGGCGGAAGATCACGCGATGACTTTGCCGTATGGTGATCGATCCGGCGTGGTGATCGAGCCGTGGCTGACGGATCAGTGGTTCGCCGATGCGCCGACATTGGCGAAGGAAGCGATCGCCGCGGTCGAAGATGGCCGTACGCGTTTCGTGCCCGAGCAATGGACCAAGGTCTATTTCGAGTGGATGCGGAACATCCAGCCTTGGTGTGTGTCGCGCCAGCTCTGGTGGGGCCATCAGATTCCCGCCTGGTACGGACCGGAGGGTGCCGCAGGTCCGATCTTCGTCGCGATGTCGGCCGAAGAGGCTGTGACGCAGGCGAGGGCGCATTTCGGCAGGGATGTGCCGCTCACCCAGGATCTGGACGTCCTCGACACCTGGTTCTCCTCGGGTCTCTGGCCGTTCTCGACATTGGGCTGGCCGGAGCAGACGCCCGAACTGAAACGCTACTACCCGACCGACGTGCTGGTGACCGGCTTCGACATTATTTTCTTCTGGGTGGCCCGGATGATGATGTTCGGGCTTGAGTTCATGGGCGATGTTCCGTTCCGCACCGTCTATATCCACGCACTGGTGCGCGACGAGCGCGGCCAGAAGATGTCGAAGTCGAAGGGCAATATCATTGACCCGCTCGAGCTGATCGGCCGGTTCGGCGCCGATGCGCTGCGGTTCACCTTGGCGGCGATGGCGGCGCCGGGTCGCGACGTGAAGCTCTCTGAGGCGCGCGTCGAGGGGTATCGCAATTTTTCGACCAAGCTCTGGAACGCAGCGCGATTTCTCGAAATGAATCAGTGCGTGCTCGATCCGGCTTTCGATCCGCTCCGTTCAAAACTGCCGGTCGACCAGTGGATTCTCGGCCGTCTGTCGCGCACCAAAGCGGAGATCGAAACCGCGATCGCCGCATACCGGTTTAACGACGCGGCGCATTCCATCTATCATTTCGCTTGGCATGAGTATTGCGACTGGTATCTGGAACTCATAAAGCCGGTGCTCACCGGCAGCGACGCAAAGGCCGCGACCGCCGTTCGCGCGAACGCGGCCTGGGTACTGGGTGAAATCCTGCATCTGTTGCACCCCGTCATGCCGTTCATCTCCGAAGAACTTTGGCAGGCGATCGGCGGGAAGGGGTTGCTGATCGTGGCCCCTTGGCCGGACTACGACGGAGGTTTTGCGTTTGCGGAATCCGAAGCGGAGATCGACTGGGTCATCCGCCTCGTGACCGCCATCCGCACCATGCGTTCGGAAATGAATGTACCGCCGGCGGCGAAGCTCGACGCGCGGTTGCGGGGCGCCGCGGCGGTCACGCGCGAACGGCTCACCACGCATCGCGACATCATTTTGCGGCTCGCGCGTCTCGGTTCGATCGAGGCCGACGATACCGCGGGCAGCAAGGGCGCGGTCCAGATCGTGCTCGACGAGGCGACGATCGTCCTGCCGATGGCGGGGATCGTGGATCTCGCACAGGAGCGCGCGCGGCTCACCCGCGAGATCGAACGGATCGACGCCGAAATCGGCAAGATCGAGAAGAAACTCGGCAATCCGGCCTTCGTCGACAAAGCGCCGGCCGCGGTCGTCGACGAGCAGCGGGAGCGGCTTGCCGAGGCGCAGGCGGTACGCAGCAGGCTTGGTGTCGCGTTGGAGCGGCTGGCGACGCTCTGACATGCGGAACCCGCTGCTCGGATTGGCGATCGGCGTCGCGCTGGCGGCGATATCGACAACGGCGCTCGCGGAGCCGATGACCAGCAAGGGCATTACCTTCAGCGACGAACTCGGCGGGTTCCGGATCCTGGCGCTAAGCGGCAGCGGCACGCTCGACGATCCGTTTGTGCTGGTCGAGGAAGTGACCGGCGATGGCGGGGCGGTTTTGGTGGTCCGCGGCCTGAACAGCGGTTTTGGCAATAAGGTCGCAACCCAGCACGCGACCGGCTTTGCCTTGCACAAGGTCGTAACCAACAATACCGGGCAGGACTGGCTGCGCTACGAAATCGAGTTGCGCGAGCATCTCGCCGGCAGCAGCCCGTACGAGGACGGGTTGTCATTCGGCCAGGCGAGCGCTCATCCACCCGAACGCTCGGACATTTTTGCCGACGTCGCCTCGGTGGAAGAACCCTATGACGCGCTGGGCTTTGCCGACGGGATCGTAGTGCCAGGCGAAAGCGTCACCTTCACCATGATCGTGACGGACGAAACGCCGCAGCCGACCTTCCTGATCGCCCAGCATGCCGTGCAGGTGGTGTCGTCGCTGGGGCTGGAGGGCGCGGCGCCGGCCGGATATGCTCACGCAGCAAACGCCATCGGGAACGGGGATCTATCGCAATGAACGAGACAAGCTTCGACAAATCGCGCCTGCCCAGCCGGCACGTGTCCGTGGGGCCGGCCAGCGCGCCGCATCGGTCGTACTATTACGCGATGGGCATGACCGAGGCAGAGATCGCCCAGCCCTTTGTCGGGGTGGTCTCGACCTGGAACGAGGCGGCGCCCTGCAACATCACGCTGATGCGACAGGCCCAGGCCGTGAAAAAGGGCGTCAAGGCGGCTGGAGGCACGCCGCGCGAATTTGTGACGATCACCGTGACCGACGGCATCGCGATGGGCCATGCCGGCATGAAATCGTCGCTGGTGAGCCGCGAGATCATCGCCGATTCGATCGAGCTCACAGTGCGCGGCCATTGCTATGATGCGGTCGTCGGGCTTGCCGGCTGCGACAAGTCGTTGCCCGGCGTGATGATGGCGATGATCCGACTCAACGTACCGTCCGTCTTTATCTATGGCGGTTCGATCCTGCCCGGCCGCTTCCGCGGCAAGGACATCACGGTGCAGGACGTATTCGAGGCGGTCGGTGCGCATTCGGCCGGCAAGATGAGCGACGAGGATCTGCACGCGATCGAATGCGTCGCCTGTCCCTCGGGCGGGTCCTGCGGCGGCCAGTTCACGGCGAATACGATGGCGTGTGTGTCCGAAGCGCTCGGTATTGCGTTGCCGGGTTCGGCCGGCGCGCCGGCACCGTACGAATCCCGCGACGCATTCTGCGAGGCATCGGGCCACGCGGTCATGCGCCTCATCAAGGACGGATTGAAGCCGCGCGATATCGTGACGCGCGAGGCGCTCGAGAATGCGGCGATGGTGGTCGCAGCGTCGGGCGGATCCACCAATGCGGGCCTCCATCTCCCGGCGATCGCGCACGAGGCCGGTATCGAGTTCGATCTGCACGATGTCTGCAAGATCTTCCGCAAGACGCCCTACATCGCCGATCTGAAACCGTGCGGGCGCTATGTTGCAAAGGATCTCTACGAAGTCGGCGGCGTGCAGATCATCCTGAAGGCGCTGCATGAAGGCGGTTATCTGCACGGCGACTGCATCACGGTCACCGGCAAGACGATCGCCGAGAACCTCAAGACGGTGGAATTTCCGACCGATCAGGACGTCGTGCGTACGACCTCGAAGCCACTTTCGACGACGGGCGGCGTGGTCGGCCTCAAGGGCAATCTCGCCCCGCAAGGCGCGATCGTGAAGATCGCAGGCATGAAGAAGCTTGATTTCACCGGCAAGGCGCGCTGCTTCGACTGCGAAGAGGATTGTTTCGAGGCGGTCAAGCGCGGCGACTACAAGGAAGGCGACGTGCTTGTGATCCGCTATGAGGGTCCGCGTGGGGGACCCGGCATGCGTGAGATGCTGGCGACGACGGCGGCCATCTACGGTCAGGGCATGGGCGACAAGGTTGCGCTCATCACCGACGGCCGGTTCTCCGGTGCGACGCGCGGGTTCTGTATCGGTCATGTCGGTCCGGAAGCGGCGGTTGGCGGACCGATTGCGTTGCTGAAGGATGGCGATACGATCCGCATCGACGCCGCCAAGGGCACGATCGACACTGATGTCAGCGCGCAGGAACTCGAGGCGCGTCGCAAGGCCTGGAAGCCGCGCCGGCACGATTATCAGTCCGGCGCGATCTGGCGCTATGCGCATACGGTGGGCGATGCGGAGAAGGGTGCGGTCTGCCATCCTGGCGGCAAGGCCGAGACGCACATGTATTCCGAGATCTGATCGAAGCGGGCCCGCATGGCACGCATCGCGGTCGCCGGGTTTCATCACGAAACCAACACGTTCGCACCGACGCGGGCGCGCTATGAAGATTTCGTGGTGGCGGATGCCTGGCCGGGTCTGACCCGCGGCGATGCGCTGTTCGATACGGTGCGCGACGCGAACCTGCCGGTCGCCGGCTTCATCGCGGCCGCGGCCGCAGCGGGATACGGCATCGCGCCGCTGCTCTGGTGCGCGGCATCGCCGTCCGCTGCGGTCGAGGAAGCCGCATATGAAAGGATCGTTGCGGAGATTCTCGATCGGCTGGCCGAAGCGGGACCGCTCGATGCCATCTTTCTCGATCTGCACGGTGCGATGGTGACGACGCATCTCGAAGACGGCGAAGGCGAGTTATTGCGCCGCCTGCGCCGCAAAGTTGGCGACAAAATACCGATTGTCGTGTCGCTCGATTTCCACGCCAATGTCACCGACGCGATGGTCGAGCACGCGACCGCGCTGGTCGGTTATCGCACCTATCCGCATGTCGATATGGCGGAGACCGGGGCGCGAGCGATGGGCATTCTCGCCCACGTGCTGGGTGGCGGCGCCTTACACGCGGCGAAGCGCAAGCTGCCGTTTCTCATTCCGCTCAACTGGCAATGCACCTTGACGGAACCGGCCGCAGGCATTTTTCGTGCACTCGCCGGCCAGGAATCAGCCAGCAACGCGATTGTCAGCCTCTCGTTCCTTCCCGGTTTTCCGCCGGCCGACATCCGCGAATGTGGGCCGATGGTGCTGGCCTATGCGATTTTGGCCGAAGCAGCGGAAGCGGCAGCGACCGAGCTCGAACGCAGCGTGACCGCGTCCGAAGAAAAGTTTGCCGGCCGGCTCTATCAGCCCGACGAAGCCGTCGCCGAAGCGATGCGGTTGGCGGCCACGGCCACGAAACCCGTTGTCATCGCCGATACCCAGGACAATCCCGGCGCCGGGGCGAACGGCGACACGGTCGGCATGCTCGAAGCGCTGGTCGCCGCCGACGCGCAAGGCGCGGTCTTCGGCCTCCTTTGCGATCCGTCCGCGGCGGATGCGGCGCATCGTATCGGCGCCGGGCACGAGGCCGATTTCGCGCTCGGAGCGCTATCGGGTTTGCGCGGCCATCATCCCTTCGAGGGGCGTTTCTTCGTCGAGGCGATCGGCGACGGGCAGATCACCGGGACCGGGCCGTTCTATCGCGGCAGTCATATGCAGCTTGGGCGTATGGCGTGCCTGCGCCTCGGCGGCGTCCAAATCGTCGTGACCAGCCGCAAGCAGCAGGCGGCAGATCAGGCGATGTTCCGCCATGTCGGGGTCGATCCGACCGCGCAAAAGATTCTGGTTTTGAAAAGCTCGGTGCATTTTCGTGCGGATTTCGAACCGATCGCGTCGCATGTGCTGGTCGCGGCGGCGCCGGGTCCGAACGAGGCCGATCATCGCAAACTAAAGTATCGGCGGTTGCGGGCGGGTGTAAGGCTTACGCCGTCGGGGCCGGTTCATAACGCGGCCTAGAGTTTCAGTTCGCACCAGACCGGCGTGTGGTCCGACGGCTTCTCCCAGTCGCGCGGCTTCTTGTCGATGCCGGATGCGACGAGACGATCGGCCGCCTGCGGCGACAGCATCAGATGGTCGATGCGCAGGCCGTGATCCTTGGCCCAGGCACCGGCCTGATAGTCCCAGAACGTGTACGCGACTTCCGAATGCAGCGCACGGAATGCGTCGGTAAAGCCGAGATTCATCAGGCCGCGAAACGCCGCGCGCGTCGTCGGCAGGAACAGGGCGTCGGTCAGCCAGGCTTGTGGGTTGTAAACGTCTTCCGGTTCAGGGATGACGTTGTAATCGCCGCCGAGAACCAGCGGCTCTTCGAAGGCAAGAAGATCGCGCGCATGCGCTTCGAATCTCGCCATGAACGCGAGTTTGTAATCGTATTTCGGACCGGGGGCAGGGTTGCCATTGGGAAAATAGATACCGGCGACGCGAACGATCTGCCGTTTTCCGTTTATGCCTTTCGGTTCGACGATGGCTTCGATATAGCGCGCCGGTTCGTCCTCGGCTTCGCCCGGCAGCGCGCGTCGTTCGACGGTGAACGGATGGCGCGACAGGATCGCAACGCCGTTATAGGTCTTCTGGCCGACCACGGCGCAACGATAGCCGGCGGCCTCGATCTCAAGCGTCGGAAATCCGGATTCGATGCACTTGATTTCTTGCAGCACGACGACATCCGGCTCCGCCTGCTTCAGCCATCGCAGCAGGTTCGGCAGTCGGATCTTGATCGAATTGACGTTCCAGCTAGCGATACGCACGCGATCTCCGCAGCGAATATTGATATGCGCGCGCCACTGGCGCCGCAAACCATCAGCATAGCGGGAGAGGGGCGGTCAGATCGAGAAGGAGGTGCCGCAGCCGCAGGACGATGAGGCGTTCGGGTTATTGACCCGAAAATAGGATCCCACCAGATCTTCGATGAAATCGACTTCCGCGCCGGCGAGCAGGTCGAGCGAGACGTTGTCGACGACCAGCCTCACATCGCCCTTGGGGAACACGATATCGTCGTCGGTCACGGCATCGTCGAGGGTGAAGCCGTACTGGAACCCCGAGCAGCCGCCGCCGGACACGCTGAGGCGTAGCATCAGCGCGTCGCGCCCTTCCGACTGGATCAGCGAGGCGACCCGTTGCGCCGCGCGATCCGTCATTCGGACGGCCCGTTCGGTGGTTTCGGTCAGGGTTTCGGCCATATCTCTCGATCTCCGCAGCGTCCGGCGCGAGCCGTCGATGGCCCGTCCGCAGAACCAAGATTTAGGCTATGTCGGCCAATTGTCAAACGCCGGTCGCGAAGTCTACAAGGCGACAGCAGCATCCATGAAGAATTCCACACTCGACACTGGTGTTTTTCGCAGACCGGGACCGCAGGCTTTCGCCAGCGATCCGGCACAAAGCCGCGGACGGCTTTTTCCGGAGCCGGAAAGTCCGATGCGCGGGCCCTATCAGCGCGACCGCGACCGGATCATCCATTCGACCGCCTTCCGCCGTCTCAAGCACAAGACCCAGGTCTTCGTGTTCCACGAGGGGGACCATTACCGGACCCGTCTGACCCACAGCATCGAAGTCGCCCAGATCGCCCGAGCGATCGCCCGCGCCGTGGGGCTGGACGAGGATCTTGCCGAAGCGCTGGCGCTGGCGCATGACCTCGGCCACACCCCCTTCGGCCATGCCGGGGAGGAGGCGCTCGACGAGGCCATGCGTCCCTGGGGTGGCTTCGACCATAACGTCCAGACATTCCGCATCCTGACCGTGCTGGAGCGCCGCTACGCGGCCTTCGACGGGCTCAACCTGACCTGGGAGATGCTGGAGGGGATCGTCAAACATAACGGGCCGCTCGTCGGTCCGGGCGCGACGGCCAAGAACCAGGCCCGCGACACGGCCGCCGCGTTCGCCGATTTCTGTGTCCGGCAGGTCGATCTGCGGCTCGATACCTGGCCCTCGGCGGAGGCCCAGGTGGCCGCGCTGGCCGACGATATCGCCTATAACAACCACGATATCGACGACGGCCTTCGGGCCGAATTGTTCGCCATCGCCGATATGGACGAGGCACCGCTGGCGGGCCCGATCTTCGCCCGGGTCGCCCATCAGCATCCCGGCCTCGAGGCGTCGCGCCTGATCCACGAGGCCGTTCGCCACATTATCAACGAAATGGTGACCGACCTTGTGTCCGAGACAAAGCGCCGGATCGAGGCCGCACAGCCGCAAAGCGCCGACGCGGTACGAATGCTGGGCAAACCGCTGGTGGCCTTTTCCGACGCGATGGAGGGACATAATCGGGCGCTGAAGCGATTTCTCTTTCAGCACATGTATCGGCACGAACGGGTCAACAGGATGACGGAGCGGGCGCGTGTCGTGGTGGCAACGTTGTTCGCACTCTATCACGACCAGCCGGCCTTGTTGCCCGGCGAGTGGCGCGGCCTGACGGACGGCCGCGACGAGGCCGGCGCGATGCGCGTGATCGCGGATTACATCGCCGGCATGACCGACCGTTACGCGTTACAGGAACACGCACGGCTGACTGGCGAGCCGTTGCCTGCGTCGATCTGAAACCTGCCGGGCCGCCGTGTGCGGTATAATGTTTCGGGCACTGTCGATTCGTTTCCGAATGCGAGAAAAATGAGCCAGTCCGACGATAACGACGATCTCGAAGCCCAGATCAAGGAAGCGCTGGCGCGCCGCCGACCGGCACCACCGCCGCCTGCGCCTCCGCGCATCGTGCTGAATCCGGGGCCGGTGACTGGCCAGCCGACTCCGCCGCAGCCGCCCTCGGGGACGCCAGCCCCGCGTTCCGGCGGTATGGTGGCGGATCCGGAGACGCGGCTCAGCCAGCCCGTACGTCAGGTGGCCCCGTCGCCGCGCGCGGCGGCTGCCGCCCCGATGGCGCCGACGGCGCGGCCCGTCGACGACGATGCCGAGCCCGCGATTCCGCCGCCGCCCGGCCAGCAGCTCGGTCGCATCGAGCTGGAGAAAAAACTCGCGAGCGCGCCAGCGAAGCCGCCCGTCCATCCATTTTTTGCGGGCCGCCGTCATCTCTGGCCGCTGTTGGTTCTGCCGATCGTGTCGATCGGAGCCGTCTTACTGCTTTTCTGGTTCATGAATTACGAGCTCGGCGGCCAGGGGGTGGGCGATCTGGCGCCGCTGGTCGAGGCCGATCCGACTCCCATCAAGGTCCAGCCGGTCGAAGAAGGCGGCATGGAGATTCCCGATCAGGATCGGGAGATCTTCAACACGCTCGATGAATCATCGGAATCGCAGGAGGCCCTTGAACAGCTCGTTCCGCCGCCCGAGGAGCCCGTCGTTCCCGAAGCACCGGAACCGGCAACCGCGGCCGCCGAGCCTGGCGCGATCACCGTCGACGAGAATGGCCTGCCGGTCGTGGCGGCGCCCGATCCGGCGGCACCCGCAGCGACGGCGGACGCGGCCACCGACGTGCCAACTGACGACGAGACGGCTGCGGTCGCAGCGGCACTGACCGCTGCGGCGGCAAGAGCTGCCGCCGAACCGGCAGCCGATGCGGCGGCAGAGCCGGCTGCGGACGTTGCGGCCGAACCTGAAGCGGTCGAGACGGCGTCATTGCCGGCAGGTTCCTACCGCGTGCAACTCGCGGCTGTACGCTCCGAAGCCGACGCGCGCACGACCTGGGCGCAGTTGCAGCAGAAACTGCCGGAGCTGCTCGGCGATCTGTCGCTGTTTATCGAGCGCATCGATCTTGGCGCGGACAAGGGCATCTTCTATCGGGTGCAGGCGGTACCGCTGGCCGATCATCAGACCGCGCAGAAACTCTGCGGCAATCTCGCCGCTCGCGGGCAGGATTGCCTTGTCGTACGCCCCTGATCCGACCACGCGATGACGCTTCCCATCATCTTCGGTTGCGCCGGCACGGTTTTTACTGCCGACGAGCGGGAGCTGTTTCGCCGCGCCGATCCGCTCGGTTTCATCTTGTTCGCGCGCAACTGCGCCGATCCGGGCCAGATCCGGGCGCTCGTCGATGATTTCCGTGCCACGGTCGGCCGCGCCGATGCGCCGGTACTGATCGATCAGGAAGGCGGCCGTGTGCAACGGCTTCAGCCGCCACATTGGCGCGCGGCACCGCCGCCGGCACGGTTCGGTATGATCGCGACGCAGGATCGCGCACTCGGGCGGGAAGGAGCGGCGCTCAATGCAAGACTGATCGCAGCCGAGCTTGCCGATCTCGGTATCGACGTCGATTGCGTGCCGTGTGTCGATCTGCGGTTGCCGGGCGCGCATCACGTCATCGGCGATCGCGCGTTGGGCGAGGATCCCGAGCTTGTCGCCGAGATGGGCCGCGCCGTCGCCGAAGCTTTTCTTGCGGGTGGTGTTCTTCCAGTGGTGAAACATATTCCCGGTCACGGCCGCGCGCTTGCCGACAGCCATCATGAGCTGCCGGTCGTGACGGCGTCGGCCGCCGAACTGGAGCGCACCGATTTCGTGCCCTTCCGCGCGCTCGCCGACATGCCCTGGGCAATGACAGCCCATGTCGTCTACACTGCTTACGACGATACGAAACCGGCGACGCTGTCGCGGCGTGTTATCGATCGCGTGATCCGCGGCCATATCGGATTCGACGGCGTGCTGTTGTCCGACGATCTCAACATGAAGGCGCTCGACGGCGATCTTGGCGAACTCGCGGCCGCATCGCTCGCGGTGGGTTGCGATCTGGCCATGCACTGCAACGGCGATCTCGGCGAAATGACGCGGATCGTTGCCGCCATCAAGCCGATCGGCCCGAAAACCCAGGCGCGCCTCGACGCAGGCCGCGCCCGGTTGGGCGGGCTGCCGATCGATCGCCAGGTCGCGGCGACCCGGCTCACCGAAATCCTGGCAGCCTGACCGATGGACGGTGATTTTCTGACCATGGCCGGGACCATCGCGGCCTGGGGACTCGCGCTCATCATTGCCGTGCCGATGCACGAGGCGGCGCACGGCTTCGTCGCCTGGCGCCTCGGCGACGACACGGCCTATCGTCTTGGCCGGGTCACGGCGAACCCGCTGCGGCATGTCGATCCGTTCGGCACCCTGATCCTGCCCGGGCTGATGCTTCTGGCCACCGGCATGCGTTTCACCTTCGGCTATGCCAAGCCGGTGCCGATCAATTTCGCCCGGCTGAACCGGCCGCGCCGCGACATGGTGCTGGTCGCCGCTGCCGGACCCGGGATCAATCTGATCATTGCTCTGGTTGCGGCACTGGCCCTTCATCTGGTGGTTCTGTTGCCCCGCGAGGTCGGTGATTGGGTGTTCGATTTTCTAAGAATATCGATTTATCTCAATGTATTGTTGGCAATATTTAATCTAATTCCTATACCGCCGCTCGATGGCGGGCGGATCGCCGTGGGGCTGCTCCCAGCATCGCTCGCTTATCCTCTGGCGCGCCTCGAACGCTACGGTATCTTTGTGGTGATCGGCGGTCTGTTCCTGCTGCCGCTGCTTTTGAGCCAGGTCGGCATCCGATTCAACCCGGCGTACTGGCTGATCGAACGGCCGGTCACCAAGGTGATCGAACTGGTCCTCACGATTGCCGGTATGCGATAGGTCGTTCATGGCCGAAGACGAAACTCGATTCGAGGAAGACCGCGCGCCCGCCTTTGCGCCGAGCGACGAGGATTTCGTCCTCGAGCTGGATGGCTATGAGGGCCCGATCGACGTGCTGCTGACGCTGGCACGCGATCAGAAGGTCGACCTCAAACAGATATCGATCCTCGAGCTGGCTGATCAGTATCTCGCCTTTGTCGCGCGGGCGCGCCAGCTTCGCCTCGAACTTGCCGCCGACTATCTCGTGATGGCCGCCTGGCTCGCCTATCTGAAATCGCGCCTGCTGCTGCCCGAACCGGCCGAGGGCGAACAGCCGAGCGGCGCCGAACTGGCGGCCGCCCTTGCGTTCCAGCTCCAGCGCCTGCAGGCGATGCAGGATATCGGTCGCAAACTGATGGAGCGCGCGCAACTCGGCCGCGATTTCTTCGGCCGCGGCGATCCCGAGCGGCTGACGGTCGTGCAGATCCCGACCTACTCGGCATCGCTGTACGATCTGCTGCGCGCGTATGCGCGCCAGCAGCCGCCGGCCGAGGGCGGTGTCTTTCGCATCGCGCCCAGCGATCTCTACTCGATGGACGACGCGCTGCGCCGGCTCGGCGACATGATCGGCCACACGATCGAATGGGCGACCCTGACGAATTTCCTGCCGCCCGATATCGGATACGGCGTGCGGCGCCGGTCCGCGCTCGCCTCGACGTTCGCCGCGGCGCTGGAACTTGTGCGCGCGGGCCATGCCCAGTTAAGACAGGAGCGTACCTTCGGCCCCATTTACGTGCGTCGCACCACTCCGGCCCGCGACGCCAGCGGAACCCCAGACCAATGACTGATTCCCGTTTTGAAACGTTGCGCCTGATCGAGGCCGTGCTGTTCGCCTCTACCGAACCGGTCAGCGAGAACACGCTGAAGCAATGGGTGTCGGACGATCTAAAGCTGCGCGAACTCCTTGAGGAGTTGCAGGGGCTCTACGCGAACCGCGGCGTGCATCTCGTGCACCATGACAGTCGCTGGGCGTTTCGCACCGCGCCTGACCTCGCACCGCAGATGAAGATGGAGCGCAAGGTGACGCGCCGGCTTTCGCGCGCGGGCATCGAAACGCTGGCGATCATCTCCTATCACCAGCCGGTCACGCGGGCCGAGATCGAAGAGATTCGGGGCGTCGGTCTGTCGCGCGGCACGCTCGAAGCGTTGCTTGAGGCGGGTTGGATCAAGCCGAAGGGGCATCGCGAAACGCCGGGCCGCCCCGCGACCTGGGGCACGACCGATGCGTTCCTCGAACATTTCGGTCTCGAAGGTCTCGATGCGCTGCCGGGCGTCGAGGAGCTGCGGGCGGCCGGTCTGCTCGACAAGCGTCCGGCGATCGCCGCACTCGGTCTCACCGGCGGTCTTTTGCCGGGCGAGAATGCCGAGGACGAGGAGGAGGAGGGCGGGAACGGCGACGACGGTCCGCTGGATTCCGATCCCGAGGCACCGGACGACGACGATGAAGATGATGACGATGACGATGGCGCGTAGCGGGTCGATCCGTCTCAAGCACCTTCTCTTGACTGCGATATAGCGTCGCTGCCGAAGAGGGCAGCGTGTTGATAATGCTGCCTATTCCGCGCCCGGCGTCCAGGCTTTCGTGCGATTGCGAATAACTTGCATGTACGATCAAGGTGGGCTGTAATAAGGCAACGCAGCAACGTACGCTAAAGGCAAGCACGGACACATGTTTTCCGATACGGCGACATGGGGCGGACCGCCGCCCGGGCATGCGCTGCGCCGGTACTGGCGACGGCCGCGCGCGCTGACATTCGCCGTTGCGTCGACAGTGTTGCTGCTGTCGCTGCCGCTGCTGGTGATCGCGGCCTATGTCTTTGTTCCGGCCTACGACGTGTGGCGTCATCTCGCCGGCACGGTTCTGCCTGACTACATCCGCGGATCGCTGCTGCTTGCGGTGTCGGTGGGCATCGGCACGATGGTGGTCGGTACGGGCACCGCATGGCTGGTGACACTCTGCCGATTCCCGGGTCGCGCGATCCTGTCCTTCGCGCTGCTGCTGCCGCTCGCCTTTCCGGCTTACGTGATCGCGTACGGTTACACCGGCATCCTCGACTATGCCGGGCCGGTGCAGTCACTGCTGCGCAGCGTCACCGGCTGGGGTCTGGGCGAGTACTGGTTTCCGCGTGTCCGATCGCTGCCGGGTGCCGCGGTGATGATGACGTTGGTGCTCTATCCCTATGTCTATCTGCTGGCGCGCGCGGCGTTCATCGAGCAATCGGCCTGCGTGATCGAAGTCAGCCGCACGCTCGGCTGTTCACCCTGGCAGGCTTTCTTCCGGATTGCGCTACCATTGGCGCGTCCTGCGATCGCCGGCGGTACGGCGCTGGCCGTGATGGAGACGCTCAACGATTTCGGCACGGTCCAGCATTTCGGCGTGACGACGCTCACAACCGGCATCTTCCGACTCTGGCTCGGCATGGGCGAGGCGGCCGCCGCCGCGCAGCTCGCCGCGCTGCTCCTGGTTGCCGTCTTTGTCGTACTGATGTTCGAACGCTGGTCCCGCGGGGCGCGAAGATTTTCGCACAGCACCAGCCGCTATCGGTCGCTGCCACGTTTTCAATTGCGCGGCACGCGCGCGGCGCTGGCGCTGCTCGCCTGCTTCCTGCCGGTGTTGTTCGGCTTTCTGTTGCCGGCGGCCACATTGGCCCGTTGGACCATCGTCACCAGCGAATACTGGATGCGCCCGGAGTTCCTGCGCCTTGCCGCCAACAGCTTCATCCTTTCGGCCGTCGCTGCGGGACTGGCGGTGCTGATCGGCCTCTTTCTCTGCTATGCGCAGCGGCTCGATCGCGGCGTTGGCGTGTCGTTCATGGTCCGGTTCGCGACCCTGGGTTACGCGATCCCGGGCGCCGTCGTGGCGGTCGGTGTTATGATCCCGTTTGCCGGGCTCGACAACTGGGTCGACGGTCTCGCGCGCGCTCATCTCGGTGTTTCAACCGGGCTGATCCTGAGTGGCGGCATCGCTGCCGTGACGTTCGCCTATCTGGTCCGTTTCATGCCCATGGCGCTGCACGGGATTGAGGCGGGGCTCGGCAAGATCACGCCGAACATGGACGATGCGGCGAGGCTGCTGGGGCGCCGGCCGGTCGCGACGATGCGCGAGGTGCATTTGCCGATCATGCGCGGCAGTGTGCTGACTGCCGCACTGCTGGTGTTCGTCGAGGTGATGAAGGAGTTGCCGGCGACACTGATCCTGCGGCCGTTCAATTTCGACACCCTGGCGGTCCGTGCCTACGAACTCGCGACCGATGAGCAGCTGGTCCAGGCATCGAGCGCTGCGCTGGCGATCGTGCTCGTCGGCGTGCTGCCGGTCATCGTGCTGGCGCGGGCGATCTCACGCTCGCGCCCCGGCGCCGGGGCGGTATAGCGATGGCCGACGCACTGCGCCTCGAAGGTATCACGCACAGTTACGACGGCCGCGTTGTCGTCGACCGGCTCGACCTGGTCGTGCCGGCGGGCGAGACGGTGTGCCTCGTCGGCCCATCGGGTTGCGGCAAGACGACGACGCTGCGTCTGGCGGCCGGACTGGAGCCGCTGCAGCAGGGGCGGGTGGTGATTGCCGGGCAGGTGGTGGCAGATGGCCGCATGGATCGCGCGCCGGAGCGACGGGGTGTCGGCATGATGTTCCAGGACTACGCTTTGTTCCCGCATCTGACCGTCGCCGAGAATGTCGCCTTCGGCCTGGCCGGTCGACCGGCGGAAGAGCGTGCCTCACGCGCCCGCGAGATGTTGGAACAGGTGGCGCTTGCCGACTATGCCGGGGCCTATCCGCACACGCTTTCGGGTGGCCAGCAGCAGCGCATCGCGCTCGCGCGCGCACTGGCGCCGGCACCGCGACTGCTGCTGCTCGACGAGCCGTTCTCGGGCCTCGATACACGACTGCGTGAAGATCTGCGCGCCGATACGCTATCGCTCCTGCGGCGCAACGGCACCGCGACTCTCATGGTCACTCATGACTCAGAAGAGGCGATGTTCCTCGCCGACCGGCTCGCGGTCATGCGCGCCGGCCGGATCGAGCAGCAGGGCACGCCGCGCGAGATCTACGACCAGCCGGCCAGCCCATTCGTTGCGGCCTTCTTCAGCCGGGTTAATCGCCTCGACGGTCTGGTCGTCGGCGGCCGGGTTTCGACGCCGGTTCTGGATCTGCCCGCGGGCGATTTGGAAGAGGGCCGCCGCGTCGAAGTCGTGGTGCGGCCCGAGGCGGTGCGGCTTGCTCCGGCCGGCAGTCCGGGAACGGATGCGACCGTTACCGACGTCCGCACACTGGGTCGCGCAAGCCTGGTGCGGCTCTGTATGCCCGGTAGCGGCGGGCGGGAATGGCATCTCGAGGCCCGCCTGATGGGCCGCGATGTGCCCGAAATCGGCAGCCACGTCGCGGTCTCGGTCGCGGCGGGCCAAGCATTTGTATTTCCCGATAAATCTCGGTGAATCGGGCCTCGGTTCGGGATTGATTGCCTGCCCCGGACGATTTTGCGATAGTCCGCGGCGACGACGGCTTGAGACCGTCACTTAAGGGAGAATCTTAGATATGGGCAGCTTCAGCATTTGGCACTGGCTCATCGTGCTGGCGGTCGTGCTGATCCTCTTCGGCGGCGGCGGCAAGATTTCGAAGGTGATGAAAGATTTCGGTCAGGGCGTGACCGCCTTCAAGCGCGGCCTCAAGGAAGATCAGAAAGAGAAAGCCGAGGGCGAAGACGGCGACAAGGTGATCGATCACAAGGACACCACGACGGTCGCCAGCGCCGTGCACAAGGACAAGGCGGCAAGCTAGTCTTGTCGGCCGGGGATTTCCCCGGGAGCCCTCATCATGTTCGATATCGGTTGGGCCGAATTGGCGGTCATCGGCGTGGTTGCGCTGATTGTCGTGGGCCCGAAGGATCTGCCAGTCGTATTGCGGACGGGCGCGCATTGGCTTCGGCAGGCGCGGAAGCTTTCGCGTGAGTTCCAGTCCGGCGTGGACTCGATTGTGCGCGAAGCCGATCTCGACGATGCCAAGAAGATCGTGACGTCGGCGCGGCAGGGCACGCTCAAGCGGCAGATTGAAACCGCAATCGATCCGACCGGCGAGATGAAACGCTCGCTCGATCCGAAAGCCGCGATGTCCGACACCGACGCCGAGGCAAAGCGGAAAGCCGCCGCGAAGACGGCAACTCCGAACCCCGCGACGCCGGCGATCGCGGCACCTACCGGCACCGATACGGCTGCCACGCCGGCCAGCACCGTCGATGCGGCGCCGTCGGCAACGGTAGCGCCCGAGTCACCGGCGGCTGGAACGCCCGTCGTATCGCCCGCCGACAAGGCGGCACCAGCCGCAGCGCCCGTCGAGCCGGCTCGCAATACCGGCAGCTGACGCATGGTGAGCGATACCGAACGCAAGCATGTCGAAGGGCAGAAAATGCCGCTACTCGATCATCTGGTCGAGCTGCGGCGGCGGTTGCTCTGGGCAGTCGTCGCGCTCTTCATCGCGTTCGGAGTTTGCTTTTACTTTGCGCAGGACATTTTCAATTTTCTCGCCGAGCCATTGGCCAAGCTGCTGCGCGAACAGAATCCCGATGCGCGCCTGATCATGACCGGCCTTGCCGAAGGTTTCTTCACCAACGTGAAGCTCGGTTTCTTCGGCGCGCTGATGCTCTCGTTCCCGATTTTCGCCTCGCAGATCTACAAGTTCGTGGCGCCGGGATTGTATCGGCACGAGAAGCACGCCTTCCTGCCGTTCCTGATTGCAGCGCCGATCATGTTCACGCTCGGTGCCGCCATTCTCTATTACGTGCTGATGCCGCTCGCGTGGGATTTCTTCCTCGGTTTCCAGCAGCCCGGCGGCGAAGACGGTTCGCTTCCGATCGAACTCGAAGCGCGCATCGGCGAATATGTCTCGCTGAGCATGAAGTTGATCTTCGCCTTCGGGCTCTGCTTCCAGCTTCCGGTGTTGCTGACTTTGCTGGCGCGCGTCGGCATCGTGTCGTCGAAGGGCCTAGCGGCAAAACGGAAATATGCCATCGTCGGCGTCCTGATCGTGGCGGCCATCATTACGCCGCCCGACCCGATCAGCCAGCTCAGCCTCGCGATTCCGGTGATCATGCTTTACGAGGTCTCGATCTGGATGGCGCGGCTGTTCGAGCGCAAGCGCGAAGCCAGAGAGGCCGAACTCGAGGCCGAACTTGAGGCCGATCTCGCCAGCGATGCGCCGGTGGATGACGAGCCGGCGGCCGAAACCACGCCCACGGTCATCGAACCCGGAACCGACAAGCCGGCCGGCTGAGAACCGCGGCTGCCGGGCTCACCGGAGGGGCCCGCCGGTGGACGGGACGGGCTTCCGCGCCCTATAACGGCGCCCGCAACGAGGCGCCGAATTGCATGATCGATATCCGATTCATTCGAGATACACCGGACGCGTTCGACTGGGCGCTGGGCCGCCGCGGCCTGCCGCCGTTGGCCGCGCAGCTGCTCGCGATGGATGCGGAATGGCGGAGTGCGCAAACCCGTTTCCAGGAACTGCAGCAGCAGCGCAATGAGGCCTCGAAGGCGATTGGCGAAGCGAAGAAGAAGGGTGGGAATGCCGACGCGCTGATGGCGCAGGTGGCAGCGCTCAAGGCGCAACTGGACGAGATCGCGGCCCAGGAGCAGAAGACGTCGGCCGCGCTCGAAGCGGCGCTGGCGGCAATTCCGAATCTGCCCGGGCCGGATGTGCCCGAGGGGCCAGATGAAAAGGCGAATGTCGAGCTGCGCAAAGTTGGTACGCCGCGGCAGTTCAATTTTGAACCCAGGCAGCATTTCGACCTCGGCGAGAAACTAGGGCTGATGGATTTCGAAGCTGCGGCGCGGATGTCCGGCGCCCGCTTCGTCGTACTCAAGGGCGCGCTGGCGCGGCTCGAACGGGCGCTCGGCGCTTTCATGCTGGACATGCATACCGGAGAATTCGGTTATACCGAGACCCGGCCGCCTCTCCTGGTGCGCGAAGAGGTGCCCTACGGTACCGGCCAGCTCCCGAAATTTGCCGACGATCTGTTCCGCACGACGACCGGCCTCTGGCTCATTCCGACCGCCGAAGTGTCGCTGACCAATCTGGTGCGCGAGCAGATTCTCGATAACGCCGTGCTCCCGCTGCGGTTCACGGCGGAGACGCCGTGTTTCCGATCGGAAGCGGGCGCCGCGGGAAAAGATACCCGCGGCATGGTGCGCCAGCATCAGTTCACAAAGGTCGAACTGGTGAGCATCACGCGGCCGGAGGAATCTGAGGCGGAACATGAGCGCATGACCGGCATCGCGGAAGAAGTGCTGAAGCGGCTCGGGCTGCCTTACCGTGTGGTGCTGCTGTGTACCGGCGACATGGGTTTCTCCGCGCAAAAGACCTACGATATCGAGGTCTGGCTGCCCGGCCAGAAGGCCTACCGCGAAATCTCAAGCTGCTCCAACTGCGGCGACTTCCAGGCGCGGCGCATGAAGGCGCGCTTTCGCGAGACCAGCGAGAAGGGGACACGCTTCGTGCACACGCTCAACGGATCGGGTCTCGCGGTCGGCCGCACACTGATCGCGATTCTCGAGAACTACCAGCAGGCGGACGGGTCGATCGAGATTCCGCCGATACTGCGCCCATACATGAACGGCCTCGATACGATTCACGCCCATGCTTGAGGGCCCGCTCGACCTCGCCCGATCGCGCATTCTGGTAACCAACGACGACGGCATTCATGCGCCCGGCCTAAAGGTGCTGGAGCGGGTCGCGCGCGCTCTCAGCAACGATGTTTGGGTCGTAGCACCGGAGATCGAGCAGAGCGGGGCGGGCCATTCATTGACATTGCGCCGGCCGCTGACCACGCGGCAGCTTTCGAAGCGGCGCTTCGCCGTCGACGGCACGCCGACCGATTGCGTGCTAGTGGCGGTCAGTCACCTGATGCCCAGGCGCGGGCCCGATCTTGTTCTCTCCGGCGTCAATCGCGGCGCCAATCTCGGCGAGGACGTAACCTATTCCGGCACGGTGTCGGCGGCGCTCGAGGCGACGCTGATCGGTCTGCCGGCGATCGCGCTCTCGCAGGTGCGCGACGGAACGCATCCGGTCAAATGGCAGACGGCCGAGCATCATGCCGCCGACGTAATTCGTCGCCTCACGCGCTTTGGCTGGTCGAAGGGCGTGCTGATGAACGTCAATTTTCCGAACGTGCCGGCGAACGCGGTGACCGGCGTGCAACTCGCGACGCAGGGCCGCCGCGTCGCCAGTATCGAGATCGTTCCGGTCACTGATCCGGGCGGCCGGCCTTATTTGTGGATCGGTGATTTCACCAGCGACGAAGCGCTTGAGAAGGGCACCGATCTTGCAGCGGTCGAGGCCGGCGCGATCGCCGTGACGCCGCTGCATATCGACCTGACGCATCAGGGCATGATGCGGAAGATGAAACAGGATTTCGCGTGAGTCTCGCCGCCCGCAAAATTCGTCTCATCATGAAGTTGCGCCGCTCGGGCATTACCAATACCGCCGTGCTGGCCGCTATCGAGCGGGTGCCCCGCGAGGTTTTCGTGCCGCGGCCGTTTCTGGACCAGGCCTATGAAGATCGAGCACTTCCGATCGGGCACGGTCAGACACTTTCGCAGCCGCAAGTGGTCGCGATCATGACCCAGGCGCTCGATCTCAAGCCGACGCATCGCGTGCTCGAAATCGGCACCGGCTCGGGCTATCAGGCGGCGGTCCTGTCGCTGCTGGCGCAGGACGTCTACACGATCGAACGCTATGCGGCGTTGCTCGAGGAGGCGCTGGCGCGGATCGCCGAACTGGGCCTGCGCAACATCCACGCACGCGTCGGCGACGGAAATGAGGGCTGGCCGGCGGCGGCACCCTTCGATCGGATCATGCTGACCGCGGCTGCTACCGCCATTCCCCAGGCGTTGATCGACCAGCTCGGGCCTGATGGCGTCATGGTCGTGCCGGTCGGGCCGGAGCGCGGCGATCAGGAGCTGGTGCGATTGACCCGGACGGCGGACGGTATCCGCGAGGAAAGGCTGGCGCCGGTCCGGTTCGTGCCGCTGCTCTCGGGCACTGTGACGGCGGCCGAGGCAACCGCGCCCGATTTCGTCGCTGGACCAGACGATTCCGGTCTGGCATGAGCAGTTTCCCATGACGGGGATTTCTGCCGACTCGGGATCCGGATTGCTGCGCCACTGCCGATTTTTGGCGATGGCGGGCGCCGTCCTGCTGCTGGTTGGCTGCAACCAGTCCGGCCGACCGCCCGAACTCGTTGTAGCCCCGGCACCCACGACCACCACAACCGCTGCGACCACGGCGGCGGGCAATTACACGGTGGTGCCGGGCGACACGGTGCATGGCGTCGCGAGCCGCTTCAAGGTTCCGATCCGCAGCCTGATCGACAGCAATGCGCTGCAGCCGCCCTTCACCCTGACGCCGGGCCAGCAGCTCCGGATTCCCGATCAGCGTGTTCATGTCGTTGCGCCGGGCGAAACGCTTCAGGACATTTCGCGGCAATATGGCGTCGATTCCAGCACGCTCGCGAAGATGAACCGGATCGTGGCGCCCTATATGGTCGCGGTCGGCCAGTCGCTTGTCCTGCCGGCGCCGGTCGAACCGATGGCGATCGCGGCGGCGCCGGTTGTGCCCGCCAGCGATCCGGGAGCCGTGGAAAGCGCTGCAGTCGAGGCGGCCGAACCGACTGTGCCCGCCGAAACCGTCTCTGTACCGACGCCGTCAACCTCGACGGGCGGGCTGGGCGCACCGCCGGTCGTGACATCGGGGTCGTCCAGTAGCGACAATGCGCCGCTGCCGAAGCCGGACGATTCCGAAACGGTCGCGGATACCGATGCCGACCTCACGACGGATTCGACCGCGACCGATCCCGCGGCCACCGATCCGATGGCCACCGATCCGGCTGCGGAACCCACAACGGACCCCGCGCCGAGTGCGGCGCCCGCGCCAGACCCGGTCGAAACTGCGGAGCCGACGCAGACCGCCGCCGTCGATCCGATGCTGATCGAGCCGGCTGCGCGCGCGAACACCACGTTTCTCTGGCCGGTCAACGGCAAAGTGATCTCGGAGTTCGGCGGCGCCGAAGACGGATTGCACAATGACGGCATCAACATTGCGGCCCCGCGCGGCACACCGGTCAGGGCGGCCGAGAACGGCGTCGTCGTTTACGCGGGCAACGAGTTGCGCGGGTTCGGCAATCTGCTGCTGGTACGCCATGCGGACGGATTCGTCTCGGCCTATGCGCACAATGAATCGTTACTGGTCGAGCGCGGCGCGACGGTCGAGCGCGGCCAGACGATCGCGCGCGTCGGCAGCAGCGGCAGCGTCACCAGCCCGCAGCTTCATTTCGAATTGCGCCGCGGCACCGAAGCGGTCGATCCGCGCGAGTATCTGAGCGATATCGGGGCTTAAATTCCTTCGCCTCATCCCGAAGGGGCGCCGTGAGGCGGCGCCGTCACGAAGGAGGTGTATGGGCATCCTGTGCCCCTCGTGACGCTCGCTATCCGGTTATTTGTCGAGTTGAGACGCCCGCTCCTCGGGGTGAGGAAAGATCGGGTAGTGGGGCCGGTCTGTCGGTTCTAATCGAGCCGCTTCCCCATCCGTCCGGCGAGGTCCTGCACATACTGCCAGGCGACGCGGCCGGAGCGGCCGCCGCGCGTCACGGACCATTCAATTGCTTCGGCGCGCAACCGCTCGACCGGAACATCGAGCCCGAAATGCTTCGCATAACCTTCGATGATCGCGAAGAAGGTCGGCTGGTCGCAGTTATGAAACCCGAGCCACAACCCGAACCGATCGGACAGCGAGACTTTCTCTTCCACAGCTTCGGACGGATTGATCGCCGTCGAGCGCTCGTTTTCGATCATGTCGCGCGGCATCAGATGCCGTCGGTTCGAGGTGGCGTAGAACAGAACATTGTCGGGTCGGCCCTCGATTCCGCCCTCGAGCACGGCCTTCAGCGACTTGTAGCTGGCATCCGCCCCGTCGAACGAGAGATCGTCGCAGAACAGGAGAAAGCGCCGGTCGTGGTTGCGGAGCAACGGCAGCAATGCCGGCAAAGAATGGATGTCCTCGCGGTGGATTTCGACGAGCGCGAGACGACCGCCAGTTTCCTCGCAGACTGCCGCGTGCACCGCCTTGACCAGAGAACTCTTGCCGGTGCCGCGCGCACCCCAGAGCAACGCGTTGTTGGCCGGATAGCCTTCCGCGAATTGACGGGTGTTGCGCAGCAGGATGTCGCGCGCATGGTCGATGCCGCGCAGCAGAGCGAGATCGACGCGGTTGACCCGCGGCACCGCTTCGAGGCGGCTTTCGCGCGCATGCCAGACATAGGCCTCGGCCTTGCCGAGATCGTCGCCCCGCGGCGGCGGGGGCGCCAATCGCTCCAGCGCATCGGCAATACGCAAAAGGAGCGGCGTGAGATCGTCGTCGGCCATACGCGATTGCCTGCCCGGTTCCTGAAGCGCGGCGAGCCTAGCAGGGGAGTGGCAGGATGTCACAAACGAATAGACGTTTTTGTATCAGCCACTTAGCGGCGATTCTTTGAAAGTCGGTTGGGCCCGGCGCCGTTGCAATTCCGGGCGCGACCGCTATAGTCCGGCGCCTAATTGCCGTTCACCGGAGGGATTTTTCGATGTGGATTTCGACCGCTTATGCCCAGGACGCCGCAGCCGGCGCCGGTGGCTTCGATCTCGTCGGCCTGTTGCCGCTCGTACTCATCTTTGTCGTCTTCTATTTTCTCCTCATCCGTCCGCAGCAGAAGAAGATGAAGGCGCATCGCGCCATGGTTTCGGCGCTGAAGCGCGGCGACCGGGTCGTCACGGGTGGCGGTCTCATCGGCGAAGTGACGAAGGTCGTAAGCGACACCGAAGTGCAGGTCGAAATCGCGGAGGGTGTGCGGGTGCGGGTTCAGCGCTCGGCCATCAGCGATCTGGTCACGCGGGCGCCGGCCAATGACGAGGCCGAACCGACCAAGGGAAGCTGATCGGATCGTCGTGCCGGCTTTACCCGGCACGTTCGAACCTGTCGCCGCATCATTGCTGAATCCGCCTAACGGACTGTCACCATGCTGAATTTTCCGCGCTGGAAGGTGATCACCGTTGTGGCGCTGTGCGTCTTCGGCATTCTTCTGGCCGTGCCGAACGTCATCAGTAGGGAAAACGTTACCTGGCTGCCGGACTGGTTCCCGCAGCGCCACCTGACGCTCGGACTGGATCTGCAGGGCGGGTCGCATCTGCTGATGGAAGTCGACGTCGATTCTGTTTTCGATGCTCGGCTTGAAGCGCTGGTTGACGGTGTGCGCACCGAGTTCCGGGCGGCCGAGATCGGCTATATCGAGCTTGGCGTCGCCGGCGATGCGGTCCAGGTAAAATTGCGCGATCCGGCCGACGCTGAAAGGGCGCGCCCGATTCTGACCGAGTTGGGGCTCGGCATGACGCTGGATATCGCCGACGATGGCACCGCGCGCATGGCGTTCACCGACGCCGAGATCGCTCGGCTCAAGCGCGACGCGATTCAGCGCTCCATCGAGATCGTGCGCCGCCGCATCGACGAAACCGGGACGCGCGAGCCAACGATCCAGCGGCAGGGCGACGAACGCATCCTGATCCAGCTTCCGGGCGTTAAGGATCCCGAGCGGATCAAGGATCTCATCGGCCAGACCGCGAAAATGGATTTCCGTTTCATCGACATGTCGCTCTCGCCCGAGCAGGCAGAGGCCGGCGGGCTGCCGCCCACGGCGGAGCTGTTGCCGTCGCTCCAGACCAATGAGAGCGGCGAGCCGGAACGCTGGTATGTCGTCAACAAGCGAATCATCGTATCCGGCGAGAACCTGACCGATGCGCAGGCGACGTTCCAGCAGAACCAGCCGGTCGTTTCGTTCCGTTTCGATTCTGTCGGCGGTAAGCGTTTCGCCGATGCGACCAGTCAAAATATCGGCAAGCTGTTTGCGATCGTACTCGACGGCAAGGTCATCAGCGCACCCGTGATTCAGTCGGCCATTCTCGGCGGCAGCGGCATCATCGAGGGCGGCAACATGACCGTCGAGAGCGCCAACGATCTGGCGCTGCTGTTGCGCGCCGGTGCTTTGCCGGCGCCGCTTACGGTTCTGGAGGAGCGGACGGTCGGCGCCGATCTGGGCGCCGATTCGATTGCCGCCGGCACCGAGGCCTGTCTGATCGGGCTGGCATTGGTCATCGTCATGATGGTGGTTCTCTACGGGTTTTTCGGCATCATCGCCAACGTTGCGCTGATCCTGAACGGAATTCTGCTGCTCGGACTGCTCTCGGCGCTCGAGGCGACACTGACATTGCCGGGCATTGCCGGCATTGCCCTCACGCTGGGCATGGCGGTCGATGCGAACGTGTTGATTTTCGAGCGCATCCGCGAAGAGATGCGCAACGGTCGCGGGCCCCTCAGCGCCGTCGATTCGGGATACCGCGAGGCCATGAGCACGATTATCGACGCCAATCTGACGACGCTGATCTCGACGCTGATCCTTTTCATGTTCGGCTCCGGCCCGGTCAAGGGCTTCGCCGTGACGCTGTCGTTGGGAATTATTACATCGGTCTTTACGGCCGTCGTGGTTTCGCGAATGATCGTCGGTTTGTGGCTGCGACGCACCCGCCCGCAGACGTTGCCGCTTTAGAGGAGATGAGCTGAATGTTCCGCCCGCTGCGCATCTTCCCGGAAGAGCCCAAATTCGACTTCATGAAATATCACCGCATTTTTGCGGGGATTTCCATTGTGATGATCGTGGCGTCGATTCTGCTGATCGGCTTCAAGGGTCTCAATTTCGGCATCGATTTCAGCGGCGGTATCCTGATGGAAGTGCGCGCGCCGCAGGCGGCGGATATCGCCCAGATGCGCGACGATATCGCGGATCTGGGGCTCGGCGAAATTCAGCTTCAGGAGTTTGGCGAACCGCAGGACGTTCTGATCCGGATGCAACGCCAGGAAGGTTCCGAGGCGGAGCAGGCAGCCGCGGTTGCAGCCGTCAAGGAAGCGCTCGGCGACGAATACGAGTATCGACGTACGGAGTTTGTTGGCCCGAAAGTTGGCGATGAGCTGATCGTCGATGCCATCTGGGCGATGGTGCTCGCGATCGGCGGCATCATGCTTTACATCTGGTTCCGTTATGAATGGCAGTTCGCGATCAATGCAATTGTCGCCCTGATCCACGACTGCCTGACGACCGTGGGACTCTTCGCACTGCTCGGTCTCGATTTCAATTTGACCACTGTGGCGGCCGTACTGACGATCGCCGGCTATTCGGTCAACGACACCGTCGTCATCTACGATCGCATCCGAACCGAGATGCGGCGTTATAAAAAGATGTCGATGCCGGACCTGCTCAATCTGTCGCTCAACCGAACTTTGTCGCGCACGGTGAACACCAGCGGCCTGACATTGCTGTCCGTGATCGCGCTGTTGATCTTTGGCGGCGACGTGTTGCGTAACTTTTCGATCGCTCTCACCTGGGGCATGGTGATCGGTGTCTATTCGACGATCTACGTGGCAACGCCCCTGCTGCTCTACATGAACCTACGCGGGGTTGCGGCACGCATGGCCCGCGAAGCAGAAGCGGTGCCCGACACGCGCCCCTGATCGGCTCGACAGGGCGCCCGGGATCGGGCGTCAGAGGAGCATCCCGATGGACATCACGCCGCTCGTGCCTGAGGGACGGCAGATCATCGAGTCCTATGGATCGGGCCGGTTTCGCATCGCCGGACAAATTCACCTGGGATCGGTGCTGGTGTTTCCCGAGCGGACCGAAGCCTGGAGCGTGGTCGCACCGGAACATGTGACCGCCGATGCGCTGGCCGCGATTGTCGCTGCCGGCAAGGCCGGCGATGTCGAGCTGCTGCTGCTCGGCTGCGGCCCGCGTTTGACGCAGGTGACGCCGGCTCTGCGCGCCGCGTTGCGCGAAGTGGGGATTGGTATCGAGCCGATGGATACGGGTGCTGCCTGCCGCACCTTTAATGTGCTGATGGCTGAAGGGCGCCGGGTTGCGGCCGCACTGATCGCCGTCGAATCCGCCCGCGCGACGGGCGCATCGTGAAGGCGTTCAAGCGGCTGTGGCGTGGCGACGTCCCGCTCGCCGACGCGATCTGGAACTGGGCGATCTTTGGCGGGCTCGCCATCAACCTGGGAACCCTGGGATTATTCCTTTGGCTGCTCTCGGCTGACCGGCCGATTGTGGCATTTATTCTCGGTTACGCCTTCACGATTCCCTACAACATCGTTGTCACGGTCGGTGTCTGGCGATCGGCCGGGCGTTTTACCGGCGAACAGCGCTGGGCCGATCTGGCGCGTATCGCGACGCCGGTCTGGATGCTGATCCTCACGATTATCTGAGGCTCAAACGAAACGGGGCCCGTCTCCGGGCCCCGTTCCTCATTCCACAAGTCGACCGGAATTAACCGACGTTCTGATAGGCCACCATGCAGTAGAGCATCGGCAGCGAGAGCAGCGTATTGGTGCGCGAGGTCAGCATCGCCAAGCGTGCCGCCTTCTTCTTCGCATCGGGTTCGGCCGGGACGATGCCGAGCGCCTTCTTCTGGTTCGGCCAGATGATGAACCAGACATTGAACGCCATGATCAGCGCGAGCCACATACCAATGCCGATGGTCGGGAGCTGGAAGGTCAGCGCCTCGATCAGATAGCCATTCATATGAGCAGTGATCAGCCCGAACAGCACCGTCATTGCTGCGGCCCAACGGAAGAAGAACAAAGCGGCTGGCGCGATGACCTTGCTGATTGCCGGCTTCTGGTCGTCCGGTATCTTCGCCATGTTCGGGATCTGGACAAAATTGAAATAGTAGAGAAGTCCGATCCACAGAATGCCGAAGAAGACATGCACCAGACGGAATATGAATGCCCAGTAGGCATGAGTCGCGATATCGGCCGCGTGCAGGCCGACGACCGCAATCACAAGAAGCACCAGACCCGCGATCAGGGTCATGTGCAGGTTTTCGAGAATCTTCATCGTTTCGGTCCCCCGTTCAGAAATCGATAACTACTGGTATCCTAAACCCTAAGGCCGGATTTTTGAAGCGGCGCGGCCGCAAAACTACGCAACGCGGTAGCGAAAGGCGGCGGTTGGAGACGGGGGAGGAGACCGGATTGTCGAGCGACTCGGCGCTGGCCGACGATTTTTGCCTCGATGCGGTGCGTCGTGGCGATCGCGACCGCTATCTGACGGTGCTGTTCGCACCGGCCGGGCGGCGTCCCGGTCTGCTCGCCCTTTATGCCTTCAACCTCGAAATCGCGCGGGCGCGCGAGTCGGTGAGCGAACCGATGATCGGCCTCATCCGCCTGCAATGGTGGCGCGACTGCCTCGACCAGATTTTCGCCGGCGAACCCGTGCGTCGACATCCCGTTGCCGAGGCGCTTGCACGCGCGATCGCCCGACATCGTCTGCCGCGCGAACCATTCGAATGGCTGCTGCTCGGTCGCGAGCGCGATATGGAACCGGCGCCCCCATCCGATCGGGCCGCATTGATCGACTATGCCGAGGCGACCGCCGGGCCCTTGTTCGAACTGGGTGCACGTATCCTTGATTGCGACGCCGCAGAACACGAAGCCGCGCGCATTGCGATGCGCGAGATCGCGATCGGCTATGCGCTGACCGGATTGCTCCGCTCGATCCCGTTTCATGCCGGCGCCGGGCGGGTTTATCTGCCCGAGGATGCGATGCGGCACGCCGGTCTTGCCGTGCAGGATCTGATTGCCTCGGCGTCGGCCGAGAAACGACGCGCCCTGGTAGCGGAGATTGCCGCCATCGCGGCATCGCATCTCGACGAGGGCCGCCGCCTTGGTCGTTCGGCGCCTCGCCGCCTGCGCTCTCTTTTGCTGTCCGGCGCGATTGCGCGGGCTCATCTCCGACGCCTCGAGCGGGCCGGCTTCGATCCGTTGCATGCCTCGGTGCAACAATCGCCACCCTGGACCATATGGTCGCTGATGTTGCGCTCGTTGTTCGGCCGGGTGTGAGGCGAGCGACGTCCGTCTATTCGTCGTAGGCAGCCAGCGCCGTAAACGGCACATCGAGCCGCGAGCGTCCTTTCAGAAAGCTAAGCTCGATGATGCAGGCGGCGCCGACAACGTTGGCGCCCTGGCTGCGCAACAGTTTCACAGTTGCTGCGGTGGTGCCGCCGGTTGCGACCAGATCGTCGATCACCACGACGCGCTGACCCGGCTCCACGGCATCGGCCTGAATCTCGACGATGTCGGTTCCGTACTCAAGGTCATAGCGATGGCGCACGACCTTGCCCGGCAGCTTTCCGGCCTTGCGCACCATGATGAAGCCGCAGCCGAGATAGAGGGCGAGGGGTGCTGCGACAAGGAAGCCGCGGGATTCAATGCCGGCCAACAGATCGGGTTTGAGCGGGCCGATATGCTCGGCCAGCCGCTCGACGGTCGCCCGCCAGGCCTGCGGGTGCGCGAGCAGCGTCGAAATGTCGTAAAACGTGATTCCGGGCTTCGGGAAGTCCGGAATGCTGCGGATATGATCGCGTAAATCCATCCCGGGAAATGCCCCTCCTTCGCCGGCGGGCGAGACTAGCGGCGGTTCCCGCCGATGACAAACGGCGGTGGCGGGGATTGCCTTCGCGGCCCGGGCAGCGGAAAAGAAGGGCGGATGGCCCAAGACGACGCCTGGTACGAGAGCGAAACGCGTGACCGCCGCCGCTATGTCCGGTTGGGCGGGCGCTGGACTCTCGATGCAGTTCCGGCCCTCAAGCGGCGGTTCGATGCGAAGGAATCGTCGTCCGACCTGCCTGTAACCGTCGATCTGAGCGGTCTGACGGCGCTCGATAGTGCCGGCGCCTGGCTGATCGAACGGCAGCGGCGGCATTGGGCCGGCCGCCACGGTGCCGTGACGGTCGAGGGACTGGCTCCCGATTTCGCCCCGCTTTACGAGCGCGTCGCGGAGTCGACCGATCGGACACCGCCGCCTCTCGAGCCTCGCAACCTGCTGCTCGACTTTGTGCAGGGCACCGGGGCCGCCACGTTGGGCGTGGGCCGCGAGGGGCGGGCTCTCCTGAGCTTTCTCGGAGTGACGATCGTGACGATGGGCCGCGTCGCGGTCCGCCCGGGGCGGCTTCGATTCACTTCGATGGTCTACCATTTGCAACAGGTGGGCCTGAACGCGATGCCGATCGTCGGCCTCATCACGTTTCTTGTCGGCGTCGTGCTCGGTTATCAGGGCGTCGATCAGCTACGACAGTTCGGTGCCGAAATTTTCACGGTCAATCTGGTCGGCATTTCCGTGCTGCGCGAAATGGGGATCCTGCTGACCGCGATCATGGTCGCCGGCCGTTCCGGCAGCGCGTTCACGGCGCAGATCGGAACCATGCAGGTGAACGAAGAGGTCGACGCGATCCGTACCCTCGGCCTCGACCCGATCGAGGTTCTTGTGTTGCCCCGGATCTACGCGCTGCTGATTGCGCTGCCGCTGCTGACCTTCTTTGCCGACATCATGGGCCTACTGGGCGGGGGCGTGATGGCGATCCTGTTGATCGATCTGTCGCCAGCCCAGTTCGTTCATCAGCTCAAAGAGGCTGTGACCCTCTGGAGCTTCTGGGTCGGCATGATCAAGGCCCCGGTCTTCGGTTTTCTGATCGGCCTGGTCGGCTGCTATCAGGGGCTGATGGTCACCGGCAGCGCCGAGAGCGTGGGTCGCCGCACAACGCAGGCCGTGGTCGAGGGTATCTTTCTCGTCATCGTGTTCGACGCGGTGTTTTCCATCTTTTTCTCCTATGTGGGGGTCTAAGGATGGTGAACACCGGCAAGGCAGGGGACAGCGCGGACATCGCGATCTCGATCCGCGGTCTGGTCAACCGGTTCGGCAAGCAGGTGATCCACGAGAATCTCGATCTCGATATCCGGCGTGGCGAAGTGATGGGCGTTGTCGGCGGATCGGGAACCGGCAAGTCTGTGCTGCTTCGTACCATCGTCGGGCTCAATCGGCCGGCGGCCGGTCGCATACAAGTGCTCGGCCGCGATACCGGAAATTTGAACGACGCGGAATGGCGACAGTTGCAGTCGAAGTGGGGCGTCCTGTTCCAGGGCGGCGCGCTCTTCAGTTCTCTGACCGTCTCGGAAAATGTTCAGGTGCCGATGCGCGAGCATACGCAGTTGTCACGACGAACCCGCGAGGGACTGGCCAGCCTGAAGATCGGGCTGACAGGGTTGCCAGTGGATGCGGGCAACAAATATCCCTCGCAGCTTTCGGGCGGCATGCGCAAACGCGCCGGTCTCGCCCGGGCCATCGCCATCGATCCTGAAATCCTGTTCCTCGACGAACCGACTGCCGGCCTCGATCCGATCGGCGCCGCCGCCTTCGACCAGCTGATTCTGAGCCTGCAGCGCTCACTCGGCCTGACGGTCGTCATGGTGACCCACGATCTGGACAGTCTGGTGGCGATTTGCGACCGTATCGCCGTGCTGGTCGACCGGCAGGTGCGGGTGGGGACCATGGCGGAGCACTTGGCCGACGATCACCCCTGGATCCGCGAATATTTCCATGGGCCGCGTGCTCGGGCCGCCGGAATCGGTTCATCGTGACAATGTGGGGCTACTGATCGGATGGAAACCCGGGCAAGCCATGTTGCGGTCGGTGCCTTCGTCCTGGCGCTGGCGGTGGGGATGATGGGATTCGTTGCCTGGCTCGCCAACTACTCCGGCGACGAGACATACGCCTATTACGACATCCTCTATGGCGGCGACATCACCGGGCTGAACGAGGACGGGCCGGTTCGATACCGGGGCATTGTCGTCGGGCGGGTTGCAGAACTGCAGATCGATCCCGACAATTTCGAGCTGGTGCGCATCACCATCCAAGTGGATGCGACGACGCCCTTGCGCACGGATTCGTTTGCCACGATCGAGCCGCAGGGCATTACCGGCGTCCTCTATGTGCTGCTGTCCGGCGGGTCCGAAGGCGCGGAAGCGCTGCCGACGACGACGGAGCCACCCTATCCGGTTATTCCCTCGCGCCCCGGCAAGCTCGCGCAGATCTTTGAGAGCGTGCCGGAGACGCTGGCAAGGGCCACGGTACTTCTCGAGCAAATCACGCTCCTGTTCTCTGAGGAAAACCGCGCGGCGATCACAGATACGCTGGCCAATCTGCAATCGATCACCGAGAAACTGGATGGCTCGTCGGGCGATGTGACGGCCCTGCTTACGACCGGTACCGAGGCAGCACAGAACATTTCCAAGATGAGCCAGGCCGTCGAGACACTGGCCAACGATCTCGGCCAGAATGTTGGGCAGATCGGTGGCAATGTCGATGCTGCGGTATCGGACCTGCGGTCGATGTCGCAATCCTTTACCGCCGTCGCCAATCAGCTCGACCTGCTGCTGACCGACAACCAGCAACCCATCAGCGATTTTGCGACCATCGGTCTCTACGAAGCGACCCAGATGCTCACGGAAATTCGCTTGCTGGTCGCGCAACTGCAGCGCGTAGCGGCACAGTTTGAACGCGATCCCGCGCGTTTCCTGTTCGGCGATCGCCAGGAAGGATTTGAGACCCAGCCATGAGTACTCAACCTGTTTCTCGTGGGCCGATTCTCCCGCGACCGATTTCCCGACGGCAGGCATTGGCCTTTTCGGCAGCGGGCCTGACAGCTTTGGTCGGCGGCTGCGGCGTCTTTCCGAAGGTCAACGAACCGATCGAGCTGTATACGCTGACGCCAAAATCGAGCTTTCCCGAAAATCTGCCGGTGGTGAACTGGCAGCTCGTGGTGGAAACACCCACGGCGCCGGCCGGTACCGATACGGCGCGCATCGCACTGTCGCGTACGCCTTTCACCCTCGAGTATTTCGCCAAAGTCGGTTGGACCGACCGCGCGCCGGAAATGGTGCAGACGCTGCTGATCGAGTCTTTCGAGAGTACGGGAAAGATCGTGGGCGTCGGCATGGAATCGATCGGGCTGCGTGCAGACTACCTGCTCAAGACGGATCTGCGCGAGTTCCAGGCGTTGTATGAGGAAGGCAATGATATTCCGACCGTGCTGGTTCGCGTATCGGCACTCCTGATCCGGATGCCGGCACGCCGGATTCAGGCGTCGCTCGCGCCGGAAGCGAGAGTGAAGGCGGCAGGCCCCGGTTTCACCGACGTCATTGCGGCTTTCGACGAAGCGCTGGGTGCCGTGCTGCGCGATATTGTCGCCTTCACGCTGACCGAAGGTCAAAAAGGCTTTTCATGAGTCACGTTCTCTATCGCGAGCTCGGCGCCTCGATGCCCGTTGCTGTGCGCGGCGAGGGCATCCATGTAGTCGATCGCGACGGCAAGCGCTATATCGACGCCTGTGGCGGCGCCGCCGTCTCGTGCCTCGGCCACAGTCATCCCACGGTGATCGCGGCCGTCCAGAAGCAGGTGCAGGATCTGGCCTTCGCCTATTCGGCGTTTTTTACATCCGATGCGGCGGAACAACTCGCGTCGACCTTGGTCGAGGACGCGCCAGGCGATCTCGACAAGGTGTTCTTCGTATCGGGTGGGTCCGAAGCCATCGAAGCCTCGCTCAAGCTCGCCAGGCAGTATTTCCTCGAGATCGGTCAGAAAGATCGCCGGCATTTCATTGCGCGGCGCCAGAGCTATCACGGCAATACGCTGGGTGCGCTCGCCGTGGGCGGCAACGCGCTGCGTCGTGCGCCCTATCAGCCGATGTTGATGGACGTGCATCACATCGCGCCCTGCTATGCCTATCGGGGGCGTGCGCCGGACGAAACCGATGAAAATTACGGTCGCCGGGTGGCCGATGAACTCGAAACGGCGATTCTCGAGCTCGGTGCCGAGACGGTGGCCGCATTCGTCGCCGAGCCGGTGGTCGGCGCGACGCTCGGCGCGGTGCCGTCGGTGCCGGGTTATTTCAAGCGAATCCGCGAGATCTGCGACAAATATGGCGTGCTGCTGATCCTCGATGAGGTGATGTGCGGCATGGGTCGCTGCGGGACGCGTTATGCCTGCGAATATGACGGGATCGCGCCGGATATCGTCGCGCTGGCGAAAGGGTTGGGGGCGGGCTATCAGCCGATCGGCGCGATGGTCGTTTCAAAACGCATCTGGCAAGGGATCCGCGACCACTCGGGCTTTCTCGCGCACGGGCATACCTATGTCGCCCATACGACCGCCTGCGCCGGCGCGCTGGCGGTTCAGCAGGTGATCCGCGATGAGAATCTGCTCGACAATGTCGTGCGCCAGGGCGGCCGCCTGATGGACGAACTGACCGAGCGGCTCGGCAATCATGCCCATGTGGGCGACATACGCGGGCGCGGTCTGTTCGTCGGTGTCGAGTTCGTGAAAGATCGCGGCAGCAAGGAACCGTTCGATCCGAAACACCAGCTTCACATGCGGATCAAGGAGGCGGGGATCGAGCGCGGCCTCATCTGTTATCCGATGCCGGGTACGGTCGATGGCCGGCGCGGCGACCATATCGTGCTGGCGCCGCCTTACAACGTCACCGACGACGAGATCGACCAGATCGTCGGGCGTTTCGGCGATGCGGTCGATGCGGCGGTCGCTGCGGTGCGGGGCTGACGGACGTCGCGACCGGCCGGCGCCGCGCTCAGGAACCGGGTCGCGTGGCGGCGCTGTCGAGCAGCGCGAGCAATCCCTTCAGGATCTCAACCGGCGGCGGCGGACAGCCGGGGATATGAAGGTCGACCGGCAGTACGGCAGCCACGCCGCCGCCGACGGCATAGCTGCCGGCGAAACAGCCGCCATCGCGCCCGCAATCGCCGACCGCAACGACCCATTTCGGATCCGGCATCGCCTGCCAGGTGAATTCGAGCGCGGCACGCATGTTTTTCGTGACCGGACCGGTCACCAGCAGCAGGTCGGCGTGGCGCGGCGAGGCGACAAATCGCAGGCCGAACCGTTCGAGATCGTAATAGGCGTTGTTCAGCGCATGGATCTCGAGCTCGCAGCCATTGCAGGAGCCGGCATCCACCTCCCGGATCGAGAGGCTGCGACCAAGCCGACGGCGCGCGCGCTCGGCGAGGCTCGCACCCACCTCCGCGATAGCGGCGCCCTCGGGCAAGGGAGGCGTTTCGGTAAGCGGCGCGCGGACCAGGCTTTGGAACAGCAGCTTGCGCATGGCGACCTAAAGATCGTGTCCTGAATAGGAGCAGTTGAACGATTTGTTGCAGATCGGGAAGTCGGCAATGATATTGCCTTCGACGATGGCTTCCAGCAGCGGCCACTGGAACCAGGACGGATCGCGCAGGCGGCAGCGCGCGACGTTGCCCTGTCCGTCGAGGCGCAGCCAGACCAGCACATCGCCGCGGAACCCTTCGACCATCGCCATGCCCTCGCGCGGCCCGTTCGCATGCGGCGGTTCGACGTCCAATGGCCCACCCGGCAATGAGTCGAGAATGCGGGTGACCAGTGCAACGCTCTGCTCGACCTCGCGGATGCGAACCCAGACGCGTGCATTGACGTCGCCATCGTCGCGCAACGAAATTTCGAACGCGAGGGACTCGTAGGGCGGATAGGGGAAGGCCCGCCGCACATCGAAATCTCGCCCGGAGGCCCGCCCGACATAGCCACCGGCGGCATAGAGACGTGCCAGTGCGGGTCTCAGAATTCCAGTCGAGACCGTTCGGTCCTGAAGCGAAGCGGTGTTGTCGTAGAGCTCGACAAGAGCCGGAAACCGTCGGTGGATTTCCGTGATCGCAGTGCGAATTACGGCGGCGCCCGGTTCGGTGAGATCGCCGGCGACGCCGCCGGGGCAGATCGCATCGCGCATCAACCGGTGACCGAACGCTGCACCGGCAGCCCGCAGCACCTGTTCGCGCAGCACGCCGCAATGCGCATGCATAAGCGCGAAGGAGGCATCATTGCAGATCGCGCCGATATCGCCGAGATGATTGGCGAGGCGCTCCAGCTCGGCCATCAGTGCCCGCAGATATACGGCTCTCGGGGGCACCGCGATTTCGAGCGCGGCTTCGACGGCGCGCGCAAAGGCGAACTGGTAAGCGACGGTGCTGTCGCCAGAAGTCCGCCCGGCAATTCGGGCGGCGCGATCGAGCGGCGTGCCGGCCAGCAGGCTTTCGATTCCCTTGTGGGCGTAACCCAGCCGCAGTTCGAGCCGGACCACGGTTTCGCCATTCGCCGTGAACCGGAAATGGCCCGGCTCGATGATCCCGGCGTGGACCGGGCCGACCGCGACCTGGTGCAGTCCTTCACCCTCGGCCGGGAGGAACGGATAGGGCGTGTCGGGGGTGTCCGGCGCAATGGAGGCAGTGCCCGCTGGATGCCGCAGGCCCCATGCGCCATGGTCGATCCAAGGCCGCGTGTCCGGCAGGCCGATCGGTTGGACGCCCCAGAGGTCGCACAGGGCTCGTTCGAGGCGCAGTGCCGGGGGATGAAATTGGGCAACCGACTGATAACGGCCATCGGGCGCTGCGAGCGAGGCGACGCCGATCGCCGGCGCATACGGCAATGCGCTGTCGAGGAGCGCCATGTGGATCATCCCTGGTTCGCCCCAGAGGTCGAGCAGGCTCCAGCGACCCGAAGCGAGCGCGCCGAGTGCAATACTCCAGGCGGACTCGTCGACCAGCACGCGCGGCCAGGGCGCGTGCCCGGGCACTGCGTGCTGGGTGGACAGATATTCCGCGAGGGTAGTCATGGCCAATCTCTCTAGCCGAGCAGCAGCGCGACATGGCGGAACCAGACGACCATGGGATCCGGCAAAAACAATCCGGCCGCCAGAACCAGTGCAAGATGAGCGTACATCGGCACAATCGACGCCTCAACCGGGGCGGTACCGCCGCGCGGTTCGCCAAAGGAAACTTCGATCACGTGCAGGAAGAGTGCACCGAAACCGATCAGCAAACCTGCGACCAGCACTACCGCGAGCAGCGGCGCCCGAGCGAAGGTCGTGCTGACGAGCAAGAATTCGCTCATGAAGATCCCGAAGGGCGGCAGACCTGCGATGGCGGCAACGCCGATGACCAACGCCCAGCCGAGCGCAGGATGGGTTTCGGTCAGGCCGCGGATCTCGGCGATCTTCTGGGTTCCCTTGACCTGCGCAATATGACCGACTGCATAGAAGATCGCAGACTTGGTCAGGCTGTGCATGGTCATGTGAAGGAGTCCGGCGAAGTTCGCCAGCGGCCCGCCCATGCCGAAGGCGAACACGATGATCCCCATATGCTCGATCGACGAATAGGCAAACATGCGTTTGATGTCGCGTCGACGATACAGCATGAATGCCGCAAAGACGAGGGAGGCAAGCCCCATCGTCATCATCAGCGGTCCGACGGCGATCGCCTCGGGGTTGGCGGCGAGCAGGATCTTGAACCGCAGCACGGCGTAGAGAGCCACATTGAGCAGCAGTCCGGAAAGAACCGCCGAAATCGGAGTCGGGCCCTCAGCATGGGCGTCGGGTAGCCATGCGTGGAGGGGCGCGAGGCCGACCTTTGTGCCATAGCCGAGCAACAGGAACACGAATGCGACGTTGAGAAGCGCCGGATCGAGCTGGGCCGCATGCTCGACCAGCAAGGTCCAGACCATGCCGTTCTGACCCTCGCCGATGACCGGTCGCGCAGCCATATAGACGAGAATCGTGCCGAAAAGCGCGAGCGCAATGCCGACGCTGCCAAGGATGAAGTACTTCCACGCCGCTTCGAGCGCCTCATGCGTGCGATAAATGCCGACCATCATCACGGTGGTCAGCGTAGCCAGTTCCACTGCCACCCAAATGAGCCCGATATTGTTCGACACGAACGCGAGGTTCATGCCGAACATCATGATCTGGTACATTGCATGATAGAATCTGAGATAATCTGGCGTCAGGCGGCCGGTCTCGAGCTCGTGGGCGATGTAGCTGGCGCTGAAGATGCTGGTGGTGAACCCCACAAAGGTTGTGAGAACGATGAACACGATGTTTAGATCGTCGACCAGCAGCATCGAACCGGGCGCGGGCCGTTCCATCACGAACAGCGAGAGCGCCGCCAGTAACGTCAGAAAACTGGCAAGGACGTTCAGGCGCGCGGACAGCCGGTAACCGGGGAGGAGAGCAAGAAGCCCGGCCGCAGCAATGGGAATTGCGAGAACGGCCGTCACGGAATCGAATCCGAGATCCGTCACCGCCGCTCCCCCCGGAATTCGTCGAGCGCGGCGATGTCGACAGTGTCGAAACGCTCGCGGATGCGGAAGAGGAACACGCCAACGACGATGAACGCGATCAGGATTGAGAAAGCGACGCTGATCTCTACGACAAGCGGCATGCCCCGCGCGCCGGTGGCCGCCAGGATCAGGCCGTTCTCCAGCGACAGGAATCCAACCACTTGGCCAACGGCATTGCGACGGGTCACCATCACAAGGAGACCGAGGAGCAACACCGAGAGCGCAAACGCCAGATCCTCGCGGGCCAACGGATCGACGTCCGGCGTCACTCTCAGCATCACAACCATGGAAAGCGCAACCAGCCCCATGCCCGCGAGCATGGTCGGGCCGATCCCCAGCACCGTCTCGATGTGCCGATGGATGCCGAGCTTCTGGATGATGCGGTGCAGAGCGACCGGAATTACGATCGCTTTGAAGATCAGTGCGATCGCGGCCGTCACGTAGAGATGCGGCGCGTCCTGAATGGAGGCCTGCCATGCGACCGACATGGCGAGTACGCCGGCATGCAACGCATAGATGTTGAGCAGCGCATAGAGCCGGACCTGATACAGGATCATGAAACTGACCAGGACCAGGCTGCCAGCGAGTAAATGCGCGATATCGAACGAGAGATCTTGCACTACAGGCTCCGTGAGACGAACAGCAGCAGCGTGGCGAGAAGCGCCAGCATCAATGCCGCACCGAGGAAGTTCGGCACCCGGAAGACCCGCATTTTGGCCATCGCGGTTTCGAATAGCGCGAGCAGAAAACCGCCAAGCGCCAGCTTCGCCAGGTAAGCCGCGATGCCGAGCGCCCAGATGGCGGGACCCGCGCCCGACGTAGCCAGACCCCACGGCGCAAACAGGCAGCCGAGCAGCGACATATAGAGAAGCAGCTTGAGCGCGGCCGCAAACTCGATCATGGCGAGATGGCGCCCGGAATATTCCAGAACCATCGCCTCATGGACCATGGTAAGTTCGAGATGGGTTGCCGGATTGTCGATCGGCACGCGCGCATTCTCTGCGATTGCGACCATGATCAGGGCGATCATCGCGATGCCCAGCGATACGCGCAATCCGACCTCCGGTGAGGCCATGAAGGCTGCAACAGTCGAAAGCTGTGTTGCCCCGGCGACCAGCGCGAGCGAGAATACAATCAGCAGCATGGCAGGCTCAGCCATGGCGGCGATCATCACCTCGCGGCTTGAGCCGATTCCGCCGAAGCTCGTGCCGACGTCCATGCCGGCCAGCGCCAGGAAGAATCGCGCACTGCCGAGCAGAGCCACGATGGCGATGAGGTCGGCGGTCCAACTGAAGGTGAGGCCGCGGGCGAAGGTCGGCACCAGGGCGGCGGCGACCCAGGTGGCCGCAAAAATGAGATAGGGCGCGACGCTGAACAGCCAGGAGCCGCTGCTCGCTACGACCGTCTCCTTGCGCAGCAGGCGCGCCAGATCGCGATAGGGTTGAAAAATCGACGGGCCACGCCGGCGGAGCAGGCGCGCCTTGATCTTGCGCACGTATCCCGTAAGCAAAGGTGCGAGCGCGAGCACCAGCAGCATCTGTACGCCCTGCACCAGTAGGTCGCCGATCAGGTCCATATCGCGAGCACCAGCAGAAGCGTGACGAGCGAGAGGAAAACGAGGCTGAGGTAGCGGCGGATTGTCAGGAACTGCAATCGGTTCAATCGGTCGGCGCCAAATCGAATTGTGTTGACGAGCGGCGCATACAGCGTGACCCAAACCAGATCATGAGTTTCGTAGGTGAAACGTGCAGCGCGCAGATCGCCCGGGGCCGGCATATCGACATGCTCACGGGCGCGCAGGATCGTTGCGAATACGCGACGGATCGGCTGAGCAAAGCTGCTGGCACTGTATTGCGACGTTGCGACCGGGTCGGCGAAACCACATCCCCAGGCCGGGCCGCGGCGTACGGCATGCGAGGCAAAGCGATGAATCACAAACGTAGCAATTCCAGCGGAGAGGGTGATGAAAAGGAAAAGCAGGAGCCCGTTGTACGAGCTTTGGGTCGCTGCGATCGGCACGATGGAGAGCCACGGCACATCGGATTGTACCGGCATGCGGGCGCCGACCATGGATTGCGCGACCGGGGCCATCGCGTCGATCAGGAAACCGGGGAGAATGCCGGCAAGAAGGCAAAGGACGGCGAGCAGCCACATCGCGGCCAGCGAGAACCGGTCGGCCTCCATTGCGTTGGCCGCAGCGGGTGAGCGCGGACGGCCGAGGAACGCGATGCCGTAGACTCGCACGAAACAGGCGGCCGCGAGCGCCGCAGCAAGCGCTAGTAGTCCGCCGATCGCGGGCACCATGATCTTGAGCCCCCATTGCGGCAGTTCGGGGCTCTGCAGGACCGCCTGGAACAAGAGCCATTCTGATACGAAGCCGTTGAACGGCGGCAATGCCGAAATCGCGAGGCACCCGACCAGGAATACGACGGCGGTGATTTTCTGGCGATGAATGAGACCACCCAGCGCCTCCAGGTCGCGTGTGCCGGTCGCTGACAGGACGGCCCCAGCACCGAAGAACAGCAGCCCCTTGAAGACCGAATGGTTGAACGCATGGAGCAGCGCCGCGGTGAGGGCGAGGGCTGCCGCCCGATCCATGGCGTTCGCCTTGAAGGCGAGTGCGAGCCCGATACCGACAAAGATAACGCCCACGTTTTCGATCGTGCTCCAGGCCAGAATCCGCTTCAGATCGCGCTCGAGCAACGCATTGAGAATCCCGAAAACGGCGGTAATGCCGCCGATAACCAGGACGATCGCGCTCGCCCACCAGCCCGGTTCCCCGAGAAGATCGAACAGAACTCGCACGAAGCCGTAAACGGCAACCTTGGTCATCACGCCGCTCATCAGCGCCGAGACATGGCTTGGGGCGGCGGGATGCGCGAGCGGCAGCCACACATGGAGCGGCACCAGGCCGGCTTTCGATCCGGCGCCGAGCAGCACCAGTACCAGGACGAACATGGCAACGGTGCCGTCGCGTGAGGCTGCGCGGATGGCGTCGAATCCATAGTCGCCGCCGGCGCCGGCGAGGAGACCGAACGCCAGCAGCAAAGCGAGCGTGCCGAAACTCGCCATCACGATGTAAATGTAGGCGGCGCGCCGGTTCTCGGCCTCCCGATGCTGGACCATCACCAGCGCCCAGGAAGTCAGAGACATGAACTCCCAGCCGATCAGGAAGGTGAACGCATCGTCGGCCAGCGGCACGAGGTTCAGTCCGGCGAGAAACGCCGGAAAGAACGGCAGCACGCGGGACGGGGCCGCCTCATGTCGACCGTATCCGATCGCGTAGAGGCTCGCGCTCGCGCCGCCGAGACCGATGATTGCAAGGAAGAATGCACTCAACCCGTCGAGCCGGAAATTCGCGCCGAGCCAGGGCAGGCCGAACGGCAACACCAGCGTGGGCGCGACGGGGGCGGGGTTGAGCAGCGCTGCGAGCGCGCTCGAGAGGCCGAGCGTCGATACGATCAGGCAAAGCGCGTAGATGACTGGGGTTGCGTTCCGAAATCGGCTGAGCGCGACGGCAAGCGCTGCGATCGCAATCAAACCCGCCACGCAGCCCAGCGACCAGACGAGCGGACTCTGCCCCATCATTGCGGCCCGGAATGCTGCGACGCGTCGCGCGGTATCGGCTTTTCACCGGCCGGCGCTCGAAGCCGAACGCCACGCCCGCCCGGCAGGCTCCTGGCGCCTTCGGCAATCAATTCGATGCCGGCATTGTCGAGCGCCTGGATTAGTTTCATCAGGGAATCGACATTGCCACGGATCACGCCGTCGCTTGCCTCCATCCGCTGGATGGTGGGGACCGACAGGCCGGAAAGTTCCGCGACCTGACGCTGATCGAGGCCGAGGAGAGCCCGCGCGGCTCGCAACTGCAAGGCGGTAATCATCGCTTAGCAATCAGAATTGATATTCTAGCTATGATATTGCATGTGCGGCGGCACTACAAGCCGGTCTGAACCGAGAAGGCGCCGGATGCTACCGGTCGAGCGCCTCGGCGAGCTGCACCAGGTCGATGAACTCGCCCCAGTCGCCGGACCGGCCTTCGGTGGGAACAGATTCGGCGAGGGCTGCGATATCCTCATATTCGAAGCTGCCGGCATGATCGCCGCCCCGCAGCAACTGGCCGAACGCGGCGACCGAGGCGGCACGGGCAAGATCCGGTCCGGGTTGTTCGGCGGCGGCGAGATCGGAGCCCGCCAAAGTCTGCTCGATCAATCGGCTCTCATCCTCGCCCGGCAGCTTGTAGCGGAGCCGCAGGAACGCGAAGTCGACGCCGAAGTTGGGGCTCGAATCTTCGTGCGACGTGCCGAAACGCAGCGGGTCGATCAGGCGTCCTTCCTGGCCGACCAGCGCGATCTCGTAGAGCGCCGTGACGGTATGGCCGGCACCGATTTCGCCGGCGTCGATCCGGTCATTGTTGAAATCCTCGCGCTCGAGCATCCGGTTCTCGTATCCGATCAGGCGATACTCGGCGACGACTGAAGGGTTGAATTCGATCTGGATCTTGACGTCCTGCGCGATGGTGAAGAGCGTCGAACCCATCTCCTTGACCAACACCTTCTGCGCTTCTCGGAGCGTGTCGAGATAGGCGTAGTTGCCGTTGCCCAGATCGGCGAGCTGTTCGAGTGCTGGTTCGTTGTAATTGCCGTCGCCCACGCCGAGTGTCGTCAGCGCGATGCCCGATTTGCGCTTGGCCTCGATCAGATCCTCGAGCTGCTGCTGATCGGTGATGCCGACATTGAAGTCGCCGTCGGTCGCAAGGATGACGCGATTGGCACCGCCTTCGATCATCGCCTTCTCGGCCAGTGCATAGGCATCGATCAGGCCGCCAGCGCCATTGGTCGATCCGCCGGCACCGAGCCGGTCGATGGCGGCAAGGATCGTTGCCTTGTTGGCGCCCGACGTGGGCTCGAGCGCAATGCCCGAACTGCCGGCATAGGTGACGAGCGCCACGCTGTCTTGCGGACGGAGCTCGTTCACCAGCAGGCGCAATGCCGATTTGACCAGCGGCAGCTTGTCCTGCGGTTCCATCGAGCCGGACACGTCGACCAGGAACACCAGATTGGCGGCGGGATGATCTTCCGCCGCGGGCTCGAAGCCCTTTAATCCGACCTGCAGCAGATAGGTATCTTCGTTCCATGGCGTGCGGGCGACGGCGGTGTTGATGCTGAACGGATGATCGGCATCGGGAGCGTCCACATAGCCATAGTCGAAATAGTTGATGAGCTCTTCGATGCGTACCGCGTCTTCGGGCGGCAGATAACCGTCGTTCAGCATCCGGCGGATGTTCGCATAGGCGCCGGTATCGACATCGACCGAGAAGGTCGAGACCGGTGCTTCGGCCACGGCAAACACGCCGGCTTCCTCGAGCTCGGCATAGCGCTCGCCGGGATAGACCGGTGTCGGCGCATAGACGATCTGGTTCGACGGACTTTCGGCGACCATCAGCGAACCGCTGGCGAGGCCTTCGTCGCGGGACAATTCGGTATCGGGTTCGGGTTCCGTTGAATAAGGCTGGATTACGACCGTGCCGTCATCGACGGTGGTTGTCTGCGCCGTTTCCTTGCCGCGTTCGGACGAGTCGCCGGTACTGGATGTGTCGCGTTCTTCCTGCTGGCTGCAGGCGGCGATGCCGGCGATCAGCGCGATGCAGGCGGCACCGGCCATCAGACGAATGCGTCGGGTCATGAGATGTCTCCCCTGTTGGCGCGGCGCGGATGCGCTCGCGCGTCCCCTGAAGGAGCGCGACCATCGTCAGAAATTGAGACCGCAACGCGATCCGATCCGGGCCGCAATGTGGCCGGATCGGGATCATTTCGCGACACGGCACCATCGCTGCGCGGAACGATGCGCGACATTGCATCGCGTTTCTGCGCGATGTGGCGCGGAAGACCGATACGAAGCTGGCGATATGGGAATTAGGGCATGAGGGAAATTGGTCGGAGTGAGAGGATTCGAACCTCCGGCCCCTGCGTCCCGAACACAGTGCTCTACCAGGCTGAGCTACACTCCGACAGGGCCGGCTGTATAGCGCCTCGGGCGAAACCCCGCAAGCCGGGGCGCCCGCAGGGCCGTGGCCGCGGCAGACGGGGCTTTTTCGTGTCCCTCAGTGAACCCGGTGGATGCAGAAATCGACCAGTTCGACGAGGGCGCGCTTGATCGGCCCATCGGGGAAAATGCCGAGCGCATCGCGGGCAACGGCGCCGTAATGCTCGGCGCGTCCGATACTGTCCTTGAGTGCGCCATGCCGCTTGAGGAGTTCAAGCGCGCGCGGCAGATCGGCGTCGGTCTGTTCCTGGCGTTCGAGGCAGCGCACCCAGAATTCCCGTTCGGCATCGTCGCCGCGGCGATAAGCGAGAATGACCGGCAGCGTGATCTTGCCGTCGCGGAAATCGTCGCCGATCGTCTTGCCGAGTTTCGCCTGCTGCGCGGCATAGTCGAGCACATCGTCGATGAGCTGGAACGCGATGCCGAGATTTTCGCCGTAGCTCTCCAGCGCTTCTTCCTCGACATGCGGCCGATCGGCGACAACCGCGCCGACGCGGCAGGCGGCCGAGAACAGGGCCGCGGTCTTGCCGCGGATCACATCGAGATAGGCCTGTTCGCTGGTCGCCGTGTCGTTGCTGGTGACGAGCTGCAACACTTCGCCTTCGGCGATCACCGCCGACGCGGTCGAAAGAATGTCGAGCACCTTAAGCGAACCGTCCGCCACCATGAGCTGGAAGGCGCGGCTGAATAGAAAATCGCCGACCAGTACGCTCGCCTGGTTGCCCCAGACGGCATTCGCCGTGGCCCTGCCGCGACGCAGCGCGCTCTCGTCGACCACGTCGTCATGCAGAAGGGTCGCAGTGTGAATGAACTCCACGACCGCTGCCAGCGCGCAATGACGCTCGCCCTCGTAACCGCAGAGCTTGGCCGCGGCGAGGGTCAGCATCGGTCGCAACCGCTTGCCGCCGGCCGCCACGATATGGCCGGCCAGTTGCGGGATCAGCTCGACTGAACTCTGCATGTGCCGGAGAATATGCGCATTGACCCGATCCATATCGGTCGCGACCAGCGCCGCGAGCGCGTCGAGCGAGGGTGCGGGGCGCTTGCCGCGGTCGCGATCGAGCTTCACGATAGTGGCCAAAAACCGTCCTCCAGCAGGAAATCCGGGCCCGGCTTGATGCGCTGCCGGGCTGCATTTGAGTGTAGATTGACCCCCGAGGCGGTCAAGGAAAACAGGATCTCAGTCCTGCGCGCCGCCGATGGCGTCGGCGCGGGGCGCGGGACAGCGCGGCCTGGCCCCCTTTGGGCCCTATGCTGGGGAGAGCATGAAAGAATTGCTGCGTACCACCGATCTGGTCCGGTTGAGTTGGCTCGGCGCGCTGCTGCGCGATGCGGGTATCGAAAGTTTCGTCTTCGACGGCCATATGTCGGTCGTCGAGGGCACGCTCGGCATTCTGCCGCGACGCCTCATGGTGACCGACGACGATCTCGATCGCGCCCGCTCGATCCTTATGGAAAGCGGCGAGGAGCTGCCCGATGAGTGAGCGCGATGGCGAGGTGACGGATAATACGCTGCTCGACGGGCGTGTGCGCCTGATGCAGCCCGCGATCGGCTATCGCGTCGCGATCGATCCGGTATTTCTTGCGGCCGCGGTGCCGGCAGGCCCGGGCGATCTGGTGCTCGATCTCGGTTGCGGCGTCGGCGCGGCTTCGCTCTGTCTTGCTGCCCGTGAACCGAATTGCCGGATCGTTGGAATCGAGCGCGATCGCACCCTCGTGCGTCTTGCCTCGACCAATATCGAAGCCAATCGCATGAACGGTCGCGTCGAGGCGATGGTCGGCGATCTGCTGCGGCTGCCGCCGCGGCTGGCACCGGGCAGTTTCGCTCATGTGATGGCCAATCCGCCGTTTCTCGAAGGTGATGCGGGCACTTTGTCGCCGCAGGCGGCCAAGGCCGATGCGAACCATGAAGGCGAGGCGAAGCTCGGAGACTGGATTCGCTGCGCCCTGGTCATGGTGCGGCCGAAAGGCAGCGTCACATTCATCTATCGCGCGGACCGGATCGACCGGCTGATGGCCGAACTGGCCGGGAAGATCGGCGAGCTGGTCGTTTATCCGCTCTGGCCCGGCGGCGACAAGCCGGCGAACCGCATCCTGGTGCGCGGCCGGAAGAGCGTCGCGACACCGGCGCGGCTGATGCCCGGGATGGTGCTGCACGGGTCGGACGGCGGATACACCGCCGCGGCCGAAGCGGTGCTGCGCAACGGGGCCGGCATCCTCCTCTAAACCCGCGCCGCTTGACCGCGATTCAGCGCGGCCCCTAAATGCGGGGACATGTTCGCCATTCCCAGCCTCACCAAGATTTTCGTCCTCGCCGCCGTCGTGCTTGCGATCTGGTTCGGGTTCCGCCTGATCGGCCGGCTCGATCGCGAGCGCAAGCAGAAGGCCCGCGTCGCGCGCGACAAAACGCCGCCCAAACCCGCGTCGCGTCGCGAGGCTGCTGCCGCGGCGGCCGCCTCGAGGGTCGAGGATCTGATCGAGTGCCGGAGCTGTGGCTCGTTCGTGCCGGCGAAACGCACCCTCTGCAGCCAGTGCGGGGCCGGCATCTGACGCCGACCGGCGACCGCCTTGCAGGGCCGAAACCGCAAGGGTTCCCGTTGCTTGACCGACTCCGGGGCCACCGCTAGTTTGCACCGCAACATAAGCCCTTTTCCCAGAATCGCGGGCCATTGCATCCGATGTCGCCGGCGCCGGAACCCAATCCTGAGACCTGCTTCCAGCGCCTGATCCTGAAGCTTCAGGACTATTGGGCGGCACAGGGCTGCGTGATCCTCCAGCCCTACGACATGGAAGTTGGCGCGGGCACGTTCCACTGGGCGACCACCCTGCGCGCGCTCGGCAGTGAACCCTGGAGAGCGGCCTACGTACAGCCTTCGCGGCGACCCACCGACGGGCGCTACGGCGAGAACCCGAACCGGCTGCAGCATTACTATCAGTTCCAGGTCATCCTGAAGCCGTCGCCGGCCGACAGCCAGGAACTCTATCTTGGGTCGCTCAAGGCGCTCGGCATCGATCTCCTGGCGCATGACGTGCGCTTCGTCGAGGACGATTGGGAGAGCCCGACGCTCGGTGCCTGGGGCCTCGGCTGGGAAGTCTGGCTTGATGGCATGGAAGTGAGCCAGTTCACCTATTTCCAGCAGGTCGGCGGTATCGAGTGCGATCCCGTGTCGACCGAATTGACCTACGGGCTCGAGCGCCTCGCGATGTATGTGCAGGGCGTCGAGAATGTATACGACCTCGACTGGAACGGTCGGCCGGATGGCGCGGGTGGGGTGCGCTACAGCGACGTCTATCTGCAGGCCGAACGCGAATTCTCCGCCTATGATTTTGAGGCGGCCGATACGGCGACACTCGCGCGTCACTTCGCGGATGCCGAGAAGGAATGTGCCGCGCTGCTCGACCGTGATGCGAAAGGCGACGGCCGGGAAATCGGCGCGCTCGTGCTGCCGGCCTACGATCAATGTCTCAAGGCCTCGCATCTGTTCAATCTGCTCGATGCGCGCGGAGTCATCTCGGTGACCGAGCGGCAGGCCTATATCGGCCGCGTGCGCGCGCTGGCGAAACGCTGCTGCGAGGCATGGATCGCAACGCGTACGAGGGCGGCGTAGTCTCATGCCCGAACTCCTTCTCGAACTGTTCTCCGAAGAGATTCCAGCCTGCATGCAGACACGCGCGGCCGAGGATCTGAAGCGCATTGTCTGCGACAAGCTCAAGGAACAGGGGCTTGAATTCTCGCGCGCCGATGCTCACGCGACGCCGCGGCGGCTTGCGCTGGTGATCGACGGACTGCCCGAGAAGCAACCCGACCAAACGATCGAGAAGAAGGGCCCGCGCGTCGGCGCGCCCGAAAAGGCGATCGAGGGTTTTCTCAAGAGCGCCGGTCTCACCTCGCTCGATCAATGCGAGAAGCGCGACGACGGCAAGGGCGAGGTCTGGTTTGCGTCGAAAACTGTCGCCGGCCGCGCGACGGGTGCGGTCGCCGCCGAGATATTGAGCGGCGCGATTGCAGGATTCCCTTGGCCGAAATCCATGCGATTTGCCAGTGACCGGCTGCTCTGGGTGCGGCCGCTGCACAGCATTCTTGCCTTGTTTGACGGGAAGGCGATTGCCGGCGAGATCGATCGAGGCGGATCGGTCGTTACGCTTGGCAACATGACGCACGGGCACCGCTATCTGGCGCCTGCATCGATGGCCGTTACATCGTTCGACGATTATCGAACCCAGTTGCTTGGCGCGAAGGTCATTCTCGATCCGGCCGAGCGGCGCGCATCGATCCTTGATCAGGCGCAACGGCTCGCCAAAGAGGCGGGGCTGACGCTGGTCGAGGATGCGGCGCTTGCCGACGAGGTGACCGGCCTCGTCGAATGGCCGATCGTGTTGATGGGCACGATTGACGAGCGCTTCATGGCGCTGCCGCCCGAAGTGCTGACGACGACCATGCGCACCAACCAGAAATATTTTGCGCTCAATACAAAGGACGGCAAGCTCGCGCCTCGCTTCCTCGTCGTCTCGAACATGGAGACCAAGGACGAGGGCGCCGCAATCGTCGCCGGCAACGAGCGCGTGCTGCGCGCGCGGCTCTCCGATGCCGAGTTCTTCTGGAATCAGGATCGCAAGATCCGGCTCGAGGATCGTGTGCCGGCGCTGGAAAAGATCGTGTTTCATGCGAAGCTCGGCACCGTCGCCGATAAGATGAAGCGGGTCGAGGCGCTGGCCGGCAAGATCGCGAGGCATGTACCGGGCGCCGACGCGGCGAAGGTGCAACGTGCCGCGCGCCTCGCGAAGGCTGACCTAACGACCGGTATGGTCGGCGAGTTTCCGGAACTACAGGGCACGATGGGCCGTTACTACGCGCTCGGCGATGGCGAGGATGCAGCGGTCGCCGATGCGATATCCGAGCATTACGCACCGCTCGGGCCCAACGATCGCTGCCCGACGGCGCCGGTGTCCGTGGCGGTGGCTCTTGCGGACAAGATCGACACGCTGGTTGGGTTCTTCACTATCGACGAGAAGCCGACCGGCTCGAAGGATCCGTTCGAGCTGCGTCGCGCTGCGCTCGGCGTCATCCGGTATATCGTTGAGAACAATCTGCGTGTGCCCATAAGAACGCTCTTTTGGGCATCGTTTGCTGGCTACCATTTCCGAAACGAAGACGTGCAACACACGGTTTGGTTTGGAGCCCAACGACTAGCACTGAGGTCGGATGGTAAGGCCGATCGTATTGAGGATGTAAAGTTAGAAGACGCGGTTGGCACATTCCTGATTGGGATGGAGTTGGTTCCATTTTTCGCCGATCGTCTCAAGGTCGCACTGCGCGAGAAGGGTGTGCGGCACGACCTTATCTCCGCCGTCTTCGCGCTTGGCGGCGAGGATGATCTGGTTCGGCTGCTCGCGCGCGTCGAAGCGTTACAGAAATTTCTCGAGAGCGAGGATGGCGCCAATCTGCTGGTCGCCTATCGCCGTGCCGCCAATATCGTGCGGATCGAGGAGAAAAAGGACAAAGCAGGCTTCGATGCGGCTGTCGATCCGGCGAAGCTGACCGAGGCCGAGGAGAAGGGGCTGCACGCCGCGCTCGGCGCCGTCGAAGGCAAGGTGGCGGCCGCAATTGGACGCGAGGATTTTGTGGCGGCGATGGTGGCGATGGCGACCTTGCGCCAGCCCGTCGATGCATTCTTCGACAAGGTGACGGTAAACGCCGACGATGCCGGCCTGCGGGCGAACCGCCTGCGGCTCCTTGCCCAGATCCGCGCGACGCTGGACCGGGTCGCCGATTTCTCGAAGATCGAGGGGTAGGGTCGTGGGGCGGAACAGCTGTCGATCCTCGGGCGTTATTGCCATGGCCGATCCGGTGCGCCGGCGGCAGGGAGTGGCGGAATGACGCAGTGGGTGTATGCGTTCGGCGGTGGCAAGGCGGATGGCAATGCGAAGCTGCGCGACCTGCTTGGCGGCAAGGGTGCCAACCTGGCCGAGATGAGCGCGCTCGGCCTGCCGGTGCCGCCAGGCTTCACGATCAACACCGACGTCTGCACCTGGTACTACAAGAACGATCAGGGCTATCCCGATGGGCTCACGTCGCAGGTGACGGCGGCGCTGGCCGGCATTGAGAAACTGGTCGGACGCAAGTTCGGCGATAAGACCAATCCGCTGCTGGTATCGGTGCGCTCGGGTGCGCGCGTATCGATGCCGGGTATGATGGATACGGTTCTCAATCTTGGCCTCAACGACGAAACCGTCGAAGGCCTCGCAGCCCAGTCCGATGCGCGCTTCGCGTATGATTCCTATCGCCGTTTTATCCAGATGTACGGCGATGTCGTGCTCGGCGTCGAGCATCATCATTTCGAGGATCTGCTCGAACTGCACAAGGAAGAGCGCGGCGTCACGCTCGATACCGAACTGACGGCGGACGATCTGCGGCAGCTTGTCGGCGCGTACAAGGATATCGTCCAGCAGGAACTGGGCGAGCCGTTTCCACAGGATCCGGGCAAACAGCTCTGGGGCGCGATCGGCGCGGTGTTCGGTTCCTGGCAGACCCAGCGCGCCGTCACCTATCGGCGTTTGCACGACATCCCCGAGGAATGGGGCACCGCCGTCAACGTGCAGGCGATGGTGTTCGGCAATATGGGCGAGGATTGCGCGACCGGCGTTGCTTTCACGCGTAACCCGTCGACCGGCGCCAACGAGTTCTACGGCGAGTTTCTGGTGAACGCGCAGGGCGAGGATGTCGTCGCCGGTATCCGCACACCGCAGCATCTGACGCTCGCCGGGAAGGCTGCGAACGGCTCCGACATGCCGGCGATGGAAGAGGTGATGCCGGATGTGTTCGGCCAGCTTCTCGCGGTACGCGATCGGCTCGAGCGCCACTATCGCGACATGCAGGATATCGAGTTCACCGTGCAGCAGGGCACGCTCTATATGCTGCAGACGCGCTCGGGCAAACGCACCGCGGCAGCAGCACTCAAGATCGCGGTCGACATGGTGGCCGAAGGGCTGATCGACGAGCGCGAAGCGGTGCTGCGCATCGATCCGGCCTCGCTCGACCAGTTGCTGCATCCGATGCTGGATCCCAAAGCCGAGCGCCATATCATCTCGCGCGGCCTGCCGGCCTCGCCGGGCGCGGCCGCGGGCCAGGTCGCCTTTACAGCCGACGAAGCCGAGGATCGCGCCTCGCATGGCGAGAGCGTTATCCTCGTGCGCGTCGAGACCAGCCCCGAGGATATACACGGCATGCATGCCGCGGTCGGGATTCTGACCACGCGCGGCGGCATGACCAGCCATGCGGCTGTGGTCGCGCGCGGGATGGGGCGGCCTTGCGTTTCGGGTGCCGGCGATCTGCGCATCGATATGGAAAAGCGCACGATGCGCGCGCGCGACATCATCGTGAAGGACGGCGACACGATCACGCTCGATGGCGCAACGGGCGAGGTCATGCTCGGTGAAGTGCCGACGATCCAGCCGGAATTGTCGGGCGATTTCGCGACCCTGATGGAATGGGCCGACCGCCATCGCAAGATGCGGGTCCGCACCAACGCGGAAACGCCGAACGATGCCCGCACCGCGCGCCGCTTCGGCGCCGAAGGGATCGGGCTCTGCCGCACCGAGCATATGTTCTTCGAGGGTCAGCGCATCGTCGCCATGCGCGAGATGATTCTGGCCGAAGACGAGAAGGGCCGTCGCGCCGCCCTGGCCCGAATCCAGCCGATGCAGCGCGCCGATTTCGTCGAGATCTTCAAAATCATGAAAGGGCTGCCGGTGACGATCCGGCTGCTCGATCCGCCGCTGCACGAGTTCCTGCCGAACACGACCGAAGACATGGCCGAAGTTGCCAAAGCGGCCGGCGTCTCGGTCGAGCATGTGCGCGAGCGCGCCGCGATGCTGCATGAATCGAACCCGATGCTCGGTCATCGCGGCTGCCGTCTCGGCATCACCTATCCCGAGATCTACGAGATGCAGGCGCGCGCCATTTTCGAGGCGGCGGCCGAGGTCAAGAAGGCGACCGGCGACACGGTCGAGGCCGAGATCATGATTCCGCTGGTCTCGATGACCAAGGAGCTCACGATCCTGAAAGCGCTGGTCGATCGGATCGCGGCCGATGTGTCTCGCGAACAGGGTGTGACGATTCCCTACATAGTTGGCACCATGATTGAACTACCGCGCGCCGCCTTGCGCGCCGGCGATATCGCGCGCGATGCCGAGTTCTTCAGTTTTGGCACCAACGATCTGACGCAGACAGCCTACGGTCTGTCGCGCGACGATGCGGCACGGTTCATCACGTACTATGAGCGGCAGGGCATCCTGCAGCAGGATCCGTTCATCAGTCTCGACACGGTCGGTGTCGGCGAGCTGGTCGAGATTGCAGCTGAGCGCGGGCGCAAGACACGGCCCGATCTCAAGCTTGGCATTTGCGGCGAGCATGGTGGCGATCCGGCCTCGATCCGCTTCTGCGCACAGATCGGGCTCGATTACGTCTCCTGTTCGCCCTATCGGGTGCCGATCGCGCGGCTGGCGGCGGCGCAAGCCGCTTTGTCGCGCGAGGCCGCCGGCCAGACCACGGTCTGAACCGATTGGCGGCGCTTCCTTCCCTCGAAACGCTGCAGCGGGCCCAAAAAGCGGGCGACAAGACACCGCTCGCGAGCGCACTCGCCGAACTCGAGCGCGCGCCCGAAGCATCCGCAACCCTCGATCTGCTCGATGCCGCCTGGTCGGCACCGCGGGCGCATGTGATCGGGCTCACCGGTCCACCGGGAGTCGGTAAATCGACGCTTGCGGGCGCGCTGATCGGTCGCTGGCGGCAAAACGGAACCAGCATCGGCGTGATCGCCGTCGATCCTTCGTCGAAGCGCTCGGGCGGCGCGCTGCTCGGCGATCGCACGCGGTTGCGCACCGATCCGACCGATGGCGGGGTGTTCGTCCGCTCGATGGCGGCGCGCGACAGGCTGGGCGGCCTCGCCGATCTCACTTTGTCCGCGATGGTGTTGATGCGGGCTTTGTTCGACCGGGTGCTGGTGGAGACCGTCGGCGTTGGGCAGTCCGAGACCGATGTCGCCGATACGACCGACACGGTGCTTTTTTGCGTGCAACCCGGATCGGGCGACGGGGTTCAATTCATGAAGGCCGGTATCGTCGAGATCCCGGATGTCGTGGCCGTGACCAAGGCGGATACAGGCGCCGTGGCCACGCGCACCCGATCCGATCTTGCCGGCGCGTTGACGCTGTCGCCCGATGCAGCGGGCGGCTGGTCGGTGCCGGTGCTGGCGGTTTCGGCGCAGACCGGGGTCGGGCTCGACGAGCTCGACGCGGCGATCGACCGGCATGCGGTGTGGCTCGGCGAGGCCGGGCGGCTCTCGGCTCGGCGGCAGGCGCAGAGCGAGCTGTGGTATCGTGACGCGATTCGCGAACGGCTCGGGCGCGATGGAGCGAAGACAATTCCGTCGCTCGCGGCGGGATCGGCCGTTTCGCCGTTCCGGGCCATTTCGGATATCGTGTCGGGGCGACGCTGATCGAGTGATGACAGATGCAGGAACGGGCACGCAACGCTGAATCGGAAACCACGCCGCCGCTGACCGATCTCCGGCAGCATGGCTATGCGCGCATTTGGCCGCAATTGGTCAATCAACTGGTCGCGCTCGGCTGGAGCGAGGCGGATATGGAGCAGGCGGGCGCGACGTTCCGCTTCTCGCTGACCTTGTTCGGTTCGCTCTATCGCGCAAACGGCGCACCGTTCGTCACACACACGGTCGGCGCTGCGTCCATTCTGGCCATTCATGGCGCGCCACCCGTTCTGGTCCAGGGCGGCCTGCTACATGCCGCCTACACCCATGGCAGGCTCGCGAAGGCGCCGCGCGACACACTCGATCCGGCGCATCGCAATCTCGTGACGCGCCAGGTCGGGGCTGTAATCGAGGAACTCGTCCGCAATTATCGGCGCTATCCACCCTCGATGGTGCCGATTCCCGACAGCGTCGATGCTTACGAAGAGGACGTCGCAGCGGTCATGCTGATGCGTGCCGCCAATCATCTGGAAGAGCAGCTCGACTTCGGGCTCGCCTATGCGAGCAAGGTTCAGAAACGAGGTGCCGCCGTGCTCGGTCATGCGCGCCTGCTGCTGCCGGCGCTTGGCTATGATCGGCTGCTGGCAGAGATCGAAGCCGCCGAGCAACTGAACGACATGCCCAATGACATTCCGGCGTCGCTGCAGAGCGTGGCAAGAGCCTCGGGCCAGGTCTCCGAATAGCACCCGTGCGGCGGCGCTAGAGCCGGCCGGCTTTGCGCATGGCCGCCACCAGCCGGTCGTGCGGCAGTGCGTGGCACGTATGACCTTCGAAGCCGGTCATCGTTTCGGCCTGGCACATCGCATTGAGAATCGCTTCCTGCGTTGCTTCGGCTGCGGCAAGGAACAACGGCGACATGCTGTCATTCGAGACGGTGCGCACGGTGGTGATGGCGTCGTCCTGCTTGACCGTGTTGCCGGTCGAGAAGGCGAGGAAGATGTCGCCGGACGAGTTGTTGCCGATACCGCCGACCCAGGCGAGCCCGATCGTGGCGCGCCGGGCGAGCCGCTGGCACTGGATCGGCAGCAGCGGTGCGTCGGTCGCAAGGATTACTATGATTGAACCCTCGGCGCGTGGCGCCGGCTGCGGCTCGACATAGCGCACGGTCGGCACGATATCGGCGCCGATCATCTCGCCGACCGGTACGCCGTCGACGCGGAACAATTGTCGCGTGCCGTAGTTGGCCTGGACCAGCGCGCCGACGGTGTATGTCCCGGCTGGCGTGGTCGCGACGCGCGACGCGGTGCCGGTGCCGCCCTTAAAGTCATGCGCCATCATACCGGTACCACCGCCGACATTGCCTTCAGCGATCGCACCGCTTTTGGCATTGTCGAGCGCCTCGAACGCATGTTTCTGCAGCACGGGGAATTTCTCGGCGTTCGACAGCCAGCCGTCATAGGTCTCGGCCACGATCGGCAGATGCCAGGCGGCCGGCTTGGCCTCGCGCACCGCATACTGGCAGAGCGCGTCGCGGACGATCCCGACCGAATGGGTGTTGGTGATGCAGATGGGCATGCCGACCATGCCCTGTTCGGCAACCCAGATCGTGCCCGTCATCTCGCCATTGCCGTTGAACGAGTGGTAACCGGCATAGACATAATCGGACCAGATGTTGGGGCGCGGCCAGATCGCGGTGACGCCGGTGCGCACCACATGGGGCTTGTCTTCGATGATGGTCGAATAGCCGACCGCCACGCCCTCGATGTCGGTGATGGCGTTCAGTTTACCCGGCTGCAATGTTCCGATCTTGATGCCGAGATCGCGAAGCCGTCCGCGCGCCATAAAAAACTCCCGTTCCAAATTTGGTGAGGGAGTTTAAGGGGCCGGACCGGGCGATGGCAAAATCGGAGCGCGGGTCTAGAACTTCGCCCAGTCGGGTTTGAGCGGTGTGAGCTTCGCCTCGCCAGCGACGAATGAGCCGGGCGGGGGCGGCGGATCGAGATACTCGATTCGGATCATTGCGAGCCCGACCGCGCCGCCGTCTGTCCTGGTCGCACTGGCCGTCTCGCCGGCTTCCTTGTCGCCGAGCATGACCGGCGTTCCGGGTGCCGGGAGCGGGCCTTCGATGTTGACCGGCATCAGGCGCTTGCGCACAAGCCCGCGATAGTGGGTTCGCGCGGTCAGCTCCTGGCCCATGTAACAGCCTTTGTCCCAGTCGATGCCGTGCAGCTCGTTGAATCCGTTCTCGAGCAGAATCGCTTTTTCGACTTTGAGATCGCGGCTACCGTCCGGCACGCCGAGCGCGATGCGGTGCCGGTCGTAATCGTCGGCATTGCCGGGTTCGACGCCGGCTGTGCGCAACGCATCGGCAATACCGGCACGCGGCAATATCGCGCGCGCACCCAGGGCCGACAGACGCGGATCCACATAGACGATGCCGCTGCCAAATGGTTTGGCTGCCCCAGGTTCGGCCGTCAGGCCGAGCGTTTCGAGTGCGCGCTCGCCGAAGACCAGCGCGACGCCCTGTTCGTTATTGGCGTCGGCGACGGTCACCTTGGAACGGAGTTTGTAGAGCGACAGCCGGCGCAACAGGTCCTGGCGCCGATCCGCCTCGCAATCGAGCAGGAACGCATCGCCAGAAACGGCGATGAAGAAATCATGCAGATACTTGCCCTGCGGCGTGAGGAATGCCGCCCAGATGGCGCGCTCGGTGGTTGCGTGCATCACGTCGTTCGAGACGAGGCCCTGCAGGAACGCATAGCGATCCTCGCCGGCGACTTTCAAGACGCCGCGGCTGTCGGGCAGAAGATAGTGGGATTGGCTCATCGATACTCCGGGTCCAGCATGCTCAAGATTGGCGAGCGGCGCGTGCTTTGCAAGTCACCGGCGGGTGACCTAGTCGCGTCCGCGTGGATCGAGAGCCGCTTCGAGCCCGTCGCCCAGCAGGTTGAACGCGATGACGGTCACAAAAATCAGCAGACCGGGCCAGACCGCGAGCATCGGCGCGCTCCAGATCAGCTCCTGCGCGCCGGTCAGCATGTTGCCCCAGCTTGGCCATGGCGGCTGAATGCCGAGACCGAGGAAAGACAGTACCGACTCGAACAGAATGACATTACCGATTGAAAGGGATAAGGCGACGAGAATCGGTGTCGCGAGGTTCGGCAGGATATGGGTCAGCATGATGCGTGCCGGCCGCGCGCCCAGCGCCTCGGCGGCACGCACATAGTCGCGCTGGCGCAGCGAGAGCGTCGTACCGCGCACCAGGCGCGCGACCGTCGTCCAGCCGACCAATGCCACGAGGATTGCGACGCGCCAGAAACTGGTGGCGGGCGAGTGCGCCCATTCCGCCGGCAACCCGAGCTTGGTGAGGTCGATCGCCGCCAGCACGATCAGCAGAGGCAGAAGCGGCAGCGCGATCACGCCATCGGCCATGCGCATCAGCAGTGAATCGAGCCGGCCGCCGTAATAGCCCGCGGGCAAGCCAATCGCGATACCGAGCAACGCGGCGGCAAGGCCCGCGACCAGGCCAAGGCCGAGCGAGATGCGTCCGCCATAAGCGAGCCGCACCAGAAGATCGCGGCCGAGTTCGTCGGTGCCGAATGGATGCTCGGCCGACGCCGGTGCGTAGCGATTCATGATGTCGACGATATCGGCCGGCGTGTCGAGCCAGGCGGCGATCAGCGGTGCCCCCAATGACAGCAAAGCGAGCGTCGCGATGATCACCGCCGCGACCAGCGCCAGCGGTTGGCGGCGCAGCGCGGCGAAGAAACCGACCGGCGGCAAAGTGCCGGCTGCAATTCGGCGGGTGGCGGCGAGCTGGGTCATCGGTAGCGCACCCGTGGGTCGAGCCAGGCATAGGCAAGATCGGCCAGCAGATTGCAGGCCAGCACCAAAGCGGTTGCGATCATCAGTCCGAGCAAGGCGAGATTGTAATCGTTGCCCATGATCGCGTCGTAGATCGTCTTGCCCATCCCGAGCCAGGAAAACATTGTCTCTGTAATGAGCGCGCCGGAGAAGAGCGCACCGAAATCGAGTGCGAGAATGGTTACGACCGGGATCATCGCGTTGCGCAACGCATGGAACCAGAGTAACCGGGCCGTCGACACGCCCTTGGCGCGCGCGGTGCGGATGAAATCCTGCCGCAGCGCTTCGCGCATCGACGCCCGCACATAGCGCAGGATGCCGCCGGTGCTCGCGATTGCCAGCGTCACGACCGGCAGGATCAGATGGTTCAGCGAGCCGCCGATGCTGCCATCGCCCATGCCACCGGCCGGCAGCCAGCCGAGAATGACTGCGAACAGGATGATCGCGAGAATGGCCAGCCAGAATTGCGGCATCGAAATGCCGGCGAAGGCCACGAGATTGATCGCATGATCGAGCGGCCGTCCGCTGCGCCAGGCGGCGAGCATGCCGAGCGGCAAGGCAAGTGCCAGCGCGAGCGCAAAGGCGCCGCCCATCAACAGGATCGTATTGCCGAGCCGGTCGCCGATGACGGCGGCGGCCGGTTGCGCATAGATCCGGGAATAACCGAAATCGCCCTGCAGCGCGCTGCCGGCCCAGGCGAGATAGCGGTCGATCAGCGGCTGGTCGAGTCCGTACACGGTCTTGAGGCGGGCGATATCGGCGCTGGTCAGCGTCGGATCCGCCGTCATCATCAGATCGATCGGATCGCCGGGCATCAGCCCGATCAGGCCGTAGATCGCAAACGACATCAGCGCGAGCAGGATCGCGGTTTCCACCAGGCGGCGAAGCAGGAATCCGGTCATCGCTGCGGGCTTGTGTCCGCTAGTCCGTCACGCGCCAGTTCTCGACCCACAGACTTGTCGAATACTGGTTGCCGGTCGGTTCGATGCCGTTGAGCCAGAGCGGCAGGATGAAGGCCTGGCTGCGAAACCAGAGCGGCAGTGCCGGCAGTTCCTCGGCGTAGATTTCCTGCAGCCGTTGCCACATGCCGCGCCGCTTCTCGCGGTCGAGTTCCACCTCCATCGCGTCGATCAGGGCATCGACTTCGTCGTTGCGATAGCCCGAAGAGTTCTGGCCCTGCCAGTTATTCTCTTCGGTCGGAATCATCGTCGAGTGCATCGTCGTGCGCGGCACGCTTTCGGGTGCGCTCAACCAGGCGAACAACGCAAGGCCGTCGAAGAGCCGCTGCTGCACGGTTTCACCGAAGAACACCCGCGCCGGCTGGTTCTGTATCGCGACTTCGATGCCGAGCTCGCGCCACTGGCTTTGCAATACCTGTTCGACCAGTTCGCGCGAGCGATCGCCCGCCGTGCTCATGATCGAGAAAGAGAGGCGCTCGCCGGCATCGTTGGCCCGCCAGCCATCTGGCCCCTCGTGCCATCCGGCTTCCTCGAGAAGCGCCACCGCCTGGGCCGAGTCGTACGGATATGCCATCACGTCTTCGGCGTACATCCAGTCGAGCGGATTGACGTTGGTTAGCGCGACGGTCTGCTTGCCGGCAAAAAGCTGGTCGTTGATGCGATCGCGGTCGATGGCATAGAGCAACGCGCGCCGGACTCGCAGGTCGGACAGGATAGGACTGTCGAAATTGGGTTCGAGATGCTCGTAGAAAAGCACCGGCTTGTAGAGCACATGAAACCGGTCGCCATGCCGCGTCTCGAAGGCGATCGCCTGATCGAGCGCGAGGCCGAGTTCTCCGGAAATCATGTCGATCGAGCCCGACAGCAGGTTGGCTTCGAGCGCCGCCGTGTTCTCGATCGCAATCAGGCGAATGCGTTCGAAGGCGGCCTGTTCGCCCCACCAGGTCGGATTGCGTTCGAGCAGGATCTCGGCGCCAGGCGTGATCTGCGCGACACGATAGGGGCCGAACCAGAGCCCGGGATTGGTCGAATCCGTATCGAACAAAGTGCGATGACGGTACTCACGCGGATTCTCTTCGAAGATCGCGCGTTCGAGATGAGCCGGCAGCAGGCCGAAATCGTTGAATGCGTTGTAGTTGAAGTCGACGCGATCCTGATGGATCGTAAACGTCTTGTCGTCGATCACATCGATCGCAAGGATGCGCCGGTATCCTTCGCCGGATACGACGCCGCTCTCTTCATGGCGTCCCACTTCCCAGGTGAAAATGACGTCAGCCGTTGTGATTGGCGTGCCGTCGCCCCAGGTGGCGTCGGGTTGCAGCGTGAAGGTGATCGCGACGCCCTCGGCAAATTCGCTGCCTTCGGGTAACGGTTCGATCACCGCGCCACCATTCTCGATGGTCGGCAGCTCGACGCAGAGCATGCAGACCAGTTCCCATGCCTGGTCGTAGGTGGTGATCGGGCGTTGCGTGAAGCCGAGCAGATAGGACTTCGCCAGCATCGCCTCGATATTGGGGTGCATTGTAGCCGGATATTGCGCAACGCCGATGCGCAATTCGTCGCGCGCGAAAGCCGGGCCGCAGAGCGACATGGCAAACAGAATCAGGAACAGGCGGGCATAGCGGCGCATGTATCTTTGTAGCCATTTGCGCGCGGACCGGCCAGCGGGACCGCAGGCGGGTGTCGAAGGGACCACTACTGGCCGAGCTTTCACGCCCGATGGAGACGCCCGTGCCGGCCCAGGATCTCACAGAGCCGGACCGGATCGATAGCGCGGCAGATCCGTCCCGCCGGGCGCATTGTCGTCATGGACCTGGCTGCCAGCATTGCATTCAGGACAGCCTCTTCGACCGCCTCGACCGCCGCGAGATAGAGCGGATCGAGGATTTCGCCATTCAGATGTTCGAAGGCGAGCCGATCGTCCGAAAGCTGCGGCAGAGGCCGCGGGTCGGCCACGCTGAACGCGAGGAAGATATCGCTCGAATTATTGCTGCCTGGCGTGCCATGTCGTGCGATTCCCATCGAAGCGCGGCGCGCGAGATGCCGCAGGTTCAACGCGGCCAGCGGCGCGTCCGTCGCGAGAACGACGATGATCGATCCGGTTTCCCTCTGGAACAGGCGGTCTTCGGTCATTTCGCGCCCGATCGGAACGCCGAGAACGGTGAACCAGTCGCGCTCGCCGTGATTGGCCTGAACAAGCGTGCCGACCGTGTAGCGCCGGCCGCCAAGCTCGACGCGCCGCGACGCGGTTCCGGTGCCGCCTTTGAACTCGTAACAGATCATGCCGGTGCCGCCGCCGACATTGCCTTCGGCGATCGCACCGCCGGCGGCACTGTCGAGTGCCGCAAAAACATGCTCGGCGCGCACATGCTGCCCGTTGATATCGTTCAACGCGCCGTCATAAGTCTCGGCGACGACCGGCATGGCCCAGAGATGGTGTTGCCGGAAGGCGTCGGCGTAGAGATCGATCGTCCAGCGCGTCGCAGCGTGGTGGACGATGCCGACCGAATGGGTGTTCGTGATGCAGACCGGTCCGATGAAATAGCCGCCGTCTTGGACCCAGTGGCTGCCCGTCATCTCGCCATTGCCGTTGAGACTGAACTGGCCGGCCCAGACCGGTTGCGGTTCGCGATGCCTGCCGTGCGGCAGGATGGCGGTGACGCCGGTCCGGATCGGACCGCCTTGGGCCGGCGCGTCGTCGATCAGCGTCGTGTATCCGACGAGAACGCCCTCGACATCGGTGATGGCGTTGAGCGGGCCCGGCTCGCCGGGCAGATCAAGCCCGAGCTCTCTCGCGCGCTTTGCCATCAATCGCGGCGCCGCAGATAGAGGCCGATCGAGGCCACGATCAGCGAGAACAGGACGAGCAGGGTCGCGATGGCGTTGATTTCGGGTTTCACGCCGCGGCGCAGCATGCCGAAAATGAACAGAGGAAGGGCCGTCGAATCGACATCTGCGATGAAATAGGTGATGACGAGGTCGTCCATCAAAATGATGAACGCAAGCAGCGCACCACCGATGATGCCGGGGGCGAGCTGGGGCAGGATCACGCGGCGCAACGTGACCCATTCATTGGCACCCAGATGGCCGATGCCTCTTCCAGCGAGCGGTCCATGCCGGCGAGCCGCGCCTGTACAATGATGAACACGTAGCTGCACAAAAAAGTGCAGTGGCCGATGATGATGGTCATAAGCCCGAGCTTGAACCCGGCGGTCACGAAAAAGATCAGCAGGCCGATGCCAAGCACGATATCGGGCATGATCATCGGCATGAACATCAGCATGCGGTAGGTGCTTCGTAGCCGGAAGCGATAGCGCGCGAGCGCAAGCGCGGTCGCGGTGCCGATGATCGTGGATATCGTCGTCGTGGTGAGCGCGACGATCGCGCTGTTCTTGACTGCGTTGAGCAGCTCTTCCGTCGAATCGATATAGACCGAATCGGTCAGAAATCCATCGGTATTGATCTGGGTCAGACCGAAGATCTTGCCGTACCAGTCGAAGGTGAAACCCTGCCAGACCATCATGTTGACCGGGTTCGCGTTGAACGAATAGATCACGATCACGATGAGCGGCGCGTAGTTGAAGGCGAAGAAGATCACGCCGTAGAGCGTGAGCACGCGCCAGCTCCAGCGATTCTGTCGGCGCGGCCGTATCAGGTCGGCGGCCTTTGCGGATATGTCGGGTATCGGGCTCACACTCTATCGCTCCGGGCTAGATCGCGAGGCCCTGGTCGCGCTCGGTCCGGCGCAGCACCAGCGTGACGTAGGCGAACAAAAGTGCGAGCACGATCGAAAAGGGTTATCGGCTTCGCCTTCTCCTCGAACCGGCGGTCCTGCTCGAACCGGACTATCGCTGCGACGAACGCGTGCTGCACGAACTCCAGCGCGACCATATCGAGGCGATTCGGGGTTTGTCGCGCAAGACGCCCTGGGTCGAGTTGTTCGGTATCGATGCGCGATTCCACGAAACGGTGGCGAGGGGCAGTGGCAACGAACTGGTGGTCGAGACGATTCAGAAGCAGAACCGGATCCGCCGGCTCTGCGAGTATCTGGGTTATGAGCGCCTCGATCGCGTCAAGGCGTCGCTGCAGGAGCATCTTTCCATTCTCGAAAGCCTGCTCGACGGCGATCGTGCCTGGGCGGCGGCGCAACTTCGCCGCCATCTCGAGAAGTCGCTCAAACAGAGCCTCACGCATTACCCGCGCGATATCGCAGCCCTGCGTTCGGGCGCGCGGCGGCTCGACGGCATGGCGATCGACGCGCCCGGGCACAAGGCCGGCACGCGATAAGGCTGGCTCGCCCAAGGGCCGCTCGCTAGCATCGCGCCAGCCTTGTGGATGTCCGACATGACCGAACAACTGGTTTTGACCGAGCGCGATGGCGCTGTTGTGCGTCTGACGCTCAATCGGCCGGAGCGGCGCAACGCGCTCGACCGTGCGATGTGGCAGGGGCTCGAAGAGGCTGTCCGCGCGGTGTCGGCCGATGACAGCGTCCGCTGTGTGGTGGTGACGGGCGCAGGGGATTCGTTTGGAGCAGGCGCCGATCTGGCCGAGTTCGAACGCGAACGCTGGACGCCCGACCAGGCGGGGATCTACGGGCGCATGATGGTCGCGACGCTCGATGCGATCCGCGAATGCCCCCATCCGACCCTCGCGGCGATCCGCGGCGCCTGCATGGGCGGCGGGCTCGAGATCGCGGTCTGCTGCGATCTGCGCATTGCGTCCGCCTCGGCCAGGTTCGGCGCGCCGATCCAGAAGATCGGCGTCGTCATGCCCTGGCCGGAACTTGCGATGTTCGTCGAACTGATCGGTCGCGCAGCGACACTCGAGATGCTGCTCGAAGGCCGGGTCTGGTCGGCGGAAGAGGCGATGTACAAAGGACTGGTAACGCGAACGGTTGCCGATGTCGCGTTCGACGACGAGATCGCGCAGACGGTCGCGCGCGTGGCGTCCGGGGCGCCGTTGTCCCACCGGCTGCATAAACGCATGGTGCAGCGGCTTGGCGACAGGCGGCCGCTCGATCCCGCGGAGTTTTGCGAAGCCTATGATGCGGTGTCGTTCGACGATTATCGTGAAGGCATCCGCGCTTTCCTCGAAAAGCGGAAACCGGATTTTCGAGGCCGATAGTCCGGTCGTTGCAACAGGAGATGGTATGAACGGAGCGATGATCTGCGCGCCGCAGCCCGAAGCGGTCGAAGCCGGCGCCCGGGCGCTGATGGCGGGCGGCAATGCGATCGATGCCGCAATTGCCTGTGCCTTCGTGCAGGGTGTGGTCGATCCGCTGATGTGTGGCATCGCGGGGTTCGGCAGTGCACAGATCTACATGCCGGCCGAGAAAGTTCACGCGTTCGTCGATTTCCACGGCCGCGTGCCGGCGGCGGCGGCGCCGGATATGTGGGCGCATCTGGTCGAGGGCGAGACGCGCGACGGATTCGGTTTCGTCGTGAAGGGTGCCGTGAACGATGTCGGCTATCAATCGATCACGACGCCGGGCAGTCTTGCCGGCTACAGCGAGGCGCATACGCGGTTCGGACGGTTGCCCTGGGCCGATGTCGTAGCACCCGCGGTTGCGCAAGCGTCGAACGGCTTCAATGTCTCGCCCGACGTGAGTCACTATTGGACTTCGATCGACGAGCCCGGCCGCGTTTCGGTGCTCGACCGGCTGTGCTTCACCGCGCCATCGCGGCGGCTCTACACCCTGCCTGACGGAACGCCAAAGCCGATCGGTACGCTGGTAAAAAATCCCGATATGGCACGCACCTTGAGCCACATTGCGGAAGAGGGCGCCGATGTTTTTTATAAGGGCGCCATCGCCGAGGCAATCGCAGCCGACATGCAGGTGAATGGCGGTCTGCTCTCGCTCGAGGACCTGCGCAATTATCGTAACATGCCGGCAGCACCCCTGCACGGTACCTATCGCGGCTTCGACATCTTCACCAACCGGCCGCCCGGTGGCGGCATCATGCTGATCGAGATGCTCAACATGCTGGAGGGTTTCGATCTCGCGTCGCTTGGTCACAATTCGCCGAACTACATCCGTATCGTCGCGGAAGCGATGAAGCGCGCGACCGCCGACAAGGATGCGTATGTTGGCGACCCTTTGTTCATCGATGTGCCGGTCGAACGCCTGACCGACAAGGCTTACGCGGCCGACCAGGCCGAGGAGATCCGCGCCGGCCGCAAGGCGAGCGTGACGCGGCTCGGCCAGAGCGAAAGCCCCGGCACCACGCATATCTCGGTGATCGATCGCGACGGCAACATCGTCTCTATGACGCATTCGCTCGGTATGATGTCCGGCGTCGTCACTGAAGGGCTCGGGTTCATGTATAACGGCTGCATGGGCGTGTTCGATCCGCGCCCGGGCCGGCCCGGCTCGATCGCCCCGGGCAAGGCCCGTTTCAGCTCGATCTGCCCGACGATCGTGTTCCGCGACGGCAAACCGGTATTGATCCTCGGTGCTCCGGGCGGCACGCATATTGCAATGGGCGTGCTGCAGGTGATGCTGAACGTGCTCGATTTCGACATGCCGGTGCTCGATGCGGTGATCGCGCCGCGCTTCTGCGCGACCAGCGATACGATCGATGTCACCGCGCGAATCCCGACCTATGTGTCCGACAAGCTGGTCGAAGCCGGTTATCCCGTCTGGCGCAGCCCGATGAGCTACGACATCGCCGGCGTGCATGCGATCCGCATCGGTCCTGACGGTGTGCTCTCCGGCGCAGCGGATCCTGCCTATGGCGGCGGAATGGCGCTGCGCTTATAGCGCGTTTAATTTCAGCAGCGTCAGATCGGGGCGCTATTGCATCGGCTGCTAATGCGCGCGGACGTCGCCGCCGTCGACATTCTTGTAGGCGCCGTTCTCAAGATAGATCGCACGGCAGGCGCCGCTGCCGAGGTCAGGGTAATCGAAGCAGGCCTGTTCCGCCTCGGTGCGCCAGTTGCCGGACCATTGCCATTTGCTGCTGCCTTCGGCCGGTCCGCCGACCCCGACGATGCTGCCGTCTGGCATGTAATGCTCCGTAAAATAGAGCCAGTCGCTGCCGTCGAACGCCCGGCCTTCGGCTTTCACATCAGTCAACGCCGCGGCGAGGTCGTCGTCGGTTAGCAGGACGGCGTCGGGTCCCAGCTCTTTCTCGCCGTCGGCGAGGGCGGGCGGGCCGACAGCGGTCACGGACAGCAACATCGCCGCGACGAACATAATCTGTTTCATCATGGATGGATCTCCTGATCGGGGGTTGACGTCAATTCTTGCCCGAAACAGGGCGGCGGCGAAAGCCGGGCGAGGATCGCCGACGGCCGCGCTCCGCAATCGGCCGAGTCCGTGATATAAGGCATTAGGTATTGAGGGTTTACTGATGGCGCGAAGCACGGTGATCGTGGCCCCGCGGGAGCGGTTCTCCTCGGTCGTGGAATCGCTGGAATCGCTATTCGCGACGGTCCCGGCGACCGTGCCGGTCGTCGTCGTCGAGGGCTGTTCGCCGGCCTCCGTGCGGGCGGCCCTTGCAAAACTGCAGGCGCGACGCCCGTTCGATCTCGTGTCGCTCGACTGGTATGTGACGCCGCATGAGGCGCGCAACATCGCCTTCGAGCGTGTCGAAACCGAGTTCGTGATCTTCGCCGACAACGACATGATCTATGAGCCGAACTGGCTCGATCATCTCGAATCCAATGCCGATCGCAACCAGGCGGATGCGGTGGCGCCGCTGATCTGCATCGGCCCGCCGATGGCGACCAAGGCGCACCATGCCGGCGGCACGCTGATCGTCGAGGATGGCAAGAAGCGGCCGCAGATCACAGAAAAACACCGGCACATGAACGATCCGGTCGAACGGGTGACGGCCGAGACGGCGCCCGAAACGAATGAGGTCACCGAGTTTCATTGTTTCCTTGCGCGCACCGATTTCGTGCGCAAGCTCGGGGCGCTCGACGAACGGCTGATCACGCGCGAGCAGATGGACTTCGCGCTGCGCACCGCGCTTGCCGGCGGCCGGATCACGTTCGAGCGGCATGCGATCGTCACCTATGCGGCGAAGACCGCGGTCGAGCTCGAGGATCTGTCTTACTATCTGTTTCGATGGTCGCACCGGCTCGCGGCGCAGTCGGTCCGCACCTTCCAGCAGGTCTGGGGCGTCGAGCTCGACGAGCATAATATCCTGCGCCTGTGGATCGAACGGCATCGGCTGCGCGCGATCATGAGCGCCTATCCGGCCGAGGTGAAGAAACTCGGCAAGGATGAATTCGAGGCAAGCTTCGCGCCGGTCATCGAACACGAGTTGACCGACAAGGCGTTCGCGACGCGCGATAAGGCGCGCAAGCTGCGCGTGCCGCCGCCGCCCGATCCTGCCGCAGTCGCGGCGTATCTCGCGACCAAGCGGCAGGCGCTGGCTACAGCGGGCGCCGCGCCGGCAGCGGCTAACACCGCGCGCGTGCCGAAACCGGGCGATCCGCTCCGCATCCTGCCTGGTCCCGAGTGGCGCGAGCGCCCGATGCTGGTCGCGGGAATGGCGACGATGCCCAGCCGCCAGCCCACGATACGCGCCGCCATCGGCTCTATTCTCTCGCAGGTCGACCGGCTGTTCCTGTTTCTCGACCGGTTCGAAACCGAGATCGACATCCGCCATCCGAAGATTGTGGTGCTGCGCTCGCAGGAGTTCGGCGACCTGCGCGCCAACGGCAAGCTGCTGGGTCTCACGATGTGCAGCGGCCCCACGCGCTATTTCACGGTGGACGACGATATCCGTTACCCGCCGGACTATGTCGCACGGATGAATGCGCAGCTCGATGCTCTGCCGCGCGAGACGGTGCTCGGCGTTCATGGTAGCCGGTTGCGTCCGCCGGTTCGGTCCTATCGCGACGATCGTGAATCGCTGCATCGGGCGATGCTCCGTTCGCAGCACGAGCCGGTCGACGTCATCGGTACCGACAGCGCGGCCTTCGATACCCGGGTTCTGAATTTCGATGTGCGCCACTGGGAAAGCGTCAACATGGTCGACCTGAATTTCGCGATCGAATGCGCGAAGCGGGGGCTGCGGCGTCTATTGGCGACGCGCCGGCGCTATTGGGTCGAAGCATTGTCGGAAAACCAGCCCGACAGCATTTACGCAAAGCTGAAGCAGGACGACACGCGCCAGACGGCGCTTGCCAATGCGCTGCTCAAATTCGGGCCGTCCGCTGCAACGTTGGTCACCGCAAATGGGGAACAGGTCGGCGACGCGTCTGCGGCTCGTTAGACACCAACAGGGGGATGCATGACACATCATCAATCCGGCGCGCATGCTTGTTGCTCGGCGGCGAGCGGTCCGATGGATCGTCGTCGTTTCATGAGCCTTACCGCCGTTGCGGCAGCGGGCGGGTTTACGCTTGCCAGCATGCCGCAACCGGCCGTCGCTGCCGGAAAGGCCAAGGCGCTTCTGCTGAGCTGCATGGATTATCGCCTGATCGACGATCTGGTGCGTTTCATGGACAAGCAGGGGCTGCAGGATCAGTACGATCATGTCATCCTGGCCGGCGCCTCGCTCGGCGTTGTCAGCAATGCCTTTACCGACTGGCACGAGACCTTCTGGCAGCATCTCGACGTGGCGATCGACCTGCATCACATCGAGACGGTCATCGTCGTCGATCATCGCGACTGCGGCGCCTATCGCATCGCGCAGGATGTGGATACAGCCGGCGAACCGGCCGTCGAATTCGATCAGCATCGCGCCACGATGGTCGAGTTCGCGAACCAACTCGAAGAGCGCCATCCCACGCTCGGCCTCGAAACCTATTTGATGGCGCTCGACGGCAGCGTCGAACCGGTCGAACTGGGTTAAGGCTCGGTCTTCGCCGCGTCGGCGGGGGCCGCGGTCCCGCCGAGGCGGAACGAACGTAGCCCGTATCGCACCACGACCAACCGCACGACGATGACGAACATGAGCGTGGCAAGGATCGCGGCCGCGACGATCCATGGCCGGTGTTCGTTCGCATCGGCAATCTGCAATCCGAACAGCAGCAGCAGGCCGCCGGCGACCGCGATCTCTTCATAGGGTTCGCCCTGGAACGTGCGCGGCTCGCGGCCGGTCACCACGTCGAGCAGCATGCCGCCGCCGGCGCAGCTCAGCGCCGCGCAGAACGGTACCCAGATCCAGTGGAGATCGGCGATGATCGCGACCGCAGCCCCGACCATCGCGTAGGCGGCCATGCCGATCGCGTCGAACAAGACGCGCACCTTGTCGAATTCCTTGGAGGCCGCCGCATGTCCGCTGGTGAAGCGCGAGACGATCGTGCCCGCGATCAGCACCGCCAGAATGACATGGATGTAGATGGGATCCTGAAAGATGAACGGCGTGCGTCCGATCAGCAGATCGCGCAACGTGCCGCCGCCGGCGGCAGGCAACAAAGTGAGGATGAATGCGCCCCACAGATCGTAGCGGCGTTGCTGGGCGCGCATAAATCCGGCCAATCCGAAGGCGGCAGTGCCCATCAGCTCCAGCATCAGGAACCAGCGCGTATCGACCGCCTCGATCAGCCGGTATCGCGTGGCTTCGGACAGCGTCAGTAGCGTGTCATCGGCAAAACCTGCCTCGTACCACAGCGCATGCGTCCATGACGCCGTCGCGGCTTCCTGCACGGCCGCGCGATCGCCTTCGCGCGCGGCGATCACGGCAATCGACTGGTCGAACCCGGCAAGATCGAGATGGCCGACGCGCCCGTCCGTATCGATCAAGGCGAGCACCGATTCCAGCATGCGTTGTTGATGATCGAACGCGAGCTGCGGCGTGATCGCCATCGCGATCGCGAGGGCCTCGTCGGGATTCTTCAGGGCGTCCGTCCAGCCCTTGATGCTGGCGCGGAGGAAACGCACCAGCGCATCGCGCTTCGCCGGATCCTCGAGGCTTGATCGCAGCACGTAGAATCCGTCTTCGAGGAAACCGAGTTTCTCGTCGCCCAGCCGTTCGGCCATCAGATTGGCTGGCGTCAGGCCGGAATCGATGATCGTCCAGTATTCGTTGTAGGTCATCGCGGTGACGCAGGCGGCTTTGCCTTCGATCAAATCGGCACCGTTCGGACGTTGCTGCACGATCTCGACCTGGTGCGGATCGATTCCGACCTGCGCGAGCCAGAAGCGCAGATTGAGTTCATCGCCGACATTCCACACGCCGATGCGCTTGCCCGCGACATCGCCGGAGTAACGCACGCCGGCATCGTGCCGGCAGACGATCATTGTGCCCGATTTCTGAAAGATCTGACCGATATTGACCAGATCGACGCCGCGTTTACGCGCTTCGATGACGGCGGGCAGCCAGTTGAGCGCGACATCCGCTTCGCCGGTTTCAAGCGCGGTCAGCGGCTGGATACCGCTGCCGCCCTCGAGCAGTTCGACATTGAGCCCTTCGCGTTCGTAGAAGCCTTTGGCGTCGGCGACATAGAGCCCGGCGAATTGTGCCTGGTTGTACCACATCAATTTGACGCGGATCGTCGCGGCGGGGCCGGGCGCAGGCTCGGCGGCTTCGCCGCTCGTCTGTTGCGCGCGCGCGGGCGAGACGAGATCGCTGTCGCCGACACCGAGCAACAGCAGCACGGTGATCGCCAGCGATCCTGTGATGGATTTCAGTCGCAGCGCCTTTTCCCCTGGTCGGCGATTCGCTGCCGGCATCGTAATACGAAAATGGCGCGCTCCGGCTCCGGCAGGTCTCGCCGGAAAAGACGGTCAGGACTGAGACCGGGGCGGGTCAGGCATCGCAGCGGCGCCAGCCGCAGGCCAGCCATTCCAACCCGCTTGACAGTCCGGCCGGCTGCCGACTAGAACATTTCAGGAACAAACATTCATAAACCAGCAAGACGGAGCCGGCATCATGGACGGGCAGGGGAGTGATTTCCCTGAAGATTCAGACCTCGCGGTGTCCGCTGCCGATACCCCCGGCACGGATCAACCTCCCGCCGCGAGATTGGATCGCCTCGGCCATGACGCCGGCCATCCGGGCCGGTCTGACGAGCGCATTGCTTCGCTTCGGGTGCTCGTCGGACGGCTCGCGCCAGGCGCGGTCGGGGCCGGCAGCCGGATCCCCCTCGGGCTCGAAGCCCTCGACCGCGCACTTGGCGGCGGTTTGCCGCATGCCGCCCTGCATGTCGTGGCGCCGGGCGATGGCAGTGCGGCCGCGACCGGCTTTGCGACCTTCCTGCTTGCCCACCTGCAGCGCGGCAGCGACGGGCCGGCCTTCTGGCTGCCCGCAAGAGCGGATCTTTATGGCCCCGGCCTCGCCCGGCTCGGGCTCGATACCGGCCGGCTGATCCTGGTCGAGGCAACGCGGCCGGCCGACCGGCTCTGGGCTTTCGAAGAGGCGCTCCGCACAGCCGGTCTTGCCGGTGCCGTGGTCGAGCTCGATCGCATCGATCCCAAATCGGCACGCCGGCTGCAGCTCGCGGCCGAGGCCGGCGGCACGACCGGCATCGTTCTGCAGACCGGCAATCGCAGCGCCATTCCCGGCGCGATGACCGGCTGGTCGGTCGCCGCCTTGCCGGGCGCGCGCGATCGCAACGGATTTCCCGACGGCTTTGCGACGCCGCGCTGGCGGCTCGCGCTGCAGCGCAGCCGCATCGGGCAGAACGGACAATGGGACGTGGAGGCGAGACATGACGCAGCGACGGATCGTATCGCTCTGGCTGCCGCGTTTCGCGACCGCGCGCCTGCTCCGGTCATGGCCGGTTAACAACGAGCCAGCTTCGGTCAGCGCGCGGACGACGGGACGTCACTCGGATTATCGGCAACCGCCGCTGGTCACCGCGCGGGTGGAAGCCGGCCGTGCGCTGGTCGCGATGGCCGATGCGCGCGCCGGTAGCGCCGGCATCCTGCCCGGCATGACGCTCGCCGATGCGCGCGCGCTGTTGCCCGATATCGTCGTGCGACCCGCCGACCCCGCGGGCGATGCCGCCATGCTGGCGAAGCTCGCCGACTGGTGCGGGCGTTACACGCCCTGGACCGCGAGCGAAGGCGAGGGGGGTATCTGGCTCGACATCACCGGCTGCGCGCATCTCGCCGGCGGCGAAGCGGCGTTGCTCGCCGATCTCGTCTTTCATCTCGAGAAATTCGGTTTTGCGACCCAGGCGGGTTGCGCCGACACGCCGGGTGCGGCCTGGGCGGCGGCGCGCTTTCTTGCGGCGGTGCAACGTCCGGCGAGTGGCGGTATCGCCATCCTGCCGCCCGGTGGCCAGCGCGTGGCACTGGCACCGCTGCCGGTCGTCGCATTGCGGATCGGCGCCGCCGATGCGGCAGAGCTCGACCGGCTCGGCTTGCGTCGCATCGACGATCTTTATCCCCTGCCGCGCGCCGCACTTGCCCGCCGCTTCGGCGAAAGCGTGGGGCGACGGCTCGATCAGGCACTCGGCCGTTGCGACGAACCGCTGAGCCCGCGCCGGCCGGTGCCGCGCCATCTGGTGCGGCTCGCTTTCCCCGAACCGGTCATCGACCAGCCGGCGATCGCGGCGGCGCTCGCGCGCCTGCTGCCGCCACTCTGCCGCGGCCTCGAAGCCGAGGGGCTGGGCGCGAGGCGGCTCGTCCTCGCCTTCTATCGGGTCGACGGCACGATGCGCGAATTGTCCATCGGCACGGCACGACCGAACCGAGATCCCGATGCGCTGCTGCGTCTGTTCGTACCCCAGATCGAGCAGATCGATTCCGGCTTCGGGATCGAGACGGTGACGCTGGCGGCCAGTATCGCCGAGCCGCTGAGCGCGCTGCAGATGGTGATCGGCCACACGCAGCCGGCGCTGCAGCCGGACCCTCAATTGGACCGGCCGCCAAACCCCGTCATCGCGGAGGGAGCCGCCCTGCCGCTCCCTCAAATCGCTTCATCTTCTGATTCAGGAGATCTTTCCAACCTGCTGGACAGGCTTGGAAATCGGCTTGGGTTCGAGCAGTTGCGCCGGCTGGCGCCGCGCGAGAGCTACAGCGCCGAACGGGCGCAACAGCGGGTCGCCGCGAATGCGCCCGCGGCGATGCCGGGCTGGTGGCGCGACCGCCCGCGGCCGCTGCGGTTGCTCGGCCAGCCGATGCCGGTTTCGGTCAGCGTCGATCATGAAGGCGAACCGGTCGCACTGCATCGGGGCGAAGGCGCGCAGCCCATCGCCGCCGTGGAAGGGCCTGAGCGCATCGCCCCCGAATGGTGGCGCCCGGCGGTAGAAGGCGATCGTCCGCCGCGCGATTACTGGCGCATCGAGGACGAGGATGGCGGGCGGTTCTGGCTCTGCCGCGAGCAGGGCGGCGAGGCGCGCTGGCTGCTGCACGGGCTGTTCGCCTGATTGCGGCAATGCCGGGTCCCGCTTATGCCGAACTCGCCTGTATCAGCAATTTCAGCTTCCTGCGCGGTGCCTCGCATCCCGAAGAGCTGATAGAGCAGGCACACGAACTCGGGCTTAAGGCGCTCGCGCTTGCCGACATCAACAGTTTCGCGGGCGTGGTGCGGGCGCATCAGCAGGCGCGCGAGTCCGGTTTCGCCTTCATTCCGGCGGTACGGCTCGAACTCGACGACAAGGCGGCGGTGATCGCATTGCCGACCGATCGCGCTGCCTATGGTCGGCTCTCGCGCCTGATCACGCTCGGCCGCCGCCGCGCGCCCAAGGGCGAATGCCGTCTCAGTTTCGCCGATATGCTTGCGCATGGCGCGGGACAGATCTTCATCGTTCTGTCCTTGCCGCCTCTCGAGGAAAAGGCGGCGCCCGACAGCGTCGATGCCGATCGCCTGCGCGCGCTGGTCGAGAGTTTTCCCGGCAGCGTGTATCTGGCCGCCTGGCATCGTTTGCAGGGCGACGATCGCCGCCGCATCGCCGCGCGGGCAACGCTGGCGAGTGAAACGGGGGCGCCGTTGGTCGCGGTCGGCGATGCGCTCTATCACACGGCCGGGCGGCGCGAACTGCACGACCTCGTCACCTGCATCCGCGAGCATGTCGTGATCGATGCGGCGGGACACCGGCTGGAACCGAACGCCGAGCGGCATCTCAAAAACCCCGGCGAGATGGCGCGGCTGTTCGCGGATCATCCCGAAGCGCTGGCGCATAGCGTCGAGATCGCGGCGCGCTGCCGCTTCAGCCTTAACGAGTTGCGCTACGAATATCCCAGGGAGCTCACGCAGGAAGGCCGCACGCCGCAGCAGGAGCTCGAACATCTGACGGCGCTCGGTGCGCGCGATCGCTATCCCCAAGGTGTGCCCGACAAGGTCGCGCAAACGATCCGGCATGAGCTGACGCTGATCGGCAAACTCGGCTATGCCGCCTATTTCCTCACCGTACACGATCTCGTCGCTTTCGCCCGCGAGAAGGGAATCCTCTGCCAGGGTCGCGGCTCGGCGGCCAATTCCGCAGTCTGTTATTGCCTCGGCGTCACCTCGATCGATCCCGCCCACCACGATCTCCTGTTCGAGCGTTTCGTCAGCGCGGCGCGCAACGAGCCGCCCGACATCGATGTCGATTTCGAGCATGAGCGGCGCGAAGAGGTGATCCAGCATGTCTACGAGAAATACGGCCGCGATCGCGCCGGGCTCGCCGCCACGGTGATCTGTTATCGCAGCCGCTCGGCAGTCCGCGAGACCGGCAAGGCGATGGGCCTGTCGCTCGATCTGGTCGACCGGATCGCCGGCCAGATCTGGGGCTGGAGCGAGGAGGGCGTGGCCGAGGCGCGGGTGCGCGAACTCGGGCTCGACCCGAAAGAGCGGCGCATGGCACAGACGATCGCGCGTACCCGGGAACTGATCGGCACGCCGCGCCATCTTTCGCAGCATGTCGGTGGTTTCGTCATGACCGAGGGGCCGCTCTCCGAACTGGTGCCGATCGAGAACGCCGCGATGGAAGGGCGTACCGTCATCGAGTGGGACAAGGACGATCTCGATGCGCTCGGCATGCTCAAGGTCGATATCCTGGCACTCGGCATGCTGACCTGCCTTGGCAAAGGCTTCGAACTGATCCGCCGGCATTGGGGCAAGGCTTTCACGCTGGCCTCCGTGCCGGAAGACGATAAAGAGGTTTACGACATGCTGTGCCGTGCGGATTCGATCGGCGTTTTTCAGGTCGAGAGCCGCGCACAGATGGCGATGCTGCCGCGCCTCAAGCCCAGAAATTTCTACGATCTCGTCATCGAGGTCGCGATCGTGCGGCCGGGCCCGATCCAGGGCGACATGGTGCATCCCTATCTGCGGCGGCGAAATCGCGAGGAGGTGGTGAGCTTCCCCTCGAAGGAACTTGAGAACGTACTCGGCAAGACGCTGGGCGTGCCGCTCTTTCAGGAGCAGGCGATGCGGATCGCCATCGTCGCGGCCGGTTTCACGCCGGATGAGGCCGACGGGCTGCGCCGGGCGATGGCCACCTTCCGTCATGCCGGCACGATTCATACGTTCAAGGACAAGCTGATCGACGGCATGGTCGCGAACAATTACGAACGCGAGTTCGCCGAGCGCTGCTTTCGACAGATCGAAGGGTTCGGCGATTACGGCTTCCCGGAAAGCCACGCGGCAAGCTTCGCGCTGCTGGTCTATGTCTCGGCCTGGATGAAATGGCGCTATCCGGCGGTCTTCGCCTGCGCCTTGCTGAACAGCCAGCCGTTGGGATTCTACGCGCCGGCCCAGATCGTGCGCGATGCAATCGAGCATGGCGTCCTCGTGCGCGAGGCCGACGTCAATCGCAGCGACTGGGACTCGACGCTCGAACCGGAATCCGGTGCGGTCGGCGGCTATGCACTGCGGCTCGGCCTGCGGCAGATCAAGGGTGTGAACGAGGCCGCCGCGGCGCGGCTGGTTGCGGCACGCGGCAACGGTTACGACGATCCGCTCGCGCTGCGCCGTCGCGCCGGTCTCGACAGCGGCGTGCTGGAGCGGCTTGCGCGGGCCGATGCGTTCCGCTCGATCGGGCTCGGGCGGCGCGAAGCCTTGTGGGCGGTGAAGGGATTGCCGGCGGCCCCCTTGCCGCTATTCGCCGCAGTCGGCGAAGCGGATGAAGGACCGGAAGCGCCGGTCCTGCTGCCGGCCGCTTCCGCCGGCGAGGATGTGTCGCTGGATTACGCGACATTGCGCATGACGCTGCGGCAGCATCCGATGGCATTGCTGCGGCCGGCGATTGAGGAACGCGGCTATCGCCAGGCGGTGCGGCTGGTCGGTATCGGGAACGATCGGCGCGTGCGTGTGGCGGGGATCGTGCTGGTGCGGCAGCGACCGGGTACGGCGAGCGGCGTCATCTTCGCGACGCTGGAAGACGAAACCGGCATCGCCAATATCGTGATCTGGCCCAAGATCTTCGAACGATTCCGGCCGATCATGCTCGGTGCAAAACTCTTGGGCGTCGACGGGCGGCTGCAGCGCGAGGGGCGGGTGATCCATGTGATCGCCGACCGGCTGATCGATTTGTCATCCGACCTCGTTACTTTGGCGGCCGGCGGACCTGTTCTGCCCCCGGCGCTCGCACGAGCCGACGAAGTCGTACGGCCCGGTCGCGAGCCCGACTACCGCTCGCGCGACTTTCACTGAAAAGGATTTGCGCGGTGCTCAGAAGCACCGCATCGAGCGCACCACCTCGCGGCCGTCGGCATAGCGCATCTGTGTCTCGAATACGACTTCGCAGCGCGCGACCGACATCGGAAGCGCGCGCGTCAGCGTCACCAGCGTGTTGGCGTAATGGCAGGTGATCCAGTAACCGCGCCCCTCATTGGCGACAAGGTCCCAGGCGATCATGGCCGTATCGCCGTCTTCGCTTTCCTCGTCGTGAATGAGCTGAAACAGTTCTTCCGGCGGCCCGTCAAAGACCGCAAGATTGACCAGTTCGCTCGGCCAGGGTTCCGCACCCTCGGCCCACTCGGTCTGGGGTTCGCGCAGCTCCTGCACGACTTCGATCTCGGCCGGGCAGGTGACTTCGGCACCGTCGGCCTGACCGCTGGCGGGCCAAGCGAGGGCGAAAATTCCCATCAGGACGCCCAACGGCAACCCTGCCGCAACCCGAGCCATGATCCGAACGCGCATCGACATCGCCTCCCTTTGTCATACCGGCATCATCATGTCCGACTGTCAGCGAAAATAGCAATCGGCCTTGGCTGCCGTGCGGCCGGCGGGAAGCCGGCGGTTCAGGTGACAGGAAAGACCGGCCGGGCTAGACAATGGAGCCATGATCTTCCGCGATCCTCTGCCGTCGCCCGACCCGCTGCGTGCCCGTATCCGGGCCCTGCATCGGGCCGACGAAACACGCTGCGTCGAAGCGCTGATCGACATGGCCGCGCTGCCGCCGGAGACGCTCGATCGCATTGCCGAGCGGGCCCGCGCCTTCGTGCGCGAGGTGCGCGAGAAACGCCTCGGGAATGGCGGCATCGATGCCTTCATGCATGAGTACGCGCTCTCGAGCCGCGAAGGCGTGGTGCTGATGTGTCTGGCGGAGGCGCTGCTGCGTGTGCCGGATGCCGATACTGCCGATCGGCTGATCCGCGACAAGCTCGAGGATGTCGACTGGCGGCGCCATGTCGGATCCAGTGAATCGCTTTTTGTCAACGCCTCGACCTGGGCCCTCATGCTGACCGGCCGCATCATGCGGCTCGATCGCGACGATGGCGGCGATCTCGGTGCAGTTCTGGGGCGTCTGTTGTCGCGCTCGGGCGAACCCGTTATCCGGCAGGCGGTAACGCAGGCGATGCGCATTCTCGGCCGGCAATTCGTGATGGGCCGCACGATCGACGAGGCGCTCGATCGCGCGAATCGGCTCGAGGCCAAGGGCTTTCGCTATTCCTATGACATGCTGGGCGAGGCGGCGCGCACCATGCGCGATGCCGATCGCTACATGGTTTCGTACGAAAACGCGATTGCATCGATCGGCGCTGCGTCGCCCGACCGCGGTCCGATCGAGAGCCCCGGCATTTCGGTCAAACTTTCGGCACTGCATCCCCGCTACGAATTCGCGCAGCGCCATCGCGCGTTGATCGAGCTGGTGCCGAGGCTGCTGGCGCTCGCAAAGCAGGCGAAGAACGCGAATATCGGTTTCACCATCGATGCCGAAGAAGCCGACCGGCTCGATCTGTCGCTCGACGTCATCGAGGCGGTGGCCGTCGATCCGTCGCTCGCCGGCTGGGGCGGGTTTGGCCTCGCCATGCAGGCCTATCAGAAGCGCGCGCCGGCGCTGATCGACTGGCTCGCGGATCTGTCGCGGCGCAGCAAGCGGCGGCTCATGGTGCGGCTGGTCAAGGGCGCCTATTGGGATACCGAAATCAAGCTCGCGCAGGAACGCGGGCTCGAAGGCTATCCGGTCTACACGCGCAAGGTATCGACCGACGTCTCTTTCATCGCCTGCGCGAAGAAGCTGCTCGCTGAGCCGGATGCCTTCTACCCCCAGTTCGCGACGCATAACGCGCACACGCTGGCCACGGTCCTCGAACTGGCCGGCAATCGCCATGATTTCGAGTTCCAGCGGCTGCACGGCATGGGCGATGCGCTTTACGAAGAGGTGGCGCCGCCGGAGCGGCTCGGTTGCGCGGTCCGCATCTATGCGCCGGTCGGCAGCCATGAGGATCTTCTGGCCTATCTGGTGCGCCGGTTGTTGGAAAACGGTGCGAACACTTCCTTCGTGAACCGGATCGTCGATGAGAGCGCGCCGATCGACGAGATCATCGCCGATCCGATCGCGCGCGTACGCTCGCTGCCGTCGATCCCGCATCCGGGAATTCCGTTGCCGATCGATCTGTTCCAGCCAGACCGCACGAATTCGAAGGGCATCGACCTCACCGATCCGGCCATGCTGGTGCCGCTGGCCGCATCGATGCCAGAAGGGCCGTGGCACGCGGCACCGATTGTCGGCGGCCGTGCGCGCGAGGGGAAAGCCCGGCCCAGCCTCGATCCGGCCGATACGCGCCGGGCTATCGGGCAGGTGGTCGAAGGAACAGTCGCGGATGTCGAGGATGCGCTGGCGCGGGCGCACCGTGCCTGGGTCGACTGGGAAGCAACGCCCGCGGGGCAGCGCGCCGATTGTCTCGATCGCATCGCCGTTCTCTATGAGGCGAACCGGGCCGAACTGATGGCGATTGCCATTCGCGAAGGTGGCAAGACATTGGCCGATGCGCTGGCCGAGGTGCGCGAGGCGGTCGATTTCTGCCGCTACTACGCGAGCCGCGCGCGCGCCGATTTCACCACGCCGATGAAGCTACCGGGGCCGACCGGCGAGCGGAACGAGATCGCGCTGCATGGGCGCGGCGTGTTCGTCTGCATCTCGCCGTGGAATTTCCCGCTCGCGATCTTCACCGGCCAGATCGTCGCCGCGCTCGTCGCCGGCAATGCGGTCATCGCCAAGCCTGCCGAGCAGACGCCGCTGATCGCCGCAGCCGCGGTGCGGCTGATGCACAGGGCCGGCATCCCCGTCGATGTGTTGCATCTGCTGCCGGGCGAAGGTGGGGTAATCGGGGCAGAACTCGTCACCGATTCGCGCATCGCCGGCGTTGCATTCACCGGCTCGACCGAGACGGCGCGCGCGATCCATCAATCGCTTGCCGCACGCGAAGGCCCGATCGTGCCGCTGATTGCCGAGACCGGCGGGCAGAATGCAATGCTGGTCGATTCCTCCGCGCTGCCCGAGCAGGTCGTGCGCGACGTTCTGATTTCGTCGTTCCAGAGCGCGGGGCAACGTTGCTCGGCTTTGCGCGTGCTGTTCCTGCAGGACGATGTGGCGGACAAGATTCTCGACATGCTGGCCGGCGCGATGAAGGAACTCGTGGTCGGCGATCCGGCGTGGCTTTCGACCGATGTCGGGCCGGTGATCGACGAGGAGGCGCGCACCAATCTCGCGGCGCACGCGGTGCGCATGAGCAGGGAGGCAAAGTCGATCTTTGCGGTCGCGCTGCCCAAAGATCTGCCCCCCGGCCACTATCTGGCGCCGCAGGCCTTCGAGATTTCCGGGATCGAGGTGCTGGAGGGCGAGGTGTTCGGGCCGATCCTGCATGTCGTGCGCTACGACGATGCGCGGCTCGACCAGATACTCGATTCCATCAACGACGTCGGTTATGGGCTCACACTTGGCATTCACAGCCGGATCGACAGCACGGTGCGGCGCGTTCTGGGACGGCTGCGCGTCGGCAATGCCTACGTCAATCGCAACATGATCGGAGCGGTGGTGGGGGCGCAGCCGTTCGGTGGCGAGGGTCTGTCGGGGACCGGGCCGAAGGCGGGCGGTCCGCGTTATCTGCATCGCTTCGCCACGGAACGGACGCTGACGATCGATACAACGGCAGCGGGCGGGAACGCCTCGCTCCTCTCGCTTGCAGAGGATGAAACGCCCCGCCCGGGCATTTAGAACGATCGGGCCGACGGCCCGACGGTTTTCTCGGAACGTTACTTCCAGCCGGCGCGATCCATGATCTGCACGGCTTCCTGCCGAACTTCGGCAAGTTCTTCCAGCGGCAGTGAATCGGCTTCGTATTCGCCAAACGAAGCGACGACGTCGTTCGCCTCCATGTCGGCACGGACCGGATATTCGTTGACGACGTCCGCGAACAGCCGCTGCGCCTCGTCCGTCACCAGGAATTCCAGGAACCTGATGGCTTCTTCCCGATGCGGCGCGTTGGCTGCGACGCCACCGCCGGTGATGTTGACGTGGACGCCGCGATCGTCCTGGTTCGGCCAGAAGATGCGGACGGCCTTCGCCGCCTCGATCTGGTCGGGCTCGTCTTCGGCCTGCAGCATGCCGCCGAGATAGTAGGTGTTGGCGATAGCGATATCGCATTCACCGGCTGCGACGGCCTTGATCTGGTCGCGGTCGCCACCGTCCGGTTCGCGCGCGAAGTTGGAGACGAAGGCGTTGGCCCATTCCTGGGTCGCTTCGGCACCGTTCGCGAGGATCATCGAAGAGATCAGCGACTGGTTGTAGACGTTGGACGACGAGCGGATGCAGATGCGGCCCTTCCATTTCGGATCGGCCAGGTCTTCATAGGTCGATAGCTCCGATGGATCGACGCGGTCGGCCGCGTACATGATCGGCCGCGCGCGCAGGCTGAAGCCGTACCAGCGACCGTCTGACTGACGATAGGCTTCCGGAATCGCCTCGTTCAGGATGTCGGAGTCGATTGCCTGCAGCATTCCCTGACTGTCGGCATCGAGAATGTAGCCGACGTCGGCGGTGATCAGCACGTCGGCCAAGCTGTTGGCGCCTTCGCTCTTGAGGCGCTCGACGAGGCCTTCCTTTGCGAAGATCACGTTGACCTGTGTGCCTGTCTCGGCCCGATAGGCATCGAGGACCGGCTGGATCAGGACTTCCTGACGCGTCGTGTAGACGTTGAGAACATCCTCTGCCTGCGCAGCGAAGGTTGGTGAGAGGATCGCTGCGCTGGCGGCGAGGGCGACAAGCCCTAGCCTCAAGGAATGAAATGTGCGTTCGGGCATGGGGGTCTCCTTGTAGTTTGCAGCGGTATTGATAATGATAACGATAACCATTCGCAACCTATAAAGGGAGGTCGGACGAGGTGCCGAAGCGGGGCGAAGCCTGCTTCTTCCGGTTTCCGGCCCTGGAATGCCGGGGTATGGTGCGGCGCGATTGCCCGATTCGAGCGGGAAAGATCGCGAGCACAGAGGGGCAGGTTATGAAACTCCGCTTGGTCGTTCTAGGCAGCTTGCTGGTACTGCTTCTGACGGGCTGCGACGACAAGCAGGCGGCCGAAATCCAGGCCGAGACCGAAGCCAATCTCGCCAAGCTCACGGCGTCGGGCGATCTCACGCATGGCGCGGTGACGGTCGAATCCGAAGGCGATGGCTATCGCGTTGTGATCGCGGACACCGTGGTCAAACCGGCACCCGACATGGAGATGCATCTCGGCACGCTCCGTTACCTGCACTCGCCGGTCGACGACGACATGATCCGGTACGACGACGCCGAGGTGGACAGTCCCATCTCGCTGCGCGACGCCGACGGTACCGAGGCCGGTACGATGGTGGTCGATATCGAACGTGCCAGCGGCACCTGGTACAAGCCGCTGATGGCGTTCGTGTCGGTCGATGTCCTGCTTCCCTCGGTTCAGATGGAAAGCCCGAACGAGCCCACGCTGCAGTTCGACAATGTGCAGGCGACGCTCGAAACCGAAGATCCGAGCGCCGAGCGCACCAACCAGACCGGCACGATGTCCTTCGATGCGATGCGGGTGGTTGAAGACAGCGGCGAGCGAACGGCGCTCGAAGGGCTTCGCCTTGAATCGGAATTCTCCGGCGTGAACCTCAAGGCCTGGACCGAGGCGTCGAATGCGCTCGACCAGGCCGCGCAGACTGGCGGCGATGTGTCGGGTGCGATCGTTCAGATGATCGACAGCCTTACTGCGGTGCGCGGCAGCGTCGTGCTCGACCACATGGAACATGCGGATGCCGCCGGCGTGCCGCAGTTCTCGCTCAACGGCATGCAGATGACATTCGGCGTCGCGGACGTCGATCAGGAAGCAGGCAGCCTGAATCTTGCGATCGGTTATGAAGAACTGACCATGGCGGAAACGGCCTTTGCCGGCGATCCGACGGCCGGGCTGATGGCGCCGGTCTCGGCGACCATAAACGTCGTGTTTAGCAACGTGCCGTTCCGCCAGGTTGCCTCGACGCTCACCGCGATGGCGCCCAACCTGACCCAGGCCGGCGAAGGGCAGGCGGATATCGTGGCGCTGCTCGTGTTATCGGCGTTGCAGACCGCGCTGTCGAATGCGGATACGAGGATCGATCTTTCGGGCACGCAGTTCGCGCTCAAGGATGCGCGGATGACGCTGGACGGCATTGTCGATGTCGATCCGGATGCGATGTTCGGTGCCGTGGCAAAGCTCGATCTCGCGATCTACGATCTGGATGTTTTGACCGAGCGCGCTATGGCGCTGCCGACCGGGCCCGAGGCGCAACAGCTACAGGGCGCGCTGATGTACCTCGCGAGCGCGTCGGAGCGCAGCGAAGACGGTGGCGAGCCGGTCGACCGTTACAAGATCGTGGTCACGCCGACCGGTGACGTCCAGGTCAACGGCCAGCCGGTTTTCTGATTCTCGCTCCGGGTTTACTGCTTTCGAGGAGACATTCATGACAGAGGTCGTCGTTCCCGCTTCGCACGGGCGTGCCGTCGAAGTGCCGGCCGGTCGGTACATCCGCATCGTCACGCCGCAGGGTCACCAGGCGGCGGACTTTTTCGCCTTCAGGGCCGACGATCCGGGCGAATGGTTGTCGCCGATGCATACCTGGGTAACGACGCGATCGATCCGGCCTCGCAAGGGTGACGTTTTTCTTTCGCGCTATCGCCGGCCGATGCTCGAGTTCACCGTCGATAAGGCCGACGGCATTCACGACATGTTCCTCGCCGCCTGCGATGCGATGCGCTACGAGCTGCTCGGCGTAAAGGGCCATCGGAGTTGCGCCGAGAATCTGGGCGAGGTGATGCACGCGCGCGGTCACAAATTGCCGGTAACGCCGCAACCGGTGAACTTTTTCACCAACACAAAAATTCACGAAGACGGTGCGCTGCGAGCCTTCGCGAACCCGGTGAAACCCGGCGCTTATGTCGAACTCGAGGCCAAGGCCGATCTGATCTGCGTCGTCTCATCCTGTCCGTTCGACTTGAACAGCCCTGGATGGGCGATCAACGGCGATGTCGGTCCGACCGAGCTCGTCGTCGAAGTGCGTTAGGGGAAACATCGCCATGCCGCAAACTGTAACCATCGCTGCCGCGACTGGCCATGCCGTCGATGTACCCAAGGGCCATCGCATTCGCATCACCAGCCCGGCCGGCAGCCAGGCCGCCGACTTCTTCGCCTATCGCGCCGACAATCTCAATGAGTGGCTGTCGCCGATGCACACCTGGGTCGCCAGCCGATCGGTGCGACCGCGCGCCGGCGACACATTCCTCTCTTGCATGCGGCGGCCGCTGCTCGATTTCGTCGAGGACGGTGCGGGCGGCATCCACGACATGATGATCGCTGCCTGCGATCAGGCGCGCTACGAGCAATTCGGTCATAAAGGGCATCACCGGAGCTGCTCGGAGAACCTGCAGATCGCGATGCGCGCACGCGGTCATGAGATTGCGGTCATCCCGCAGCCGGTCAATTTCTTCACGAACACGCGCGTCGAAGAGAATCACAAGCTGGTATCGCCGCCCAATCCTGTGGCGCCCGGTTCCTACGTGGTGCTGGAGGCGAAGGCCGATCTGATCTGCATCGTCTCGTCCTGTCCGTTCGACCTCAAGGTGCCGGGCTGGACGATCAACGCCGACCGCGGACCGAGCGAACTGATCGTCGCGGTCGGCTGATCGCATCCAGTACTCGCGAACCGTCAGGCGGCGAGGCGGCCTTCGATCGAGACGATGAAGAGCTGCTTGAGTTCGGGCACGCCGACCGGAACCGGATTGCCGCCCGCCGTTGGATCGACCGCTGCCATTTCGGACAGCATGTCGAGGCGGTCAGTGCCGACGCCGAGATCGGCCAGTGTATTCGGAATGCCGATCTCCTTGCGCAGCGCGAGCACCCAATCCATCACCGACTGGAACGAAGGTTTCGGCAGACCGATATAGGCGGCGAGCCGGGTCATCTTTTCGTCGATCATCTTGCGATTGAATGCCAGAACATAGGGCATCACGACCGCATTGGTGAGACCGTGATGCGTGTCGTAAACCGCGCCGATCGGGTGGGAGAGGGCATGGATCGCGCCGAGACCCTTCTGGAATGCCGTTGCACCCATCGTCGCCGCGGCCATCATATGCGCGCGCGCGACGAGATTTTTCCCGTCCTTCACGGCCGTCGGTAACCATTCCTTCACCAGCCGCGCGCCTTCGACGGCGATGCCGTCCGCCATCGGGTGATAGCTCGGCACGCAGAATGCCTCGATGCAGTGCGCGAGCGCATCCATGCCGGTCGCGGCCGTGATGTGCGGCGGCAAGCCCGCCGTCAGGGCCGGGTCGGAGATCACGATCGAGGGCAGCATCTTCGGATGGAAGATGATCTTCTTGGTATGCGTTTCCTCGTTGGTGATGACCGAGGCACGGCCGACTTCGGAACCCGTGCCCGATGTCGTCGGAATGGCGATGGAGGGTACGATCCCGGCCGGATCGGCGCGGGTCCAGTTGTCGCCGATATCCTCGAAATCCCACATCGGGCGCGTCTGCCCGGCCATCAGCGCGATGGTCTTCGCCGCGTCGAGCGCACTGCCGCCGCCGAAGGCGATGATGCCGTCATGCTTGCCGTCGCGAAACACTTTCAGCCCGTCGGCGACGTTCTTCGAAACCGGATTGCTCTTGATGTCGAAGAAGAGGCCCGTCGGAAGGCCCGCGGCTTCGTTGCGCGCGATCGCATCCTGCACCATCGGCAGTTTGGCGAGACCCGGGTCGGTCGCCAGCAGCGGGTGCTTGAAACCGAGTTCCTTGCAGGCATCGACCAGCTCGGAAATGCGGCCCACGCCGAAGCGCATCTTGGTCGGATAACCCCAGTTGCCGCGCAGCGCGGCAGCGTCATTGCTCATGGTCTTTTCTCCCAAACGAAACGGATACTGAACGCGGCGTGCCTGCCGGATCAGATGCGGGTGCGCAGATGGAACGATTTCGGGCGCGTCAAATATTCATAGCCGACACGGCTCAAGGTGCAGCCGCGGCCGGAATCCTTGACGCCGACCCAGGCCAGGGCCGGATCGAGATAGTCGCAGCGGTTCATGAACCAGGTGCCGGTATCGACCCGGTCGCCGATGCGGATCGCGGCTTCTTCGTCGCCGGTCCAGATCGCGGCCGTGAGACCGAACGGATTGTCGTTCATCCGCTCGATCGCTTCCTCGTCGGAGTCAACCCTGGCGATGGCGACTACCGGCCCGAAACATTCGTCATGCATGATTGGATTGTCGCGGCTGGCGCCGACCAGAACCTGCGGCGCCAGATAAGCGGTGCCCGGTTTGTCGGCGGCAAAAATTTTCGGATCGATGGCGGTCTTCGCGCCGGCATGAACCGAAGCGTCGATCTGCTTGCGGATCTCGTCGGCCGCCTTGCTGCGCACGACCGGGCCCAGATTGGTCCCGCACTCGAGTGGATTGCCGAGCTGGTACTTTTTGGTGAGGTCGACGAAACCCTCGAGGAACCCGTCATAGAGTTTGGCGTCGACGAAGATGCGCTGGATGCCGCAACAGGACTGGCCGGAATTGAAGAACGCGCCGTCGACCAGATTCTCGACCGCATGGGCGAGGTTGGCATCGGCGCGCACATAGGCCGGATCGTTGCCGCCCAATTCGAGCCCGGCACCGATGAAGCGGTCGGCGGCCGCGCGCATCACCGCATGGCCGCCGGATACCGAACCGGTGAACGCGACATAGTCGATGCCCGTCGATCCGATCATGCGCGCCGTGTCGTCATGCGTCAGCACGACCGTCTGGAACAGGCCGTCCGGCAATCCGGCCGCTTCGAAGGCTTCCGCATAGCGGTCGGCGCAAAGTGGCGTCTGCGCGGAATGCTTCAGGATAACGGCATTCCCCGCCATCAGCGCCGGAACGATCGCATTGACCGAAGTCAGATAGGGGTAGTTCCACGGCGCCACGACAAACACGGTGCCGAGCGGTTCGCGACGGATGAAGCGGTTGAATCCATCCTTTTTGCCGGGATCGATGTCGGCTAAAGCCTTCGGCGCGATCTCGATCATGTATCGCGCGCGCTCCTCGACGCCGCGAATTTCGCCGGGCGACTGGCCGAGCGGGCGGCCCATTTGCCGGGTGATCTCCTCGGCAATCGCATCCTTCTTCGAAACGAACGCATCGGTCGCCCGCGACAGCAAATTTTGCCGGTCGGTCATCGAGACATGCTTCCAGGCCTTCTGTGCCCGGCCGGCCGCCTCGATGGCACCCGCGATATCCGATCCCGTGGCGTACGGACGCTCGACGAGAACGCTGCCGTCGATCGGCGTAATGGTCCGCTGCATCGCTGTCATGATCGAACGAAGCTCCTCAGATGATCTCGAAGTAACGGGCCATTTCCCAATCGGTCACATGCTTGCGGAACTCGCGTTCCTCCCATTCTCGGCTGGATGCGAAATGGTCGACGAACACGTCGCCGAACAGATCGCGCGCGATTTTCGATTTGCGCAGCCGATCCGCTGCTTCCATCAGGGTGGTGGGCAGAGAGTATTTGGCGGGATGCTTCATGGCATAGGAATTGCCGACGATCGGGTCGGAGGGTTCCATCTTCTGCTCGATCCCGATCAGCCCGGAGCCGAGCGCCGCGGCAGCCGCCAGATACGGGTTCGCATCCGCGGCCGCGATCCGATACTCGATACGCTGCGCGTAGGGCGAGCCGCCGATAACGCGGAGCGCGCAGGTGCGGTTCTCGACGCCCCAGGTCGCATGGGTCGGCGCCCAGAAGCCCGGCACCATGCGCGAGAAGGAGTTAACCGTGGATGCGGTCATGACCAGAAGCTCCGGCATCAGAGCCTGTTGGCCGGCGAGGAAATGCCGCATGGTCTTGCTCATGCCATGCTTGTCTTTCGCGTCGTGAAAGACCGGCTTACCCGCCTTGTCGGTCATCGACATGTGCAAATGACCGCTCTGGCCCGGCCAGTCGTTCGACCATTTCGCCATGAAGGTCGCCATCAGCCCGCGCCGCTGGGCGAGCACTTTCATGAACGTCTTGAAGAGCGCGGCGCGATCGGCGGATTCGACAACTTCATCGTGGACGATCGCCGCCTCAAGCACGCCCGGGCCGGTCTCGGTATGCAGACCTTCGATCGGGATGCGCATCGCCTCGAAGCTGTTGAGGATCTCGTGATAAAGCTCCGACCAGACCGAATTACGAATGCCCGAGTAACCGTAAAAGCCGGGCGTCATGTTCTGCAGGTTGCGGAAGCCCTTTTCGCGGACGCTCTCGGGCGTCTCGTCGAACATGAAGAACTCATACTCGAAGGCGGCTTCGACCGAGAACCCCATCTTCTTCGCGCGTGCGACGATGCGTTTGAGCGTGCTGCGCGGGCAGACCGGTTCGGCGCGGCCGTGAAACTCCGCGAGAAAGAAGAGCATATTGTCTTCGAAGGGAATGTCGCGGCAGGTTTCCGGCACGATGTAGGCGGTCGCATCGGGGAACGCGGTATGCCAGCCGGTGAACGTCGTATTCACGTTCTCGTAGAGCTGGTCGTTCGAATCCCAGCCGAAAACCACGTCGCAGAATCCAAAGCCCTTCTCGAGGGCCGAGATGAATTTCGCCTTCGCCATGTACTTGCTGCGCAACACACCGTCGATGTCGATGATGCCGACCTTGACGTGCGTGAGCTTGCGTTCTTCGACGATCTTTTTCGCTTGGGCCGGCGTGCGGACCGATGCGGCGTTGAGCATGTTCGGTTGTCCTTGGTTCCCCCGGGCGGCGGGAATTTGCGCCGGTTCCGGGATGGTGTCAAAGCCCTGACGGACAGGGTTTTCGGGGCGTCGGGAACGCTGGCTGAGCCTGGAAACGCAAGGAGGGGACGGTTGCCCGTCCCCTCCCGCCGACCGATCCGGCCGGAAGCGTCGCTAGCGGGCGCGCATCTTCGCCCGTTCCGTTTCGGCGAACTCCTCTTCGGGCGAGCGTACCAACCGATTACGCCCGATCAGAGCGAAGTAGACGATGCCGACCGCATACCAGGCGGCGGCACAGTAGACGCCGTTCTGATAAACCGGGTCACGCAACTGCATGACCAGCGTGACCGCGGCAATCACGATCGTCACCACCGCGCCGGGAATACCGAGCGGGCTGACGAACGGTCGATGGATGTTCGGCAGGTTCTTGCGCAGCATGATGAACGACAGCGCCTGGAACCCGTACGAGATCACCGCCCCGAACACCGCCATGTTGAGCAGCGTCGCCCCGATATGGAACGCGCCCTGTTCGACACCGAGGATCTGGTAGATGGTCATCATCAGGGCAAACCCGACGAGCGCGCCGGTGATGAGCGCCACATGCGGCACCTTGTGCTTGCCGCTGGTGATCGACAGCGCCCGCGGGAAGTAACCGGCCCGCGAGAGCGAGTAGACTTGGCGACCCATCGCGTAGATCAGCGTGTGCAGGCTGGCGATCAGACCGATCACCGCCAGCAGCGCGAGAACCTTCGCCGCCGATCCGCCGTAAATGGCCCGGAAGCCATCGAGCAGCGGCTCGGCTGATGTACCTAGGTGGAAGGCACCGGTTGCCGTCCCGTCGGCATTCGAAACGGGAATGCCGGGGTTGAGGAACGTGATCATCGTCGCCGAGAAGACGAGGGTCGCGATGCCAAGCAGCAGACCTTTCGGCATGTCCTTCTTCGGATCGTGCGATTCTTCGGCGGCGAGCGGTAGCTGCTCGATCGCGAGGAAGAGCCAGACCGCGAAGGGCAAAGCCGCCAGGACCCCGGCAAAGCCCAGTGGCAAGAGCGGGCCACCGCCTTCCGGAAGTTCGATCATGGCGCCGGTTTCATCGACCCCGATATTGAGGGCCCAGCGGCTGAAGTCGAAATGCGGGATGGCGCTGACCCAGAAGACGACCAGCACCAGCAACGCCAGCACCGTAACGATCACCGAAACCCGGAACGACAACTCGACACCGAGCAGGTTCAGCGTCAGGAACACGGCGTATGCCAGGATCCACCATACCGGCATGAAGCCGGGTCCGGTCTCGAAGATACCTCCCAGATAGGCACCGACGAAGAAGGTGATGACGGCTGGCGTCACGACATACTCGATGTTTTCCGCGAGGCCGGTGATGTAACCGCCCCAAGGCCCCATCGCGCTTCGTGCGAACGAATAGGCAGCACCCGTGTGCGGCAATGCCGGAGACATTTCCGCCAGACAGAAGCACAAGCACACATACATGATGCCGATGATGATGCCGGCGAAGGCGAGACCGCCCCAGCCGCCGACGCCGATGCCGAAATTCCAACCCGAAAAATGTCCCGAAATAACGGCGCCAACCCCCAGCGCCCACAGCGAGCCGACGCGCGCATACCGCCTCAGGCCACGCTTTTCGAAGTACTCCGCGCCGACGGTTTCATAACGAACACCGCCCGGTCCGGTCTGTTCTGCCATAGTATCCCCCTTCGATGAGCGGCCGGTCCGGATGTGCTCGATCCGGTCATACGGCCTTTGCCCGGGCGGCGTTTCTGCAATCGCAAATGGCCGGCGCAACAATTCTTCGTCGCGTTGCCGCTTCGGATTGAAGGCGTCCGTCTTTGGGCCCGCGACATTCTGCCGCTCCGCCAGAATTTTTGTAAAGCGAGCGGGGTCAGCATCTTCCGCGACTCGGCGACCATATTTCGACGATTCGGCGCTATCGTGCTTCGCGCGCAAAAATATCCATTTATTCTCAATGGCAGTAGCGCCCGATGCTCATGCGCAACTGTCAGTACGACAGGGTCGGGCGCAGCGTTGAGGTTCCCGCATAAGGCGACAATCGCCGATAGCCGGCAGGCGGCGCTTATGGGCCGTCCGAGTCGCCTAAACGTCTCCGTCGAACGGTGCGCGCGGGTCGAACCAGTTTCGACAAAGGGCGGCAAAAAGCCCGGCAATACGACGCTCGCGCAGATCCGACCGCCGCAGCAACCCGAGCCGGGTCGGCCTCAACGGGTCGGCCACCGGTCGATACACCAGGCGCATGCCGTCGAGCGCGATGTCGTTCACCGGGCGCGAGTGCATGACCGAATAGCCATAGCCGTTGGCCACGAGGCCGCGCACCATTTCGAACGACGGGCTTTCATGCGCCACCTGCGGCTGCAGGCTCAGCCCGTAGAAAAGCGAGAGGAAATAGTCGCGGCTGCCCGGGAGGGCGAGCAGGACGAATGGCTCGTCGATAAGATCGCGCAGCGCGATGGCATTGCGATCTGCGAAAGGATGGTCGGCGGCGAGCATGACATGGAGCTGCACATCGGCGAGCGGTTCGAAGGTCATGTCGGCGGCGATATTGAGATCGTAGGTCAGCGCCAGATCGAACCGGCCTTCGCGCAGTCCTTCGAGCAATCCCTCGATATGCAGCTCGTGCAGGCGCACGCGGATTTCGGGATGCTCCTGTCGCATGGCGCGCAGCAGACCGGGAATGACCATCGGAGCGAAGGTGATGAAACAACCGACATCGATCTCGCCGGCGACCCCTTCGGCGAGTTCGATCGCGCCGTCGTGGAAGTCGCGTGCCTGAGCGAGCAGGCTGCGTGCTTCGGCCAAGAGACGCTGACCGGTCGGCGTCAGACCGAGTCCCTGAGCGTGGTGGCGTATGAACAGCTCAAGCCCGAACGTGGCTTCGAGCTGGGCGATCGCCGCGGAGATCGATGGCTGGGAAATATGCAGCGCCCGAGCGGCGGCAGTGATGCTGCCGGCTTCGGCGGTCGCCACGAAATAGGCGAGTTGCTTCAGCGTATAGCGCATAGGAATTTCCGATGCCGACAGAATATTGAGAGTGTTTATCTTTCGATTTGCGGCTGGCGGCAAGCCCGGCTAGACAGCCGGACGGCCTTCGGGGGCTCGGTCAGTGACGGGAGATCAGGAATGACGGTCCAGGATTACGACAAATTTGATGCGCTCGGGCTCGCCGAGCTGGTGCGCCAGCGAAAGGTCTCTCCGTCCGAACTCCTCGATGAGGCGCTGAAGCGGGCCGAGCGGGTCAACCCGGCCCTCAATGCGTTCGCCCATCTGGTGCCGGACCGCGCGCGCGAGGCGATCGCCGCCGGCCTGCCGGACGGGCCGTTCTCGGGTGTCCCATTTCTGCTGAAGGATCTTGGTGCCGAGGCGATTGGCTATCCGACCAACAGCGGCTCGAGGCTCTTTGCCAATTACGACTGGACCTACGATTCCGAAATCTGGATCCGGATGCGCGCGGCGGGGCTGGTCGCTTTCGGTCGAACCACATCGCCCGAGCTCGGTGTCGGTCCTGTCACTGAGGCGGGTGTGTATGGCGGGCCGACGCGCAACCCCTGGAACCCCGAGCATACGTCCGGCGGTTCGAGCGGGGGTGCCGCGGCGGCCGTCGCCGCCGGTGTCATCCCGCTCGCGCATGGCAGCGACGGCGGCGGATCGATCCGCATTCCCGCCTCCTCCTGCGGCCTGGTCGGCCTGAAAGGAACGCGCGGCCGTCTGCCGGACGGCCCGGCATCGGGCGAAGGCTGGGGCGGCATGGCGATCGACGGTTTCCTCAGCCGCAGTGTGCGCGATACGGCGGCCGCCTTCGATGCGACCCACGGGCCCGATATCGGGGCGCCTTATCACGCGCCCACATTCGAAGGTTCCTATCTCGAGGGCATCGAGACGCCGCCCGGCCGTTTGCGCATCGCGATCAGCACGACGAATTTTCTCGGCGTGCCGGTTCATCCCGAGTGCCGGCACGCAGTGGAGACCACCGCGGCGCTCTGCGCCAATCTCGGTCACGAGATCGTCGAGGCGCAGCCGCAATTCGATTTCCTCGCCGCGATGCGCGCCTGGACCACGGTTGTGATGTGCGGCACGGCGCTGTCGATCCAGCAGAAGGTCGACGCGATGGGACGGCCGCCGCGCGCGGATGAACTCGAGCCGAGCATTCTCGATGCGTGGAAACTCGGCCTGAAGGTCCCGGGAACCGAGTACCTACGATCGATCAACATCGTTCACGCGGCGGGTCGGCTGCTCGCGCGATTCTTCGTCGACCACGATCTCTTCCTGACTCCCACCTTGGCGGAGCCGCCGGCGCGAGTCGGTCGCTTTGCGCCGACCAATCCGGATTTCATGGATCTTCGGCTCGGGCCGCGCGGCACGGTCCACTATTCGCCGTTCCCGCCGGTCTTCAACATCAGCGGCCAGCCGGCGATCTCGCTGCCGCTCCATTGGACCGCGGACGGGCTGCCGGTCGGATTGCAGTTCGCCGCCCGCGCGGGCGAGGAGATGACACTTCTCAAACTCGCGGCCCAGCTTGAGAAAGCAAAACCCTGGTTCGATCGTCGCCCGCCGATCGTCTAGCTATCGCATTGATCGAACGACGTTAATTGGAGTTTCGCTGCGGCTCATGCTTCGGTTTTTCCGATGCTATGTGTCGAAAAATAATAATTCTCCTTTCGTCGAGCGCCGCGCAGTATCGAAGCTGCGTTGTTGGCAGCGCGCGAAGTGGCGGAGGCGAGGGTATGATCAGGACCGGCGAGCAGTATCGCGATTCCATTCGCGACGGTCGCGAAATCTGGATGAACGGCGAAAAGATCAAGGATGCGACGAAGCATCCGGCCTTCAAGCCGATCATCGATGTGCGCGCCCGTTTCTACGATCTCGCGCACGAGAAGAAGACGCAGGACGTGATGTCCTATGTCGCCGACGAGAAGACCGGCGAACGCAATAACATGGGCTACCGCCTGCCGCATTCGCAGCAGGATTGGTGGGACAAGCGCACCGCCGTCGACACGCTGCTGAAGGATATCGGTGGCGTCGTCATCCGCGTCGGCGACGAGACGATCGGCGAGATGTGGTCGCTCTATGACGGCAAAGACGTGCTGAACGAAGTCGATCCGCGCTTTGCCGAAAACATTACGCGCCATATCCAGCATGCGCTCTGGTCCGACACGTTCCATGTTTCAGCGAACACCGATCCGAAAGGCGACCGCTCGAAGCGCCCGCAGGATCAGGACCCGGACATGTTGCTGCATCTGGTCAGGGAGACCGACAAGGGCATCGTCGTTCGCGGCGCCAAGTACGAGACAGCAGCAGCCTATGCCAACCAGGCGTTCGTCAAGCCGACCATCGCCAATTGGGGCGACGAAAAGCTGTCGGACTATGCGCTCGGGTTCATCTGCGACATGAATGCGAAAGGCATGAAGCATATTTGCCGTACCGGCTTCACCGGCCGTGCCCCGGCCCGCGACTATCCGCTGGCGAACAAGTTCGACGAGGTCGATACGTTGCTGGTGTTCGACGATGTCGAGGTGCCATGGGAGAACGTGCTGTTCTATCGGCACACCCGGGCTGCCTCGTTCATCCGCGGCACGCTGCATCGTTACAGCGCCTATCCGTTCGTGCTGCGCATTCTCTATGTCGCCGACATGCTGATCGGTGCCGCCTTATTCAACGTTCGGCAGACCGGTCTCGACAAGCAGCAGGCGGTACAGGAGAAGCTGGCCCAGCTCGCCTGCTATCGCGAGACGATCAACGCGCATCTCACGGCAGCGATCCATTTCGCGGAGAAGAGCCCGGGCGGCCTTTTGATGCCAAACCAGTCGCTGCTCTATACCGGGCGGGTGCAGGCCTGCACGCAGCTCCCCGCGATGATGCACATCGCACGCGAGCTTTGCGGCGGCCAGATCTGCGTAACGCCGGACGTCGCCAGTTTCGAGCACCCCGATACCAAGCCGTGGCTCGACAAATTCTATAACGTCAACGAGTACTGGGTGGCCGAAGACCGGAGAAAACTTCTGGCTTTTGCCCGCGATCTGCTCAATTCGGACTATGCCGGTCACCGGCTGACCTTCGAGCTTTTTGCCCAGTCGCCGCCGTTCGCCCATTTGGGTGCGGTCTACCGGAACTTCGATTTCGCCGGACCGCTTGATTTCGTGCGCAAGGCGGCTGATCTTTCGCCGCGGGTTCTGGAACAGAAGTAACCGGGAGCAGGGGACGACCATGGCGCATATTCGCAAGCGCAAATTCAATACCAAGAAGACCTATCCGGAGCAGAAGATCGATAACGATCTCTGCATGTCGGTGCGCGCCGGCAATCTGGTCTTCCTGCGCGGCCAAGTGGGCCAGACGCTCGAGGGCAAGGTCGTCCATGTCGGCGATGCCGGCAAACAGACCGATCAGGCGATGCGCAACGTGAAGTTCCTGCTGGAAGAGCAGGGCTCGCGCCTCGACGATATCTGCAAGATCACTGTCTACCTGGTCGACCGCGGCTATCGCGATGCGGTCTATCAGTCGCTCGGCAAATGGCTGAAAGGCGTGTTTCCGGTCTCGACCGGCCTCGTCATCGATGGCCTGGCGCGCCCGGAATATCTGATGGAGATCGACGTGTTCGCGGTGATCCCCGAAGAGCGGATGGCCAAGCTGTCCGGTCGCGCACCGGCAAAAGCGAAATCCAGGGCGAAATCCTCAACCGGGCGCCGCAAGCCGGCACAGCGGAAGGCAGCATGACCTTCTCGATCACCGGACGCTGTGCCACGACCGGTATGTTCGGCGTGGCGATCACCACGTCCAGCATCGCCGTTGCTAGCCGCTGTCCGCACGCGCGCGCCGGCGTCGGCGCCGTCTCGACACAGAACATCACCGATCCGTCGATCGGCCCGCGCACGCTCGATCTGATGGCCGCGGGCAAGTCGGCATCCGAGGCACTCGATGCGGTGCTAAAGGCATCGAAGCATACCGAGTATCGCCAGGTGGCGGTGATCGATCGGGCAGGACGGACGGCGCATCACAGCGGCGCGAAGACGCTCGGGACGAATGCCGTCGCGCAAGGGCGCGATTGCATCGCCGCCGGCAATCTGCTGTCGACGGTCGATGTACCTGCGGCCATGGTGCGCGGCTTCGAAACCAGCGAGGGCAAACATTTTGCCGAACGACTGTTGCGCGGACTGGAGGCTGGGGTCGCTGCCGGCGGTGAATTGGGGCCGGTGAAGTCCTGCGGTCTGCTGGTCGTACACGAGAACAGCTGGCCGCTCGCGGATCTGCGCGTCGACTGGAACGATGAGGATACCATCGCGGAGTTGCGCCGGCTTTGGGTGCTCTACGAGCCGCAGATGAAGGACTACATGCTGCGTGCGGTCGATCCGTCGACCGCAGCGTCTTACAACGTGCCGGGCGATCTGTAGGCGTTTCGGCTTAGGCCTGCGCCTTCATATAAGCGCGGGCGCCTTCCATAACCGAATGCCCGAGCGGCGTTAGCAGGCCGTGCTTGTCGACCGTGTCGATCGCGGTCGCGAACGAACGCTGGTGCGTGTCGAGCGCGGTCGCCGCTTCGGCCCGCTGCGTCTCGTCCAGAATACCGGCGTCGATCAATCCGCGTAGCGACTGATGCATGCGTGCGATCACGAACGCCGCGTGAACGATGCCATCCATGGGCCGCGGATCGCGCCGTACGGGGGATGAATATCGCTCCGCGTCGTCATTCTCGATCAGCGGGCCGTCGGCGCAGAGGCCGAACAGCAAATTGTGGCCGCTTTCATGGGCGAGCACCTGCACCATGTCGAGGTCGTTCTGATAGCTGTCGGCGTTGAGCACGACAGCACCCCACAGCATGAACGACGACGCGCCGTCGAACACAGTCGCACCGGGTTCGTCCGGCCCGACCGCCAGCACGATCTGACGAATCAACGCGCGGATCTCGTTCGATAAATCGGGGGTCGCACGATCGAGCATGCCAAAGGCCGTTTCGATGCGTCGGCGGCAGGCTTCGACTTTCTCGGCCGATGGCGGCACGATGACGAAGGGAAGGTTGGGATCGGTATCGACGAAGCGCCGATAGCGTTCCGAGATGCGGTCTTCGGTAAAATCTTTGAGCGCGACGATAGCCGGGCCCGATACGCTATCGGCCGACGCGGCAATGAGTTCATCGAGGCAATGCTGTGCATCGCCCAGCGCGTCCCGGCCGATCGACAGCACGAGATCGTAATAGGCGGCAAACACTGCAGCCGATACCGGCCGGTCGCGCAGCCGCTCGAGCAGTTTCTCGAATTCGCGGTCCGGGAATGTGAGATGATTGCCGGCCTGCCCTCGAATGTAGTTGAGGCTATCGATCAGCCGTTGCCGCATGCGGCGATCGAGCGCCGCTGCCCGCGCCGGATCGGGGCGCATGTCGAGTGGCGGAAGATTCGATTCCGGGTGATTCATGACATCAGGCCGTCAAAGCGAAGCGGGCAATCGGGTGACGGTCGCACTCAGGCGACCGCAGACCGGCTAGTCAAACGTTGCACCGACCCTCCGCGTGTTCAGCCTTAAAGCCTGCGAAGACAGGTTTTGCTGCCGACCTTGGCGCCGATCACCGTCGACCCGTCGGTGTGGACGGTCTGATCGAAGCCAAGCAGGCGCGACCAGTCCAGATCGATAGAAATCTTCATCGGCGTTTTCATGGCGTTTTCTCCAATCATCCCGTTCGCGTACCAGGCCAGAACCCGGATGCGGTAACGATACGCCTCTATAGGATGCCCCGCTACCGTCGCGGTAGCGGGCGCCCAAACATTCGGGAAGTTTTGGCGTGTTACGCGGGTCGACCAGGATCCTTACTGCCGACCTTCGCACGGAGAGCGGGGCTATTGTCTTTCTCGCCGACCATGGCTGTCGGACGAACCGCCTGGTCGAAACCCAGCAAATGCGTCCAGTCGAGACCGATCGACAGTGCGTCCGCAGTGGAGAAGGTCAGCGCGGAAATCGAAGACCGATCTTCCGGCGCTTCGTCCAGGGTCGAACGGAATCCGCTCGCTGTTTCCACCGACGTGATGACGGTCTTGATGCCGACCTTGGCAGACAGCGCGGCGGGAACGCCGACAGCCTGATCATCGCCCGGGAGAGGCGAACGTCTGATGGTGCCCTTCAACCCGACCTTTGCGCCTATCTTGGTGCTCGGGGCGGCGGCGTCGTTCGATACCAGCTCTTTCGGCCCGACCTTTGCGGCTGGAAGCGCCGACGCATCGCTATGATCGAAACCAAGGAGCTTCGACCGGTCAAGATCGACGAGTTTTTTGTTCAAAGCGGTCACGATGCACCCCCATTTGGCGAATTGGGGGATTCTCCGCGCGTCTCCGACCGTCGTCAAGGCCGGGCTCGGTCCGCGTTCGGCCGTTCCGAGGCTGTTTAGAGTGGCAGATGTCCCCTAAACCAGCCGATCAGGCGCCAATGCTTTCCTTGAAACCGATCTTGGTCAGGCGGGCGAGGGCAACAGAGTCGACCTCATCGCTGCCGCGGACCATCTGCTTTGCACCGATCTTGGCCTGATAGACCACGCCCTCACGACCGACAGCGCTGGTTTGGTCGAAACCCAGCAGACGGGACCAGTCGAGCGTCAGCTTCGATGTCGAATTCATGCGATGTCCCCTCAAGAGCGATGATTCCATTACACTTTACGGCGCTGCCCGATTTCGGTCAAGGATCGCGCTTGCCCGCCGCCCCACAGTTGCGGGTATAAGCCATTGATATTGCTTTTCGATGCTTCTGAGGGGGTGGCGCTTCCATGATCATCTTCCTGGTATCGCCGAACCTGGAATACACCCATCGCGCCGTGGTCGGACTCGATCCGGCCCTGCCGGTCCGGGTCGTCAGCTACCGCGACCTTTTGCTGTATACGACCACGCCGCGGGCCACCTACATCTTCACCGATTTCGACCGCCTGTCGCTGGCCCACTGGCATCGCGTCGCGATGGCCTACCGCGCCATGAAAGCGGCGGGCCTCAAGGTGTTCAACGATCCGGCGAAAGCACCCAGCCGTTATGGTCTGTTGCGCCGGCTGCACGAGGCGGGGATCAACGACTTCAACGCCTATCGCGTCGAAGAACGGATCCGTCCGTCGCGCTGGCCGGTGTTCCTGCGCAACGAAGGCGGCCATGACCGGCCGCTGACCGATCTGGTCCATGACTGGGACACGCTGCAGCGTGCAATCGACGCTGCGATCGAAGCAGGCAAACCCGCCGCGACGCTGCTGATCGTCGAATACTGCGCCGAACCGTTGGTCGGGAATTTGTATCGCAAGCTTTCCAGTTTTCAGATCGGGCCCCGCACACTCGCTTCGACCGCGGTTCATGAAGACAGTTGGCTGGTCAAATATGGCAAGAAAGGAATTGCCGGGCCGGCGCTCTATGAAGACGAACTTCGGATCGTCCGTGAGAATCCTTACAAGGAAACGCTGGCGACTGCGTTCCGCCTCGCCGATACCGATTATGGCCGGGCGGATTTCGGCATCGTTGGCGGCCGGCCGCAGATCTATGAGATCAATACGAATCCCGAAATCAAGTTTGGCGGCGAGCATCCTTCGCCGTTCCGGCAGGAATCCTCGAAGCTCAACAAACAGAACATGATCGAGGCGTGGCGCGCGATCGATACGCCCGGACCCGCGTTCTTTTTGCCGATCGATATTCGTCAGACCGATCGGATGGTGTGGTTCACCGCGCGCGAGGAACGCAACTCGGCGGCATCGAAGATCGACGTCAGTCAGGCTGCGGCGGCAGACCGCGAAAGCCAGTGATCGAGATCGGCGAGCGCGCGGGCCGCAACTGCGGCTTTGCGTTCGCGGCCGCGCAGGCGTGGGTCGGCTAGAGGCGGAAACAGTCCGAAATTGATGTTCATCGGTTGAAAGCTTTCGGCTGAGGCACCGCCGGTGATGTGGTGCAGCAGCGCGCCGAGCGCCGGCGTCGCGGGCGGCGCATCCTCCGACAGTCCATGGCGTTCGGCTGCCGCGAAACGCCCCGCGAGCAGGCCGATCGCGGCGCTTTTGACATAGCCTTCGACGCCGGTGATCTGCCCGGCGAAGCGCAGCCGCGGCTCGACTGCGAGTCGTAACTGCGCATCCAGCAGACGCGGGCTGTTCAGGAACGTGTTCCGATGCAGGCCGCCAAGCCGGGCGAATTCGGCATTCCCGAGACCGGGAATGCTGCGAAAGACCCGCACCTGCTCGGCATGTTTCAGTTTGGTCTGGAACCCGACCATGTTGAACAGCGTGCCGAGTGCATTGTCCTGACGGAGTTGCGCAACCGCCCAGGCGCGATGGCCGGTGCGCGGATCGGTAAGGCCGACCGGCTTCATCGGACCCCAGCGCAGCGTATCGCGGCCGCGCGCCGCCATGATCTCGATCGGCAGGCAACCGTCGAAATAGGGCGTGTCCTTTTCCCATTCGCGAAACTCGGTCTTCTCGCCGGCGAGCAGTGCATCGATGAAGGCTTCGTATTGCGGCCGGTCGAACGGGCAGTTGATGTAGTCGGCCTTGCCGCCGCCCGGTCCTTCTTTGTCGTAGCGCGACTGGAACCAGGCAACTTCCATGTCGATGCTGTCGCGATGGACGATGGGCGCAATCGCGTCGAAGAAGGCGAGATCGGCCTCGCCGGTCAGGTTGCGGATCGCATTGGCCAGTCTGGGCGCTGTGAGCGGGCCGGTCGCAATGATCGTCGTATCCCAGGCCGCGGGCGGCAGGCCGTCGATTTCGCCGCGTTCGATGCGGATGCGGGGGTGGGCTTCGAGGCGCGCGGTGACGTCGGCGGCAAACCCGTCGCGGTCGACCGCCAGCGCGCCGCCGGCCGGCAGCTTGTTGGTATCGGCGGCGGCCATGATCAGCGAACCGGCGCGGCGCATCTCTTCATGCAGGAGACCGACCGCGTTGTAGTTCGGATCGTCGGACCGGAACGAGTTCGAGCAGACGAGTTCGGCACAGTCGCCGGTTCTGTGCGCCTCGGTTCCACGGACCGGCCGCATCTCATGCAGAACAACCGGCACACCGGCGCCAGCCAGCTGCCAGGCGGCTTCGCTGCCGGCCAGACCGGCGCCGACGATATGAACGGGGAGGCTCATCCGCCTTACCTACTGCCTGAAGCGGCGCACTTACAATGCAAGAGACGGGTGACGCCATGCGAAACGGCGCGGCAGCGCGAATTCTGGTGGTCGGGGCGGGACCGACCGGATTGACTGCGGCACTGGAACTGGCCCGGCGCGGTTTCAATCCGCGGATCGTCGATGCCAACCCGGAACCGTCGTCCGACAACCGTGCCGTCGGTATCAATGCGCGCAGCCTGGAAATTCTCGAAGCGTCCGGCGCGACCGAACGGTTGCTCGCAGCCGGGCGGCGTATTGTGCGGGCGGATTTCTGGATCAAGGGCCGCATCGCCGGCGCGGTCGATTTTTCGCGGATCCGCCACCGGCACAATTATCTGCTCGCCTTGCCGCAGAACGAGACCGAGAACATCCTGATCCGGCGACTGCTCGAATTCGGCGTGACCGTCGAGCGCCCGGTGGTGGCGCGCTCGGTGGTGGCGCGCTCGGTGGTCGATCTCGGCGAGGCAGTTTCCGTGGTGATCGACGAAGGGTTTCGCAAAACGGTCGAACCTTACGCCATCGTGATCGGCGCGGACGGCGTCGACAGCATGATCCGGCACGCGGCCGGAATTCCTTTCGAAGGATTCGAATCTGAAAAATTCTGGAGCGTCGCCGACTATGCGATCGAACGCTGGCCTTACGACTCGGACAGCCTCAATCTGTTTCTCAACGACCGGGGCCATTTCGGGCTCGCCGTTGGGGTCGGCCAGAATCTATACCGCTTTGTCGCGAACACGCCGCAAACGCGGTTTCAGGTGCCCGGCGATTATTCGGTCCGCCAGACGCTGCGCGAATCGATCTTCAAGGTCCAGGTGCGCCAGGCCAAGCGCTATCAGGTGAAAAATCGAATCTTTCTGGTGGGCGATGCGGCGCATGTTCATTCGCCGATCGGGGGACGCGGTATGAATCTCGGCGTCGAGGACGTCGCCGTCATGGCGCAACTGCTCGATGAGGACCGGCTGCAGCGCTATTCGTCGCTGCGCCGTCCGGCCGGCACCACGGCAATCCGGCTCAGAGAGCGGATGGTACGGCTGGCCGAGGAAACCAATCGGGTCGAAATCGCGATCCGTAACCTGATGCTGCCTCTGGTGCTGCGGCCCCCGCCCATGCAGCGACGCTTCGTGGCGCGGATCGCAGGTCTGGGTTAGCATTCGTCCCGATCCGAACACCCAGGGGGATTCCATGCTCAAGCGCTTCAATCCGGATACCGTGGTCAAACCGTTTTCGAACTACTCGCAGGGCGTTGCGGCACCAGCCGGCGCGCGCTGGCTGTATGTTTCCGGGCAGGTCGGGGCCAAGCCCGATGGCACGATCGAAAAAGGGTTTGAAGCGCAGGCGGCGCGCTGCTGGTCGAACATCATCGCAATCCTGGCGGCGGAAGGCATGGGGCCGGCAGACATCGTGAAGAACACGGTGTTCATCACCAACGCTGCCGATGTGGCGAAATCGCGTGTCGCCCGCGACGCGGCGATGCAGGGCCATGCCTGCGCTTCAACATTGGTGGTCGTCTCGGCGCTGGCGGTGCCTGAGCTGGTGGTCGAGATCGAGGTCGTCGCGGCGAAGTAGTGCCGCGGCCGGCTCCGCTCTACTGCTCGATGCCTTCGGCCTTCAGCATGGCCTGATAGCCCGGGCGGGCCTTGACCCGATCGGCCAGCGCCTTGAGATGCGGGTAGCTTTCCGGCGGCTTGGCGAGCGCGCGCGACCAGCGGGTCAGCATCGTGAGATAGATGTCGGCGGCGGTGCAGCGATCGCCGAGCAGATACGGATGGCCGCCGCTCGCGATCGCGCCATCGATATGCGCCCACATGTTGCCGAGGCGCGTCTCGGCCATGGTCTTCATCTCCTGACGACCGCCATCACTCTCCATGTAATTGTCGGGGTGCCAGTAATGCAGATGCTCTTCCTGCACCGTGTTGGTCAGATACATCATCCATTGCAGGAATTTTGCGCGCGTCGGTGAGCCCGATGCGGGAACGAGATCGAGCTGCGGGAAGCGTTCGCACAGATAGAGCGTGATCGCCGCGGACTCGTGTAGAACCAGATCGCCCTCGATCAAGGTCGGCACACGCGCATGCGGGTTGATCTTCAGGAAATGCGGCTTGAACTGTTCGCCATTGTCGAGATCGACCATGACAACGTCGTGCGGTGCCTTGGCTTCGATCAGAAGGACATGCGGCGCCATACTGGCCGCGCCCGGGTTTCCATACAGAGTCAACATGCGTTCCTCCCTTGAGCGCCGGTCTTTTTAAGCGCTTTTCTTTCGCTTGCCCGCTGCGCGGCGCCCGAGATGATGCGCGAGAAATGCGCCGGTATAGCTCTCCGCCACCTGTACGACGTCCTCGGGTGTTCCGGCGGCCACGATGTGACCGCCGCCGTCGCCGCCTTCCGGACCGAGATCGATGATCCAGTCGGCGGTCTTTATGACCTCGAGATTATGCTCGATCACGACGACAGTATTGCCCTGTTCGACCAGCCGGTGCAGCACCTGCAGCAGCTTGCGCACGTCCTCGAAATGCAGGCCCGTTGTCGGTTCGTCGAGAATATAGAGCGTTCGGCCGGTCGCACGGCGCGATAACTCCTTCGCGAGCTTGACGCGTTGTGCTTCGCCGCCCGAGAGCGTGGTCGCCGCCTGGCCGACATGGATATAGCCGAGCCCGACTTCCTGCAGCATGCGCAGCTTCTCGCGGATCGCCGGCACTGCCTTGAAGAATTCGACACCGTCATCGACCGTCATGTCGAGCACGTCGGCGATGGACTTGTCCTTGAAGGTGATCTCCAGCGTCTCGCGGTTATATCGCTTGCCCTTGCAGGTATCGCATTGCACGTAGACGTCGGGCAGGAAATGCATCTCGATCTTGAGAACGCCGTCGCCTTCGCAGGCTTCGCAGCGACCGCCCTTGACGTTGAACGAGAACCGGCCCGGCTTGTAACCGCGCGCGATCGATTCCGGCAAACCGGCGAACCAGTCGCGGATCGGCGTAAAGGCGCCAGTATATGTTGCCGGATTCGAGCGCGGGGTGCGTCCGATCGGCGACTGATCGATGTCGATCACCTTGTCGAGATGCTGCAACCCTTCGATCTTGTCATGCTCGCCGGGCAGTTCGCGCGCATTGTTGAGCCGCCGCGCGAGCGCCTTGTAGAGAGTCTCGATGATCAGGGTCGATTTGCCGCCGCCGGAGACGCCGGTGACGGCGGTAAAGATGCCGAGCGGAATGTCGACGCTCAGATTCTTCAGATTGTTCGCCCGGGCACCGACCAGCCGCAGCTTTTGTCCGCGCGCAGCACCGCGCCGTACCTCGGGCACCTCGATTCGTCGGAAGCCGCTAAGATACTGAGCCGTCAGGCTTTCGGTCGAGCGCATCACTTCGTCCGGCGTACCCGACGCGACGACCTGGCCGCCATGCCGGCCCGCGCCTGGGCCCATATCGACCAGAAAATCCGCCGCACGGATGGCTTCCTCGTCATGCTCGACCACGATCACCGAGTTACCGAGATCGCGCAGCCGCTTCAGCGTTTCGAGAAGCCGCGCATTGTCGCGCTGATGCAGCCCGATCGACGGTTCGTCGAGCACATACAGAACGCCGGTGAGACCCGAGCCGATCTGGGAGGCGAGGCGGATGCGCTGACTTTCGCCGCCGGACAAGGTCGCCGACGAGCGGTTGAGGGTCAGATAATCGAGCCCCACGCTGTTGAGGAACCCGAGCCGCTCGTTAATCTCCTTGAGAATCCGGCCGGCGATCTCCTGCTGCTTCGTCGTCAGGGAGTTCGGCAGCGAGCGGAACCATTGCTCGGCCTGTCGGATCGAGAAACGGCCGACTTCGGCGATGTTGAGTTTGTCGATCTTGACCGCAAGCGCCTCCGGCTTGAGCCGGTCGCCATGGCACGCATCGCAGGGGCTGGTGGCCTGGAACTTGGCCATCTCGTCGCGCACCCAGCTGCTCTCCGTTTCGCGCCAGCGCCGGGTCATGTTTGGAATCACGCCCTCGAACGGCTTGGTCGTCTTATAGGAGCGCAGCCCGTCATCGTAGGTCACCGTGACAGACTCGTCGCCCGAGCCATACAGGATGATGTCCTGAACCTTCTTCGGGAGTTCCTTAAACGGTTTGCGCAGACTGAACTTGTAATGTTTCGCCAGGCTCTCGAGCGTCTGAATGTAATACGGCGACGAGGAATTGGCCCAGGGCGCGATCGCGCCTTTTTCCAGCGTCTTGCTGTCGTCCGGCACGATCAGGCCGGGATCGAAGTACATCTTGTTGCCGAGGCCATCGCAGGCCGGGCAGGCGCCGTAAGGCGCGTTGAACGAGAACAGCCGCGGCTCGATCTCATCGATGGTAAAGCCGGAAACCGGGCAGGCGAAGCGCGACGAGAAGATCGTGCGGCCGGTGGTGTCGCCCTTTTTGCCGGGCTTGGCATCGGCGTCGTCGGCGAAGACGAGCCCGTCGGCGAGATGCAACGCGGTTTCGAGACTGTCGGCGAGCCGCGTCTTGATGTCACCGCGCACCACCAGGCGATCAACGACCACCTCGATATCGTGTTTGAGCTTCTTGTTCAGCGCGGGCACCGCGTCGATCTCGTGGATCGTGCCGTCGACCCGCACGCGCTGGAATCCGCGCTTCTGCAGATCGGCCAGTTCCTTGCGATACTCGCCTTTGCGGCCGCGCACGATCGGCGCCAGCAGATAAAGCCGCGTGCCCTCGGGCATCGCCAAGATGCGGTCGACCATCTGGCTGACCGTCTGGCTTTCGATTGGAAGGCCGGTTGCGGGGGAGTAGGGGATACCGACCCGTGCGAACAGCAGTCGCATGTAGTCGTAAATCTCCGTCACCGTACCGACGGTTGAACGCGGGTTCTTCGATGTGGTCTTCTGTTCGATTGAAATCGCCGGCGACAACCCCTCGATCGCATCCACATCCGGCTTCTGCATCAGCTCGAGGAACTGGCGCGCATAGGCCGAAAGAGATTCGACATAGCGGCGCTGGCCTTCGGCATAAATCGTGTCGAAGGCGAGCGAAGACTTGCCCGAACCGGACAGGCCGGTGAGCACCACGAGCCGGTCGCGCGGGATGTCGAGATCGACGTTGCGCAAGTTATGTTCGCGCGCGCCGCGGATCGAGATGAGGCGAGTGCCGCTCGTTTCGGTCATAGCTCCAGGGTCCGGGAATCCGGTTGGCCGGTGGTTGGCGATCTTATCGCGACGCCCGAAATTGGCGAGTCCTGTCGCGGGACAAGCCCAACCCGGCCACGAAGACCGGGTTCCGGGTGATAAATTCAAGGTGGCGTAGTCGCCGGGTTTCAGGAAAACTAAGCGGCCGGGATAGAGCCCTACCGGATCACCCGGCAGCGTTCATCAGTGTAGAGGAAAATGGTATGGCAGGCAGCGTTAACAAGGTCATTCTGGTGGGAAACCTCGGTCGCGATCCGGAAATACGCTCGACCCAGGACGGAACCAGGGTCGCCAATCTGTCCCTCGCCACCTCGGAGAACTGGAAGGACAAGACAACCGGTGAGCGCCGCGAACGTACCGAATGGCACCGGGTCGTTATCTTCAATGACCGTCTGGTCGAGGTGGTCGAGCGTTTTCTGAAGAAGGGCTCGAAACTCTATATCGAGGGCCAGCTTCAGACCCGCAAATGGACCGACCAATCCGGCCAGGAACGCTACACCACCGAGATCGTTTTGCAGCGCTACAGGGGGGAATTGACCATGCTCGATTCCCGCGCTGGCGGCGATCCGGGATCTGCCGGCACCGGTGCCGGCGGCGGGTCGGGCGGTCCCTCCGACCAGGGTCGGCCGCCGGCCGACTTCGACGACGATATCCCGTTCTAAGCGATTACTCATTCCAAGCGGTATGGCACTGGCCCCCGCTTACAACCACCGTTTTAGCCAACCAGAGAGGGCTTCCATGGACCAGATTTTGAGACGCAAAGGTCTGTCGCGCCGCGAGTTCCACGCAACGCTGGCCAAACTCGGTCTTGGTGTTGCCACAGTGACGACGTTGGCACGACCGAGCCTCGCGGCCGAGAACGATGTCACGGTGTTCGAATGGGGCGGCTACGACGTGCCGGAGCTGTTCCCGCAGTATGTCGAGAAATACGGCGCCGGTCCCGAATTCACGCTGTTTGCCAGTGAGGAAGAAGCGCTTCAGAAAATGCTCGCCGGCTTCGAAGTCGATCTGGCGCATCCCTGCAGCTACAATATCAAACGCTGGCGCGATGCCGGTGTGGCCGGGCCGATCGATACCAGCCGGCTCATTCACTGGAACGACATTTGGGGCCAGTTCAAGAACATTCCCGACCAGAACGCCGACGGGCAGACCTTTTTCGTGCCGCTTGATTGCGGCAATTCCTCGATCGCCTATCGCACCGATCTGGTCGATCCGGAAGACGCCAAGTCCTGGGATCTGCTGTTCAACGAGAAGTATGCCGGTCGTCTGGCGATGTACAACACCGACACCACGCTGATCGAGATCGCGGCACGGGTGAACGGGATGTACGACGACTATCTGCATCTGAGCGAAGAACAACTGGTCGAGATCAAGGCGCTCCTGGTCAAGCAGCGCGACCTCCTGCGCTTTTATTGGGACGATGCCGGTCAGGTCGCACAGGGCCTGGCGTCGGGCGAGATCGTCGCTGCCTACGCGTGGAACGAGACGATCAAGACCCTGACGGCTGAGGGTGTGCCGGTCGCCTACATGGTGCCGAAAGAAGGCATCCTCACCTGGGTTTGCGGCTTTACGATGAGCCCCGATCCGAAGGGCGACCTCGACGCGGTCTATGACTTCATCAACGCCTGGACCTCACCGGAAGCCGGTCAGTTCATCATCAGCGAGTACGGCTACGGTCATTCGAACAGCAAAGCCTACGAGCTGGTCGATCCGGAAGTTCTGGCCAGCCTCGGGATGAGCGATCCCAAAGCCTTGTTCGACGAAGCCGCCATCGCGGTCGATGCGGACGAGCCTTATCGCAGCCGCTACATCGAACTGGTCGAAGAGGTGAAGGCCGGTATCTAAGCCGAAATCGTCGCGAAATATGAGCGGGGCGGTTCGTTTCGACGGACCGCCCCGTTTCGTTTGGGGGAGGCGGACGATATTGGCAGGGCAGCGCGTGACTTCGCCGCGACGCTGACCTTTTGACAGGACCGGATAGACTGTCGCGCGATGGCCGGAGTGCGCTCTGGACGCACCCGCGCGCGTTGTTGCGGCGCCGAAAAACTGCTAGATTCCGAGGCCTATTTCAGCGCCGGATTCGCCCGAATCGGACCCCTGTTATCCATTTGATTTGAAAGGCCTTTCAGTGGCTGACGAAACCCCTGTCGATCGCTCCGATATAGCGCCCGTCACGATCGAAGAAGAGATGCGCCGCTCGTATCTCGATTACGCCATGAGCGTGATCGTGGCGCGCGCCCTTCCGGACGTGCGCGACGGTCTCAAGCCGGTCCATCGGCGCATCCTCTTTACGATGAAGGAAGGCGGTTACGACTGGAACCGCGCCTTCCGGAAATCGGCCCGCATCGTCGGCGACGTGATGGGCAAATACCACCCGCATGGCGATTCCGCGATCTACGACGCCATGGTGCGCATGGCGCAGGATTTCTCGATGCGGCTCATGCTCATCGAGGGGCAGGGCAATTTCGGCTCGATGGACGGCGATCCCGCCGCGGCGATGCGCTACACCGAGGCGCGGCTGGCGCGGGTTTCGACGGCGCTGCTCGACGATATCGACAAGGATACAGTCGACTTCCAGCCCAACTACGACGAATCGCAGCACGAACCGACTGTGCTGCCGGCACGCTTTCCCAACCTGCTGGTCAATGGCGCGGGCGGTATCGCCGTTGGCATGGCGACCAATATCCCGCCGCACAATCTTGGCGAAGTGGTCGCGGCGACGATCGCGCTGGTCGACAATCCGGCGCTGACGATCGATCAGTTGATGGCCTATCTGCCGGGCCCGGACTTCCCGACCGGCGGCCTCATCCTAGGGCGCGCGGGCATTCGCGAGGCCTATCACACCGGGCGCGGGTCCGTCGTGATGCGCGGGCGCAGCCATATCGAGCCGCTGCCGAAGGATCGCGAGGCGATTATCGTCACCGAGATTCCGTTTCAGGTGAACAAGGCGCGGATGATCGAGCGCATCGCCGAAACGGTGCGCGACAAGGTCATCGAAGGCATCTCGGACATTCGCGACGAATCCGACCGCGAGGGCGTGCGCGTCGTCGTCGAGCTCAAGCGGGATGCGATGGCGGAAGTGGTGCTGAACCAGCTCTACCGCCACACGCCGCTGCAGACCAGCTTCGGCATCAACATGCTGGCCCTGACTGGCGGCCGGCCGGTGCTGATGAACGTGAAGGAGGTCATCGAGGCCTTCGTCGTGTTCCGCGAAGAGGTCATCACCCGGCGTACCGTCCACGATCTGATCAAGACGCGCGAACGGGCCCATGTGTTGGTCGGTCTCGCGATCGCGGTTGCGAACATCGACGCTGTGATCGCGCTGATCCGCGCCGCGCCCGATCCCAACACGGCGCGCGACCAGTTGATAGCGCGGGCCTGGCCGGCCGGTGACGTGGCGCCGCTGGTGACCCTGATCGACGAGCCTGGCCATACGGTTGCCGACGACGGTACGTACCGACTGTCGGACGTGCAGGCGCGTGCCATTCTCGATCTGCGCCTGCAGCGGCTGACCGGCCTTGAGCGTGGCAAGATCGCCGAAGAGCTCGAAGAACTCGCTGGCAACATTAAAGACTTCCTCGATATCCTCGGCTCTCAACCGCGCCGGTTGCAGATTCTGCGCGACGAGCTGAAGGAGATCGGTGAACAATACGGCAACCCGCGCCGCACCGCGATCGAAGAGATCGAGTTCGAGCATGACGTCGAAGATCTGATCCAGCGCGAGGGCATGGTCGTCACCGTCACGCATGGCGGTTACATCAAGCGCGTGCCGCTCTCGGCCTATCGCGCGCAGCGCCGCGGCGGCAAGGGCCGGGCCGGCATGTCGACCCGCGACGAGGATTTCGTCAGCAAGATTTTCGTGGCGGACACGCATACGCCGGTTCTGTTCTTCTCGACGGCCGGCATGGTCTACAAGACCAAAGTTTATCGACTGCCGCAGGGTACGCCGCAGGCACGCGGCCGCGCGCTGATCAATCTGCTGCCGCTCGGCGAAAATGAGAAGATCTCGACGGTCATGCCGTTGCCCGAGGACGAGGCGAGCTGGGATTCCATGTTCGTCATGTTTGCTACGGCGACCGGCAATGTCCGCCGCAACAAGCTCTCGGACTTCGTCAACGTGATGGCCAACGGCAAGATCGCCATGAAGCTCGACGAGGGCGACAGCCTGATCGACGTGCGGGTCTGCGGCGAAAACCAGGACGTGCTGCTCGCCGGCAAGCTCGGTAAATGTATCCGCTTCGCGGTGCCGGATGTGCGCGTCTTCACCGGCCGGACCTCGACCGGCGTGCGCGGCATCCGCCTCGGCGAAGGCGACAGCGTCATCTCGATGTCGATCCTGGACCATGTCGATGTCGATACCGCAGAACGCGAGGCTTATATCCGCATGGCAAATGCGCGTCGCCGTGCCGGCGAGGAAGGCGAGGTCGAGGCCGACGCCCTCAATCTGCTCCCGGTCGAGCGCTTCGCCGCGCTCGAGGCGGCGGAGGAGATGATTCTCACCGTGACGGCCAAGGGCTTCGGCAAGCGGAGCTCGGCCTACGAATACCGGATCACCGGGCGGGGCGGGCAGGGTATCGCCAATATCGAGTCCTCGAAGCGCAATGGCGAGGTGGTGGCGTCGTTCCCGATTAGCAGCAGCGACCAGATCATGCTGGTGACCGATGCGGGCCAGCTCATCCGCTGCCCGGTCGACGATGTCCGCATTGCCGGCCGCAAGACCCAGGGCGTGGTCATCTTCCGTGTGGATACGGACGAGACGGTCGTTTCGGTCGCTCATCTGCCGGATCTCGGCGAGGCCGAGGGAGCGGAAGAGGGCGGCACGACCGATGCCGATGACGGCCCCGATGGCGTCGAACCGCTGGAGCCGAACCCGACTTCCGCCGCGTGATCTGATCCTTACTCGGGCTTCGGACGCTGAGCTTGGATCGGCGCCCGTGACGATGGCCGGACGGTCGGGCGCCGACCTGCATCTCGGGTTATGTTGCCGAGGGGTCACGCCCCGTGAGGCCAACATATACCTTTGGCATCGGGAGTTGGATTCCCCTCGCAGCTCCTCAAAAGCATTAGACGGCGCTCATATATTGTTATAATCATTAACTTAGCGTGGTCTGCATAACCGGGAGCCAAAGGTGCCTTGGTACCGCATCCTGGCCCCAGGATGTGCGAAACTGCGACGTTCCGTCGCGGCAACGGTATAGTGTCGATTTTGCGAGACCTATACCGACGAATACTATATTATGGTTTTACCATCGAGATTACGGGGGCAGGGCAAAGGGCCGCCGCGCTGGATGGTTACGGATCGCAGGGCACGGCCCATGCCTGCGAACCGGACGGACCAGTCTGCATCGACATCGAAACAGACAAAGGCGGCTCAGACCGCCTTCAAGGGACGAGAAAGCCAAAACAATGATCGAGCTGATCCTCTATAGTGCCCCGGCAATCCTCGCGGGTATGTTTGTTGGCACCGCCATGGGCTGGAAGCTCGGCAAGTTCGGGCAGAAGCCGCTGACTGCCGAGGTAGAGCGCCTCAAGATCCTCACTCAGCAGCAGGCCAAGCAGATCTGGAACCAGGCCGACCGGATCCATGAGCTCGAAATCGACAAACTGCAGCTCTCTTCGTTGCAGCGGTCGGACCAGCAGCCCTCAGGTGGCATCCACCCGACCCGGGCCCTCGAAGGCCAGCGCCGCGTCGTCGCCTGAGACATTCGATCATCCCGGCGGCGTTCCCGCCGGTCCAGTTTAGCGCCGCAGTCGGAAACGACCGCGGCGCTTTGTTTTTGGGTGACGCCGATCGGGGCTGCCGCGCCGCACCCAAGTCTTTTCGCAACTGCAATAATCCGCTAGCTTGCTCCCAGGATGGCGCATCGCCGCGGGATTTCGCGCGATGCCGGAAATCATGGCGGGGAAGACATGGCGGAGCCAAGAGTCGCGCTCTATCCGGGCACGTTCGATCCGATCACCAACGGCCATATGGACGTCATCAAGCGGGCCTCGCGCCTGGTCGACCGGCTGGTCATCGCGGTCTCGATCAATCCCGGCAAGGGGCCGCTGTTTACCCTGGATGAACGCGTGGAAATGCTGGAGGCCGAAATCGAGAGCCTCAATCATGGCCGCAATATCGAGGTTCGGCCGTTCGACACGCTGCTGATGCATTTCGCGAAGGCGGTGGGTGCCGGGATGGTGGTCCGCGGGCTACGCGCGGTGTCGGACTTCGAATACGAGTTCCAGATGGCAGCCATGAATGCGCGTCTCGAACCGACGATCGAGACCATCTTTCTGATGGCCTCGGAACGCCACCAGTTCATCTCCTCTCGCCTGGTTAAGGAAATAGGGCGGCTCAACGGCGATGTGACGCCGTTCCTCTCGGCCCGCGTCGCTGAGCGGCTGGTCGCGCGCGTCGCCGAGGAGAACGGGCGGAAGGGCTGAGCGTGTGCCGGCCGTCAACCGGCGCTTGACGTCGCATCCGGACATCTGAACTCTGGCGGCCCGCCGATTTCCGGCGCGCAGGGGAAGGATACCGGATCATGCTGGACGAAGCGCGGTCGCGCACGGCGACATTTCAGGCGCGGCTGAAAGAGGCGGGCCACCGGGTCGCCATCCTCACCGACGAAAGCTCGATCGCCTATCTCGCGGGGTTCTGGGGCTATCTCGGGATCGAGTTCGGCCGCCCCACCATGCTGGTCCTGCGCGCGGATGCGGCACCCATCATCGTCACGCCGCTGATGGAGACCGAGATGGTCTCCACCATGACCTGGGTGGATGATGTGCGGTCCTGGGAGGATGCGGGCCCCGATCACTGGAGCGCGATCCTGGCCAATGCGATCGGCGAACCGGCGCCGCGCGAAATCGCCGTCGAGACGCGGATGCTGCCGGCGATCGTTCACGACTTCTTCGCCGAGCGCTATCCCGATGCAAAGCTGCGCGATGTGTCGCCGCTGCTCGGCGAGCAGCGCATGATCAAGTCGCCGCTCGAGATCGGCGTCATGCGTCAGGCCGGCGCGATTGCCGCCGCCATGATGGATGGTGCCCGGAACGCGATGGATGCCGGCGTGCCGGAATATGAGGTGGCGCTCGCGGTGATGAACGCCGGCACGCGCAAGGCGGCAGGGTTCCTGACCGGCAAAGGCTGGGAAGCCTTCGTCTCGCCGATGATCCACAATCTGCAGATCATCCAGTCCGGCGCCGATACCTCGATGGTGCATCGTCGCGCCAGCGTGAAGCCACTGGATCCGGGCGATCCGGTCTATCTCTGCTTCTGCAACATGGTGCAGTTCAAGCAGTACAAGCTGGGCTTCGATCGGCAGTTCTTCATTCACCATGTCAGCGACGAAGCAGCACATGTTCAGGAGACGGCGGTCAGGGCACAACAGACCGCCCTCAAGTCGATGCGTGCAGGTGTCACCGCCGAGAGCGTCGCGGCGGCAGCCAATGCGGTCTATCGCGAGAACGGCTTCTCGCCGGGTTATCGCACCGGTCGTTCAATCGGCGTCGCCTATCTCGAGGCGCCCGAGTTGAAGGAAGGTGACAAGACGATCCTGCGCCCGGGCATGACCTTTGCGGTCGACGGTGGCGTCACGGTCGAAGGGAAATTCGGTGGGCGGATCGGGGATTCGGTCGTGGTGACGGAAACCGGCTTCGATTATCTGACGAACTATCCGCGCGAGCTGGCGGTCCTGCAACCGCGGTCCGCGCGATGAACGCAGGCGCGCGCCGCGCGTTGCGGGGTGCCGTCTTTCAGTATCAGGCGCGCGACGAGCGGCCGAAGGATCGTCTCGATCGGCTCGCAGCGGCATTGAAAAACGTCGGCCGTGACGCAATCGATCTCGTCGTCTGCCCCGAGCTGTTTCTCTCGGGCTACAATATCGGATCGCGCGTGGCCGATCTGGCCGAGCCGACCGACGGCCCTTTTGGCAAGGGCATCGCGGCGCTGGCGCTCGAATACAATACCGCCATTCTCTATGGTTATCCCGAACGCGATAGCGGCCGGTGCCATAATGCGGCCGCCTGTTTCGATGCCGACGGCCGTCTCATCGCCAATCATCGCAAGCTCCGTTTGCCGAACGAGTATGAACAGACTCATTTCGCATGCGGCGAAGGATTTACGTATTGCGAGATTGCGGGTTGGAAAATCGGGGTTCTGGTCTGCTACGACATCGAGTTTCCGGAATCGGTGCGTGCCTGTGCGCTCGGCGGCGCCGAGATCGTTGTCGCACCGACCGCGCTCAAGGCGGAATGGTCGTTCGTCGCGCGTCGGATGATCCCGACCCGCGCATTCGAGAATGGCGTCTTCGTCGTCTATGCGAACTATGCGGGCCAGGAAGGCGAATTTACCTATCTGGGCGAGAGCTGCGTCATCGGGCCGGACGGGTCGGAACTGGCGCGCGGCGGCTCCGGTGAGGAGATGTTGCAGGCAACGCTCGATGCATCTCTGATCGCTGCGGCGCGGGCGAAGCTGCCTTATCTCAGGGACCGGAACGCAATTCCCCGCGTGTGAGATTGCGCGATCGGCCACCGACCGGCGTCAGGCGGCGTCTTCTTTCACGAACGCCGCAACGACCGGTCCGATGCGGGCCTGCACGGCGGCGATGAGGGCCTTGTCGGCTGCGCTCCAGACGCGCGGCTTCGCCATCGACGACGGTTCGAGCACGCCGTACATCTCGCCCTGATGGTAGACCGGGGCGTGAATCAGGCCGCAATGGCCAAAATGCTCTTTCTCGTAGGCCGTGTTGACCAGCGCCGGGGCGGCCGTTTCGATATCGTCGATATAGAGCGCTTCCGGGTTCGTCATCGCCTCGGCATACATCGGATCGTCGTCCATGAGCGTCGCCGGCATGAGTTCCCAGCCGCGGTCTTCGCGGCGGAGCGCAAACTCGGGATTCGCCGCCCACCGATGCACTGCGCGACCGCGATGGGTCTTGGGATCGCGCAGGAACATCACGCAGCGCTCGCAGTTCAAAGCCCCGGCGAGCGCCGGCATCAACGCCGTCAGCTTCTCGTTTGGTGACTTGTCGCTGTCCAGGATTGCCAGCACATCGTCGCGCATGTTGCCCCCTCGCTCTCCGAATGGTTTCCATCATTCCACAAAACCACGGGGCGGGCATATCGACGGCTCGGTTGTTGCGGGCCAAGCCAAGGCCGGGGCGGGGATGGCGGCTGACCTCGATGGTGGCTAGCCTTGCGGGTATCCGCGCTGCGCCGGAGGGCCATTTCCGGTTTTGCCGACCCTGCCGGTCGTGCTAGACCGGCGCCGTTCCGCGCGGCCGCCGGGCCCGATGCCCGAAGCGCCCGGGGAGCCCGTAGCTCAGATGGTAGAGCACCTGACTTTTAATCAGGGTGTCCCGGGTTCGAGTCCCGGCGGGCTCACCACGCGCGGGCCATTGTCATCCTGTAAGAATCGCTGGTAAGTGCGGGTACGCGCCGGGGCGCGAGGGGCCGGGCGACCGGCGGCGGGGCGACAGGCCGAGTGTGAGCGGGGAATGGGCCGGGTTCGAATGGCACGACTGATCGACAGCGATGCGCTCGTGCATATAGGCCTGCACAAGACCGGGACGACCTGGCTGCAGTTCCATCTGTTCCCGCGAGCCGACTGCGGGTTCCATTTGCCCGAATTCGAAGGCATGACACCTAAGCAACGCGCCAAGGCGATCGGTGTTCGCCTCTGCTACGACCAGGCAAACCGGTTGATGGCCGAGGTCGATTTCGATGCCATCGCGACCCGCGAGGCCCTGGCCGGGCTCACGGTGCCGGAGGGCAAGACGGCGGTTGTCAGTCACGAGCGACTGGGCGGGCATCCGCTGTCGGCCGGGTTCGATCGCACGATCCTGCGCGATCGCATCCGGACGGTTCTGCCGAACGCGCGGATTCTTGTCGTCGTCCGCGAGCAGTTCTCAATGCTCATGTCGAGTTACCTGCAGTATCTCAAATATGGCGGCTGGCACGATCTCGAACAGTATCTCTATCCGCCATCGGACGGGCGGCTGCCGACGCTCAACATCGATTTCTGGAAGTATGACCGTCTGATCGAGCTGTACCGATCGGCGTTCGGGCCGGATCGGGTGCTGGTCCTGCCCTACGAAATGCTCGTTCGCAATCCGCAGGATCTTGTCGAGCGGATCTGTGATTTTGCCGGTGTTTCGGTTCCCGACGGGGTCGACGGCGGCCGCCGGGAAAACAGTCGCCGCGGTTATGCGGCGGCCTACTGGTTCCGTCGCCTCACCTGGATCAATCGGCGCACTTCGGCGAATGCGTTTCGACCCTCGCGCCTGCCGCCCTGGGCGGGCAAGGTTTTCGATCGCGGTTTGAAGCGCGGACTGGAAGCGGCCATGCCGACTTACTTTGAAAACTGCGTGCGGCAGCATCTGAACGCCGAGCTGTTGCGCCTCGTCGATCAGCGATACTTTGCGGAAAGCAATCGGCGTACGGCGGAGCTTGCCGGGCTCGATCTCAAATCGTTCGGATATCCGGTCTAGGCCGGATTTCTGGAATGCGACGAGGCGAGTATCGATACGTCAGCCTCGTCCACCTCGGATTGCATCGAATGCTGGATCGCCACAATCCGCCGGCCGACCTCCGACATGCTGAGGGTCTCGTCGAAGCCGAGCACGACCTCGATGAATGTCCGATGGCCCGAGCGGCGCGACCGCACGCGACCGAGGCTCTCGTAATCGTCGAAATGTTTGGCGAGCGCTCGATTGATCGCGATCTGGGCGCTCTCGTCGACCGAACGGTCGAGCAAATCGGGCAGGCCCATGCGAAGCAGTTCGATCGCGTTGTGGAGTATGACTCCGGCAACGATCGTCGATCCGATCACTTCGGACCAGGTCACGATAACCGGGTCAGGCGTGAGGGTTGCGACGGTCAACGCTACCTGAATGAACACCGACGATAGCAGCTTCGTTTCGCGCGATCTCAGTTGCGCCTGCATGATCACCGATTGTCCGGTCTGGGCGGCACGACGTACCGCATTCCATGCGAGCAGGTTGATGAAGAGATTCAAGGCAGCACAAATGGCAGCCAGCGCGAGTCCGAAGGGTGACGCGAGTTCGCGGTCGCCCAAGATCATGAGGATCGCGTTGGCAAATACCCAGGTCGCGCCGATGACCATGCTGATAGCGATGCCAACATTGGCAACGCGCTCGAGTTTGCCGGGGCCGAACTCGAGAGCGAACAAGGTTTCGCGATGCACCCGCCGCATCACCAGCAGCGAAAACCCCTCGATTACGTTCATCAAGGTGCCGCGGATCGTTTCCGCAATGATGGTCAGGGATCCGCCGACCAGCCCGACAATGAAAAAGACCGTGAGGATTCCCATATCCGCGATCAGCGAATAGGCGATCGAGTTTTCCTTTCGCTGCTGATCCGGGGTGATGCCGCCGTGCGGAACCATGACCAAACGCTTCAGAGCCGGAGGCGTGCGATGAACATGTCGATCACGCCGACGCGCGGAAAATCGACGAAGGCCGCACGACCGATCGGGCATTGCGCGATGTCGGCGTCGTTGACCGCCAGTTCGATGATGGCCTGACCGCTGCTGTGGTCACGCCCTTTTGCAAGCGCGGCGAGGTCGTCGTGCCCCAGCGCCGCTGTCGCACCTCGCGTGAAGAGCACCGTGCCCTGACGGACTCGTGTTTCGCCTTCAAGCGTGACTTCGGCCGGATCGCCGGGCGTCAGCAACCCCGCCGTCAGATCCGAGATCGGTGCATCGACCAGCAGCACCTCGCAGTTCACCCAGGTTGCGATGATGGCGCCGGCCTGGACCTCGGCACCGGCGCCGATCAGGAGGCTCCATACCATCGCACCCGCGGGCGCAGGAATCGTTGCACTGCGCGCCCGCTCGTAGGCCGTTGCGATCGCTTCCACGACAGCGGTCTGCATAGCGATCTCGCTTTGCAGCAGGCTCATCCGGGCGCGCGCCTGTTCCAGCAGGATTTTAGTATCGTCGAGACTGCGTTGGGCGTCGCCCGTATCGCCACTGTCGAGTGCTCCCAGAAAGCTGCCGGATTGAGCCGCCGCGAGCCGCTGTTCGGCGCGCCGCAGCGCGGTTTCCGCTGCAATCAGTGCGCGCTCGCGATCGATGACGGCGACTTCGGCGGCATCGGCCTGGGATTGCGAGCTGGCGCCGCTGTCGCGCATGCTGGCCAGCCGGGCCGCTTCATTCTGCTCCAGCACCATCGCGGCGCTGTGATATTCGATCTGCGCACGGAGATTGGTGATTTCCGCAGCCACGTCGTTGCTGAAAGCTTCTGCATAAGTCCGGGCGGCGAGGGCCTTCCCGGTGATGATGATTTCGAGCGCGTCGATCTGGGCCGTCAGCGCCGCCAGATCGGCCTTGGTACGGTCGAGCTCGGCCTGCGCCCGGACCAGTTCGGCACTGGAGACACGCGGATTGATGATGAGCACGATCCGCCCATCGGATCCGATCCGGTCCCCGGCGGCGTGCGGTGCGTATTCGATCAATCCGGCGATCGGCGCTCGCGTCGACGCGAGCCATGAGGTTACCGCCGCGTCGCGTATGACGGTCGAGCGCAGATAGGGTCCGCTGATCCAGACAACGTAGATCAGTAGGACGATCGCCGCGGTCATTGCGAGCGCGCGCGGCGAGTCGCGCAGGCGGAGCAGACGTTGTCGGATCGACATGAGGGCGCGTGTCTCCGAGCGGACCTGCGTCAGCTCCGCCGTACCAGCGCGAGGCCGACGCCGGCGCCGATCAGCAGCGTGCCAGAAATCCGGTCGATCCAGCGCCGTGCGCGGCTGGTGCGGAACAAGACCCGGACCCGGCCGGCGAGGACCGCGTAAAGACTGTCAAAGGTGAGCGCGATGACGAAGAATGTCGCGCACAGGATCGCAAGCTGTGGCTGCAGGTCGCGCGACGAGTCGACGAATTGCGGAAAGAACGCGCCATAGAAGATTAAAAGCTTGGGATTGGTGGCGTTCACCAGGAATCCCTGAACCAGCAGCTTCGTCGGTGAAGCAACCCGGACGGCGGTCGCATCGGGATCGTCATGCTTCTTCATCCAGAGCCGGATGCCGAGCCACACCAGATAGATCGCGCCGGCCCAGCGCAGCAGGTTGAACCATTCCGCCAGCAGCAGCAGGAACGAAGCCATGCTGAAGAACGTGACGATGAGGTACGCGGCGGTCGCGAGGCTGATGCCGATCACCGAAAGCATGGCCCGCTTCGTGCCATAGGCGAGCGAATTGGCGACGATCAGCGACACGGCCGGTCCCGGCGCCAGAATTAGTACCGTGGTGGCAAGAACGAACGCAACATAGAGGCCGGGATCGATCATCGAGGGATTCCTTGCCGGTCCGGCAGCTTGGCCTAAGCCGGACGACCATCAAGCCATGGTCGTCGGCCCCCCGGCAATGGGGTTCCGGGGCGTATTCCCGGCCCGGCAGAGGACTCCCGATTCCCCCCTTGCGCAGCGGAGGCGTAAGCGGATTTGCCGCCCGATCGACGGCGCTTTACCAGCGGGAGGGCGCCCCTTAAAGTCTCGCCGATCACACTGGAACCGCCGGAATCCCGACCGCCGCGCCATGCCGCGATCCATATTGTCTTTCCTCTCTACGATCCTGCTGGTGGCTCTGGTATCGGCCGGCTCGGCCATGCCGGCGCGTGCCGAGACCGGCTTCGCGAGCATCGTCGTGGATGCGGAAACCGGGGCGGTGCTGTCGGAAGAGCAGGCGACACGGCGTTGGTATCCAGCCTCGCTGACGAAGCTGATGACGCTCTATCTCACTTTCGAAGCGATCGAGAACGGCACGCTGGCGCTGGACGACAAGCTGACGGTCTCGGACAACGCGGCCGCGCAGCCGGAGGTGAGCCTCCGCATCCGAGCCGGCGCGAAGATTACGGTCGAACAGGCGATCATCGCGCTGATCGTGCGCTCGGCGAACGATATCGCCACGCTGCTGGCCGAAACGGTCGGTGGTAGCGAACCGCGTTTCGCCGCGATGATGAGCCTGAAGGCGCGGGCGCTGGGCATGACACGATCGGTCTTTCGCAACGCGTCGGGCCTGCCCGACGATTCCCAGATCACCACTGCACGCGACATGGCGGTGCTTGCCGCGGCGCTGATCGACGATTTCCCGGCCTACTTCGATTATTTCAGCCGCCGTTACGTGATCTTCGATAGCCAATCGCTCGGCACCTACAATCAGTTCCTCGATTATTACGAAGGCGCCGACGGGTTGAAGACCGGGTTCACCTGCGGTTCCGGATACAACCTGGTCGCATCGGCGGTGCAGGACGGGCGGCGTTTGATCGGCGTCGTGCTGGGCGGCGAGAGTGGCGGCCGGCGCACGGCCGAGATGGCGAGACTGATGGACGAAGCGTTCGAGGCCCCGATTCCCGCCAACCCCATTTTGCTCGCGGATTGGCCGAACGCCGTTGCGGGCGAGGATTCCGGTCCGCCACCATTCCGCCTGCCACCCGACCAATGCGAGCTTGGTGCATCGGCCGTCGCCGACGGAACGCTCGATGGGGGTACATTGCCGGGTTGGGGCGTGGTGTTCGGCGCCTTTACCGATAAAGCGCAAGCCGAAGCCGTATTGATGGATGCCCGCGAGCAGTTGAAAGACATCGTCACGAAGGGTCGGCCGGCGGTCGTCCAGCGCGAACAGGAGGGCGTCTCGCGTTTTTCGGCGCTGATGGTCGGGCTCGCCCAGGAGGATGCCGGCAAGGCTTGCAAGTCCATGTGGGACCAGAGCGCCTATTGCCTCGCACTCAGCCCGGAAGTTCTGAACAATCCGCAGGCGCTCTGGCGTTAATGCTGGCGGGCGCCTTTCGGACGAGATCGCCTAAACGACAACCAGTCTCAAACAAAAAGCCGGCATCGCTGCCGGCTTTTCGTTGTGGTCGCGATCGAAAGGATCAGTCCTTTTGCCGGAACTTGCTGTGGCAACCGCCACAGGCTTCGCCGACCAGCTTGAACTGCACACCCATCGCGGTGGCATCGCTCGTGCCGGCCGCAACCGCGAGGGCTTCGGCCTGCGTGCCCAGGTTTGCGGCGGCCTGCTCGAACCCGGCCCAGTCGGTCCAGATCTCCGGCTTTGCTTCGACGTCGTCTGTAATGTCCTCGAGGCTGGTGCCCTCCGGGAAGAGTTCCGGGATCTTTGCGGCGATCGCCTGGATCTCTGCGGCATGCTGTGCCACGAGCGCCCCGTCGGGGCTGCCCGATTCAATCGCGCCGTTGATCGCTTTCATGTGGCCGCCCAACGCTTCCATGGCGTCCTGGCGCTGCTCAACGACCGGCGGCAGATCATCCGCGCTGGCATCGCGCAGCAGAAACAGGCCGCCCAGGAGGATAGCGACAGCAATTGTCTGAAGAATCAGTCTGTTACCGGTTGTCATTCGATGTCCTTTATCAAAGTTCGGCGGCACTTTGAAACGCCCAAGGATAGGCCTTCGACCCTTGGCTCGACAGTAGGCACCGGGCCGTAACTGTTGGTCGGGCATCTTGTCGATTGTCGCGGCCGGCTCGATATTGAGGGGATGCGGATGCGCGGCAATCACAAAGTTTTGTTGGCTGGGATTGCGGTCGCGGCCCTGGCCGGGTGTACGCCGCCTGCGCCACGTCCGGCGATGGTCTCGATCGATCAAACCGATCAATACGGGTACGCGACGACGCCCGCGGGCGAAGACCGCTTTGAAGTCGAGTATCTAACGCCGGAGCTCGCGACCAGCACGCGCCACTCGACCCGCGAACAGGAAATCGAGGAAGAAAAGGCGCGTGCTTACGATCTCGCCCTCTGGCGTGCGGCGCAGATCGCTCAGGAGCGCGGCTATGTGGCGTTCATCGTCGAAGAATCGAGCCGCGACGCCGACGTGTCGATCGATTACGACCGGTACAGTGGGTTCGGAGGGTACGGAGGTTTCGGGGGGTATGGAGGGTACGGCTACCACCCGTACCCGTATCGGAACATGGGTTACTATCCCTACTTTCCGTATCATCCCTACAACCATAACCAATACCGGACCGAGGCATCGATGCTGGTGCGCGTAAAATTGCTCGTGCGCGAAGCATCGCCCGACGAACCCGGTGCGTTCGACACCGCCGCGACCGCGACACGATTGGCGGCGACCTACGCCAACGCGACCTGGCCGTCGCGCTATTAAGGTTCGACGCGACGCCCGTCGAGGGCGGCGTTCTCGATCCGAACCCGCCACCACAACAACGCCGCATTGGCGATCGTGAAGATCGCCGCGAGATGCCACGCACCGAAGGCGAGCGGCAGCACCGCAATCTCGGCTGCAACGATCAGATAGTTTGGATGGCGCAGAAATCGATATGGGCCGCGTCGAACCAGCGCCGCGCCGGGCAGGGTGATCACGCGTGTCGTCCAGAAACGCCCCAGGCTCGCGATCGTCCATAGGCGCAATGCCTGCAACACGATGAACGCGACCAGCCACGGCAGACGCAATGGCGTATCGAGCGGAATGAACGCCGTCATCGCGGCGATCCAGGCGACATGCAGCGCCACGATCAGCGGGTAGTGACCGCGGCCAACTTCGACACCGCCCGTGGCCAGCAAGCGCCGCTCATTGCGCCGCGCATAAGCCAGTTCGGCCAACCGCTGCACGATCACGAACCCCAATAGCCAGAGGAGCGGCGTCATCGGCGTGGCTGCGCAAACAGAGCGGTCGCATCTGTCATGGAATTTCAACGATCTGAAACGTGGCGGTGAAACCCGGCCCCAAAGCGGTCATCAGATATCGCCCGGACTTCATCCCGGCTGCCAGCATCTGCTCGAGCACGAACAGCACGGTTGCCGCCGACAGATTGCCATAGTCGCGCAGCACATCGCGCGCGACATTGAGCGTGCCGGGTTGAAGCCGGAACGCATCTTCCAGGGCTGCCAGTACCTTGATCCCGCCAGGATGGCAGACATAGCCGACGAGATCCGCACGGCTGTATCCGTGCCGTGCGAGGAACTCATCGGCGATCGTGCCGAAATCGCGGCGGACGAGAGCAGGGATATCGCGTGAGAACAGCACGCCAAACCCGTCATCCTCGATCTGCCAGCCCATCACCGGCAACGAATCCGGCCAGGTATGTTCGCCCGACGCGCCGAGGCGAGGGCCGTCCGGTCCGGGGCCGATCAGAACGGCAGCGGCGCCGTCGCCGAACAACGCCGTTGCGATGATGTTGCTCTTGGAATGATCGCCCGACCGGAAAGTGAGGGCGCATAGCTCGACGACAAGCAGAAGCACGCGGCTATCCGGTTGCGCACGCTGAAGATCGGCGGCGCGCGCAAGGCCGGTTACCCCGCCGCCGCAGCCGAGACCGAACACCGGCAGGCGCTTTGTGTCGCGCCGAAATGCGATTCGGTCGAGCAGGCGGGCATCCAGACTTGGCGTTGTCACACCGGTTGTCGAAACGCAGACGATCGCATCGATCTCGTCAGGCCGCCGGCCGGCGCGGGCGAGACAGTCGAGGGCCGCTTCCTCGATCAGTGCGAGCGCATGATCTTCGTAAAGATCGTTGCGCTCTTTCCAACCATGGGGTTCGACATACCAGTCGAGCGGCATGCAGGAATGACGCTGTTCGATCCCGGCATTGGCAAAGACCGGCAACAACCGTTCGATTTCGGACTGGTCGCGGTCGAATACGCGGCGAGCGATGGCTTCGGCATCTTGCTGCCGGATAACATAGGGTGGCACGACAGTCGCGACCGCTTCGATGACGGGTCCGGGGCGGTCGTTTCGGGAATGGCAAATCGGCAAAATCCAGCAGGCTCCGGCCCTGACGACAGTGCGATGAACCTTATATAGTGGTTCAATGCCGATCGCGCAGCATGAGGCCAGCCAAGAATGACGGAAACCGAACCCATCAACGACGGATCCAGCCCGGGCCCCGACCCGGAGAACGTCGATAACAGTCGTTCCGAGGCAAGGAAGATCCGGTTGCGGCCGAGCCTGTCCGGACGCCTGCGGGCGTATTTCTTCGCCGGCGTCCTGGTCACGGCGCCGATGGCAATCACGTTCTGGCTCGCTTGGCAGGTGATCTCCTGGGTCGATCGCTCTGTAAAGCCGCTCATTCCCGCGCAATACAACCCAGAGACCTACCTGCCATTCAGCGTTCCCGGGATCGGGTTGATCGTCCTGTTTGTATTCCTGGTCCTTGTCGGCGCGTTCGCAGCCGGGTTGGTCGGTCGACTGATCGTACGCATCAGCGAGCGGATTCTGGCGCGGATGCCGGTCATTCGTAGCGTCTATGGCGCGGTCAAACAGATTTTCGAGACCGTGCTGGCAAACCAGTCGAGCGCCTTTCGCGAGGTCGTGCTGATCGAGTATCCGCGACGCGGACTTTGGGCGCTTGCTTTCATCACCGGCACGACACAGGGCGAAGTGCAGGAAATCACCGAAGACGAAGTGGTCAACGTGTTCATGCCGACGACTCCGAACCCGACCTCTGGATTTCTGTTGTTCATTCCCAGGAAGGACATGACGGTGCTCAGCATGTCGGTCGAAGAGGGTATCAAAATGGTTGTCTCGGGGGGCATCGTGACTCCACCGGATCGCCGACCGCCTGAAAATCGCAAGGTCAAGATTCCAGCTTCGACCACCTAGCCGGAGCGCAGCGTCCTGACGACCGCGTCGCGCTCGAAGAGATAGAGCAGAATGCGCAGCGCACGGCCGCGCGCACCGGTCAGGTTGGGATCGCGCTCGAGCGC
>JAWXBK010000107.1:0-14946 GCA_034439975.1 Rhodospirillaceae bacterium | reverse complement strand
GAGATCCCGACCCCGGGTTATCAGCGTAATCCCCTGCAATGCGTCATCGACGACGACAGCAAGATGATAGCTAGTCCGCACGTCCTTGCGCGCAAGGACCACGTCGCCAAAAATCTGCGGATCGACCGCGATGGAGCCCTCGTCGCGCTCATGCCAGACCAGTGGACCCACCTCCATCGCGGCGCGGCCTGAATCGAGCCGCAGCGCATAAGGCTCGCTGGCGGCGACCCGTGCATTTCGATTGCTCTGGTCGAGATGCCGGCAGGTTCCGGGATAAATCGGTCCGTCCGGACCTTGCCGTTGCAGATGCGGTGCCGATACCGCCTCGGCGATGTCCCGCCGGGTGCAGAAGCAGGGATAAATCAGCCCTCTCGCATCGAGCCGGTCGAGCGCCGCGCGGTAATCCGCCATATGCTCGGACTGGCGCCGGACGGGGCGCTCCCAGTCGAGGCCGAGCCAGCCGAGATCCTCGGCGATCGCCGCCTCGAATTCGGGGCGGCAGCGTGTCTGATCGATATCCTCGATCCGCAGCAGGAACCGGCCTGTGGGGCCGGCCGCACGCGCCGCGTCATATCCGACCAAAGCCGAGGCGGCATGGCCAAGATGCAGATAGCCGGTCGGGCTCGGGGCAAAACGCGTGACGATCATCGGCGACAAGCGATGGCGGCAGAAGCGGCGCTTGTCAAACAGCAGCCTGCCCGCGGAATCGTCCGCGCTCGCCTGCCGGCGATGCCCGCGCTATGCTGCGCCGCATCCAATCCAGGGACCGAACACGGAGAACCGACCGACATGCCGACCGCCGTCATCCGCTACAAGGTGCGCGACTATAAAAGCTGGTTCAGCAATTTCATCGCGCGCGAACCGCAGATGCGCCAGCTCGGCGTCATCGGCATCAACATCCGTCAGACGCTGGACGATCCGAACGATGTCATTCTCAATTTTCGTTTCGAAGATCTCGCGCGTTTCAAGACAGTCATCACCGATCCGTCGACGCGTGCGCTGATGGAAGCCGATGGTGTCATAAGCCAGGCCGATATCGTCTTCTGCACCGATCCGGTCGGCCGTCAGGGCGGCACACCCGGCCGCGCGCGCTGATTGTCGGCTGCGCGCCCGAACGCGCCACTCGAAGGGCGCCGGCTTACCCGTGGTCTGACGGCGCTCGCCGGGTGCGATCCGGATATGGCGCGCGCGATCGAAGCGGCGGGGCGTTTGCCAGCCCGGTCGCGCGATCCGGGCTTTCCGACATTGCTCAACATCATCATGGCGCAGCAGCTATCGACCGCATCGGCCGGTGCGATCTGGGGCCGGCTCGAAGCGGCGGCCGATCCGATGACACCGTCGGCTTTGCTGAAGATTCATCCGCGCCGTCTGCGCACCATCGGGCTCTCGCGGCAGAAGGCGCTCTATGCGCGCGAACTGGCGAAGGCGCTCGAGGCGCGCCATCTCGATCTCGATGCGTTACCGGCGATGGACGACGAGGCGGTCATTGCCGCTCTGACCGCGGTCAAGGGTATCGGCCGCTGGACCGCCGAGATTTATCTCCTGTTCTCGCTCGGCAGACCCGATGTCATGCCGGCCGACGATCTGGCGCTCCAGGTCGCGGCCCAGCGCATCAAGGGGCTCGATGCGCGACCGAAAGCACGCGAGCTGCGCGCCATGGCCGAAGCCTGGCACCCGTGGCGCAGCGTCGCGGCGCGCGTGCTCTGGCATTACTACAAGATCGTGCCGATCTAGCCGAAGCCGCGCGCTTCGGCTAATTCCTGAGCGCCGATGTTTCCAAAAGGACCCTTGCCGATGAAATCTTTGCTGTCGCTCGACGGGCCGCGCCACGAACCGGATTCCGGCAAACCGCAATCGATCGTCGTGCTCCTGCATGGCTACGGTGCGGATGGCCACGATCTGATTTCGCTGGCACCGCTCTGGGCGCGTCTGCTGCCGCACACATTGTTCGTTTCGCCGCACGCGCCGTTCCCCTGCGAGATCAATCCGATGGGGAAGCAATGGTACGGATTCGAAGGCATGACGCCGGAAATGATCCTGGCCGGCACCCGCGCCGCTTCGTCGCTGATCGACGGGTATCTCGATGCGCTGGTCGCGGAGACGAACGTGCCGGCATCCCGGATCGCGCTGACCGGCTTCTCTCAAGGTGCGATGATGGCGCTGCATGTGGCACCGCGCCGGCGCGAGACGCTCGCCGGTGTGGTCGGCTTTTCCGGTCGGCTGATGGCGCCGGAACGTCTGGCGACGGAGACGATCTCCCGGCCGCCGATTCTGCTGGTGCATGGCGAAGCCGATCCCGTGGTCCCGTTCGAAGCGATGCCGCAGGCGGCGGACGCGCTGCGCGCCGCGGGCTTCCGCGTGGCAACCGAAGCGCGGCCCAACCTGCCACATGCGATCGACCAGGTCGGACTGGCGATGGCCGGGCGCTTCCTCGTCGATGCGTTCGCACTGCCGGGCGTCGAACCCGCGTGACGGATCGGTTAAATCGCATTCGGGACCACTAGATATGGGCCAAATCCCGGTAGCCGGGTAAAAGCGCTGCCGCTATAGTCTCGGCGTCCTTCTAAGGGGGGGAGCCGAACCACGTGAGTCCATCGCCGGAATCTTGCCCAGCCCTGGTGCTGAACGCCGATTTCAGGCCGTTGAGCTACTTTCCCTTGTCGCTCTGGTCCTGGCAGGACGCCGTGAAGGCGGTCTTCATGGACCGCGTCAGCATTGTCTCCGAATATGAACGCGTCGTGCACAGCCCGAGCTTCGAGATGAAGCTTCCGAGCGTCATCTCGCTCAAGGAGTTCGTGCCGCTGTCGCGCCGGCCGGCCTTCACCCGGTTCAATGTGTTCCTGCGCGACCGGTTCGAATGCCAGTATTGCGGCGATCATTACCCGACGCCGGATCTCACCTTCGATCACGTTGTGCCGCGTTCGCGCGGCGGGCGTACCATCTGGGAAAATGTCGTGACCGCCTGCCAGACCTGCAATCTGCGCAAGGGCAATTGCCTGCCGCATCATGTCGGCATGTTCCCGAGGCGACGGCCCTCGCAGCCGAGCACATGGGAATTGCAGGATAACGGGCGGGCTTTTCCGCCCAATTATTTGCACGAGAGCTGGCGCGACTTTCTCTACTGGGATACCGAACTCGATCAGGGCTGAGTGCGGTTGTCGGAGAGCGCCGCTGCGCGCAATCGCTACACCCGTTCCGCCAGCCAGATCGCAAGCCGCGAACCGGCCTTGATCGCGCCGGTCAGCAGCGGATAGCCGGGCGCCTGCGCAGCGCCTTCGGCAAGCCCGGTATCGCGATGCGCGATCTCGTCGGCGCGAAATTCCTCGATCGTGGCCTTGAGTGCGGGCTCGCTGTCGCCGAGCGCCTCGGCCTGTTTCGCGTAATGCTCGTCGATCACCTCTTCGACCGCGACGGTGCAGGCCATCGCGGCTTCGCGGCCCATCAGCGCGGTCGCGGCACCGAGCGCAAAACCGGCGACATGCCACAGCGGCTGCAGCGCCGAGGGCCGGGCGCGGCGCTCGACCAGAAGCTTCTCGAAGGTTTCGAGATGTTTCTTCTCCTGGGCGTACATCTCGCGAATCGGCGCGGCGTCGGCGCGATCGCCGAACACCGCGAGCTGACCCTCGTAGATTCGCCGCGCGCCGTATTCGCCCGCGAGATCGACGCGCAGGATGCGATCGATGCGTTCTTCCGGCGTCAGATCGCCGGGCAGCCGCTCGCGACGGGTCCGGTTCTCGGTCATGGCGCGGACCGCCGGCCGGTTGTCAGCAGCGCCAGAAGGATGGCGGCCGCCCCGCCATAGATCGCGTTGAAACCGGCCATCGAAAGACCGAGGAACGACCAGGCGACCTCGTCGCAACGCGCCGGCGGGGTCGCTTCGAGTGCCGCTGCCATCTCCTCGACGGTCATGCCGCTGAAATCGATGCTGCCGACGCAGCCGGCCGTGCCTTCCCACCATTTATGCTCGACGCCAACATGGAAGACCGCAATCCCGGCACTGACCAGAAAGGCGAGCGCCGTCAGAAGCAGCAGCGCCCGCTCCGCGCGCGCGTTTTTCGATCGTGTGCCGGCCCACCAGGCGATCGCGGCCAGCAGGGCGGCGACGACATAGGGATAACGCTGCCACACACAGAGCGGGCAGGGCTGCAGTCCGCCGAGATATTGCGCGCCGAGTGCGACGGCAAGCGGCGCGAGCGCGGCGAGAAGCGCAAATAGCGGGAGCTGACGACGGACGGCTTCGATCATTCTGATTTCTGCGGCGGGTAAGGTTGTCGGTTAGGGCGCACGTCAGATCATATACTTGATGACGACGAAGCTGCCGACAAGAAGTGCGAAGAAAAGGCCGGCGAGCCACGGCAGGTTCTGTTCGACGAACCCCCGGATCGGTGCGCCATAACGCCACAGGAGCCAGGCCACGAGGAAGAATCGCGCGCCGCGCGAGACGATCGAGGCGCCGATGAAGGTCCAGAGATCGAGCTCGGCAACGCCGCTCGCGATCGTGACGACCTTGTAGGGGAAGGGCGTGAAACCAGCCCCGGCGACGATCCACCAGCCCCATTCCGCATAAGCCTCCTGGAAGGCGGCGAACTCGGGTCTGACACCATAGAAATCGATGATCGGCAGGCCGAGCGTTTCGTAAAGCAGCGCGCCGATGCCGTAACCGGCGAGTCCGCCGGCGACGCTGGCGATGGCGGCGATGCCGGCGATATGGAACGCACGCTCGCGGGCCGCGAGTATCATCGGGACGATCAGCAGATCGGGCGGAATCGGGAAGACCGAACTCTCGATGAAGGCGACAAAGGCGAGCACCCACATCGCGTCGTGGCGCGCCGCAAGCCGCATGGTCCAGTCATAGAGGCGGCGCAGCATATGTGTCGTGAATTCCGGCGCGGCGGGTGGGTCGTCCGCTGGTCAGCGACATCCTGCGGCCGGCAACAGGCAGGAATGCCGCAACCGCCGCCGGTCGCGCGCGTTGCGGGCCGGCGGCGGATTGCAGTCGCGAATCGAGATCAGGCTCCGAGCGGATCCGGGCCGAACCGGTTGGCACCGGTGGTGCCCTTGAGGATGCCGCATTCGATCAGGATGTAGAGGCTGCCGATGATCGGAATGAGGGCGATCAGGATGAACCAGCCCGACCGATTGCGGTCGTGCAGCCGCTTCACCGTCACGGCGATCCACGGCCAGAGTGCCACCAGAAAGAAGATTCCGCTGATGACGCCGTAACCGCTCTCGGCGTTGTATGTGCCCAACATCATATCGAGCCCGCCGCTCACGAAGAGCAGCACGACGTAGGGAAGCGCAAAACGCAGCCAATAATATGACCGCGGAATCCGGCCATCGAACGACGTGAGGAATTTAACCCAATTGAACCCGCCAGCACTGCCGGTGGCTGCCTGATGAACCATGTCGACCCCCTGATGTTAACCCCTGCGATGGGGTGTGCGTCGTCGCATCTGCCCCGCGGACAGATTGGACCGGGATCGGCCGCTACCTGTCAATCCGCGCCGGAAGCCCGCCATTTGACGCGCCCGAGCGGGGCCGGCCGATCCGGTTGCGGGCCGGGATCGCTCCTGTATCATGCCGGCCGCTTCGGACGGGCCCCTGTGGCGGAATTGGTAGACGCGGCAGACTCAAAATCTGTTGCTCGCAAGGGCGTGGGAGTTCGAGTCTCCCCGGGGGCACCACTGGCCCGATGCGCCGGCGGCCACGCGGGAACGCCATGTTGGATGGCGAATCGCCCGGACCCGCTCAGTGCCATTGAAGGAACGAAATGACCCTCACGAAGCTCGCCGCCGATCGTGTCGGCCTTCCGGTTTTCGAGTTCTCGCCGCGGCCCGATGCCGACATTTTCGATTTTTCCAGCCATATGCGTGCAAAAGAGGCGCTCGAGTTTGCGCTCCGCACATCGGCGCCCGGCTACAACGTGTTCGTTGTCGGGGGTGAGCGCAGCGGTCGCATGACGGCGACGCTGGCATTCCTGCAGGAAGCGATGCACGGGCGCGCGGTGCCCGACGACTGGGTCTATCTGAACAATTTCACTCATTCGCACCGGCCGCGGCCCGCCAGGTTGCCTGCCGGTGGCGGACGCATATTGCGCGACCAGATGGACGTCTTCGTGCGTCGCGTCGCGCAACTGACGATGCAGATCTTCGACGACGAAAGCTTCCGGACCGCGATCGAGGCACTCGCGGTCAAGGTTCGGACCGATCTCGACGGTCGGCTCGCCGCACTGCGCAAGGAGGCCAAGGAAGCCGGGTTCGAGCTGTTGCAGACAGCCGAGGGTTTTGCGCTCGCGCTGGTCGATGCCGAGGGTAAACAGGTTCTGCCGACCAACGCATCGGCAGAACAGCAGGCCGCTGCGCAGAAGATCGGCCAGTCGCTGGGCGAACTCACCCGCGATGCGGCGCGCCAGCAGACGGCGCTCGCCGGCGAGATCGCGGCCTTCTCGCGGCGTATTGCGGGCAATGCATTCGCACCGCTGCTCGCCGAACTGAAGTCGGCTTACGCCGATCATGCCACGATTTCGCGCTGGCTCGTCGAACTTGAGAACGACCTGATGCAGCATCTCGATCGACTAAGGGAAGCGGCCGCGGCCGGCCTCGAAGGCATCGCGACGCTCGATCTGCGGTACGGCGTCAATCTGTTCGTCGATCGCGGCGATGCGCGCACGCCCGAAGTGGTGTTGGAACCCAATCCGGATTTCGATTCGCTGTTCGGCAAGATCGAGTTCCGCCAGATCGAAGGGGTGCTCTCGACGGATTTCTCACTGATCCGCGCCGGCGCGTTGCACCGCGCCAATGGCGGGGTGCTCGTCCTGCGCGCCGAAGCATTCGCCGCCGACCCGGCATTGTGGCAGGCGCTCAAGGCGGTGTTGCGCGACGGTGAAATCAATATCGAAGAGCACCGGCCGAGCCCGCCGGTACCGGTGGCGGGCTCGCCCAAGCCGAAACCGATTCCCTTCGACGGCAAGGTCGTGCTGGTCGGATCACCCGGCTGGTACTACTCGTTCTTTGCGACCGATGCGCAATTCCAGGGCAACTTCAAGATCAAGGCGGACATCGACCCTGATATGCCGGCCGATGCGGCAAACGTCGCTTGCTATGCCGGCGTCGCGACGCAGATGGCGGTTGCGCGCAAGGCCGAGTTCAAGCCGGACGGTTTGACCGCCATCCTCGGCCTCGCGGCGCGACTGGCTGGCGAACGCGACAAACTATCGGCGCGGTTCGAGGAGATCGCCGACCTGGTCGGCGAAGCCTGCGACTGCCTCGGCTGCGAACAGCCGGTCATCGATCGCAAGGCAGTCATCGAGGCGTTCGAACGCCGCCGCCGGCGCAACGCCCGTGTCGAGGATCGTCTGCAGGCTGAAATCGCGCGCGGTGTTCTGATGATCGATGTCGATGGCAGCGCGATCGGACAGGTGAACGGGCTCGCGGTGCAGGATTATGGCGACCACGCTTTCGGGCTGCCCGCGCGTGTCACCGCGCGTGCTTCGGTCGGTCGCACCGGCCTCATCAACATCGAGCGCGACGTCGCGCTGGGCGGGCCGATCCAGCAGAAGGGCGTCATGGTGCTGCAGGGCTTTCTCGCCGGGCATTTTGCGCGGCGCATGCCGCTCTCGTTCGATGCCTCGATCACCTTCGAGCAGAGCTATGGCGGCATCGAAGGCGACAGCGCCTCGCTCGCCGAACTGATGGCGGTTCTGTCCGATCTGGGCCAGGTGCCGTTGCGCCAGGATCTCGCGGTGACCGGCTCGGTCAACCAGCGCGGCGAGGTGCAGGCGGTCGGGGGCGTGCTGTTCAAGGTCGAGGGCTTTTATCGCGTCTGCGCCGAGCGGGGCCCGCTGACCGGAAACCAGGGCGTCCTGGTGCCGGCGACCAACGAACGAAATTTGGTGCTGCGCGACGAAATCGCCCAGGCGGTCGCTGAGGGCCGCTTCCATATCTGGAGTGCGGCGAAGGTCGAGGATGCGCTCGAACTCCTGACCGGGCTCAAGGCCGGCACACCCGATGCCGATGGCGCGTACCCCAAGGATACGCTCTACGGCCGGGTGCAGGCTTCGCTCGAAGCGTTCGACCGGCGCCTGATCGAGCGCGGCTGGGCGGCAACCCGCGCCATCTGAACGACCGGCCCGGCAGAGGGGGGCGCCGGGGTCCCTCCATCGGTCGGCTCCCGGCCGGCGCGGGCCTGTTCTATAATCCGCCCGATCCGACGATCCGGGGGAGGGATCCGATGAACAAGATGGCGACCGACCTGATGCCGCCCTCGCAGCCGACGCGCAACCGCCGGCTCGATCCGAAAAAGACCGCCGTGCTGGTGATCGATACGCAGATGAGCGAGATCACCGACGAGCAGGCGCGCAAGCGGCCCGAATATGTGCAGGCCATTCGTGCGCGCGTGTTGCCGGCGATGCGCCGGATGATCGACGAGACGCGCGCCCGCGGCGGTGAGATCGTCTACACGCGGATCGAATGCCTCACCGGCGATGGGCGCGACGCCTGTCTCGACTACAAACTCTCGGACATGATCATTCCGAAGGGCTCGCCGCTGGCCGAAATCATGCCGGAAGTGGCACCGGCCAAAGATGACATCGTATTGCCGAAGAGCTCGTCGGGCGTGTTCAATTCGACGATCGTCGATTATGTCCTGCGCAACATGGGCATCGAGAATGTAATCGTCGTCGGACTGCTGACCGACCAGTGCGTCGACATGGCCATACGGGACGGGGCGGATCGCGGCTATTACATGATCTGCGCTGCCGATGCCTGCGGCGCACACACCCAGGAACGGCATATGGGGGCTCTCCGCGCGTTCGCCGGCTATTGTCGCGTCCAAAGCGTCGATGAGGTTGTCGGCACGTTCGCGACAGCCTGAGGAGCGGGCTTTTGCAGAAACTGCAGGTGACCGAATATCGATGGGCCGGCTTCAAACCAGCCCGTGCGGCTTGCTCCGAATCAACCTAACCGACTAATCTGACGAATATTTGTGCGCCCGTCGGTGTCGACATGATCTCCGATTCGAGCTTGTTGCGGCGGCGGGTCAGCGGAGAATTTTTTGCCCTATTTTCTGGCGACGAAGAAGCACTTCTACACAATCCGGCTGTTTCGGGAGCGCGTCTCGCGTGGTCGCGAGGTTCTGGAGCCGCTTCCCTACGAGGAGCTGACAAACGGGCGGGCTCTCCAGCGTCGCGCTATCATCTTCGGCGATGTCGATCGGTTGATCATTCCGGCCGCCGAGCGGATGAGCCAGAATTTCCGAAACTTCTCCAAGCGTCTTCCTCCCGGCGCGGTGATCAACGATCCGGCGCGCGTTATGGGTCGTTACGAGCTGCTGCGGAGGCTCTACGAGCGCGGAATTAACAGCTTCAATGTGTACCGCTTGTCGGAAGCGCGCGAGCCCGAACGGTTTCCCGTTTTCTTGCGCCGCAACAGCGAGCATGGTGGCGCCGCCTCCGATCTGCTGCACGATCGCGTGACGCTGGAGAAGGAGATCGAGCGCATGCTGGCGGCGAATGTGCCGCGCGACGATATCCTGATCGTCGAGTATCTCGATTATCGCAGCCCCGACGGCCGATTTCGGAAATATGGTACGTTCCGGATCGGCTCGAAGCTCATCCCGGCGCAGGTCGAGATATCGGACAAATGGGTGATCAAGCTGCCGGCATTACTCGAGCCTCAAATGATCGAGGAGGAACTCGCCTATGTGAGCGCGAAGAACCCGCATGCGCCGTTGTTGCGGGACGTCTTCGACATGGCGGGGATCGGCTATGGCCGGATGGATTACACGCTGGTCGATGGAAAACCGCAGATCTTCGAGATTAATACCAATCCGGTTATCATCGGTCCGCGATCCAAGGTGCGCGAGCGGCGCCAGACCTTTCAGAAATTTATACCGCGGCTGATCACGGGATTTGCTGCCCTGGATCAGTTGGTGAAAAGGCGGCGCCGGTCGCGTTAGAAACGTCAGTCTTTTAGAATCATGCGGTTAACGCATGCACAGGAGGGGTCGATGACACGTTGGGGATGGAAGCAGATTTTCGGCCGCATCGCGGTGGCGTTGCTGGTCGTCGGTATGACGATCGGCCTGCCCGGCAGTAAGGCTCAGGCCGACGAGCCGGTGCGCGTCGCTATCGGCGACGTGCCGGGGGCCGACTGGCTGATCATGCTGATCGCGCTCGAACATGCGAAGGCGGCGGGCGTCGATTACGAACTGCTCTGGCTGAACCAGGAAGACACGGTCAACCAGGCGGTGCTGAACGGTCAGGCCGATCTCGGCTCGGGCACGCCCTATACGATCATCCAGAACGTGCCCGACCAGATGCGTTTCCTCTTCCAGAACTACAAAACCCAGTTCTATGCGGTCGCCAACAAGTCGGTGCATCCGGACTGGGCCTCGGCCGATGGCATGCCTATCGCGCTGCATTCGCAGGCGGGTGCGACGACCGTCATGGCCCAGCTTGCGGCGCAGGCGAACGGCATCGAGTACAGCGAGATGGTGTTCCTGCCCGGATCGGAAGTGCGCGCGAACGCGCTGCTCGAAGGAACGATCAACCTCACCTATGTCGACGCCACCAACAAGGATCGGGTGCTGGAGACGAAGCCGGGCGAATTTCACGTTCTGCCGGCTGGCGACATCAGCGCCAGCGACGAGGCGATGTTCGCCCGGATCGACTGGATCGAAGCCAACCGCGACAAGATCGACATCCTGATCGAAGCATTCCTGCATGTGAATCGCCGTGTCGCGGCCGATCCGTATTACGCCATCGAGGAACGGGTCCGGCTTGGGCTGATGACCGATCTCCCGCCCGAGGTCGATGCGGCGGTCGCCAAATACATGATCCAGGGCGCGGCCGACGGCATCTTCCCGCCGGATCTTGGCGGTCGGAAGGCAGCCGAACAGGATCTCGTTTTCTTTTCGACCGGCGGCCAGATCACAGGCGATGCATCGAGTCTCAAGGTTGAGGATTTCTGGTTCCTTGAGCCACTCGAGGCGGCCCTTGCCCGGCTCGGCAGCACGGACGTGACATTCACCGCTCCCTGACCGGAGCGGCGGCATGACGACGTTCGGCCTGCCCTGGCGAGCTTTGTCGCTCGTTGCGGTTCTCGCGGCCTGGGAGGCGGCGGGTCGTTTTGGCATGTCGCTCTCTCTGCCGCCATTCAGCGAGGTTGTGGCCGCTCTCTTGCGGCTTGCCGACGATGGCAGCCTCGTCGCGGCGATTGGCGAGACGCTGCGGCCGGTCATCGTCGGGACCATGCTCAGCCTGATTGTCGGCGTGACGCTCGGCCTCGCGATGGGGCTCAGCCGCGTCACGGAAGCGGCGTTCGTCGGCATCCTGATCTGTCTCGATACCGCACCGATGGCAGCGCTGGTGCCGTTGATCGCCAGCATCTATGGCGTCGGTTTCGCCGCAAAGCTCGCCGCCGTCATGCTGCTTGCCGTGCCGATCGTTGCCCTCAACGCCTATCGCGGCATCCACGCCGTGAACCCGATCCTGCTCGACATGCATCGTTCGTTCGTCGGCAGCCGCTGGCGCGGCATCGTCACGATCATGTTGCCCGCCGCCAGCGGAATGCTGGCGGCCGGCATCCGGCTTGGCGTTGCCGGTGCCTTCGTCGGCGCGATCCTTGCGGAACTCCTGATCAGCACCAGCGGCATCGGCGAACTGATCGTCTTCAATCGCGCGATCGGAAAATATGCCGAGATGTATGCGGCGATCGTCGCGTTCGTCATCCTCGCCGCCGGCACGCTGGCGCTGCTGCGGATGATCGAGCGCCGTATGCTGCCGGCCGAACGCTGGGCGGGGGCCGCCGTCGCATGAGCAGGCCGCTATGACCGCTGGCATTGTCGTTCGCGACGTTCATAAATCCTACGGCGGTGTTACCGAGGCGCTGGCGGGCGTCAGTTTCGATGCGCCCGATGGCGCGCTCACCTCGCTGATCGGTCCCTCCGGTTGCGGCAAGACCACACTTCTCAAACTGATCGCTGGCCTTCTTGAACCCGGCGCCGGCGAGATTCTGGTCGATGGTCGGCCGGTCGCCGGGCCCGGCCGCGATCGCGCTCTGGTCTTCCAGGATTTTGCATTACTGCCCTGGGCGACCGTGCTGCGCAATGTCGGATACGGGCTCGAGCTGCGCGGCGTTGTGCGCGGCGAGCGCGAGGCAATCGCGCATCGCCTGATCGAACGTGTCGGTCTTGCCGGTTTCGAATATCGCTATCCGCACGAGCTTTCCGGGGGCATGAAGCAGCGGGTCGGGCTTGCCCGTGCGCTCGCCGTCGAAGCGCCGATCCTTCTGATGGACGAGCCGTTCAGCCAGGTCGACGAACAGACCCGTCGCAAGTTCCAGGAGGACCTGCGCGATCTGTTGAGCGGCGAACGGCGCACGGTACTATTCGTCACGCACAGCATCGAGGAAGCGGTTTATCTGTCGGACCGGATCGTGCTGCTGTCGCCGCGCCCCGGCCGGGTCACCGATGTCATCGATACGGTGCATGACCGCGCGATGGATCCCGACCGGATCCGGCGCGACAGTGCCTATATCGATACGGTCGACCGGATCTGGCACATCCTCAGGAACTACCTCACATGAGACGCCTCCTGCGCCATGCCGGATCCGCGGTCGGCCTCCTGTGCTGGATCGGGTTGTGGGAACTCGTCGGCCGGTCCGGTCAGCTTCGGTTGTTGCCGCCCTTCTCCGATGTGGTGGCGTCGGTTCCCGTGTTGCTTGCCGATCCGGGTTTCGCGAGCGATGTCCGGCAGAGCGTGATCGCGCTCGCGCTCGGTCTTGCTCTCGCGCTCGCCGCCGGCATCCCCGCGGGCATCCTGATGGCGCGGTCGCGGCCGTTCGACAAGGCGGCGGGGCTCTGGGTCGATATCTTTCTTGCAACGCCGCTCACAGCCTTGGTGCCGGCGCTGATGGTCCTGTTCGGCTTCGGCATGGGCACCGTCATAGCGACGGTCGTGCTGTTCTCGATCTGGGTCATCATTCTCGATACGCGCGCCGGCATCCTGCAGGCGCGCCCGAGTCTGATCGACATGGCGCGCGCGTTCGGTGCCAGGCGGCGCGACATCGTGTTGCATATCCTGATTCCAGCGGCGCTGCCCGAGATGCTGGTCGGGTTGCGCCTCGCGGTCATCGCGGGTGTCAAAGGCGTGGTGGTCGGCCAGATCCTGGTTGCCGTATTCGGTATCGGCCGGCGGCTGATGATCTATTCCCAGAACTTCCTGATGGACCGGTTCTGGGCGTTGATGATCTGTATTCTCTGCTTTGCCTATCTGCTGGTTCTGGCCGTGAGCCTGCTGGAGCGCCAGGTCGCTCACTACGCGCCGCGCCGCTAGAGCGTCATCGCGAGCCGGCGCGCCTCGAAGAACGCCATCGCAGCGGTCCGCGCAGCAACATTGTCGCCGACGGCGTGAACCTCAATCCCGTCTTTCGCCAGCGCCTTGCTCAGTCCGTCGTTTGGCCGGTTCGTGGTCGCCAGCACCAGCGTATCGAACTCGCGGGTTTCTTCCTCGTTCGACATGAGATTACGGAGCCGCGCACTGTTGCCCTGCCATGACAGCAGCGCGGTCGTGCAGACCGTTTCGACGCCCCACTCGACGAACAATCGTCGCGTCTCGTAATCCGTCTTGCTGTGATCGAGCGCCATCGCCGGCAATTCCGCGGCAGTGACCAGCGTCACCCGGTGTCGCTGTTTCGCGAGATGGAGCGCCGTGCCGCTGGCCGGCCACCAGCCGTTCAGATCGTCGAGCAGCAGCACGTTCGTGCCGGGCACCACCCGTCCCGCGAGCACATCGTGCGCCGAACAGACATTCTCCTGGTCGACCCCCGGCAGCCTCGCGGTGCCTGGCAGCGCGCGCTGATAGCCGTCGCCGGCCGGTTCCGATCCGGTGCACAGCACCACGGCATCGGCGCCAAAGCGCCGAATATCGTCGGCCCTGAGGTCGGTGCGAAGCTGGATGCGCACCTGAAGTTTCTCGAGCTGATGCGGATACCAGTCGCCGATGAGCTGGCTGATCTCGCCGCGGAACGGCTGTCCGGCGGCAAGGCGAAATTGCCCGCCCAGTTCGGCATCCCGTTCGACCAGCGTGACGCGATGGCCGCGTTCGGCCGCAACGCGGGCGACCTCCATGCCCGCGGGGCCGCCGCCGACGACGAGGATATGGCGCGGCTTCTCGGTTGGGGGCACGACATCGCCGTTCCATTCGAACTCGCGGCCGGCCGATGGGTTGGCGAGGCACGAGACCCAGGTCTCGCGCAAACGCCGCCCGATGCAGAGCTGGTTGCAGGAGATGCAGGGGCGCACGTCTTCGGGCCGTCCATCCTTCGCTTTGTTGGCGAGATGCGCATCGGCGATCTGGGCGCGCACCAGGCTCACCATGTCGGCCATGCCCGAGGCGATGACCTTCTCGGCATTCGCTGGTGTCTTGACGCGTGCTTCCGCCGTCACCCGCGCATGCTTGACCGCTTCCTTGTACTTCGCCGCATCGGGCGGGCCGAGCATCATGTCGTACATGAAGGGCGGCACGATCTTGTTGAAGTCGTTGAGATACGAGCCGGTACCGACCGAGAAGTAATCGACCAGCCCGCGTGTATCGAGCCAGGCAGCGACTTCCTGTTTACCCTCGATGCCGAGCCCGCCTTCCGCCGGCTCGCCGCCCGACACCGTCATGCCGATGATGAAATCCTCGCCGGCGACCTTGCGGATGCGCGAGCAGATTTCGGCGGCGAACCGCACGCGATTTTCCAGGTTGCCGCCCCAGCGATCGTCGCGCCGGTTGGTGATCGGCGACCAGAACTGGTCGATCAGGCAGTTGTAACCGGAAAAGAGATCGACACCGTCGAAGCCGGCGCGCTGCTCGAGCAGCGCCTGCGTCACGAAGGAATCGATCATTTCCTCGATCTCGGCTTCGGTCATGGCATGGCTGCCATGCTGATCGTGAAACGACGG
>JAWXBK010000106.1:0-18123 GCA_034439975.1 Rhodospirillaceae bacterium | reverse complement strand
GCGCCAGCAACACGTCGGTAAATCCGCCGGTCGACGCGCCGACATCGAGACAGATCGCACCCGCCGGATCGATCGCGAAATTATCGAGCGCGCGCTCGAGCTTGAGCCCGCCGCGCGACACCCAGGGGTGATCGGCGCCGCGCAGCTCAAGCGGACCATTGGGATCGACCAACTGGCCCGCTTTGTCGATGCGTTGCTCGCCGGCAAAGATGGCGCCCGCCATGATGAGTGCGGCGGCACGGCTGCGGCTCGGGGCGAGGCCGCGCTCGACCAGCAACTGATCGGCCCGGACCCGCTTGGCGCCCCCGCTCATGACGATGCCGGAATCGGCCGCTTCGAGCGCGTATGAAAACGCCAGGTAAGCAAAACGGCCGCCGCCGCCAGCCCCATCGCCACGCCCCACCACAGGCCCGTCGCGCCCCAATCGAACACGAAGGCAAAGAGATAGCCACTCCCAAGCCCGGTCAGCCAGTAGCCGACGGTACCGATGAGGAACGGGATCTGTGTGTCCTGCAGACCGCGCAGCGCACCCATCGCAATGATCTGGGTACCGTCGACCACCTGGAAGACTGCCGCGATGAGCAGAAGCTGCAGACCCAGCGATTCGACAACCGCGCGCTGCGGATCGTCCGCATCGACGAAAAGCGAGATGAAAGTTTCCGGAAACAGCCAGATCACGACCGCCATTGCTGCCATATAGACCATGCCGATGCGGATCGCGACGAAACCGGCACGCCGAGCAGCCACCTGATCGCGCCAGCCGACGCCGTAAGAGACGCGCACCGAGACAGCCTGGCTCATCGCCCAGGGGATCATGAACATCATCGCGGAAACCGTGCCGGCGATCTGGTTTGCCGCCAGTGCGATAGTTCCAATCCACCCCATCATCACCGCAATCGCGGTGAAGAACATCGATTCGACGCCCGACAGGCCGCCGACGGGAATGCCGAGCCGGACCATCCGCAGGAGCAGCACACGATCGATCCTGAAGAGGCCGTGGAACGGCCGGTAGGGACGGAATGCGCGATCGCGAAGAATCTCGATCACGATTGCCAACAGCATGACGCAATTGGTGATGGTCGTGCCGAGCCCGGCCCCCGTTGCTTCGAGGCGCGGCAGGCCAAAATTGCCGAAGATCAGGCCGTAATTGATGACGGCGTTGAGCGGCACGGCCGCGATCGCGATGACCATGACCGACCGCGGTCTCGACAGCGACGAAACAAAGCAGCGCGCAACGGTGAACAGCAGATACGGCAACAGCGACCAGGTCAGCGTGAGCACGTACTCGCGCGAAACGGCAATGGCATCGACCGGTTGACCCAGGAGATCGAGTGCATCCGGCACGAACCAGAACAACACGGTCAATGGCACGCCAAGGAAGATTGCAAACCAGACGCCGTTGTTGAGCGCCGCCGAAACCCCGCTGCGCTCGTGCCTCGCATGTGCCTCGGCCGCAATCACCGCCACGATCGAAACCGCGCCCATGCCGACCAGCAGAAGAGTGAAGAAGAAGTTAACGACGATACCGACACCCGCCAGTTCGACGCTGCCCAGGCGACCGACCATCATCGTATCGGTAAAACCGATCGCCATCTCGGCGAAGGCGCCAACGGCCAGCGGCGCGGTCAGCTTGATGAGATCGACGCCCTCTTCGCGCGCGTTCGCAGGCTTGCGGGTTTGCAGCGCTTCCGCCGGTACGGTCGCAGTCGTCATGGCGTTATGCAGGCCGCGTCAGGCGCGGGCCGGCTCCCGTTCGGCGTTGCGATCGAGCGCGGCAAGCGCGGTCGCGACGATATGGCGCGCATTCAGCCCGGCATCGTCATATTGCAATTCGGGCTTGTCCTGTTCGATGAAGCGGTCGGGCAGCGTCATCGGCCGAATTTTGACGCCCTTCTCGATCAGGCCGGTGATCGCAAGATGCTGCAGCACATAGGCCCCGAACCCGCCGATGGCGCCTTCCTCGATCGTGATCAGAACCTCATGCTCGCGCGCGAGACGCTCGACCAGTGCCGTATCGAGCGGCTTGGCGAACCTTGCATCGGCCACCGTCGTCGTAAACCCGCGCGTGCCCAGTTCGTCCGCTGCTTTCAAACATTCGCCGAGCCGCGCGCCGTAACTGAGGAGCGCCACCGTCGTTCCTTCGCGCAGGATGCGGCCTTTGCCGATCGGCAGCGCCTCGCCGCGCGCCGGCAAGGCAACGCCGGTACCCTCGCCCCGCGGAAACCGCAGCGCCGAAGGCCCATCGTCGATCGCGACCTGCGTTGCAACCATATGCACGAGTTCCGCTTCGTCGGCCGCGGCCATCAGCACGAAACCGGGCAGGCAGCCGAGAAAGGCGATGTCATAGGCGCCCGCGTGGGTAGGACCGTCGGCACCGACCAGCCCCGCGCGATCCATCACGAAACGCACCGGCAGACGCTGGATCGCAACATCGTGCACGACCTGGTCATAGGCGCGCTGCAGGAAGGTCGAATAGATCGCGGCGAAAGGCTTGTAGCCCTCCGCGGCAAGGCCCGCGGCAAACGTAACGCCATGCTGCTCGGCGATGCCGACATCGAAGGCGCGATCGGGGAAACGCCGGGTGAATTTGTCGATGCCGGTACCCGATGGCATGGCCGCCGTGATGGCAACAATCTTCGGATCGCGTTCGGCTTCGGCGATCAGGCTGTCGGCGAACACGCTCGTATAACTCGGCGCACCGGGCTTTGCCTTCGCCTGAGTGCCGGTGACCACGTCGAACTTGCTGACGCCGTGGAACTTGTCGGGCGACGCCTCCGCCGGCGAATAGCCGTGGCCCTTATGCGTCACCACATGGACGAGAATCGGCCCGTCGACATCGGCATCGCGCACGTTGCGCAGCACGGGCAGCAGATGCTCGAAATTATGTCCGTCGATCGGCCCCACATAGTAAAAGCCCATCTCCTCGAAGAGCGTGCCGCCGGTCACCAGCCCGCGCGCATATTCTTCGGCGCGCCGCGCAAACTGTTCCATGCTCGGCCACAGCTTCTTCGCCACCTCTTTGCCGATATGGCGAAACGACTGGTAGGATTTTGACGAGAGCAGCCGCGACAGGTATGCGCTCATCGCACCGACCGGCGGCGCGATCGACATATCGTTGTCGTTGAGAATGACGATCAGCCGGCTGCGCATCGCGCCGGCATTGTTCATCGCCTCGTACGCCATGCCGGCGCTCATCGCGCCGTCGCCGATGACAGCGATCACCCTGTTGTCGCGCTTCTCCAGATCGCGCGCGACCGCCATGCCGAGCGCCGCCGAAATCGAGGTCGAGCTGTGCGCCGCGCCGAACGGGTCGTACTCGCTTTCAGCGCGCTTGGTGAAACCGCTGAGCCCGCCGCCCTGCCGCAATGAACGAATGCGATCGCGCCGCCCGGTCAGGATCTTGTGCGGATAGGCCTGATGACCGACGTCCCAGATTAACCGGTCGCGCGGCGTATCGAAGAGATAGTGCAGCGCCAGGGTCAGCTCGACGACGCCGAGCCCCGCGCCCAGATGGCCGCCCGTGACCGAGACCGCATCGATCGCCTCCGCGCGCAGTTCGGCGGCAAGCTGCGGCAGGTCGCTCGGATCGAGCGCGCGCAACTCGGCCGGCGATCCGATCCGGTCCAACAGCGGTGTCTTGCTTTCCTGGGTCATGAATTCGTTCGGAACAGGCTTTCGGGGCGGCTCTCGACGCGATGGAGCGGGCTGCGGTTCATGGGATCGGGGCCTGTCGCATTCAGGCCTGACGCGACACGATATAGCCGGCCACCGCTTTCAGGAGCGCGGCCCGGTCGCCGAACAAATCTAGATGCCCGGCCGCGCGCCGGGCAAGCGCTTCCGCCTCCGCCCGGGCTTTGGCGGGGCCCATGAGGGAGATGAACGTGGCCTTCTGCTGGGCGGCGTCCTGGCCGACGGATTTGCCCGTTTCCGCCTCGGAACCCTCAACATCGAGCAGATCGTCGGCGATCTGGAAGGCAAGCCCGACATCCTGCGCATAGGCGGCGAGCGCATGGCGACTCGTGGCCGGCGCATCGGTCAGGATGACGCCGGCAAGACAGGCGAATTCGATCAGCGCGCCGGTCTTGAGCCGCTGCAGGCGGATGACATCCGCGAGGCTCGCCGACCGCTCCGGCGCGGCAATATCCAGAACCTGCCCGGTCACCATCCCGCCGACACCCGCGGCATGCGCAAGCTGCGCCACGAGTGCTAGGCGCACGCGCGCATCCTGATGCGTCGCGCGGTTCGCCAGAATTTCGAATGCGAGCGCTTGCAGCGCATCGCCGGCAAGGATCGCCATCGCCTCGCCGTACTGGCGATGCACGGTCGGACGCCCGCGGCGCAGCGCCGCGTCGTCCATGGCGGGAAGGTCGTCGTGGATGAGGCTGTAGCAATGCAGGCACTCGACCGCCGCTGCAACGCGCAGCCCTTGCTCGCGCACGGCACCGCATAAAGCCGCGCTCTGGATCACGAGGAACGGGCGAATCCTCTTGCCGCCGCCGAGCACGCCATGGCGCATCGCCTCCGCGAGCCGACGCTCCGGACCCGAGGCGACCGGAAGCAGGCGGTCGAGTGCGCCGTTGACGGCATCGGCACTCTCCGCGAGGGCAGTGGCAAGATCGGTCACGGGTTGGGTTGCCTAATCGAGCTCGATCGCTTCGGCGGTTACAGCGCCGTCGGGTGCGATGACGATCTTGGCGATCCGCTCCTGGGCGTCGCGCAGTTTGCGCTCGCAATGCTCCTTGAGCGCGATGCCGCGCTTGTAGGTATCGACAGCCTCGTCGAGCTTGCCCTCGCCCTTTTCCAGCTCCTTGACCATGCTTTGCAGCTCGGCGAGAGCCTCCTCGAAGCTCATCGTGCTGATATCCTTGCGCTTTTTGGTCTCGGACATGGGCCGGCTCCTGCCGCTTCATCGGGCTTGGTTGAGGCGGCGCAGATTATCTGCGGCATTGGGGCCCAGCAAGGGCGGGGCCGCGGCGCTTGCGCGGCAATGCGGCGTCTTTCCTGCCGCGACGGATCTTTGTTCAGGCGGCCGTCAGCCGGTCGACATGCGTGGCCGTACTCCGCGCCAGCGCATCGAGATTATAGCCACCCTCGAGCGCCGATACGACGCGGCCCGCGCAATGCTTCTTCGCCACCGCGATCAGCGCGTCGGTTGCCCAGGCATAATCGGATTCCTTGAGCATCAGTTCGGCCAGCGGATCGTCCGCATGGGCATCGAAGCCGGCCGAAATGATCAGCAGCTCCGGCGCGAAATCGTCGAGCGCCGGCAGAATGCGCCGCTCCATCGCCTTGCGAAACAGATCCGATCCTGCCATCGGCGGCAGCGGCGCGTTGCAGATATTGCCGACGCCCTGCTCCTCCTCGGCGCCGGTGCCGGGATAAAGCGGCATCTGATGCGTCGAGGCATAAAACAGCCCTGCGTCGCGCTCGAAAATATGCTGCGTGCCGTTGCCGTGATGCACGTCGAAATCCACGACAGCGACGCGTGCGATGCTGTGTTTTGCCCGCGCGTAATGCGCACCGACCGCCACATTGTTGAAGAGACAGAAGCCCATCGCCCGATCCGCCTCCGCGTGATGGCCGGGCGGCCGCACCGCGCAGAAAGCGTTGGCAACTTCGTTTGTCATGACTGCATCGACCGCCGCGACGACGGCACCCGCCGCGCGCAACGCTGCCTCGCCCGAGCCGGGCGACAACACCGTATCGGCATCCAGCGCGCCGTAACCTTCGGTCGGCATGCTGGCGAAAACATGATCGACATAGGCGGCCGGATGCACCCGCAACAGATCGGCGCGGCTGGCGCGCGGCGCCTCGCGGCGATCGAGTGCGTCAAAGCGCGGGTCCGCCAGCGCCTCGACGATCGCCAGCAATCGCTCGATCCGTTCAGGATGACCCGGTCCGGTATCGTGCGTGAGGCAGGCGTTGTGTGTGAACAGAGCGGTCGTCATTTGAAATCGCTCCCGCTACAACCGGTTCAGCGGAATTCGGAGATAGCGGACGCCGTCGGCTTCGGGTGCCGGCAGTTCGCCGGCACGGATGTTCACCTGCAGCGCCGGCAGGATCAAAGCGGGCGCCGACAATCCGTGATCGCGCTTTTTGCGAAGGGCTACAAACTCGTCTTCGGTCTTGCCCGCGATATGGATGTTGGCTGTCCGCTGTTCGGCAACGCTGCTGTCCCAGGCAAAGGCCCGGCCGTTCGGTCCGTAGTCATGGCCGGTGAGCAGTCGCGTTTCGTCGGGCAGTTTGAGTATGCGCTGGATCGATCGATAGAGCGTGCGCGCGTCGCCACCCGGAAAATCGCAGCGCGCCGTGCCGTAATCCGGCATGAACAACGTATCGCCGATGAACGCCGCACCCGGCGCGACATAGATGACGCAGGCCGGCGTATGGCCCGGCATATGCATGACCGACACCTCGATCGAACCGACGCGAAACGTCTCGCCATCGTCGAACAGCCGATCGAACTGACTGCCATCGACCGGAAAATCCGCGGGCAGATTGTAGAAGTCGCGGAACATGGATTGCACCACCGTCACACGCCAGCCGATGCCTGTCTTGCCGCCGAGCTGCTCGCGGACATAGGCGATCGCCGTCAGATGGTCGGCATGCACATGGGTATCGAGCACCCATTCGACCCGCAATCCGTTGTCGCGGATGAAAGCGACGATCGTGTCGGCAAACCGGGTCGAGGTGCGACCAGCCGCCTGATCGTAATCGAGCACCGGATCGATGATCGCGGCGGCCCTATTTGCATCGTCGATCAGCACATAGCTGACGGAGAAAGTCGGCTCATGGAAGAATGCCTGGATCTGCATCTCGATCGAATTCCGGTTCTCGTTCCTGCCCCGTTCGCGCGCAGCATCGAGCCTTTGCCAATCGGGCGCAAGGCGGAAGACCGATTGCATCCCGCGGGCGAAACGCCTCGCTCTTGCCTCTTCCGATGGCCGTCCTCATCGGCGAGAATGACGAATGACTGACAATCCCATCCTGCTAGATACCAACGGTCCGATCGCCCGGCTCACGCTCAACCGGCCGAATCGGCTCAATAGTTTCACCCGCCCGATGCTGACCGGCCTGTTCGTCGCCTTGGGCGAAGTCGCCGCAGCGAAGCATATCCGCGTCCTGATCGTGACCGGCACGGGCCGGGCCTTCTGTTCGGGTCAGGATCTCGCCGACGGCGAGGCGTTGGCCGGGCCGGAGACGGCGGCCGCATTGCTGCGCGACCACTACAATCCGGTGATCCGGGCGCTGCGCGCCCTGGAAATGCCGGTGATTGCCGCGGTCAACGGCATCGCGGCCGGGGCCGGCTGCAGCCTTGCGCTCGCCTGCGACATTGCGATCGCCGCGCGCTCGGCAAGCTTCATGCTGGCCTTCTCGAAAATCGGATTGGTGCCCGATGCGGGCAGCACGTTCTTTCTGCCGCGTAACGTCGGCACCGCCCGCGCGATGGGGCTCGTGATGCTGGGCGAACCGGTAACGGCGGAAACCGCGGCGTCATGGGGCCTGATCCTCGAGGCGGTGCCCGACGAAAAATTCAGCGAGCGCATCGAAGCGACCGCCCGCACCCTCGCCGACAAACCGACGCGCGCACTCGCCTTGGCCAAGCGCGCAATTCTCAGCGGCGAGACCGCATCTCTCGACGCCCAGCTCGACCTCGAAGCCGATCTTCAGGCCGAAGCAGTCCAGACCGATGACGCAAAAGAAGGCATCACCGCCTTTCTCGAAAAGCGCGCCGCGGTCTTTCGCGGCCACTGAGGAACATTCGATGGCTCTACAGATTGCCGACCGCTGGTTCGACCGCAGAAAAATCGACGACGACATCACGTTGCTCTGGGAGCCGCATGTCGCCGCGATCATGCGCTGCAATATCTGGCATGTGCGCGGACGCGACCGCGATCTGATGATCGATACCGGCATGGGCATCATGAGCCTGCGCGAATCCGCCCGCGACCTGCTGGAAAAGCCCGTTGTCGCCGTTGCCACTCACGGCCATGCCGATCATATCGGCAGCCATTACGAGTTCGACGAGACGATCGCGCATACGCTCGAGGCCGACTGGCTCTCGAACCCGCGGACCGAAACCCATCTGGTGCGTGCCTGGCGCGAAAGCGGAAAATCGGAACTCAAGGTCGCGCATTACGATGTCGGCGAAGAGCTCGTGACGGCGCTGCCTTATGCCGGATTCGATATCGCCGACTATGACGTCAAACCGGCGCGCAACGTCCGCGCAGTCGAGGACGGTGCGGTCGTCGATATCGGCGACCGGCAATTCGAGGTGCTGCATCTGCCCGGCCATTCGCCCGGCAGTATCGGCCTGTGGGAAGCATCGACCGGCACGCTGTTTTCAGGCGATGCGCTCTATGACGGCGAACTGTTCGATGCATTCGATCATTCCGACGTACCCGCCTATATCCGCACCGCGGAGCGGTTGCGCGCCTTGCCGGTGACGGTCGTCCATGCCGGCCATTGCCCGAGCTTCGGGCGCGACCGGCTCATCGAACTGGTGGATGGCTATCTGACCTTGCGCGGTGCCCGCTAGGTCACATCCCGCGCGGGATCCATCGCGCCAGCCAGGCGCAGGCGAGCAGCACGATCCCGATCGTCACGAATACGGATTCGAGCGGCGCCACGCTGAGCAGCAGCGAGAAGAAGATCGTCGTCGAGAGCATCGCGACGTCGCGATAGAGCGTGAAGACCAGCGTCATTTCCGGCCGCTCGCGCGGCCTGACCGCGCGCAGGAACGGAACCCAGCCGGTGGCATCCAGCGCCACACCCATGAAGGCGCCGAGGAACAGCATCAATCCGACGAACCGGTAAGAGCCCGGGATGAGACCGGCGGCCAGCGTCGCGACGGCGCCGAACAGGAACCACCCCACCATGAAGCGCCGCAGCCCGATGCGGCGGGCGAGCCAGCCCATGCCCAATGTCGAGAACAGCACCGCCGACGCGGCCGAGGTGAGCAGCGATGCTTCCGCCTCGCCGCCGCCGCGGGCGCGGATGTAAACCGGCCCGAACACGAACAGCACCACCCACCAGGCCTCGTAGCCAATATTGATGAGCCAGGCGAGCACCAGCCGTTTCTGCCGAAAGAAGCGCGGCAGATAGCGCAGCGGATTGCCGGGCGGGGCGGCGTCGCGCAACCGCGTCACGTCGTAGTCGAAACCGACGCTCAGGAAGTACAGGATGAACGCGAGGCCGCAGACGAAGCCAAAACCGTAGGCGGCAAGCGGACCAACGAACTGCAGCAGCGAACCGCCGATCACCGGCCCCAGCGTCCATGCGGTGGCCGCGTAGAAATAACGCAGCGGCTCGGTCCGGGTGAGTTGCTGACGCGGGATATAGGCCGTGATGAACAAATTCAGTGTGTTCAACAGGCAGATGCCCGCGAAAGCACGAAACAGGATCGCGAGCGCGATGCTGACGGTCATGCTGGCAGCCAAAAGAACCGGCACCAAGGTCATCATGATCGCGGCGCCGATATAGACCTGGCGCGCGGGAAAGCGGCGGATCAGCGTCGGGATCAGGAGGCTCGCGAGAATGCCGCCCCAGCCGGTCGCCGCAAACAGCAGGCTCATGTCCCGCGCGCTGCCGAGCACGCGGAAGACCTCGAGGGGAATGACTGTCACTAGCGCCGCGCGAGTCATGGAATCGAACGCATAGAGCAGCGCGATGCTATGCGCGCCGGGCACGGTGAGCTGCCGGGCCCAGGCCCCGATCGCTGTGATCATCGATGGAACTCCCCCGACCGGCTTTCGGCGACCGCAAAGCCGCGAACCCGGCAGGCCGGCGGCAATCTAGGAGAGCCGACCGCGGTTTAGCAACCGAGCGGCTGGCAGGTGCAGCCCCGATCGTGCATAACGGGCGCCACGTTCGATTTGGTGGAACACCCTTCATGCCCATACGACCGATCGACCTCGGCCAGCCCGGCGCCGCGCATGTAAACTCATATTGGGCAGCGACTGCAGGCCCACCGGCCGCGCCGACACAGCCAATCGAAGGCGATCTCGAAGTCGATATCGCGATCGTCGGCGGCGGCTATACCGGCCTTTCCACGGCCTACCATCTTGCGCGCGACCACGGCATCAAGGCGCACGTGCTCGAGGCCCATCGTGTCGGCTGGGGTTGCAGCGGCCGCAATGGCGGCTTCTGCTCGGCCGGCATCGGCAAAGAGGATTACGGCACCTGGATCGCGCGCTGGGGCAGCGAGCAGACGCGCCGCATCTATGCGATGAGCCGCGACGCCGTCGAACTGGTCGATTCCATCCTGACGCGCGAACAGATCGATGCCGACCGAACGCCGACCGGCGGGCTCGAACTGGCGCACCGCCCCAACCGCCTTGACGAAATGGCGGCGCGCTGCCGGTTTCTCTCCGATCAATTCGGGATCGAGGCGCGGATGCTCGGCCGCGACGAACTGGAACGCGATTATCTCGTGAGCCGCGAAGCCTATGGCGCGATGCATGTCGGCGAGGGCTTCGGACTGCATGCGTTGCGCTATGCCAACGGCCTCGCCCGCGCGGCGATCGACCACGGCGCGGTCATTCACGAAGCATCCCCCGTTCTCGGCTGGGAGAAAGACGGCGACCGCTACCGCGTCGCGACGCCGCGTGGGACGGTGCGTGCCCGCGAGATCGTGGTCGCGACCAACGGTTATACCAACGACGAACTGAACGAGCATTTGCGCGGCCGGTTGTTGCCGGCGCTGTCGAGCATCATCGTGACGCGGCCCTTGACCGAAGCCGAGCGGGCATCCGTCAATTGGCAGACCCATCTCAAGATCTGGGATTCACGCCGGCTGGTTTTCTATTACCGCCTGCTGCCCGACAATCGCATCCTGTTCGGATCGCGCGGCGGCATCGAGGACACACCTGAATCGAATGCGGAACGCCGCCGCTGGATGGTGCGCCGTCTCGCCGAGATGTTTCCGCCGCTGGCGCGGGTCGACATCGAGCATTTCTGGCATGGCTGGGTTTGCGTCTCGTACGATCGCAATCCGCATTTCGGCACCCTGCCCTATCAGGATGGCGTGCATTACGCGCTCGCCTATATCGGCAGCGGCGTTGCGCTCGCGACCTATGCCGGCAGTCTGTTGTCAAAGCGCATCGCCGGAGAATCGGTCGATTACGGCCCGTTACTGTCGCGACCGCTGCCGCTCTTTCCCTTTCCGGCATTCCGCCGCACCTATCAGCGCCTTGCCTATGCCTGGTACGGCTATAAGGACGAGCACGCTTGAGCGGCACCGCAGAACGAGAGCCCATCGTTCATGCGCGAGACAGCCAGCGGCCCTTGATGCGATGGGTGATCCCGTTGCTCTGCCTGATGGTAATGGGCGCAGCCTGGGGCGGAAATACCGCCATCGCCAAGATTGCAACGCTTGCGGGTGCACCGGCGCTCGGCCTCATTCTGCTCGAAGGAATCGGCAGCGGTCTCATCATTCTGGTTCTCTGTATCGCGACACGTCGATTGCCGCCTCTATCGCGTACCCATCTCGCCTTCTACGCTATTGCCGGTGTCGTCGGGTTGATGCTGCCGGGCGCAGTAATCTTCTGGATCGCGCCGCATATTCCTGTGGGCATTCTGGCGTTGCTGTTCACGCTGGTGCCCATGATGACCTACGGGGTCAGCCTGCTCTTCGCAATCGAACGGCTGGTCTGGATCCGCGTTCTGGGGCTTGTCATCGGCCTGGTCGGTACGGTCCTCGTTATCGTGCCCGGCGCGAGCCTTCCCGGGAGCGACATGGTCGGATGGACCCTGATCGGCCTGAGCGCGCCCGCTCTTTATGCACTCCAAAACGCATACATCGCGCGTTACTGGCCGGGCGGCGCCGACCCCCTGTCGATTTCCTGCGGCACCATGATCGGCGGCGGCGTGGTTTTTCTACCGATCGTGTTCATAGCCGGCGAAGAAATGACTCTGATGCCGCCCTGGGAAACGGCGGAATGGGCCGCCGTGGCAATGTTGACGGTCAATGCCTTTGCGATGGCCATCTTCATCTGGTTGCTGCGCTTCGCCGGCCCGGTCTTCGCATCCCAGACGGCCTATTTCGTTACCCTCTGGGGCATTTTCTGGGGCATGGTCATCTATGACGAGCAGCACAGCGTTTTCGTATGGCTCGCTGCGCTGTTGCTGTTTATGGGCGTCGCGCTGGTCACGTTCGGCGAGCGATTGACCCAGCGGTTTCGCCGGTTGCCGCCGGCAGCGTAATCGAAACCAGCAGCCCCGGCCGATTATCGTCGAGAACCAGTCGCCCGCCATGCAATCGCACGATGGCGGCGGCAAGGCTGAGGCCGAGCCCGGTTCCGGACGTCGAACGGCTGCTGTCGAGGCGCACGAACCGCTCGAGCACGCGCGGGCGCTCGAACTCGGGAATACCGGCCCCGCGATCGCCGATCGAGAGCAGCACCTCGTTGCCCGTTCGTGACAAAGACAGGCGAACCGGTCCATTGCCATGTTTGAGCGCGTTGTCGAGCAGATTGGCGATCGCCTGAAACAAAAGCTGTCGATTGCCACCGACGAACAGGTCAGGCTCGATCGCCCGCTCGATCGCGATACCCTGCTCTTCCGCCAGTGCCTCGTACAGTTCCGCTGCATCGGCGGCGACCCGCGAGAGGTCGACGCGCCCCCGTTCGGCGAGTGCGGCGCCGCTCTCCGCATCGGCAATCGACAGGAGGGCGCGGAAGGTCGCCAGCACCTGATCGGCTTCGCCGATCGCGGCCTCGATCGCGGCGCGCGACGCGCCGGACGAGGTATGGCCGGCGCCGAGTTCTTCAAGGCGATTGCGGAGCCGGGTCAGCGGGCTGCGCAGGTCATGGGCGATATTGTCGGTGACGGCGCGGATCGCGTTCATCAGCCGGCCGATCTCGTCCAGCATCGCGTTCAGATTGGCACCAAGCCGGTCAAACTCGTCGCCGGCCGATCCGACCGGCATGCGATAGGCGACATCGCCGCTGCGCACGCGCTCTGCACCTTTGTTGATGGCTTCGATCCGGCGCAGGAGGTTGCGGCTGAAAAGCAGGCCGCCGCCGATCGCAAGAAGCAGCATCGCGAGGACGCCGAACAGGAACACATCGCTGATCGTGTCGAGGACTCGCGCCGTGCTCTGCGTGTTCTGTCCGACCAGAAGGCGAAACCCGCCGGCAATCGGAAAATCGATCCCATACGCCACATGAACCTCGGCCCGATCGACGCCGCGGCGTTCGACCGGAAAGACCAGCCACGGCCCGCGCTGCTCCACCGCGGTCGGCCACCCGACGAGATTGCCGGCCATCGGCCGGCCCACACCGTCCACCAGCAGATAAATGCCGTCGCCGACCCGCTCCGGTGCAACCCGCGATTCGATGGCCCGGACCAGGCCCGGCAGCCCATAGGCGCGATACTCGCCGACCAGCCCCTGCAGTTCCGCCTGTACCGTCTGTTCGCGCTGGCGATCCACCAGCAGATCGACCGCCCAATAGACGAAGCCGCCGAGCGCAAGCACCGAGAGGCTGAACAATGCCGCATAGAGCATCGACAGCCGGAACGTACTGGTCGCGAGGAACCTACGCATCCGCACGCAGCATGTATCCGGCACCGCGCACGGTATGCAGGAGCGGTGTCGGAAAATCCCGATCGACCTTCTGCCGCAGGCGGCTGATATGGACTTCGATCACGTTCGTCTGCGGATCGAAATGATAATCCCAGACATTCTCGAGAAGCATCGTGCGCGTCACGACCTGCCCGGCATGCCGCATCAGACATTCCAGCAGACGGAACTCGCGCGGCTGCAGATCGATCCGCCGGCCGGCGCGCACCACCGTGCGCGCCAGCAGATCCATCTCCAGATCGCCGACGACGAGTTTGGTTTCGGCCGCATCTTTATGCTGTCGCCGGTTCAGCGCCTCGATCCGTGCGATCAGTTCCGACGCGGCAAAGGGTTTGACCAGATAGTCGTCCGCGCCGGCATTGAGCCCCTGCACGCGATCGTCGACCTTGCCGAGCGCACTCAGGATCAGGATCGGGGTGGCGATCCTGGCGGCGCGCAGCGCCTGCACCAGCGACAGCCCATCCAGCGCCGGCAACATGCGGTCGGTCACTATCACGTCGTAGCCGCCGCCGCTCGCGTGATAGAGCCCATCGCGACCGTTATCCGCCCGGTCCGCGATATGGCCGTGCTCGGTCAGCGCCTTCGCCATGAAATCGGCCGTGGCGCGGTCGTCTTCGATGAGCAGGATGCGCATGATGCCCGATATGCGACAGGAACGGCCAAAGGCCGGGTCGATCAGCATGTAATCCGCGGTGCGCGACCCCGCAAGGCCCGCTGCCCGCACTTTGCCCCGCATCGGGGCTACACGAAACGAGACATCCCGCCTTATATCGGGCATTAAGCGCGCGGCGGCGGCTGACCCGGACAAGCCGTTCGGGCTAGCATGCCGCCTCCCCTGTCGACTGCCGGCCCATCGGGCGCGGTCCAGCAACCTCGCGAAGGGTTTTCGATGTCTGGCTCATCCTGGCGGGAGCTGTTTCGCGGCGAGCGCGCGATCTTTGTGATCGTCCTGAACCTCGGCATCGGCCTGCATGCCATCGACGTGTTCGTGATCTCCACGATCATGCCCGAGGTGATCGAGGATATCGGGGGCATCTCGTTTTATTCCTGGGCGACCATGACCTACATGGTGACGACGATCGTCGGCGCATCCTGCGGCGGCATCGTCCAGATCGATCTCGGGCCGCGTCGCGGCTATGTGCTGGGTGCGCTGATCTTCCTCATCGGCACGGTCGGCTGTGCCGCGAGCCCGAGCATGGCGCTGATGCTGGTTGCGCGTGCCATCCAGGGGTTGGGCGGCGGCCTCATCGTGTCGCAATCGCTGAGCCTGATCCGGCTGCTCTTCGAAGACCGGCTACGCACACGCATGCTGGCGCTGGTCTCCGGTGTGTGGGGCGTTGCCTCGCTGCTCGGACCGTTGGTCGGCGGCATCTTCAGCGAGTTGCATTGGTGGCGTGGCGCGTTCTGGTCGACCGTGCCGGTCATCCTCATGTTCATGATCCTGGCGTGGTTTTCCTTGCCGAATGCCGACGCGCAGGAAGAACATCGCGTGCCGCGTCTGCCGTGGCGGCGCCTGCTGCTGCTGGCCACCTCTGTCATCGCGATCGGGACCGCGGGCGTGTTGACCGGCCGGCTCATGCCGGCAATTTTGATGCTCCTCGCCGGCGCGATGATCTGGCTCACCGTGCGGCTCGACGCGGCGGCGACCCAGCCTCTGTTTCCGCGCGGCGCCTTGTCCTGGTTCCAGCCGATCGGCGGCGCCTACTGGTTCTTCCTGATGACGTCCGTGACGCATACAGCGCTCGGCGTCTATCTGCCGCTGGTGCTGCAGGTCGAGTACGGGCTGCCACCGCTGGCCGCGGGTTACTTCAACGCGATCTTCGCACTCTCCTGGACGACATCCTCGTTTGCCGTCGCGGGGTTTCCGCGCCACTGGCTTCCGGTCACGGTGCTCGGCGGCAGCGGTCTCGCCTTGATCGGCATGACCGCGCTTGCCTTCGCTATCATTGGCGGCACGCCGCTGATCGTCGGGATTTGCGTCGCGATCACGGGGGTCGGCGTCGGCACCAGCAATCTGCACCTGACGGCGGCGACGATGGCGGCAGCACGACCGGGGGAAGAAACGCTGACGGCGGCTTCGATCCCGATGGTGCGCTCGCTCGGGATTGCACTCGGCAGCGCACTCGCCGGACTGATCGCAAACAATGCTGGCCTCGCCAAGGGCGTCACACCGGAGACGGTCGCGTCGGCGGCGCGATGGGTCATCAGCCTCGCGACCCTGTCCCCGCTCCTCATGCTGGTGTTCGGGTGGCGGTTCCTTACATTGCAGGCTCGACATGCCCGCGCGACCGGCAATCACGGGTCCTGAACTCAGGGCAGACGCGGCACCGTTGTCCGGATGCTCTCGCGCGCCGCCATACGCGGCCACCAGGCGGCGAGCCGCGGCAAGGTCGGCAGGATGCGCCTTCCTTCAGGCGTCTCGGCAAAGAAACCCATAATCGGCGCCAGATGCAGATCGGCAAGGCTCACGCTGCGGCCGGCGAGAAATGGCGCATCGGCGGCGAGTGCCTCGAGCGCCAGAAGCGCGCGGCGCATCGCCGGTGCCGCCTTGCGCAATGCCTGCGGATTGCTTCGCCGGTTGAGCGCCGGCAGCACGATGCGCTGCATGACGATTTCGCTTACCAGCGTCGCGTACGCATAAGAATCGATCACGCCCATGATCTGGTTCATCCGCGCCCGGGCGACCGGGTCGGTCGGTTGCAGCATCGGTCCCTTGAACGCCTCGTCGACATACCGATTGATCGCCGCCGTCTCGTAGATCACGACGCCTCGATGCTCGAGGACCGGCACCTTACCGAAGGGGCTGAGCGCGAGAAACGCCTGGTGCATCGTGGCGCCGCCGAGGAGGTCGATCTCCTTCAGTTCGTATTCGAGGCCTTTCTCGATCAGCGCGAGGCGGACCGAGCGCGTGTAGGTGCTGTAGTTCGGACCATGCAGAATGGGCGTCGCCATGGCGCAGCTCTTTCGTCCGTCTATCGCAGTGGGATCGGCGCGAAGTCTAACGCCGGCCTGCCGCCAGACCAACGGTCCACACCCTTGCGGCGGACAGCGGTCGAGCGCAGATTCTCTCCCGCGACAGCATCACGCGCACATTGCCTTATCGGGAGAGACGGTTGGACGAGCCCTTCGATTTCCTCGCTTTTTGCCAGCCCGGCATGACGCTGACGACCGGCGATCGGCGACCGGTACGAATTACCGAAATCGACAAGGCTGCCGGCCTGATCCGCGGCGAGGTCGCGATGTTCGGTGCCTGTGTCTGGCGCGCTGACGGTCTCTGGCAGGACGCGCCCTGCGGTGCGCGCGGGCCGCTCGATCTCGCCCCGCCCTCCCATCCGACGACAGCCGCCCCGGAGCAGCGCCGCGCCTCGGTCGTCGCCGCGCTCGAGGGGCCCAACCGGCATTTCTGCTGCGACTAACTGTCTTTCGGTTTCAGGATTTTGAAACGGAACGGCGCGACGTCTTCGAACTCGAGATAGCGCCCGATATAGCGGTGATGAAGATGCGTGACTTCGAGGAAGTCGGCATTCTCGCGCGAGGGTTTGTAGATATTGAAGCAACGCATGATGCCGAGCGTCGCCGCCGATTCCAGCGGGCCGCCGAAATCGGCCGACCGATCCATAAAATACGGCTGCTTCGACCAGGCCTCCATCTGAACCGCATTCAGGAAGAAGCAGCCGGCATGCGGATTGTTGATGCGCTGGAACATCAGCGGCGCACCCAGCATCGATGCTTTGATCTGCGGCCGGACCGACATGTCCTGAAACTTTGCGCTCAACTCGGGCTTGCGCAGGTTGCAGTCGATATAGAGCTTGTGCACGCGATCCAGATGCGTGCGCTCAAAGCGGTTCGGCTGCAGCAGCGCCTTGTTGGATGCCTTGGCGCTGAACCAGTCAAGCTTGCGGAAGAACCACGGGTCCACCACTTCGATATCGTCTTCGAGATAGCAGTAATAGTCGAACTTGCCGAGCGACTGGCGCAGCACGTCGTGACATTCATAGCCGAGCAGCATCGGTTCGGCGTCGGTCGCATGCTCCGTGAAAAGATGACCGGGAAGATCGGCGATCAGATGCTCGCCTTTAGTCGTGCAGATCGTGACCTTGAGCGTGGCACCCATCTGGTGGTTGGTGTCGTCGAGCAACCGCGCCGCCGGATTGAGCAAGCCCTGGCGCCGGCCGAAATTCACATGCAGGGATTCCAGGACCCGGGTCAGCGCCACAATCCGGGCAGCCGGATTGGCGCGCGCCGAGCCATAGAAACCGGAGGCCGGTTTGAAATAATGGGCGATCGCGACGTGGATCCGCATCGGTATGCCGGCAGGCTGAAATCGGTCCCCGCGAGTAAAGCGCCGGCCCGTCCGGGTCAAGCCCGGCGGTTATGAGCGCGGGATTTTTCGCAGCTCCCGGAGGCTCTGAAAGCCGGTCGGACCGACGATCAGATGGTCGTGCAATGTCACTCCGACCGCCTCGGCGGCACGGAAGATTTCGCGGGTGATCTCGATATCCTGGGCGGAGGGCTTGAGATTGCCGCTGGGATGGTTGTGG
>JAWXBK010000105.1:0-69729 GCA_034439975.1 Rhodospirillaceae bacterium | reverse complement strand
CCGGCATCGAGGGCTTGGCGGGTCGTTTCCAACCCGATCCCCTTGCTGGCGCCGACAATCAATACAAGCATGATGGACCCGTTATCTCACAGTCGATGGCACGACCCGACTAAAACCTGGGGGGCGATGCAGGTATAGATCACGGCGGTCGACGGGCTTACCCGTCCCGGCGATCTGCTGTCGACGGTTGGTTAGGCTCCAGATGACGTGCGCCAACCCGGCTACTGCACTCGTTTGGAAGTTCACCGGAACCCGATCAGGTAAACCGTGTCCACTTTAACTACGACCTCTCAGATGACCGACCCCTCGCGCTGGATGGCAACCCAGGCGCTTATTTTCTTGCCCGCTTTGATTGGCAGCACGCGCCAGTACATGATGAAGGGCGTTCCGTCTTTCTTATAGTTGATCGCCTTGCCTTCAAATTTTCTGCCCGACTTCAGTGCTTCAGAAAGCCTGGCAATCACCTTGGAATCTGTTCCCGGGCCTTGAAGAACCCGCGGCGTCTTGCCGATGACAGAGGACGGGTCGTGACCCGTTAGTTTCTTGAAAGACTTGTTAGCGTAGATGATCTTGCCTTCCGACGATGCATCCGTGATCAGCACCGAGTCGAAGCTGTTCTCCGCCAGAACCTGAAGCAAGGCCAATCCACCATCAGCTCCATTCATCAGCTTTTCAAACGTATCAGACATTCTGACTTCCTCTCTGAGTAGAACGCGCCACCTAAGACCATGCCGGTCCGAAACTGCGCGTTCAGTGATTGTTTTGACCTTTGGGACTATCTTGTTCTTGTCGGGTAGAACCATGGACAAACAATTCAGGTTTTGCGGTAGCCGCTGTCCAGGTCGCTACCGTAATAGCCGCGGCCGCGATTAGAACAGTGTGGCCGATCACGCTAGCGGCCAAGAACGTGTAACTTCCAGCTGCCACCGCAAAGGCCACGGCCCACATCAGACCCAGGGCCTGCAAAACATAATGGCGGATGGCGACATCAGGAATGTTACGAAGCGGGCTAACTTCGTGGTTGAACACAAAATCCCAACAAAAGACAACGAACTTTCTTACAGGCGTAAACATCGGTGGCAATCTCCAATGATTGAGAATTCAAAGTGGAAGAACGGGCCACCTGCCTTGACGGCAGGCGGCCCGCCTCTCTACGCGGCCTGTGGAAGAACCACGCTGTCAATCACGTGGATCACGCCGTTCGACGCTGCGATGTCGGTGGCGGTGACCTTCGCATCATTGATCATGACGTTGCTCCCGTTCACCTTCACTTGGAGCATCTTGCCGTTGACGGTCTTGGCTTCCTTGAGCTTGACGACGTCGGCAGCCATGACCTTACCGGGCACGACATGGTAGGTGAGGATCGCGGTCAGCTGAGCCTTGTTCTCAGGCTTCAACAGGTTCTCAACCGTGCCCGCCGGGAGTTTGGCGAAAGCGGCGTCGGTCGGGGCGAAGACCGTGAATGGTCCAGCTCCCTTCACCGTGTCGATCAGGCCCGCCGCACCGAGAGCGGCCGCCAGCGTCTTGAACTGACCGGCGGCAACCGCGGTGTCGACGATGTTCTGCGTATTCGTAGTCATATTATTTCTCCTTATTTCTCCGTTCGCCAATTTTGAAAGGGTCATGGCGATCGACCCTGTTGTCGTGCTGTTGTCGGATCGCCTCGGTCGTGCGGCTTATCGCCTTGGCTGACCACGCCATCACGGGTGTCGAGGCGATCCACGTCTTTCCTTGACTGAGCGGGCTAGTTCGCCGGCGGCAGCAACACGGTGTCGATCACGTGGATGACACCGTTCGACGCTTCGATATCCGCAGTCGTAACTTTGGCGTTGTTGATCATCACGTTGCCGCCATCGACCTTCACGGCCACCATTGCGCCGTTCACGGTCGTGGCTTCATTCAGCTTCACGACGTCGGCGGCCATCACCTTGCCGGCAACGACGTGGTAGGTAAGGATTGCGGTCAGCTGAGCCTTGTTCTCAGGCTTCAACAGGTCCTCAACCGTGCCCGCCGGCAACTTGGCGAAAGCGGCATCGGTGGGAGCGAAGACGGTGAACGGGCCAGGGCCCTTCAGGGTATCCACGAGACCCGCGGCAGTGAGTGCCGCAGCGAGCGTCTTGAACTGACCGGCGGCGACTGCGGTGTCGACGATGTCCTTGTCGGCGGCGTACGCGCTTGCGCTGCCAGCAGATATACCGATCACGGTCGCCGCAACGGCGGCGAGTCTCCCAAGTCCGAACATCATGGCAATTGCTCCTTGCGATTGTTGGCGGCCTCAGTCGGCCATCTCGAACGCGGCCTCTTGGAGCCGCTTCGTAATGTGCATATAAAGAAAACATATTTAACTTTCAAGATAATTATCGTGATGAGAATGCGGATTTTCACTGGGAGACAATTGGTGTATGGTTTTTGATCACCAGGAAAGAAGGGGTGTCAGCCATGCTCTCACAAACCTTGGCCGCCGGCCTTGAGAGCTATCAGATCGGCCCGAAAATCAGGGCGCTTCGCCTCAAGAAGAACCTCGGGCTCGTGCAACTCGGTGAGCACACCGGCATGTCATCAGGCATGTTGTCGAAGATCGAGCGGGGACAGCTTTTCCCGACGCTTCCGACGCTGCTCAAGATCGCCATGGTCTTCGGCGTCGGCCTCGAGCATTTTTTCGTTGATTTGAAAGACCCGCCGACTCTCGCCGTCGTCAGAAAAAAGGACCGTTTGCGCCTGCCGGACCGTCCGGGCGTCGAGAATCCTTCCTTTTTCTTCGAAAGCCTCGACTTCCCTGTCAGCGATCGAAAGATGGAGGCCTACTACGCGGAGTTCGAACCGCACTCGGGAGCGACGGAGCCCCACAAACATTCGGGCGCAGAAATCATCTACGTGATCAGTGGTCAGCTTGCCGTGAACGTCGACGGCGAGGACACGCTCCTCGCCGAAGGTGATTCCATGTATTTCGATTGTGCATTCCCGCACAGCTATCGCCGCCAAGGAAGGGGTACCTGCTCGGTAATCGTTGTGGTCACGGGTTAGGCGGTGTGCGGAAAGAGGCATCTGAGTGGAGATATCTGCGATCGTTGCGCTAGCTGGCTTCATCGCTGTCTGTTTCCTCGCGGCCATAACCGGCGCCTTGTTCCGGCCAGGAGAGTGGTATGAGCGGCTGAAGAAGCCGTCGTCACGACCGCCGAACCGACTGTTCGCACCAATATGGACGGGGCTCCGTGCAATGATGGAATTTTAAACGTGGTTTTTCGCAGGTCCCCGCGTCATTAAATCCTAAGTCTAACGGTTCCGATGATGGCAGGATTCAACCCGGCGTTGGTGGGTGGCAGGGGCGCTCGTTAGCGCCGACGAGCCGACCCGTTCCAGCCGGCCTATAGTGCAGAGCAGCCTATGAAAGCGCTGAGGAGCGGAGGAATGTCGGTAACGTCTGCGATCATAGATGACCTAAGCCGCGAGCCACCCATTGCTGCGATAGGGAGCAACTGGCAGCTCCTCACCGACCAGGTCATGGGCGGCGTCTCCAAAGGGACCATGGTCCGCGACGCAGTCGCCGGCCGGCCCGCCATCCGCATGCGTGGTGACGTCAGCCTCGAGAACAATGGTGGCTTTGTTCAGATCGCCCTAGATCTCTCGCCTGATGGTGGGGTCGTCGATGCCAGCGCCTGGAGCGGCATCGAGCTCGACGTATTCGGCAATGGCGAGGAGTACGGCGTTCATCTGCGGACGGACGCTCTGACCAGGCCGTGGCAATCCTATCGCCAAAGCTTCAAAGCCGACGCGGAGTGGCGGACGGTTCAGCTGCCGTTTGACCACTTTGTTCCCCATCGCACGGATATTCTGCTCGATACTCATCGGTTGCGGCGCATCGGCCTGGTCGCCATTGGCCGCGCCTTCTCGGCCGATCTCGCTGTCGACGGGCTGCGGTTCATGAGATTGCCGCGGTCAGTGAAGGAGCCGTCTTCATGAAAGTCATCCCCGATCCGACCGGTCGGGGACAGGAAAGCGTCTGGTCCTATCCGCGGCCGGCGGTGGCTGAGCCAAGCCAGCGCCGTCTCAAGATCGTGCATCGCGATGTCATCATCGCCGACACGAGGAAAGGCATACGTACGTTAGAAACCAGTCATCCGCCCAGCTATTACTTTCCACCGGCTGATATCGCACCGTTGGCCCTACAGCCGTCGCGCCATCGCTCTTTCTGCGAGTGGAAAGGCGAAGCGATCTACTTCGATGTCGTTGTGCGCGACGAAACGCTGCGCGATGTGGCCTGGAGCTATCCCGATCCGAACCCGGCCTTCAGATCCTTGCGCGATCACGTGGCTTTTTACGCGTGGCCTTTCGACGGCTGCTTTGTCGATGACGAGCGCGTGACGCCGCAACCCGGAAATTTCTATGGCGGGTGGATTTCTTCTGACGTCGCGGGTCCTTTCAAGGGAGCGCCGGGCACCGGCTTCTGGTGACGGGCGAGCAGTCGGCGAGCTGGCGGCGGCGCGATATCGTCGACGCCCGGTTATGCTCGCGGCGACGCCACCGAATTCAGACGCCATACGGCGAAATTCAGCGCGGTGGCGAACGTAACCCACGCAAGGTAGGGCACGAGCAGCAGCGCGGCGACAACGTGGATCGGGTAGAAAAGCACGATGGTCGCGATGATGGACATCCAGACCAGAACGATATCAACGAAGCCGAGATCGGGGCGGTGCAGGCCGAAGAAGAGCGGCGACCACGCGGCATTGAGAATGAGCTGCAAGGCATAGACCGCCAAGGGCAAGCCGGCGCCCGCGAAGCCGGCCTTCCGCCAGATCAGCCACCCGGCAACCGCAATCATCAGATAGAGGACGGTCCACACCGGCGCGAAAAGCCTGTTCGGCGGCCGCCAGGACGGCTTCTTCAGTCGCTCGTACCATTCGCCAGGACGAAACAATGCGCCCGTGAGCGCCGCCAGGAAACAGGCGGCGGTGAAGCAAGCGAGTCCGATGATTGAAGCAATTTCCATCTAAAGGAAGTTTACCATTTTTCGCTGCCATCAGGTCGATCACAATCGCGAAGTCGGGGCACCACAGCCGGGTGACGCCGACTAAGTTGAGCGCGACATTCGCTGACATCGCTCGGAAGATGCCATCGCCGTTGTCGATGAGGGCGATCTGAAATTTTTGATCGAGTCGTTCGCGTTGCGCCTGACGAGGCAGCCTCAAATCCCAGTAACCGCTTGGCTCCGATGCAAGGCTGATCGTCAATGGAAAATACGATAAACCCTTGCTTTTTCTCCGATAATCTACGCCAGACCTCGCCAGACTGCGCCAATCCCCTACTCCCACTCGATCGTGCCCGGCGGCTTCGAGGTCACGTCATAGACCACGCGGTTGATGCCGCGCACCTCGTTGACGATGCGGGTCGCGACGCGCCCGAGAAATTCATGCGGGAACGGGTAGTAATCGGCGGTCATGCCGTCGGTCGAGGTGACGGCGCGCAGCGCGCAGACATGGTCGTAGGTGCGCGCATCGCCCATTACGCCCACGGTCTTGACCGGCAGCAGCACGGCGAAGGCCTGCCAGATCGCGTCATAGAGGCCGGCGTTCTCGATCTCCTCGAGATAGATCGCATCGGCCTTGCGCAACAGATCGAGCTTCTCCAGCGTCACCTCGCCAGGCACGCGGATCGCGAGCCCCGGCCCCGGGAACGGATGGCGGCGGATCATGCGCGCCGGCAGCCCGAGTTCGAGGCCGAGCGCGCGCACCTCGTCCTTGAAGAGTTCGCGCAGCGGCTCGACCAGCTTCATGCGCATCCGCGCCGGCAGGCCGCCGACATTGTGATGCGATTTGATGGTGACGCTCGGTCCGCCGATGAACGACACCGATTCGATCACGTCGGGATAGAGCGTGCCCTGCGCCAGGAAATCGGCGCCGCCAATCGCATGCGCCTCTTCGTCGAACACGTCGATGAAGAGCCGGCCGATGGTCTTGCGCTTGGCTTCGGGGTCGGTCTCGCCGGCGAGTTCGCCGAGGAACAGATCGCTCGCGTCGCGATGGCGCAGCGCAATGTTGTAATGGTTGCGGAAGAGCTCGACGACCTGTTCGGCCTCGTTGGCGCGCAGCAGACCGTGATCGACGAAGATGCAGGTGAGCTGCTCGCCGATCGCCTCGTGCAGCAGAGCCGCGACGACCGACGAATCGACGCCGCCCGAGAGCCCGCAGACGACGCGGCCCTTGCCCACCTGTTCGCGGATCTTCGCGATCGCCTGGTCCTTGAACGCGGCCATCGTCCAGTCGCCTGCGCAACCGGCGATCCTGCGTGCGAAATTCGCTAGCAGTTTTGCGCCCTGCGAGGTGTGCACGACCTCGAGATGGAACTGCACCGCGTAGATGCGGCGCTTTTCGTCGGCGATCGCCGCGAAGGGCGAGCCCTCGCTGACGGCCACGACCTCGAAGCCCGGGGGGATGGCGACTATCCTGTCGCCGTGGCTCATCCAGACCTGCTCGCGATCGCCCGGCAGCCACACGCCGTCGAAGAGCGCACAGCTTTTCTTCACGTCGACGAAGGCGCGGCCGAATTCGCGATGATCCGAGCTTTCGACCTTACCGCCGAGGCTGGCACAGATCGCCTGCTCGCCATAGCAGATGCCGAGCAACGGCACGCCGAGTTTGAAAACGACATCCGGCGCCTGCGGCGAAGAGCCTTCATAGACCGAGGCCGGACCGCCCGAGAGGATGATGCCGCGCGCGCCGAATTCGCGGATGCGTTTCTCGTCGACATTGAACGGCAGGATCTCGCAATAGACGCCCGCCTCGCGCACACGCCGCGCGATGAGCTGCGTGAACTGCGAACCGAAATCGAGGATCAGGATGCGGTCTGGAGCGGTCATGCGGGCCGTTCGCCTTTCTTGGTTCGCTTGCGCGCCGACGGAGTTAAGGCGCTCATCCGCGCCGCCGGCAGGGTTCCGGCAGGCGCGCCAGATCGCGCCAGCCATAGGCGATCTCCGGCAGATCGACGCCCCAGAGCCGCTCGACGCGCTCGCCGATGCGCTGCCCGCCCATCGCCTCGTAGAAGAAGCGCGAATGATTGGCGGCGAGCACCCAGGCATAGGCGCCGTTCATCGCGGCGCTGCGGATCGTCCGCAGGCAATTGCACAACAGGCGACGGCCGAAGCCCTGTTCCTGCCAGTCGGGCATGACATAGAGCGTCTGCACTTCGCCGCCTTCGACCGGCGCGCCGGGCGCGCCGCGGGCACAACTCGCGAAACCGACCAGTCCCGCGAGCGGCACCTCGGCGACCAGCACCAGTTCGTGCGAACCCTGCTTCTCGATCACGCGCCGCCAATGCGCAGTCTTGGAATCGACCGACATTTCGAGCATCACCCGGTCGGGCAGGATGCCGGCATAGGCCGCGCGCCATGTCTCGACATGGATCTGCGCGATGGCACGGGCATCGGAGACGCGGGCGCGGCGGATCTGTCCGGACTGGCTCATGCGGGCGGCGCGTCCTGCTTCTGGAGAACTGCAACGAAGAACCCGTCGGTTCCGTGCCGCGCGGGCGTCAGCATCAAGGTCGGCGCGGTTGCCGGGCATTCGCCAGGCAGCACATCCGACCAGACGCCGGCGACCGGCAATAGCGCAAATCCGGGCATCCGGGCAATGAAGGCCTCGATCTGGTCCTCGTTCTCGGCGCGGAAGAACGAACAGGTCGCATAAACGAGCCGGCCGCCCGGCCGAACCAGCCGGGCCGCCTGGTCGAGAATCGCGCGCTGTTCGTTGATCAGCGATTCGAGCATCTCGGGCGCGATCCGCCAGCGCTGATCGGGATTGCGCCGCCAGGTGCCGGAGCCGGTGCAGGGCGCATCGACCAGAACGCGGTCGAAGGTCGCGACCTGGCGCTTGATCCAGGGATCGCGCGCGCTCTCGAGCAGACGGCGCTGCACATTGTCGACATGAGCGCGACGCAGCCGCACCGCCGCACGATCGAGCCTGCCCTTCGCGACATCGCAGGCGACGAGCACGCCCTTGTTGCGCATCGACGCCGCCATCGCGAGCGTCTTGCCGCCGGCGCCGGCACAGAAATCGGCGACTTTCATGCCGGCGCGCGCATCGACCAGCAGCGAGACGATTTGTGAGCCCTCGTCCTGCACTTCGACGAGGCCGCGCTTGAAACTTTCGAGCGTCGCGAGCGCCGGACGTTTGGTAACGCGCATTCCGACCGGCGAAAACGGCGTCGGTGCTGCGGCGACGCCTTCGGCTGCAAGTTCGGCGATCGCCTCTTCGCGCGTGCCGATCAATGTGTTGGCCCGCAGATCGAGCGCGGCCGGTTTGTTCAGCGCCTCGATCTCGGTTTCGTATTCGGCACCGAAGCGTTCGCGCAAGCCCGGCTCCGCCCAGTCGGGCAGTTCGAGCCGCACCGCTTCAGGTTGATCCGCAGGATGCAACGATTGGCCATCGAGCGCGTCCAGCAGCACGCGTTCCTCGTCGTTCAGCGGCGCCGGACAGTATCGCTGGCCGTTGAAAAGCGATCCGACCGCACTCGCCTGGTTTCCTTCGAGGAGCATCAACGCTGCGAGCATCAGGCGGCGGCCCGAGGGCGCCGGCCGCCCCGGCCCCGCGACGCGCTCGATCCACCAGGCGAGCGCCGCGCGCCGCCGCAGCAGGGCATAGACACGCTCCAGGATCGCGCGCCGATCGCCGCTGCCGACATAGCGACGCTGCCGCAGAAATCCGGCAATCACTGTATCGGCAGGTGCTGTGGATCCGATGAGGGCGTCGAGCAGTTCGATGGTCGCCTGCAGGCGCGCGCCGGGCGTCATACGGCCCAAACCACGAGACAGGGGCGCCGGTGCGGCGCCGGCGGATCAGAGATCGGGCCGGTAATTCGGCGCCTCCTGCGTGACCGTGACGTCATGCACATGGCTCTCGCGAAAACCGGCGCTGGTGACGCGCAGGAACTCGCACTTGCTGCGCATGTCGGCGATCGTGCCGTTGCCGGTATAGCCCATCGCCGCCTTGAGGCCGCCGACGAGTTGATGGATCACATTGCCGACGGGCCCCTTGTACGGCACGCGGCCCTCGACACCTTCCGGCACCAGTTTCAGTGTGCTCTGCACTTCCTGCTGGAAATAGCGATCGGCCGAACCGCGCGCCATCGCACCGAGCGACCCCATGCCACGATAGGTCTTGTACGAGCGGCCCTGATAAAGAATGACTTCGCCCGGGCTTTCGTCGGTGCCCGCGAGCAGCGAGCCGATCATCACGCAATCGGCGCCGGCCGCGATCGCCTTTGCGATATCGCCCGAATATTTGATGCCGCCATCGGCGATCACGGGAATGTTGCGCTCGCGCGCGGCACTCACCGCATCCATGACGGCCGTCAATTGCGGCACGCCGACGCCGGCGATGATCCGCGTCGTGCAGATCGAACCTGGCCCGATCCCGACCTTGACCGAATCCGCACCCGCGTCGATCAAGGCGCGCGCGCCGTCGGATGTTGCGACATTGCCGGCGATCACCTGGCAGGCATTGGAGAGGCGCTTCACGGACCCGACCGCATCGAGCACGCCGCGCGAATGGCCGTGCGCGGTATCGACCACCAGCACGTCGACGCCGGCTTCGAGCAGCGCCTCGGCGCGCAATAGACCATCCGGCCCGACACCGATCGCAGCGGCCACACGCAGGCGGCCCTGTTCGTCCTTGCAGGCGTTCGGATAGGCACGCGCCTTTTCCATGTCCTTGACCGTGACGAGACCGACGCAGCGATAATCGTCGTCGACCACGAGCAGTTTTTCGATGCGGTACTGGTGCAGCAGCCGCTTCGCCTCGTCATGCTGAACGCCGTCCTTGACGGTGATGAGCCGCTCGCGGGTCATCAGCTCGCTCACCTTCTGGCGACTGTCATTGGCAAAGCGTACATCGCGGTTGGTGAGGATGCCGACCAGTTTGCCGCTGCCGCGCTCGACCACCGGAAAGCCGGAGATCTCGTGATGCTCCATCAAGGCGAGCGCGTCGGCCAAAGTCTGGTCGGGATGGATGGTCAGCGGATTGACCACCATGCCGGATTCGAATTTCTTGACGCGGCGCACTTCGTCGGCCTGGCGCTGCGCGTCCATGTTCTTGTGAATGACGCCGATGCCGCCGTTCTGGGCCATCGCGATCGCAAGCCGCGCTTCGGTCACGGTGTCCATCGCCGAGGACATCAGCGGGATACCGAGTTCGATCGTTTTCGTGAGACGGGTGCGCGTGTCGGCCGCGTTGGGCAGGACCGACGAAGCGGCCGGCCGTAGCAACACGTCATCGAACGTCAGCGCTTCGCGGATTTCCATGCCATCGCTCCGGGCTCGGCCTTGGGATGGCGCGGCACCATACACAGGGGGACCAAGGGTGCCAAGGGCCCCTACTTTAAACCTTGGCCGGCCGGCCCTGCGACCCCTTTGCCCCTTGCGAACGGGCGCAAACGTGCCTTGATAGGAAGGGCGTGCGGGAACCAATACAGGAGCGAATCGATGCGCAAGACAATCACCTGGGTCGTCGTCGCAGACGGCAAACGCGCCGCCATCCTGCAGAACGACGGGCCGGGGCACGGGCTGACCGCGATGCCCGGTCACCAATACGAAACCGAGCTGCCGCCGGACCGCGAACTGCGCAGCGACCGACCAGGCCGCGTCTTCGAGAGCGCCGACATTTCCCGACACGGTATCACACCCACCGTGGACTATCACCGACAGGAAAAAGAGCGATTCGTCGCGCGTATTGCCGACATCGTCGAACAGGCAGCCCAACAAGGCGAATACGATCGGCTGGTCGTCGTCGCCCCGCCGCAGGCGCTCGGCGATTTGCGCAGCGCGCTCGGCAAGAACGCACAGGCGCGACTGGTCGGCACGCTCAACAAGGATCTCACGATGATGCAGCCGGCGGAGATCGCGGAGCGGATCGGCGATATCACTGCGGTCTAGCCGGCGGCGCTCTCCACGGCGCTGTCGTCTCGCCCGCGAAAACCGAGCGCAATGACATAGATCTCGGCCGAATCGGCACGGCTGGCCGGCGGCTTGATATGTCGCACGTCGCGAAAATCGCGCTTGAGCGCGGCAAGCAACTCGCGCTCGGTGCCGCCCTGCAGCACCTTCGCAACGAAACTGCCGCCCGGCGCCAGAATCTCGCGCGCAAACTGGAACGCGGTTTCGGCGAGACCCATGATGCGCAGATGATCGGTGTTGGCATGGCCGGTCGAGGGCGCCGCCATATCGCTCAGCACGACATCGACCGGTCCCGACAGCAACGCACGGATACGCGCCGGCGCTTCGTCTTCCATGAAATCCATCTCGAGAAACGATGCGCCGGCGACCGGGTCCATCGCCTGCAGATCGACCGCGACCACCTGCCCGCCACGCCCCACGCGCTCGACCGCGATCTGGGTCCAGCCGCCGGGTGCCGCGCCAAGATCGACCACGCGCGCGCCGGGTTTCAGAAATTTCAGCCGGTCGTCGAGTTCGACCAGCTTGAAGGCCGCGCGCGAGCGATAGCCGAGCCGCCGCGCGTCCGCGACATAGGGATCGTTGAGCTGGCGTTCGAGCCAGCGCCGCGAGGAATCGGTCTTCGCCTTGGTCGGTCGTACATGCGGGCCACGCCGTCCGCCGCCCGGTGCGCCACCGCCCGGTGCGCCGCCGCGCCCCCCACCGCCTCGTTCCGCGCTCACTGCAGCGATCCGGCCAGCTCGAAGAGGATGCCTTCGCGCAATCCGCGATCGGCAACACGCAGCCGACCGACCGGCCAGAGGCGGCAGATGGCCGAGAGAATGATGCAGCCCGCAACGACCAGATCGGCTCGTTCCGGCCCGACGCAAGGTGTCGCCGCGCGCCCGTGCCAGTCGAGCGCCGCAAGCTCGCGGTTGATCGCGTCGATCGCCTCGAACTCGAGATAGCGTCCGTCGACCTGCGAGCGGTCATAGCGGGGCAACCGGAGATGAATGCCGGTCAGCGTCGTCACTGTGCCCGAGGTGCCGAGCATCTGTACCGCACCACCTTTCACCGCGCTGGCAATCTCGTTACGCGCGCAGAACGCGGTCAGCATCGCGGCGATCTCGCCGGTCAGCGTGTCGTAAATATCGGATCCGACCGCGTCGCGGTCGTGCCGCTCCGCGAGATTGACCACGCCGACCGGCAGCGACACACAATCGATCAGGTCGAGCCGCCCGCTTGAATCGACGGCAAGCCAGCCGATCTCGGTGCTGCCGCCGCCGATATCGAACACGATGGCGCGATGGCGATCGGGCGTGAGCAGCGGCGCGCAACCGCGGAACGCCAGCTCGGCCTCGACCTCGCTCGAGATGATTTCGATATCGAGACCGGTTTCTTCGCGCACGCGGCCGAGAAACGACACGCAGTTGCTGGCGCGGCGACAGGCCTCAGTTGCGACACTGCGGGCGCGGGTGACGCGCCGCTGCTGCATCTTGCGCGCGCAGATCTGCAGCGCCGCGATCGTCCGGTCCATCGCCGCTTCGGAAAGAACGCCGGTGCGCGATAGTCCCTCGCCGAGACGGACGATCCGCGAATAGGCATCGATGACGCGGAATCCGGCGCCATTCGGCCGGGCGACGAGCAGCCGGCAGTTGTTGGTGCCGAGATCGATCGCGGCCAGCGTCTCGTCCGCCGACGCAGTCCGGCGCGCCCGACCGGGATCCGGCGGCACCATCGATTGCAGCTCGGTCAAAGGCCAGCCTCCCTGGGGCCGTCTTGCGCAGCCCTTGGATGCCATCCTAGCGACAGGCAGCCGGCGCCGGAAGCGCCGCGCGACCTTTTCCACGGCTGGCCAGCAGCCGTCCAAACCCTTGATTCCGTGCGGGGTTGAAAGCCCCGGACCGGGTCATTATCTTGCGGCACGCTGCGGCGCCGGGAACGGATGTCGCGGGGCCCATGCTTGGGGGATCGTCTAGCGGTAGGACTGCGGACTCTGACTCCGCCAACCCTGGTTCGAATCCAGGTCCCCCAGCCAAATCTCACTTTTGCCCGAATTGGCCATTGTCGCCGCCTCGTGGCGCGCAGCGATGGCGGTAGTTTCCGCCAACAGATCAAACGGTTGGCGGAAGGTGGCGCGCAGCTCGCCGTTCTGCCAAGAGCAGTTCGATAGTACGAAGTTGAGCAGGCGGCGCTTTTGGCGCGGTTCCTGGCGCTCGAACAGCCGCTGTGCGTTCTGCGCCAGTTCGAGAATCTGCACGCCTTCGTCCATGTAAGACTGCTCAGCGGACTCATGCCGGTCGATCTCGCGTTGCAGGCGCAATTGCTCCTCGCACCACTCGCCGGCGAAGCGGTCGTAGAAGTCGCCGCCGATCTTCCCGTCGAGCTTGTCGATGTACATCGCATTGATACGCTCGCCGAGGCGCTTGTGCTCGGCCCGCAACCGTTCGATCGCAGTCTCGTGCTCGCGCCGCTCGTCGGCGTGGCTGGCCTGAAGCGCCTCGCGCACCCAGCCCAACACCTCGTCGTCGAAGCGCAGCCGGCCGAGCAGTTCCGTAAACCGTTCCTCCAGCACTTCCTCGCGCACGCATTGGGTACAGGTCGGCTTCCGGCCTTCGGTTTTGGCGGCGTAGCCGGTGCAGTGATAGTAGACGTAGCGCTGCTTCTTGATCTCGCCCACGATCGAGCAGCCGCACGTGCCGCAGGCGATCAGACCTGAGAAAGCGAAATCATGCTTGAAGCGCCGGTGCTTCTTGGCGAAGCGGCCGTCCATCACGCCTTGAACTCGTTCCCACAGATCGACCGAAACCAGCGGCTCGTGACGGCCCTGGATCATCTTGCCGTTCCACTCGCACCGGTTCCTGGCAAGACGGATGCCAACCAAGCTCTTCGGGGGTAGCATCACGTAGTTGCTGCCCCAGCCGGACATCCTAGAATAGAAGATGATGCCGCCGCCGGTCGACTTGTACAGTGAGTGCCGGCTCACAGTTACCGACGCTGGACACGCATGATCATCTTTCTGGCCACAACACCCCACCTCTACACGATGCGGGATTTCGTCGAGGACAACCACGATCGGCTCGGCGGCCGGATCCGGCTAGTGGGATATTCGACCCTCTTCAAGGCGTCGGCAGCACCAGTCGCGAGTTACATCTTCGCCGATCTCGAACGGTTGACGCTCCAGGGCATGGAGCGGGCGGCCCGGGCATGGCAGCAATTGTGCGAGGCCGATCCGCGCATTCGCCTGTTCAACGACCCGAGACAGGTCAAGCGGCGCTACGAACTTCTGCGGCATCTTTATACCGAGCGTATCAACAGCTTCAATATCTACCGCGCCAATGACGCGCTGCCCGATTGCCGCTATCCCGTCTTCCTCCGGCGCGAGGACGATCATAGCGGGCCAAGTACCGCCCTTATCCGGGATGCCATCGCCCTGCGGTCTGCCATCGACGCCCTGCCCGGACAGGGTCGGTTTCGCGACAACCATGTCATCACCGAGTTCTGCGGTGCGCCCGACGATACTGGCGCTTATGTGAAATACGGTTGTTTCCGGGTAGGCGATGCGATCATGCCGCAGAACCGCCTGGTCGGCCGGCAGTGGTGTGTCAAGAAATTTGAGTATTTCGACGAGACAGTCGTCGCGCGCGACCTCGCCTATGTCCGGTCGGACGAGCACAACAAGGCGGTTCGCCGGGTTTTCGATACGGCGCAGGTTGAGTACGGCCGCGTCGACTATTCGATAGTCGACGGAAGGCTCGAGTTCTACGAACTCAATACCAACCCGCACAACAGCTACCGCGAGATGGACGCGATCCCCGACAGTAAGTCCTACTTCACGCCACGCTTCATCGATGCGCTGCTGGCGCTGGACTGCGATGCCGATCCGGCGGAACGTGTCAAGCTGACAGCGAAGGCAAGGCAACCGGCCTGATTGCCGGCGGATTGGCGATTTAGTGACCTGCATGGTTACATTGCAGAGCTCAGAAAGCTGGCAGATAAAATGGTACTTACCGATGTCGTGGTTGATGGCGGCAGGGCATGGTGTAAGTGGCAGGTGGGTGACATTGTTAGTGCCGGTATGATCACCTTCGGGGACGAAGGCGTTTCGCAAGAGCAGCTTTTTATGCCTGCGCGATGAGCCAATCCAAGCCTAGTATCGCGACCGAATCGATCGCGGCGCCGGCCTGACTGGCACAGGCCGCGATTGGTAGCTTAACGCCGGTTCAACCCGGTAATGTCCGGCAGGTGGCGTCAATTTGCTCGCTTACATCATGGTTGGAACCAACAATCTGAAACGCGCTGCCGAGTTCTACGATGCCGCGCTCGCGCCACTTGGGCTCGTCAATACGGGCAGCGACAGTCGCTATCGGGTTGCCAGTGTAAACCAAAAACAGTTGGCGCGCTTTCTCGCATGTCCGGACCGAAGTGCGATGGCGCCTATTGCGGGTGCGCCGCCAGCCATTCCTCGGTCAGCCGCTTCGCTCTTTCGCGCTGGTCGAAACTCAAACTCGAATCGATCGTCGTCCGCTCCTGCGCACTCGGCGCCGCCCGGCCGTGCGCGGCCGCGATCTCCATCCACATCTGCGCCTGCACCGTGTCTTTCGGCAGGCCCAGACCCTGCAGATAGATCTGGCCGAGACGGTACTGCGATGCGGCGTCGCCCTGCTCGGCAGCGAGGCGATACCACTTCACCGCCTCTGCGTAGTCCTGCGGGACGCCGTTGCCGTTTTCGTACATGTAGCCGAGGTTGTTCTGGGCATCGGCATCGCCCTGCTCGGCCAGCGGCTTCATCAGGCGCAGTGCAGTTTCGTAGTCGCCCTGTTGGTATGCAGCCCACGCTTCAAGGTAATCATCCGCCGACACGCTCGTAGGATGTGACCGGCCGCCAACGCGAGGGCCGCCTACCCAAGGCGGGGGCCTCGGCCTCGAGCGGCGCGTGGGTAGTGTCCTCGGCTACTTCACGCGGTTCAGGAAGCCCCAGCCGGCTCACCTTGACGCAGGAAGGGCGCCGGACAGCCGACCGGAAAGCGCTGGAGGTAGTCCTGTTCCTCGGGCGCTTCCTCCCAGAAACGGCCGGCCTCGCTGACGCGGGTCACCACCTTGCCGGGCCAATGGCCGGCTGCATCAACGGTGCGGATGGTCTCCTCGGCGACCACTCGCTGCACCTCGCTCGTGCAGAAGATCTCCGAGCGGTAGCCGGTCCCAACGACGTCCTCGCCGAGGTCGGCTCGGTGGACCATGAAAAATTGCTCGAGCAATTCCCGGTAGGAGAGGCGGTTCGGATCGAAGGTGACCTTGACCGCCTCCGCATGACCGACGTTGTTCTCCTCGGTCGGGTTCTCGTTCTCCCCGCCGATCCAGCCCACGCGGGTGGAGATGACCCCGTCGCGGTGGCGAAGCAACTGCTGCATGATCCAGAAGCATCCCCCCCGCGAGGATCGCGCACTCGGTATTTTCCCTCATATCGTGCTCCTTGCTTGTCCGTCGTCAGGTAATTTGAGACTGATCAGGCAATTCGAGAAGAGAGGCTCTGGCTCACCAGAAGTTAGAGTTTAAGCTGCCTGAAGTCGATGCTGCAAGCGGCGGTTTGCGATGGTTGCAAGTTTGATGCGTTTGCGTTCTGCGAGGATATTCTCTGCTCTGCCGAAGTAGACGTCCGCCGGTGTGACGTTGTTGACGCTCTCATGATAGCGGACGTGATTGTAGTGTTCGACGAAGGCTCCGATCTGTTGTTCGAGATCTCCGGGTAAATAATAGTTTTCCAGCAGAATGCGGTTCTTTAGGGTTTGGTGCCAGCGCTCGATCTTGCCCTGGGTCTGGGGATGATACCGCGCGCCGCGCACATGCTGCATGCCCTTGCCTTCGAGCCAGTCGGCCAGATCGCCTGCAACATACGAGGCGCCATTGTCGCTCAGAAGCCGGGGCCGCTGCGTGACGATCTCTTCAGCCGTATGTCTCTTCCTTGCCATCGCAGTCCTCCTCCATGGCCAAACCATACTTCAGGGAGGACCACTTCAAAGGGGGCAGGACACAGAAGGCGTTTTCCTCATGTGGTCGAGATGCAAGCGGTCAATGGTAAAGCTACAGCAAAAGTCCGTTTTGTCCGCATGGCAGCCATCGGTGTCTTGCGTGACGCTCCCCTTATGCCGCCATGTCAAGGCTTCGGATGTCTTGAAGGAGTTGCCTAAATTCGGGTTCCGGCACGATGCACATGGTTCGATACATATCCAAGAAGCGCAGCCAAATTTTCAAAGCGCACCCGGATCAGACATTGGCCGACCAGCGTCGATTTAATGCGCGCGTCGGCCGCAGCGCCCTCAGGCCGCCCGCGAGCGGATGATATTGCCGCAGGCGCTGCGGATTGCGCCCTCGAGCCCGTAGACCGATTCCGTTGCCGGAACGAACAATTCGACGAGCGCTTCGCGCTCGCGATTGCTGTCGCCGGCCAGATCCTCGATCCTTTTTCCGTCGCCCGCCCATGACGCCAGGCTGTTATAGACGCAGATCGAGGCGAAGGCTTCGACCTGTGCACGTTCGACGCGCTCGTTCATCGAGCGCGTGAGCGTCACCCAGCCGGTGCTGAACGCCACGATCGTCATCAGCACGATGCCGATCAATGCGCCGGCAACATAATGGCCGGCGGTTTCAGCGATGTTCATGCGGATCTCCCGATCGGTCGCGGCGGTCGACGGCATGCGGTATTTCGGGCGCGGGCCGTCGGGGTCGAGACGGAAATGAGCGCAATCGCTCGTCCGTCCGCCGGAACGTCATCCTAGGCCGATGGTAACCACAAAGATATCGACATGACCCGACCCGCGCGGACGGACCGAAACCGGCTCAGGCGGCGCGCTTCTCGCCCGGTTTGGCCTGATAGGCATCGAGCCATTTGGTGCGGCGACCGTCTCCGGTCCACAGGATCGGGAAATAATTCTCGTCCATCTCGTCGCTGTCCTGGCGCATATAGCGACCGTACCAGGGACCGGTCCCTTCGCCAACATGCGCGCGGTCGTAGCGCACTTCCGAATTGATCGTGTGCGAGACCAACGTGCGGCGCGGCTTGTCCGTCGTGTTCGGGCCCGAGCCATGCCAGGTCCAGCCGTGATGGAACGAGCCGCCGCCTTTCGGCACCACGACCGGCACGAATTCCGGCGTCTTGCCCACTTTGCGGGCGGCCTCGGTCAGATCGGCACGATAATCCGACGGCGCGTGAAAATTCTTTGCGACCGGAAACTCGCCCCATTTATGCGAGCCGCGCACCACTTCCATCGTGCCGCCGGTCGCCGTCGTATCGTCGAGCGCCATCCAGCAACTGCACATACCGAGCGGCGTGAACCAGCGCAGATAACTGCAATCCTGATGGAAGGCGATCGACTTCGCACCGGCCGGCTTCCACAACACATTGTCGACCTGCACGCGCGCGCCCGGCCAGCCCATCAGCGTTGACGTCGCGCGGCCGATATCGGGCCGAAGCGACACGCTGGCGATCGTACGATCCGCCTTCCAGGCATTGCAGATCTGCCTTGTGCGATCTTCCGCATCGCGGCCTTCGCGCCAGTTCCATTCGTCCGGCTCGATCCCGGTCTCGAACTCGCCGCGGAACAACGGCTCGTAGCGCTTGAGCAGGCGATCGACGTCGGCCACATCGATCAGTTTGTCGACGATCAGGAACCCGTCTTCTTTAAACTTTTCAATCTGGTCCCGGGTCAATTCGATCATGGCAGCGTCCCCTTAGGGCAGGCAGTCGAGATAGCGCTCGACGTCCCAGTTGCTCACCGTGGCGTTAAACGAATCCCATTCGTCGCGCTTATAGAGCTCGTAGAGCCGGTACATATCGCCCGGCAGCGCGGATTTTACCACCTCGTCGGCGGCGAGCCCATCCAACGCCGCACCCAGATTGCTCGGCAGGCGCTTCACCTGTTTGCCGGCTTCCATTGCCTCGTAAATATTGCGCTCTTCCGGCTCGCCGGGATCAATCTTGTTCTTCAGCCCGTCATCCATCGCTGCGAGCAAAGCCGCCGCCATCAGATAGGGGTTCACCATCGAATCGACCGAGCGATACTCCATGCGGCCCGGCGCCGAAACGCGCAGCGCGCAGGTCCGGTTCTGGAAGCCCCAATCGGCGAAGACGGGTGCCCAGAGCCCTGTATCCATCATCCGGCGGTAGGAGTTGACCGTCGAGGCGCCGATCGCCGTCAGGGCGACCAGATGCTTCAGCATGCCGCCAACGGCGTGACGGCCAATCGCCGGCGGCAACCAGGCACCCGGCTTCGATGCATCGATGAACTCGTTGGTGCCGCCCTGGCGATAGGTGAACACCTCGTCCGCGCCCGGCAGCGGGTCGTGGCCAAGCGGCACCAGCTTGTTCTCGCCGCCGCGCCAGAGCGAAATATTGTGGTGACAGCCGTTCGCCGACATCTTCATGAACGGCTTGGTCATGAAGCAGGCGATCAGGTTGAACTCGCGCGCGACGCGGCGGCAGATCTGGCGATAGGTGGTGAGCCGGTCTGCGGTACGCAGCGCATCGTCGAACATGAAATTGAGCTCGAGCTGGCCCGGCGCATCCTCGTGATCGCCCTGGATCATGTCGAGGCCCATCGCGCGGGCATAATCGATCACCTTGAGATAGACCGGCGCCAACTCTTCGAACTGGTCGATGTGATAGGCGAGCGGCTTGGTCGGACCGCCGGCAATACCGCCATCCTCGCCGCGATGGAGCCACATCATCTCGGGCTCGCAGCCGTGCCGCATCTGCAGCCCGTCATGGTCGCGGCCGAACTTCTCATGCGCGCGACGCAGATTGCCGCGACTGTCGCCGGTCATGTAGCCGCCGGGATTCTTGGGATCCTCGCGCATATGGAAGAGCGTGCAGAACACCCGGGCGGTGCGCTTCTCCCAGGGCAACTGGCAGAACGTGTCGGGATCGGGCATCGCGAGCAGCTCGTGCGTGTTCGGACCGAACCCGATCAGCTTGCCGCTGCGATCGGGCAGCACGTTGGTGAGACCCCCGATCCAGGTCTGCACCCCCTTCTTCGCCATCGCCTCCCAATGATCGGCCGGCGCACCCTTGCCCATGATGCGGCCGGTGATCGAGACATACTGGTAGTAGATGTAGGTGACGCCGGTCTCGTTGATCCGGGCGCGCACCTGGCGGATCTGTTCCTCCCGCGCATCCTGGCTCATATAGCGTTCAAGATCGGTCATCGCGTCGTTCCCCTGCACAGAAATCGCAATCCGGCGCGGTTGGTGCGCCGCCCTAGAGTGTTTCGAGATAGCGCCGACGTTCCGCCGCGCTGACTTCGCGACGCAACGCCGCCTCTTCCTGATAGCGTGTCTTCACGAAATGATCGATGAACCGGTCGCCGAACGTGGCGCGCGCCAGTTTGTTCGCGGCCAGCCGATCGGTTGCGATCTTGAGATCGTGCGGCAACGGCTTCAAACCCTTCGGCACGGTCTCGCGCGCATTGCCGGTCACGGGTGCCGGCAGCGGCGGATCGTTCTCGATCCCCCACAGACCCGCTGCCAGCGCCATGCCGATCGCGAGGAACGGATTGGTGTCCGAGGCCGGAATGCGGAACTCGATGCGCGTCGTCTCCGGCCGAGCGGCCGCAACCCGCACAGCGACGGAGTAGTTGTTAAAGCCCCAGGTCGGTGTGCGCGGCGCCCACATGCCCGGCACCATGCGGCGATAGGCATTGACCGTCTGGGTGCAGAGCGCGGTCCAGTCCGGCAGCTGATGAAGAATGCCGGCAATGAACTTGCGCGCGAGCGGGCTGATGCCGTCCTTCGATTTCGGATCGGCGAAGAGCGGCTTCCCGGTCTTGCGATCGCTCAGCGAGAGATGCACATGGCCGGAGAGGCCCTGGAAACCGTCGCCGACCAGCGCCATGAAGGTCGCCGTCATCCCGCGCTGACGACAGAAGGCTTTGGTCATCTGGCGGAACAGCGCATAGCTGTCGGCCGCCCGCAGCGCGTCCTCGGCCATGAGCGTCGCTTCGAGACAACCGGGCCCAAGTTCGGTGCCGAGCGCATAGACCGGGATGTCCATGCCATTGATCATCGCCTCGAGATCGGCGCAGAACGTCGCATACGGCGCCGCGCTGTCGGCCGCCCAGCAGCGATTGTCCGGCAACGCCGGCACAAGATTGGCGTAACCCTTGGCACGCACGCTCTCGGCGGTTTCGGCCATGACCGTAAATTCGCATTCGACGGCGGCCTTGACGTCGAACCCGGCCTTGGCGGCACGCGCGACCTGATCCGCCAGAAGGGCGCGGGGCGACAGCGCAGCCGACGGACCCGCATAGGATCCGATATAGAGCGCCGCGTCAGGCTCGAACGGATAGACGCGGCCCGATGACGGATCGACAGACACCGGCTCGTCGACGAAATCGAACGCCGGGTCGATGACATTCTCGCCGATATCCCATTGCGGGAGAACGTTGACGAACGAATACTCGCCACGCAACGCGCTCTCCGCGAGTGCCAGCGGCAGGCGCTTCGCGCGGAAACAGGCGTCGTTGTCGAAGATGCCGAGATGAACGGTCCGTATCTTGCTCTGTCGCAGCGCCGATACGGCCTTGGCCGGCGTTGCCGCCGCGAGTTTTGTATCAGACGACTTCGCCCGCGCCATTTCGCTCCCCCTAACCTTCAGGATTATTTGAGAGGCTTCTCGCCCCGATCGCTGAGCAGCCAGATCGACAGGCCGATCAGCACCAGCGATATCACCACGATGATTGTGCCGATGGCGTTGATCTCGGGCGTGATGCCGCGGCGCAGCGTCGAATAGATGTACATCGGCAGTGTATTGTCGCGGCCGGTGAGGAAGAACGTTACCGGAATTTCGTCGAAAGACAAGGTAAACGACAGCAAAGCGCTGCCGAGGATCGCCGCGCGGATGTTCGGCAGCGTGACCAGCCAGAAAGTCTGGAACGGCGTCGCCCCGAGATCGGACGACGCCTCCTCGACCCGGCGGTTGAAGCGTTGCAGGCGCGCGAAAACTTGAGTCGCCACCACCGACACCAGCGCGGTGCCGTGGCCGAGGATCACGGTGTAAAGGCTCAGGTTAAAGCCGATCACCTTGTTGAACATGATCATCATGGCGATACCGGTGATCAGCCCCGGCAGCACCAGCGGCAGCAGGATGAAGCGGCGGAACAGCAGCTTGCCCGGAAAATCGACCCGGTCGAGAGCGATGCCGGCCGGCACGCCGAGCACCACGCAAAGGCAGGTCGCGATGGTGGCGACGAAGACGCTGTTCCACAGCGCCGTCAGCAGTTCCTTGTTCGCGAAGGCCGATTCGTACCAGCCCCAGGTAAAGCCCGCGAGCGGAAGCGTCGTGATCTTGTTGTCGTTGAAACTGAAGACGACCAGCACAACGACCGGCAAATAGAGGAAGGCGATGACCAAAGCCGCCGAGATCAGCAGCGCCGCATCCGAACCGCTGCGGCCGCGCAGCCAGCGCCGCCGCGCGCGATGGGCCGGTACGACTTCCTGTGAGGCTTCGAGAGCGGTTGCCGACATGACGTTATCCGAGATCGAGCCGGCCCGCGCGCTCGGCCCGGTCGGTCAAAGTGATGATGGAGAGCACGACGATCATCATGACCATGGCGATCGCCGCACCCAGCGGCCAGTTGAGCGCGGTGCCGAATTGCGTCTGCATGATCGTTGCGAGCAATGCCCCGTCGGGACCACCGACCAGGAATGGCGCGACGAAATCGCCCATCGTCAAACCGAAGGTGATCGCACCGCCGGCGAGAATGCCCGGCACCGAGAGCGGCAGCGTAATCGAAAGGAACGTTCGGATGCGACCGACGCCGAGATCCTTCGAGGCCTCGATCAGGCTGACCGGGATCTTTTCCAACGAGGCGAAGATCGACATCACCATGAACGGCACGAAGATGTAGGTGAGCGTCAGCACCATCGCGAACTGGTTGTAGAGAAACAGATCCGAGGGCTGATCGAGAATGCCTGCCCAGATCAGGAACGAGTTCAACACGCCCTGGCTGCCGAGGATCGTCTTCCAGGTATAGGCGCGCAGCAGATAGGAAACCCAGAGCGGCACGATGACCGAGGCGTAGATCAGCATGCGCAGCCGCGGCGAACGAATCTTGAAGACGATGAAGTACGTCAGTGGGTAGGCGAGCACCAGCGCGCCGAGCGTCACAAGAACCGCGATCTTCAGCGTTCGAACGAACACCTGATAATATTGCGGATCGGCGAAGAGCTGGAGGTAGTTGCCGAACTGGAAGTCCGGAATGATGAACGGAAACTCGCGCGAATAGAAACTGTAGGTCAGCATGATCGCGTAGGGCACGAACATGAAGATCGTCACCCACAGAACCGGCCCGGCAAGAACGCCCGCATAGTTCACTCGGCGGCGTGTCGTCAGGTTCATCGCGGGCGCCTCAGCTTTGCCCTTTGTCGACGAACAGGCTGATCGCCGAGGGATGCACCGCGAAAGCAACCGCGCTGCCCGGATTTGGCAGGCTCGAATCGCCCAGACCCAGATTGAGCTGAATATCGAGCATGAAAGGCTGCTTCTGGCCGATATCGATGCCGAGCCGCACCAGATTGCCCTGGAATAGATGATCGACGACGCGGCCCTCGACCCGGTTCGAGCCTTCCGGCGCTATCGCTCCGTTGATCAGGAGTTGCGCCTTTTCCGGCCGTACCGACAACAGCACATTGTTGCCTCGCTCGGCCCGGCTGCCGTCGGCGCGTACCCGCAGGGATAGCCCGCCTGCTTCCGCGACGATGATGCCATTCGAGACGTCGGCGATGCGGGCCTGCACAAAATTCGAGACACCGATGAAATTGGCGACATAGGGGGTTGCCGGACGGTCGTAGAGCTCGGCGGGCGTGCCGGCCTGTACGATGCGGCCGGAGTCCATCACCACGACGCGATCGGAGAGAACCAGCGCCTCTTTCTGATCGTGCGTCACCAGAATGAAGGTGATTCCGAGCTTCTGATGGAGATGCTTGAGCTCGATCTGCATCGCGTCGCGCAATTTGACATCGAGCGCCGAGAGCGGCTCGTCGAGCAGCAGAACTTTCGGATTGCGGATCAGCGCGCGCGCAAGCCCGACGCGCTGCTTCTGCCCACCGGAAAGTGCGGCGGGGCGCACGTCGCGCTTGTCGAGCAGATCGACCATGCGCAGCGATTCCTCGACGCGGCGTTGGATCTCTTCGCGCGACACACCGGCCACGCGCAGGCCATAACCGATATTCTGCGCGACCGACATATGCGGGAACAGCGCATAGTCCTGGAAGACGGTGTTGACCCGGCGCTTGTACGGCGGCAGGTCGGTCACATCATCGCCGGAGAGGAAGACCCGACCGCTGTCGGGCGCCTCGAAGCCGGCGATCATGCGCAGCGTGGTCGTCTTGCCGCAGCCCGACGGACCGAGCAGCGTGACGAACTCGCCTTCGCGGACCGCGAGCGAAAGATTGTCGACGGCCGTGATGCCGCCCGGAAAGGTCTTGCTGACCCGATCGAGTTCGACGGTATTGGACATTACGGTTTTCCGGGGCGGTTTCCGGGATCTCGCTCTCAAAGTAACACCGGGCGGGCGATCGCTCGCCCGCCCGGCCCGAAATGTCGGACCCGTTATTCGGCTGCCTTAACCGCGTTCCAGGTGTTGGTGTACGCCTCGAGATTGGCCGGCGTCTCCCACAGCATCAGACTGTCGATGTAACCGACATCGTCCATGTGCAGCCCGCTGAACTGATCCGGCTCCATGCAGTTTTGCGCCGCCACCGGATTTGCGACCGAATAGCCGGTGATTGCCGCAACGCCGCACTGGCCTTCCTCGGAGATCGAGTAGTTGATCCACTGATAGGCGCAATCCGTGTTGGGCGAACCCTTCACGAGCTGCCAGGAATCGGCCCAACCCTCGGCGTTCTCTTCGGGAATGAACTCGGCGACAGGGATGCCCTGCTCCGCGAGAACGGCCGACTGATAGCCGCCCCAGGTGTTGGAGATCCACACTTCACCCGACGCGAACAGTTCGATCAGCTCGCCCGCCGTGCCCCAATATTTGCGGATGAGCGGCTTCTGCTCGATCAGCGTCTGCTTCGCCGCCTCAAGCTGCTCGTCGCTGAGGTCGTAGATGTTCATGTCGCCATTGTGTCGCGCGGCCACATAGAGCGAGCTCTTGTCGTCCCACAGCGAAACCTTGCCAGCATATTGCGGATCCCAGAGAGCGGCGAGCGAGGTCGGTGCTTCGGGGATCATGTCGGTGCGATACATGAACGGAATCGAACCCCACGTGTAGGGCACGCCCCAGAGCTGGTCGTCCATGTTGATGTTCTTCGCGTCACGGAACTGCGGGAACAGCTCGTCGAGCCGGTCGATGCGCGACGGGTCGATCGGATCGATGAAGCCGGCCGCCACGGTGACCGACGTGGTGTCGATCGAGGGCGTAACCAGATCGTACACGCCGCCGCCCGCCGCGAGCTTCGGCACGAAATCGTCGTTCGACCCGACGTAGGTCGCCGTCACTTCGCAACCGGTCGCCTCTTCGAACGGCACCACGAAACTTTCGTCGGCGTAGCCTTCCCAGGTCAGCAGATTGAGCTCCTGCGCGCCCGCGGTGCCGGTCGTGCCAAGCAACATGAGGGCAGCGGCCCCCAGCAGAACTTTTTTCATCTCGATAGTCCTCCCTGTCTCTTTTGTCGTCGATGGACCGCAACGGATTGCGGTCTGTTGCCGCATCGGACGATCACAATATGAACTGCGACGATCCGTGAAATTCTAGCCGCGCGCGCCATCCCGAGATTCCGTGATCAGTCCATTTGAGTCAAGTTCGCTGCATACCAACGATATATCGGAGATGTCGCCACCTGGCGGAATGTCGCCCAAAGCCATGCCAGGAACATGAGACCACCCGCAGAGCCCGGCCGCCCTCTAGGGGGTGGTTTGCTCCGCGCGGCGCCGGGCGATCCGCTCGGCCCGCACCCGCCGATAGCGGACGATGAAACGATAGGTGAGACGATAGCCGATCCAGGCGCCCAGGATGGCGAACGGCGCCGATCCGACCAGCATGGTCACGCCCCATTCGACAACGACCAGTCGGAACCACTCCTCGAGCTGCTCGAACCAGTTGAGTTCGGGCGACGCCGCCTCGTACCAGCGCACCGAAAAGGTCCGATAGCCGGGCAGACCGTCCCATTGGCCGAGCAGCAGGCGGCCGGTGATGAAGTAGGAGTAGAAGAGCGGGATTGCGGTCAGGACATTGGACACCGAGGTCCAGACGATCGCGATCAGCAAGCCGAAATCCCAGCGGAACATCCGCCGCGCCACGATCCAGACAAGGAAAACCGCGAGTACCTGGATACCGACGGTGGGAGAGAGCCCCCAGAACAGACCGACCGCGGTGGCGCGCGCCGCCCATTCCGGCGGGTGCGGCGTCCGCTTGAGCGGCACCAAGAACCGGTACCGCAGCAAACGCTCGAAACGGGAAAAAAAGGTGCGGCGGTCCGGTGGAGCCAAGCCTGTTCCTCTCGGCGATCGACGAAGACGGACAGCGGCCTGCTTCTGCCAAAACGGCGGAGATGCCGCAAGGCCTTGATCGCAAAGGGCAGGAGCCTGTGTCGCTATGTCACCGGCAACGGAGACCCTAGCACGAACCGCTGGCAGGTCCCGGATGGCCTCGATTGACCCTCCGGGTGCCGGCCGCCGCCATCAATTCGACCCTGCTTCGTCCGCCGGCATCGCGAAGATCTGGCCGGGGTAGATCAGATCGGGATCGCGGATCTGTTCCTGATTGGCTTCGTAGATCACGGTATAGCGCAGCCCCTCGCCATAAACGCGCCGCGCGATGCGCCACAAACTGTTGCCGGGCTGGACCACCACGCTCGTGCCGTCCGGAACGATCTCGTCGGCCTCGGCTCGCGAGAACGGCGTCTCGACGCGCGAGATCACGTTGCCGTCTTCATCGACCTGATCGATCCGCAGCCAGTGCAGGCCCGGCGCGACCGGCGCCTCGGGTCGTGCCGTCCAGCGACCGTCGGGGCCGCTCTCGGCCGTTGCGATCGGTACATTGTCGAGATAGGCGCGCAGCGTCGTGCCGACCGGCGCGCGACCGCCGATAATGACGCGGCCGTCCTCGCCATAATCGACGCTGTCGATGCTGAGTTCGCCACTCCGAATCCCTTCGCCGGGCGACGGCTCGAGCCCCTGAAGCACTTCGGCCGCCGAGCCTTCGGTATTCGGCATGATGACCGCGAGCGCCTGTGCATCGCCCGAGGCGATCTGCGCCGGATCGGGCACCACCACGACGACCACATCCTTCGATACGATTTCGGGATCGTCGCCGAACTGTGCGACCAGACCCAGCTCATGCGTGCCCGGAGCCAGCGCATGATCCGGCAGCATGACCCACTCGCCGCGCTCGTCGGCCTCGACGGTATCGAACACCTCGCCGTTCACGCGCAGCGTCACGACACTGCCCGGCGCCGCGCGGCCGGCCGCCACCAGCGTGCCCTCCGGCGTAACGCGCACGATATCGAAACTCGGCCGGCCGGAATCCCGATCCGCATCGACATCGACGGCTGCGGTATCGTCCGCAGCGCCGGTGTCATCGGCATCGTCATTGGCCCCGTCGGCGCTTGCACCGTTGTCGCTCGCGGTATCGTCCTGCGATGTGGCTGCCGCGGACGGTTCGTCCGCCGGCAAATCCGCGACGTCCTCGCCCGAGCGGCCGAGAAACAGAAACAGCGCGACCGCAATGGCCGCGACTGCAGCGACGATGCCGATAACGATGAAGCGATTCACGGGCCCTCGGCCTCCCTCTGTTGCCCTGCCGAGTCTCTTCGAGAGTACCAACCGCGGCGCCGTCTGTCATGGAAGGCAGCGCCAGGCCCCGCGAAGCCGCCGCCAGCCGCCACAAACGACGTTCAGTACTCGGGCTGTGTCGCGGCCGCCTCCTCGTTCTCGATCGCCGGCAGCGAGCGCAGATAGGCGACGATCGCGAGTCGATCCGACTCGGTGAGCTTGCTCGTGCTGTTGCGCACGACCTCGCCCATGCCGCCGCCGACCACGTCGAAATCCGGCAGCATCCCGCTCTCCAGCACGCGCAGGGTTTCGGCATCCGACCAGGCGCCGATGCCCGTCCCGATATCGGGCGTGATATTCGGGATCTTGCCGCCTTCGGGACCGTCGGCGGTACCGGCAAGCCAGCGATCGCGGTCCATCGCACCCATCGCACCGCGCGGCGTGTGACATTCGCCGCAATGCCCGAGTGCATTTACCAGATAGGCACCGCGCGCGATCTCCAGTGTCGCGCCATCGTCCGCCGCCATCGGTCCCGGATCGAAATGCAGCCATTGCCAGATCGGCAGCAGGCCACGCCAGCCGAACGGAAACGCCGCATCGTGCGCCTGGTTCTCACGGGTGACCGGCTCGAGCGAGCGCATATAGGCCCACATGTCGGCGACATCCGCGTCGGCGATCAGCGTGAACGAGGTATAGGGAAAGACCGGGAAATATGTGCTGCCGTCCGGCGCCTTGCCCTCGCGCAGAGCCCGCAGGAAATCCGCATCCGTCCAGTCGCCGATTCCGGTTTCCGGATCGGGCGTGATGTTCGGGCTGTAGAAAATCCCGAACGGCGTTTCGAGCGCGCGGCCACCGGCCAGCGGCGGACCGTCATTCTCGACATCGGTATGGCAGCCGGCACAGCCGGCGGCAGCGAAAAGATAGGCGCCCCGCGAGATCGCGGCTCCGTCCTCGTCCTGCGCGAGAACCGGACGCACGGTCAGCAAGGCCGACAGCAGTAAGGCCGGCAGCAACAAAATCGGCAGCAACAAGGCCGGCGGGAGGACAAAAATCCGGTGCCCGGCGCCCCATTGGCCCGAACGCCCGCCTCCGCTATTTTGGCGCGCGCCGATCCTGGCGCCTCGGCGCGCTGCCGCAACCGACGCTGAATTTTTCATCGCCTCCATGATCGCTCCACAGTCTGTTTGTGTCTATTGCGGCTCTTCGACCGGCAACGACCCGCGCTATCGCGAGGCGGCCGCGTCGCTCGGTCGCGCCATTGCCGCGCAGGGGCTGAAGCTGGTGTTCGGCGGAGGCGGCGTCGGCCTGATGGGCGTGGTCTGCGATGCCGTGCTCGAAAATGGCGGCTACGTGATCGGCATCATCCCCGGCTTCCTGCGCGCCCGCGAAGCGCATCGCGGCGGGCTCAGCGAACTTCATGTCGTCGAAAGCATGCACGAGCGCAAACAGATGATGTTCGAGCGCTCGGATGCCTTCGTCATCCTGCCCGGCGGTTTCGGCACGCTCGACGAAACCTTCGAGATCGTCACCTGGCGCCAGCTCGAGCTCCACGACAAACCCGTTCTGCTGGTCAATGTCGACGGCTACTGGGATCCGCTGCTCGCGATGATCGAGCGGCAGATCGAGGAAGGATTCCTTCGCCCGCAATATCGCGGACTGCTGCGCGTCGTCGATCGCGCGGAGGATGTCGTTCCGGCACTGCTCGAAGCGCCGCCCGCCAAACGTCCCGACAAACCGCAACGGATCTAGGCCGCGCGCGATGAAAATTCTGGTTCACAGTCACAATTACCTGCGCGAGGGCGCGCAGATCATCCTGTTCCGCCTGATCCGCGAACTCGTCAAGCGCCACGAGATCCATATGGTCCGCCTGATCAACCGGCCCGGGGAGCCGCTGATTGCCGAATACGAGAAACTCGGTGCGCGGTTTGTCGAGAGCGTCAGCATGCGCGACTACGACGCGCTACTCTGCAATACAATCACCGCATCGAAAGTGGTGACGCGTGCCGCCGGTCGTTGTCCCATACTGTGGTGGATTCACGAGCCGAAATTCGGGCGGTTTTACATGGAAATGCCAACCTTCCGGTTCGACGCTTACACGAAGGCGGACCGCATCGTGTTCCCGACCCAGTGGCAGGCCGATACACTCTACAAGGAACATCTGAAGGCCGATAACTGGACAGTCGTTCCCTATGGCATCGGCATGGATCTGTCCCCGCAGCCGGCGCCCTTCGAGCGCGAACCGGGCAAGTTCTATCTGCTGCATCTCGGTCGCGTCGATCGTCGCAAGGGCCAGGATCTGTCTGCCATGGCGGTCAAGCATCTCAACAATCCCGATATCCGGCTCGTCTGCGTCGGCAACCGGCCGTCCGACGATCCGTACTGCAACAAGGTCGACGCCATCGGCGCCGACATCGTCTATACTGGCAATGTCGGCGAGGCCGAGGTCGCGGCCTACATCCAGAATTGCGATGCGATGGTATTTCCGACCCGCGACGATCTCATCACGCTGGCGATCCTCGAAGGAATGTCCTTCAGCAAATGCGTGCTGGCCAGCAATTTTGGGCCGATTCCGGAGACCGTACGACATGGCGAGACCGGCCTGCTCTCACCGGTCGGCGACTGGCAGACGCTCGCCGGCAACATCCGGATGATCTACGAGGACCGCGACCTGATGACCCGGCTCGGCCGTCGCGGCCGGCGGATCCTAGAGCGCAAACACAGTTTCGATGCGCATGTCGCCGGCATGGAACGGGTGCTGAACGACATCGCGCGGCGTTAGCTTGCCAAGAGGCCCGTCGATGCTATGTTCGCGCCGCTCCGCCCGGCATCGGACCGAGATTTTCCGGCACCCGGCCGGCTGACATCGCCCCCCCCGAAGAGAAACCGCGAAGATCCATGCAAAAAATCAAAGTAAAGAACCCGATTGTCGAGATCGACGGCGACGAGATGACCCGGATCATCTGGCAGTTCATCAAGAGCAAACTGATCCTTCCCTATCTCGACATCGATCTGAAATATTTCGATCTCGGCATCGAGAGTCGCGACGCGACCGAAGACCAGATTACGATCGATGCCGCGAACGCGATCGCGAAATATGGCGTCGGCGTCAAATGCGCGACGATTACGCCGGACGAGGCGCGCGTCGAGGAGTTCAAACTCAAGAAGATGTGGAAGTCGCCCAACGGCACGATCCGCAACATTCTCGGCGGCACTGTCTTCCGCCAGCCGATCATCTGCCGGAACGTACCGCGGCTGGTGCCGGGCTGGACCTTGCCGATCGTGATCGGCCGTCATGCGTTCGGCGATCAGTATCGCGCGACCGAGATGAAGATTCCGGGCAAGGGTCGCCTGACGATGCGCTTCGAACCGGAAGGCGCCGGCGCGCCGGTCGAGCTCGAAGTGTTCCAGTTCCCCGAAGCTGGCGTTGCGATGTCGATGTACAATCTCGACGATTCCATCCGCGGCTTCGCGCGCGCCTGTTTCAATTACGGGCTCAATCTCGGCTGGCCGGTCTATCTTTCGACCAAGAACACGATCCTCAAGACCTATGACGGGCGCTTCAAGGACATCTTCCAGGAGGTGTTCGATGCCGAGTTCGCGGACCGCTTCAAGGCGAAGAAGCTGTCCTACGAGCATCGTCTGATCGACGATATGGTCGCCTCCGCCCTCAAATGGAGCGGCGGCTTCGTGTGGGCCTGCAAGAACTATGACGGCGACGTGCAGTCGGACACGGTCGCACAGGGCTTCGGTTCGCTCGGCATGATGACCTCGGTGCTGCTGACGCCCGACGGCAAGACAGTCGAGGCCGAAGCGGCGCACGGCACCGTGACGCGGCATTATCGCGAGCATCAGAAGGGCCGCGAAACCTCGACCAACCCGATCGCCTCGATCTTCGCATGGACGCGCGGGCTGTATTACCGAGGCCAGTTCGACAACACGCCGGATGTGCAGAAATTTGCCGAGACGCTCGAGAAGATCTGCGTCGAGACCGTCGAATCCGGTGCGATGACCAAGGATCTCGCGCTGCTCATCAGTCCGGATCAGAAATGGCTGACCACGCAGCAATTTCTCGATGCGCTCGATACGAATCTCAAGAAGGCGATGGCATAAGCGAGGCGAAACCAACCCACTGCGACAAAGAAGGAACGCAATGACCATTCGATCCATGACCCGGCGGGGCTTTATCTGCGCCGCGGCCGCAATCACCATCATGCTCGGCACAGGAGGCAGCGCAATGGCACTCGACCCCGAAAACACGCTCTATCTCGATCTCGAAACCGGACGGGTCGTGATCGAAATGCGACCGGACCTTGCGCCCGAGCATGTGGTGCGGATCAAGGAACTCGTGCGCGAAGGTATCTACGACGGCATCGTGTTCCATCGCGTGATCGAAGGCTTCATGGCGCAGACCGGCGATCCGACCGGCACCGGCCGCGGCGGTTCGGGCCAGAATCTCGACGCCGAGTTCTCCGACGCATCACACACGCGCGGCGCGGTCTCGATGGCGCGCGCGCAGAGCCCCGACAGCGCCGACAGCCAATTCTTCATCGTGTTCGGCGATGCGACCTTCCTCGACGGCCAGTACACCGTATGGGGCCAGGTGGTCGAAGGCATGGAGTTTGTCGACCAGATCAAGAAGGGCGACCAGTCGGCGAATGGCGTGGTTCAGAACCCCGACCATATCGTGAAGATGCAGGTCGCCGCCGACGCGCAGTAAACGTCGGCGAGCTATTGGCCGGGGCCGCGCAAACGCGCCCCGGCCGTCTCTTCCAGTTTCTCTTTCAGGTCCGGCAGATCCGCCATCAGGCGGCGGAAATCGGCGACCGATAAAGCCAGCAGCCGGCAATCCCCCATCGCGGTCACGGTCGCTGTCCGTTCACTGTCGCGCAGCAGCGCGATCTCGCCGAAATAGCTCCCGGCGCCAAGGCGCACCCGGTTCGGCTCGACATCCACTTCAACCGTGCCATCCATGATGAAATACATCGCATCGGCGGCCGCACCCCGGCGCACGACGATTTGGCCCGCCGGTACGAATTGCGGCTGAAGCAACTGCGTGATGGTGGCAATCTGGCCTGCATCGAGACCGGCGAACAGCGGAACCTTCGCGACCGACTTCCAGGTAATCACGAAATCGCGGCGTCGCAATTCGCTCGCAAAGCCGGTCGCCATGATGCCCGCCGGCACCGCAAACATCGCGATCCCCAGCAGCATGACGAAACCGCCGAAGATCCGACCGGGCGTGGTGATCGGCGTCATGTCGCCATAACCGACGGTTGCCATCGTGGTGATCGCCCACCACAGGCTCGCCGGGATGCTCGTGAACTCCGTCGGCTGCGCCTCGCGCTCCAGCAGATAGACGAACCCGGCGGCGAGAATGAGCAATACGAAGAGCGCCATCATTGCCGCGATCAGCGAGCGCCGTTCGTTGCGGATCACGCTTGCGAGCAGGCCGAGCGCCGGGCTGTAGCGCGCGAGTTTGAAGAGCGCCAGCAGTGCCGCAACTTCTTCGAACCAGGGCCTCGCGCCTGTCACCAGCAGCAACCCGGGCAACAGGGAAACCAGGTCGATGATTCCGAGTGGCGAAATCAAATAGCGCAGGCGCGCGTGCAGCGGACGTGCCGCAACCTCGGTATCGCGCGAAGGCGCAACCCAGAAGCGGAGCAGATATTCGATCAGAAAGACGATCTGGGTCGCGGCAATGATGAGGGTCCAGTCGCGCTCGGCCGCCGGCGACAGCGTGGGCAGCGTGAGCGCGGCACCGGCAACGACACAGAACACGATCGTCGCGATGAGAAAAATGCTCACAAGCCGCGCCGTCGCGCTCTCGGCGTTATGGCCATCGAGCCATGAATGAACGCGGTGGCGCAGCGAGCTTTCCCCCTGACCGGCCCGTTTGGCGGCCGGCGGGCGTCAGTGTAGCCGGTTTAGGCGCCGAGTGCCGCTTCGATCGCCTGGATTGCCTGGGCCGCCGCTGCCGCATCGGGCCCGCCGGCCTGCGCCATGTCGGGCCGTCCGCCGCCGCCCTTGCCGCCAAGCGCCTCGCTGCCGATGCGCACCAGATCGACCGCACTGATCCGGTCGGTCAGATCGTCGGTCACGCCGACGACGATCGAGGCGCGCCCGTCTTCGCGCGCGATCAACGTGACGACGCCCGAGCCGAGCTGCTTTTTGAGCCCGTCGGCCATGCCCTTGAGTTCTTTCGCCGGCACACCGTCCATCAGCCGCGAGGTAAATTTGATGCCGCCGATCTCGCGCGCATCGAGCTTGTCGTCGCCGGATGCATTGCCGCCAGAGCCGCCGCCCATCGCGATCTTCTTGCGCGCTTCGGTCAGCTCGCGTTCGAGCCGGCGGCGCTCGTCGAGCAGGGCTGCGACCCGTTGCGGCAATTCGGCCGGCTGCGCCTTGAGGGCGGACGCGGTCTCATGCAGCAGACGATCCTGTGCCCGCATGTAAGTTTCGGCGCCGCGGCCCGTAACTGCCTCGATGCGACGAACACCCGCCGCGACCGCACCCTCGCCGACCACATGGAAGAGGCCGATATCGCCGGTGCGCCGCACATGCGTGCCGCCGCAAAGCTCGACCGAAAAATTCTTCGAATCGTCGTTACCGCCCATGCCGACGACGCGCACCTCGTCGCCGTATTTCTCGCCGAACAAGGCGAGCGCGCCCGCCTTCACGGCATCGTCAGGCGTCATCAGCGAGGTGTCGACATCGGCATTGCGGCGGATGCGTTCGTTGACGATCGATTCGACCTTTTCGATCTCGTCGTCGGTCATCGGCTTCGGATGGCTGAAATCGAACCGCAGCCGTTCCGGTGCTACCAGCGAGCCTTTCTGAGTCACGTGATCGCCGAGCGTGCGGCGCAGGGCTTCGTGCAGCAGATGCGTCGCCGAATGGTTCGCGCGCAGCGCCGAGCGCCGCTCGCCATCCACCCGCATTTCGATCGCCGTCCCGCGCGCGAGCCGGCCCTTGGTCACACGCCCGATATGCACATAAAGATCGCCGAGCTTCTTCAGCGTGTCCTCGACCGCGAACTCGCCGCCATCGGCACTCACGAGAACGCCGGTATCGCCCATCTGGCCACCGCTCTCGCCGTAGAACGGCGTCTGGTTCGCCACCACCATGCCGGCGTCGCCCGCCCTAAGCGCATCGACCGCGGCGCCGTTCTTGACCAGTGCGGCAATCTGTCCCTCGGCCGTCTCGGTCGCATAGCCGAGGAAGTCGCTGGCGCCGACGCGGTCGCGAATCTCGAACCAGAGTTTCTCGGTCGCCGCTTCGCCGGAACCCGACCAGGCTTTCCGCGCGGCGGCGCGCTGCCGCTCCATCGCCGCATTGAATCCGTCGAGATCGACGCTGCGGCCCTGCCCGCGCAGGATATCCTGCGTGAGATCGAGCGGAAATCCGAACGTGTCGTAGAGCTTGAACGCGACTTCGCCGGGTAGCGCCTGATCCTGGCCGAGCGGCGTCATTGCCTCGTCGAGCAGGCCAAGGCCGCGATCGAGCGTCTGGCGAAAGCGTGTTTCCTCGAGCCGGAGCGTCTCGGTCACGATCGATTGGGTGTGATTGAGTTCCGGATAGGCTTCGCCCATCGCGCGATTGAGCGCCGGCACCAGTTTCCACATCAGCGGTTCGGGAACGCCGAGCTTGTGCGCGTGGCGCATCGCGCGGCGCATGATCCGGCGCAGCGCATAGCCGCGCCCTTCGTTCGACGGCAGCACGCCGTCGGTGATGAGGAAACAACTCGCGCGCAAATGATCGGCGATGACGCGATGCGAGACCTTGTGCGGTCCGTCGGGATCGGTGTGCGACGCCTCGGCCGACGCGAGGATGAGCCCGCGCATCAGGTCGATGTCGTAATTGTCGTGCTTGCCCTGCAGTACCGCGGCGATGCGCTCAAGCCCCATGCCGGTATCGATCGACGGGCGCGGAAGATTCACGCGCTCGCCCGGCGTCACCTGCTCGTATTGCATGAACACGAGATTCCAGATTTCGATGAAGCGGTCGCCGTCCTGGTCGGGACTGCCCGGCGGCCCGCCCGGGATATGCGCGCCATGATCGAAGAAGATTTCCGAACAGGGACCGCAGGGCCCGGTATCGCCCATCGCCCAGAAATTGTCCGAGGTCGGAATCCGGATGATTTTCTGCTCGGGCAATCCGGCGATCTTCTTCCAGAGATCGAACGCCTCGTCGTCGGTCGCATAGACGGTAACCAGAAGCCGGTCCTTCGCGAGGCCGTACTCCTTTGTGATCAGGTTCCAGGCATGCTCGATCGCGACGTCCTTGAAATAATCGCCGAACGAGAAATTGCCGAGCATCTCGAAGAAGGTGTGATGGCGCGCCGTATAGCCGACATTCTCGAGGTCGTTGTGCTTGCCGCCCGCGCGAACGCATTTCTGCGCGGTCGCAGCGCGGTTGTACCGCCGCTTCTCCTGCCCGGTGAACACATTCTTGAACTGCACCATGCCGGCATTGGTGAACATCAGCGTCGGATCGTTGCGCGGGACAAGCGGCGACGACGCCACGACCTCATGGCCGTGCCGGCGGAAATAGTCGAGAAACGCCGTCCTGATCTCGTTCGCGGTCTGCATGGTCCGGTTCCGGGATGCGGGCGCAGTGCGTCAAACGAGGCCGCCTGCGCGCTGCCCTCATGTTGGCGCCGCTTCTATCCCGCGCAAGCCGAGCCTGTCCAGAAGCGGGCCGGGCGGCCGCGCGTGGCCCGCCGATCCCTACCCCGAAACGTCCTCGCCACCTGGGGCAGTCGGCGTTGCAACCGTGCCGCTGAAGGCCGCGGTCAGTTCGGTATGCGAGGTCGCATTCGCCGCATAGCCGAAAGAGCCCCGCTCCTTGAGCTCGCGGGCGGCCTGCAGGAAGCCACCGATGGCGGCGCGATACAGCGAGCCGCCGACGCTGACGCGCCGCACGCCGAGCGCCGCCAGATCCGCGACCGATGACCCTCCCGGCCCCATCACGACATTCACGGGCCGGTCGACGGACCTGACCACGCTCGCGACCTCGTCGCGGGTCCGGAGCCCCGGCGCATAGAGCACATCGGCACCGGCCTCCTGATAGGCCTGCAGACGGCGGATCGTGTCGGCGAGATCGTAGCGACCATGAATGTAGTTTTCCGCCCGGCCGACGAGCATGAACGGAAACGGCAGTGCCCGAGCAGCCTCGGCCGACGCCCGGATGCGATCGGCCGCGTGAGCCACTTCGTAGACCGGCTCTTTCCCCGAGCGCGTCGAATCCTCGATCGAGCCGCCAACGAGGCCGGCCGCAGCACCCTGCCGGATCGTCTCGGCCGCATCCTCGGGACGCGGCCCGAATCCGTCCTCGAGGTCGGCGCTGACCGGCAGATCGGTCGCCTCGACGATGGCACGCGCATTGGCGATGGTTTCCGGACGACTGACGTGATTGGAGCCGTCCGGTCGCGCCAGCGCAAATGCGAGCCCCGCGCTGGTCGTCGCGAGCGCGTGGAAGCCTAGCCCCGCAAGCAACCGCGCCGAACCCGCATCCCAGGGATTTGGGATGACGAAGCAGCCCCCCTGGTGCAGCGCCTGGAATATCCGGGCCTTCTCAGCCTGCGTTGCCATCGGTTCCTCTCCCTGTGCGTGATCCCAGATGATCCTGTTGGCCTGTCGCGTCCGCGGGCAAAAAGCGCATGGCGGAACCCTCTCTTGGCGCCGCCCTGGATCGTTGCCGCGGAATGAAGTCGCGCCGCCAAATCCTAGGGGACAACCGTCCAAACGACGAACCGCCGCCGGAGGAGGATACGGCGGCGGTTCTGATGTCGGTTCCCGACCGATATCCGGACGGGCCCGGGGTTCGGTGGCGGTCAGCGGCGCGGAAGCGCGTTGCCTCTAGTCTTCGGCGCCTTCGCTGTTATCGGCTTCGTCGTCGCCGCTGCTGGGCTTCGTATCCATCATCGCGCCGGCGACGAGCCCCGCGTTCTGCCGGATCGCCTTTTCGATGGCGAGCGCCATCTCCGGGTTTTCCTTGAGAAACTGCTTGGCGTTCTCGCGGCCCTGACCGACGCGCTGCCCGTCATAGGAGAACCAGGCGCCGGACTTTTCAACCACGCCCGCCGCGACGCCAAGATCGATCAGCTCGCCGGTCTTGGAGACGCCTTCGCCGTACATGATGTCGAATTCGACGACGCGGAACGGCGGCGCGAGCTTGTTCTTGACCACCTTCACGCGGGTCTGGTTGCCGACGACAGTTTCCTTGTCCTTGATCGAGCCGATGCGGCGAATGTCGAGCCGCACCGAGGCATAGAATTTCAGCGCATTGCCACCGGTCGTGGTTTCCGGGCTGCCGAACATCACGCCAATCTTCATGCGGATCTGGTTGATGAAGATGACCATGCAGCGCGACCGCGAGATCGAGCCGGTCAGCTTGCGCAGCGCCTGACTCATCAGCCGGGCATGGAGACCGACATGGGAATCGCCCATCTCGCCTTCGAGTTCGGCGCGCGGCACCAGGGCTGCGACGCTATCGATCACCAGCACCTCGATCGCGCCGGAGCGGACCAGCGTATCGGCGATTTCGAGCGCCTGTTCGCCGGCGTCGGGCTGCGAAATCAGCAGTTCCTCGACATTGACGCCGAGTTTGGCGGCATAGCCCGGATCGAGCGCATGTTCGGCATCGATGAAGGCGCAGACGCCGCCCGCACGCTGCGCTTCCGCGATCACATGGAGCGCGAGCGTGGTCTTGCCGGAGCTTTCCGGTCCGTAAATTTCGACGACACGGCCGCGCGGCAGACCGCCGATACCGAGCGCGATATCGAGCCCGAGCGATCCGGTCGGCACGATTTCGGTCTCGACTGCGATTTCACGCTGGCCAAGACGCATGATCGAGCCTTTACCGAAGGCGCGCTCGATCTGGCTCAGCGCCGCATCCAGAGCCTTTGATCTGTCCATCGCCTGCCGGTTTTCCTTTTCGACGAGCTTGAGCGCCGGGTTGCTGGCCATCGCACGTGCCTCCTTATTTCACAGGCGCCCCGAGAGGCGCAATGACGGCTAGTGTACCGATTTTGTTCTCGTGCGCAAGCGGAACCTGTACGAAAAGAGAACATTGGCCAGACGGTTCTTAAATATAAGAAAATAAATGATAATTTAAGGTTCCCGGACTCCGGGATACAATCTCGGATTGAGTTTCCGGAACAATTTTTCGCGCGTCTCGCGCAAGCGTGAACGAGCGAAAAATGCTGCGCGCGATGGGCCGAATCAGCAGCGCCCAAGGCGCCGCCGACCGCTCGTTCAGTCGTCGCGGCGGGTCCGCTCCAGCCGCTCGTGGCGCTCCTGCGCCTCGAGGCTGAGGGTGGCGATCGGGCGTGCCTCCAGCCGCTTCAGGCTGATCGGCTCGCTGGTCTCCTCGCAGAACCCGTAGGACCCGTCCTCGATTCGCTCGAGCGCCGAATCGATCTTCGAGATCAGCTTGCGCTCGCGATCGCGGGTGCGCAGTTCGAGCGACCGATCGGTTTCGAGCGAGGCGCGGTCGGTGATGTCCGGCTCGGCCAGACTCTCTTCCTGGAGATGCTGCAGGGTTTCCGACGATTCGCGCACCAGTTCTTCCCGCCAAGCCAAAAGCTTCTGACGGAAATACTCGCGCTGCATCGGATTCATAAAGGGCTCATCGTCCTGAGGACGATAATCGGGGGGCAGCAACGGCCGCATGTCGTTATGGGTCCTGCGCTTGTCCTTGACGGTGTCGAGATCCATTCGAAGTCCCCCTGGAAAGGCGGCGCGAGTATAGGGAAATCGCTTTAGGCTGCAAGCCTCTCTCTCGCCCACCCGATTCCAGCCATCTCCATGAATTTCCTTGACAATATTGCAAGCCAGCGGCGCGAGCCGAGTCCCGGCCGTAGGACGGGCGCACGCGGCCGGTCGATGCGGTACCCGGTTCTGCCAGGCTTCCCGCCGGCTGAGGATGACGGTGCGATACCCGAATCGACGAAGCCCGCCGGCTGGCGCCAGCAGCTTCTGGCCGGCCGGATTTGCCGATACGATCCCGGTATCGCGATGATTCTCCGGCGGGCAACAACGTGACAGGGCTGGACCTCGTACCCGGCGGCTGGGTCCGCCATCCGCAGCGGCCCGATTGGGGCCGCGGCCAGATCCAGTCGGTCGTGGGCGCCCGCATCACGGTAAATTTTGAGCATGCCGGCAAACTTCTGATCGACAGCCGCACCGTATTGCTGGAACCGTTCGATCCCGATGGGGACGCATGATCGCCCGGCGCCTTGGGGTGGCCCTGCCCGACAAGAAGTGAGGACGAGAAGGAGAACAGTCCTGTGAACTCTCTGCAGCGCCGGTTGCGGTCCTGGCTGATCGCGATCGCGATCGGCATGGCGCTCGCCGGCACAACGATCGCGACCACGACCGCGCAGGAGACGCAACCCTGCGCCGGCAACAAATCCTGCAGAGAAGCAACAGGCGTCGCCGGGCTGCCGGCGAAGGATACCGGCACCGCAGAAACCGATATCGCCGACGCCGCGTCCAAGGACTCCGCCCCGAGCGACGATGCGAGCGACGACGCGACCAGCACCGAAACGGCGCCGAGTGCGCCGACCAATTCGACCAGTTCCACGACAGGTGAAACGACCAACGACAGCACGTCCTCGGTAACGAAGTCCGACGAGGCGGCAGCCGGCGAAGCCTGTTCGGATGTTCCGGGTGTCGACGGTGTTCTCAGCTGCTATTGCGAGCTGGATGGTCTCGAGGGCGGGACCTGGGGCGGGATCTGGGGCACGCATCTCTACACGATCGATTCGACAATCTGCATCGCCGCGGTTCATGCTGGTGCGCTGAAACCCATCCTGTAGGCAGGCGGCGACACGGTTTATGCTGGCACGGTCGAGCTGCGCGGCGCGCCGGGTTGCCCGTTTTACCCCGCGAGCACCGCCAACAATGTCACGTCCTGGAGCTATTCCGGCATGTGGCAGGCGAGTTTCTATTTCCCGGCCGTGCAGGAGGGCATGTGCGATCCCGCGAGCCCGCCGGCACCGGGCACCTGGTATTGCCCCCCCGGTCCTGACCGAAGGCGTCGACGATCTCGCCTGCCATTGCACGCCCGACACGTTCGAGGTCGGTACGATCTGGGGCACCCATATCTATACAAGCGATTCGCAGATTTGCCGCTCGGCGCTGCATGCCGGCGGCGTCGGGCCCGCGGGCAGCGGCGTGCATGTCATGCGGCTCGGCGGCCAGCAATCCTGCGAAGCCAGCACGCGCAACGGCGTCAACAGCTTCAGTTACGATTCCTGGGGCACGTCGATCGGGTTCGAATGACGCCGGTCTTAGCCACAAGCGCAGCCATGCGCATCGAGTAAAGAAAAAGCGCCGGCTCGTGAGAGCCGGCGCTTCGATGTCGATCCGATGAAATTCACGCCGATCGTCAGGCCTGAGCGGATCCCTGCGAGCCCGAATTGCGACCGGTGCGGTCGGCCATGAACTGGTCGAACTCCGCCTTGTCCTTCGCCTGACGCAGCCGATCGAGGAACGAGCGGAAATCCTTCTGCTCTTCTTCGAGGCGGCGCAGCGTTTCTTCGCGATATTCGTCGAAGGCGGCATTGCCGCTCGTTTCCGAACGGGCACCGCAGGCGCCGTACCAGCGGCCGCGTGCCTTGCCCATGTCGCCGTTACCAAAGCCGCTAAGGCCAAAATGCTTCCAGTTTCCCATGCGTCCGCTCCAGATGAGGTAAGCCAGTACTGCCAGACCGGCGGGCCAGAACAGGATGAAGGCCACCAGTGTCACGCCGATCCAGGCCGGTTTTCCGAGGTCGTCGAGCTTTGCCGTGATGTCCGCCATGATCCGCGTCCATGTGAATGTTAATGACATTTACATAGCTAGGGGAAGCACCGGCGCCTGTCAAGCGCGGTCGGGGAATAAATCGATCGCGCGCCTCCGGATTCAAGATGCGTCGGCAAAACAGCGATTTCCGCACCGCGCTTTTAACGCCGCCCGCCCGGCCGGTCGGTGCCAAGGCCAGTCCCTGCCGGTCGATCGGCACGTCACCGCGCTACTTCAAAGGCAGACACCAGAAGGCAAACAGCGGCGCAGAGTCCGACTTCATGGCGTGAACGACATTCGGTTCGTTGAAAATCGTTCCGCCGATCCCCGGTTCGGTCCAGGGACCGTCGTTCTTGCGCCAGGCGCCCGGCGTCATGGCCAGATACACTTCCGGCGGCGGATGATGATGATCCGGATACCGTACGTTCGGTGCCAGCAGACTGACGCCGATTTCCGCGTCATCCCGATCTTCGAGGCCGCCCGGTCCGACGATGAAGGCATGAGCATCGGTGAACGTCGCCGGATCGTTGCCGGAGCCCATCCGGCTCCACCAGTTCAGATCCGAAGCCAGTTCCGCAACCGTCGTCGCAATAACCGACAGATCGCCCGTGCCCTTGCGCGACATATCGAGAGCCGTCGCCAGGATTTCGGGCACCGGAAGCGCCTTGATGTCCGGCGCCGGCGTTATCGGCCTCGGATCCTGGAGCGCCGCGAATATGCCACGCGCGATCGGCCACGCGTCGGTATCCGGCCGCAATCTCTCGTTAAGGGCCCGGTCCAACGCCCAGATCAGCGTTTCAATCCTGGGATCTCTCATGGCCGCCCATTTTCCTCATTTCGCCTTCAGGCATTCCTGAAAAGCAAGATCCACTTCAGCTGACTTAAACCGGTTGTGACCCATTTCTATCATTAGCCGCGTTCAGGTATTTCGGTATTGAGTCCTCGCGGGATTCGTTTCTCGGCATCATAAAATGGTAGATCAACAATTTCCGCAGCGTAGGTCTTGCCGTCTGCGCCAGTAACCTCGACTTGAGTGCCCGGGCCATGGTCCGGATCGTTCACACGAACATAACCGATCCCACAGTTAAGAAAGGGTGACCACGCCCCCGCCGAAATCTGTCCAATCTCCACTCCTCGAGCCGCGACAGGAGCCGATATCAGGGGTTCCGCTCTGGTGCAGCGGATGCCATGCAGTAATGGCGCAGCTGGCGCATCAGCCAGCGCCGCCTTGCCGATGAAATCGGCCTTCTTCATATCGACAAATGATCCGAGACCCGCCTGGAAAGGACTCATAGTGCGGTCAAAGTCCGACCCTGAATTGAGAATAGCGGCTTCGATGCGACGAATATCCATCGAATCCAGGCCGCTATGTATCATGCCGACCGCCTCTCCAGCCTTCATGAGATGCTTCCAAAGGGCGTGGCAATCCGTCTCTGCAGAGCTGTAGTATTCCCAACCAATCTCTCCGGTCCAACCGGTCCTGGAGACAATCACGCGCTGTCCCGCCATTGTCACTTCCGCGATCCCGAAATATCCAAATGGATTGGGTACGCCGTCGTCACACGCTGCGCCCAGTACCTCGAGCGCTTGCGGTCCTTGAACCTGATTGACCCAAACCTCGGGATCGGAAATCTGTACGTCGAGACCCTCTGAATGGGCGACAAGCCAGGAATAGAACTGACCTTCGGCTTGCACGTACCAGAATCGATCCGTTTCGAGCCGCATGAGGATGCCATCGACAATAAGCCCACCGTCCGAATAGCAGGCGATGCCGTAGCCGCAACGGCCTGGCTTCAGCTTTGAGATGTTTCTTGTAAAGATCTTGTCGCAGAGACGCTCCGCGTCAGGCCCCCTGATCTCAGTAGGTAGCTCACCCGTTGGAAACATGGCCGCCCGCTGGCGCAAGGCCCAGTAGTCTTCAAACCTGTCTGAATCAGCGAACGAGATGGGCATGAGCCGGCCGTTGTAGACCAGATAGGTTGCCCTTCGCGCATAGTCGAACTCGAAATAGGGTGACGTATTGTACCCATAGTTCCAGCCAGACTCCTCGTGAGAGGTGACAACATTGCGCACATGCAGGAGATTTGTGGACACGATTGTCGTGCTCCGTGAATGCGTTTTGAGATCGCGAACTTTAGATCGGCATTGTCAGTTTGCCCTGATACATGCAGCAGACTTTCCTTCCCTAGGTGGGAAATGGCGTGATGGGAGCAACCACGAAAACGGGCCACAGAGGCCGCCGATCCGAGTCACCTTACGGGTTCCGGGGGCAACCCGACCTTCACCTGATCTAGCCACGTGTAACATATCACTGAATCAGATAAAAACGACATCGGATGGATGGTTAACTTGGGAAATGTGCATTCACCGAAGCTCGACAGGATCTCGACGTCGCCGGTCATTCCTATCCTTGCGTCGCGTTTCAGCGGCGCCCGATCGTCTGGTCGGTGCCAAGTCCCAGCCCCTGCAAATAGATCAGCACCGCCGCCTCGAGCAGTTCCTCCGGCGCCATCGGCAATTTGCGCCGCGCCGCGTCGCCGCGACCGAATAGAGACGCGATGCCATGCGCGAGCGACCAGATATGAAGCGCCACCATCGATGCCGGCGGCCGCCCCGCTTTCGGCAGCAGTTCGCACAGAGCCTCCGATGCGGTGCGCAAAATCGCGAACGCCTGATCGCCGGCCTCACGCAGTTCAGTATTGGTATCGGGCGGGATGCCGGCCTCGAACATCGCCGAATAGTAGGCCGGCTCGGTTCGCGCGAAGGCGAGAAACGCCTTGCCGAGATTGTTGAAGGCGGTGAGCGTATCCGGCCTTCCGTCGTTCCATGCATTCTTGAGAAAGGCCTGGAAGCGCTCGAAACCCTGCCGCGCGACATCGGCCATCAGCGCATCGCGATCGCGGAAATGCCGATAGGGCGCTGCGGGACTGACACCGGCCGATCGCGCCGCTTCGGCAAAGGTGAAGCCGGCCGCGCCCTTCTCGCCGATCAGATCGAGCGCCGCCTTGATAAGCGCCTCGCGCAGATTGCCGTGGTGATACCCGCGCCGCCCGGCGCCATCCTTGTCGGATGCACCGCCTTTGCCCCCGTCTTTGTCGCGCCAGCCCATGTGAAGAGTTCTTACATGAAGGCAGCCGCGGCGGCTATGGAATCAGTCGCTGACCACAATCGCACCTTCGGCGATCAGCTTGCCGCGGCGCTTGCGATCGACGGTGAAGGGCGCCATGCGAGGGTCGATTTCGCCGGTGAGAATCGCTTTGGCCAACAGGTCGCCGGCTGCCGGCGCGCCCATGATGCCGTAACTCCAGCCGGCGCTGATCCAGAGATTGCGGCAATCGGGATGCGGCCCGAGCAGCGGACCGAAATCGGCCGAGGCATGAAGCAGCCCCGCCCATTGCCGAAGGACCCGGAGGCTCGCGAGGACCGGCATGGTTTCGACCAGATGCCGGGCATAAGCCGCCAGCACCGGCATGTCCGAGCGCAGCGTCGCACCGAGCATGTCGCCCGCCACTTCGCAGCCGCCGACGATTTCACCGCGGCCGGTCTGATGCACATAGACGCTGCGATCGAGCAGCACGAGCGCCGGGCCGAGTATCGGGCGCAGCGGCTCGGTCGCGCAGGCCTCGAGGCGCCAGGCGCGACCTTCCAGTTCGACGCCCGCCATCGCGGCGACCTCGCTGCTGTGACCGCCCGCCGCGATCACGACCGTGTCCGCGTCGATGCGCGTGTCGCCGATGCGGAGCCCGGTCACGCGATCGCCCGCGCGCTCGATGCCGGTCACCTTCGTCTGGTAGCGCAGGTCGATACCGTGCTCGAGGCAGGCGGCGCGAAGCCCTTTCATAACGGCATGATGCGGCGCCATGCCGCCATCGTCGAAAATATAGGCATGCTTCACAAGGCTGCGATGGAAGAGCGGCACAAGCCGCTCGAACTCATCCATCATGAGCGGCCGCGAGGCCACATCCAGCGCCCGATGCGTCGCCAGCGATTCCTCGCCAATGGCGGCGGTGCGATCGCTCTCGGCGATCACGACATAGCCGCGGCGCGTGAACATCACATTGTGCCCGAGCCGTTTCGACAGCCCAAGCCAGAGGCGATGCGAATAACTGAAGAGGCCGGTCCATTCGGGCGACGAGAACCCGGCGCGCACCATCGTGCCGTTGCGACCCGACGCGCCGCCCTGCCAGTAACCGGCGTCGACCACGACAATGCCGCGCTGGCCGCGCTCGGCGAGACAGAAGGCCAGCATCAACCCCTGAATGCCGCCACCGACGATGGCGATCGACGATTTTTTCGGCACGCCGGTCATGTGCACTCCGCCGGTTCCGGCGCAACGAGATCAGCGAGCCCGGCCGCCTGCGCCAATGTGAGTGCGCCGCGCGGCGGGCGAAAGGTCGGGTGACCAAAGCTTGCTGCCGCCGCACCCGTCGCGCGTTCCAGCATCGCCGCCAGATTGTCCCAACAGGGAAAACCCTGGCATGGACCCATGCCGCAGCTCGTCAGGCGTTTCAGTTCCTCGACATGCTGCGTCTTCGCGATGCACGCCTCGATCTCGGCCTGCGTGACGTCCATGCAGGGACAGACGAACGCGCTGCCGCCATGTCGCGGACAAAGGATCGGCTCGGATGCGTCGGCGGCCGAACCGACGATGCGCAGCCGTGCCGACGGCATACCGGGCAGCATTCTGAAGCCGCCATCGGCAGCCGCCTGAAACGACAGCGACGGATCGCTGCGCCACGGTCCTGCATGAACGACGGCATCGCAGGCGATCCGGTGGCCGGCGACCGTGGCGCCGGTGACTTCATTCCATCCGAGCACACGTTCGAGCGACGAAGCCGGCGCCTGCTCGACGATCCGAACGCCCAGGGTGGCAAAGCGCGCTGCGATCGGCGCGAGATTGCCGGTCCCGACGAGCAGCACGCTATGACCCGACGCGACGGCGTGATCGTGGGCGAAAGCCAACGCTGTTTTCAGATCCAGGACACCCGGCAGATCGATACCTGGCACCAAAGGTGGGCAGGAACGCCGACCGGTCGCGAGTACAACCTCGTTCGCCTCGACCAGCATCGCCGCCGACCCGTCGAAGGGTGCAATCCCGAGCAATGTCCCGCGGCGATAGAGGCCAAACGCTTCCGCCGACGCAACGACACGAACGGATGCCGGAAGATCGGGCAAGCCAGCGCCCGTCGCGCGGGCACTCGCACCCGGTACGCGGCCGCGCGAAACCAGCAGCACCGATTTCCCGGCGCGCGCTGCATCGATCGCTGCGGCGCGTCCCGCGGGTCCGCCGCCGACGACCGCCACTTCGAATGCGACAACTTCGCCCGGGATCGGGGCGCCTGCGCGCGTTGGATCGGGCGGATCGGCGAGGCCGGCAAGATATCGCAGCAACGATTCCCAGCGATCGAACAGCCGCGTGCCGCTCGGCAGCCATGAAGGATGCTCGAAACCCGCCTCGAACGGTTTGCGCGGCAACAGACGCATCGACCGCAGCAGATCGAACCCGGACGACGGCCAGACATTCTGCTCGCGCACATCCATCCCGTCGCGCACGACGATCCGATCGGCACGTTGATGGGGCGCGCCGTCGATGCGGATCAGCGAACCGGCCGGATAGGCGCCGGAAAGCCCGATCGACCGATGGAACTTGCGCGACGATACGAGCCGCCTAATACCGGCCCCATAGAGCGCGGCGCCGACGCTATCGCCGGCGCGCGCCTCGATGCGCCGGCCATTCCATCCCAGTGAAACCGTAACGCCTGTTGCGTGACCGAGCCGACGCATCATGTCCCCCGCGCGAGAATTCCAGGTTGGCGTCGTACCGTTTTAACGATGCGACAACGAGTGGTCGCGAAAAACCGTGACAGATCAATCCTCCACGCCCGGCCCGAAATTCCGTGCCCAGATCTCGGCGAGCGCGGGTATCTCGTCGACCGCCAGCGCGATCGCGTAGAGCTTCGGGCTGTTCGCCTTGTACCAGTCGCGGCGCGGCGACCAGCGCGACATGACCGAGACGAACAGGTCGATGGTCGAGAAGCGCTCGCCGAGAAACCACGGTGCGCCGGCATTCTGTTCGAGTATCGACAGAAGATCATAGCGATACGCATCGGCGCGTTGCTTGATCGCCGCCTGTGCCACGTCGCCCTCGGCCCAGCGCGCGGGTGCGTCGTCGATCATGTAGCTCGCATAGATGTTGGCGACGAGATAGATCTGCCAGCGCAGATACGAAGCGCGCAGCGGATCGTCGGGTGGCGGCGCCAGGGCCCCCGCCCGCGCGCGTTCGGCAATGCAAAGCAGGATGGCGCCGCTTTCGGTCATCACCGTACCGTCAGGCGTCACGATGGTCGGAAGCTGCACCATCGGATTGATGGCGGCAAGTTTGCGCCGATCGTCCGGGTTGCCACGAATGTCGACGTCAACCAGATCGTAGGGCAAACCACCGAGCTTGAGCGCCGCTTCGACCAGCACCGAGCCCCAGCCGGCGCGCGCATAGACCTCGTACATTGGACGACCTCTCTGCATCGAGGGCGGGCGACCGCCGGTTGCCGCCGCTGCGTTGTGACCACCCATGCGATACGGTTACTGGTATTGCTTGTCGGGTCCGAAATTGCGCGCCCATACGGGGCCGAGTGTGGGGATCTTGTCGACGGCCTGTGCAATCGCAATGAGCCTCGGGCAGCTTTGCTCGAACCAGGCGCGACGGGGCGACCAGCGCGTCATGATCGCGATGAACAGGTCGATGGTTGAAAACCTGTCGCCGAGGAACCAGGGCGTCCCCGTATTCTGCTCGACGATGCCCCACAGCTCCTTTCGATAGGCAATGCCACGCGCGACGATGTCGTCGCGCCGCGCCTCGTCGCCCCATCGCTCGGGATGATCGTCGATCATCGAGCTCGCATAGACATTCGCGACCAGAAACACCTGCCAGCGCAGATAGGTAGCGCGCAAACGGTCGCCCGGCGGGGGCGCCAGCTTGCCCTGCGGCGCCTGCTCGGCAATGTAGAGCGCGATGGCACCGCTCTCGGTCATCACGCTGCCATCGGGCGTCACGATCGTCGGTAACTGCACCAACGGATTGATCGCCGCAAGCTTGCGCAAGTCGTCCGGCCTGCCGCGGATGTCGATCTCGATCAGTTCGTAGTCCTGCCCCGCCAGCGTGAGCAATGCGTCGACGAGGACCGAGCCCCAGCCGGCGCGCGCATAGACCTTGTACATCGATGTTCATCCCCCGGCGTTTTCGTCCGGTCGGCAGTCTAAGACCGGGCTCACGTTCGCGCGAGGCCCGGGGCAATGCCGATCGTCGCATTTGCCAGCGGGCCGCCGCTCCCCGAAGATGGACCGATGGGGGCAGAGAAAAGCATCAATATTCTGGTCGGCACGCCCTGCTATGACGGGACGGTGTCGCATTTCTATATGCGATCCTATCTCGCAATTCTGGAGGCCTGCCGCGAGCGCGGCATCGGTCTCGAGATCATGATGCTGGCCGGCGATTCGCTGGTAACCCGGGCCCGCAATCGCATCGTCGCCGAGTTTCTCAACACGCCGCGATTCACCCATCTGATGTTTATCGATGCCGATATCGGTTATGACAGCGGCGAGTTCCTGCGGCTGGTCGAACGCGATGTCGACGTCGCCGCCGGCATCTATCCGCTGAAAGCGATCGACTGGGCGAAGGTCCGCGAACGCGCGCTGCGCGGCGACCAGGATCTGGAATCCGCGGCACTCGGCTACGTCCTGAGTGGACGGACCAGCAGCACCGGCACGATGCGCGTCGTTGCCCGCGCCGGCTTCGCCTCGGTTGACTATGCCGCGACCGGTTTCATGCTGATCCGTCGCGCGGTGTTCGAGGCGATGGCCGTGCATCATCCGGAGATCGCCTTTACCCATGCGCATCTCGCGACCGGCAGCGCGACCGCGCCGAAACAGCAGCATGCGTTCTTCGACACCTCGATCGATCGCGAGGCCGGCACCTATCTGAGCGAGGACTACACTTTCTGCCGGCGCTGGAAGGCGATGGGCGGCGAGATCTGGGTCGATCTGAAGAGCCGCCTCACCCATTTCGGCAGCCATGCCTATCGCGGCGATTTCTCGACCCAGGCGGATCGCATCGAGACCAAGTCCTAGAGGCCGGATCGGCGCATCCCGATCGCGCGCTCTGCCGCCACGATATCCTGCGGCGTGTTTGCATTGAAAAACGGATCGACCGGGGTCGCCGGAAAATCGACGACCGCAAGCCGGTAGCGCCGGATCCAGTCTTCGACCTTGCGGACGCCGTCGTCGGTCAGTGCATGCCGCAGCGCCGCGCGTTCGCCGACCGGCCAGACCGCGACGACCGGATGGGTGCGGCCATCGCTCGCGGCACAGACGATCTCAGCCCGCTCGCACTCGAGCGCCGTAAAAAGCTGCGCGACCAGATCCTCCGGCAGAAATGGCGCATCGCCCGGCACACTGACCATCCAGCGCGTATCCGGCGCGTTGGCCGCGACCCAGTCGAGCCCGGCGAGCACGCCGGCCAAAGGCCCGGCGAATCCCTCGATGCTGTCGGGCACGACCGGCAGATTCCAGCCCTCGAACCGGGCGGGATCGCCATTGGCATTGAGGATGACGGCATCGACCTGGGGACCGATCCGCGTCAGCACATGATCGAGCAGCGGCCGTCCACCCAGCGGCGCCAGGCATTTGTCGCCGCCGCCCATGCGGCGCGCGAGCCCGCCGGCAAGAACCGTCGCGACGATCACCGAACCCGCAAGGCCGGGGCGCACCATCATCGGGTGACTATATCGCGCTGCCGGCGCTTCGGCTCAACGACCCCCGCCAGCCCGATCCACCCGATCGACCCGGGAAGCTGCGGCATCCTGGCCCTTCCCCCTTTGCGAATTGGGGGCGAAATCGGCCGGTTTCCTCCCTATATTGCCCACCATGATCGATCCGTTCGGCCGCTCCATCAGCTATCTCAGGGTCTCGGTCACCGACCGCTGCGACTTCCGCTGCGTATATTGCATGGCGGAAGACATGACCTTTCTGCCCAAGGGGGAGATCCTCAGCCTCGAGGAACTCGATCGCCTGTGCAGCGGCTTCATCCGGCTCGGCGTGCGCAAGCTCCGGCTGACCGGCGGCGAACCGCTGGTCCGGCGCAATGTCATGCATCTGATCCGTGATCTCGGCCGTCATCTCGAAAGCGGCGCGCTCGACGAGCTCACCCTCACCACCAACGGCAGCCAGCTCGCGCGCTTCGCGGGCGAGCTCGCCGATTGCGGCATGCGCCGCATCAACGTCTCGCTCGATACGCTCGATCCGGACAAATTCGCCGCGATCACCCGCTGGGGCAAGATCGACAAGGTGATGCGGGGGCTCGACGCGGCGAAGGCGGCGGGCCTCGCGGTCAAGATCAACATGGTCGCGCTGAAGGGCGTCAACGAAGACGAGTTCGACCGCATGATCGAATGGTGCGGCGAACAGGGTTTCGATCTTTGTCTCATCGAGGTCATGCCGATGGGCGACATTGGCGGCGAAGACCGGCTCGACCAGTATCTGCCGCTGAGCCTCGTGCGCGCCAATCTCGCGCGGCGCTGGACGCTCGAGGAAAGCGATTATCGCAGCGGCGGCCCGGCGCGCTATGTGACGGTCGGCGAGACCGGCCGGCGCATCGGCTTCATCACGCCGCTCACCCATAATTTCTGCGAGAGCTGCAATCGCGTACGCATCACCTGCACCGGCACGCTTTACATGTGCCTCGGCCAGGACGATGCGGCCGATCTGCGCGCGTCACTGCGCCAGAGCGAGAGCGACGAGCTGCTCGAAGCGGCGATCCATGAGGCCATCGGCCGCAAACCAAAGGGCCATGACTTCGTCATCGACCGCCACCACAACGCACCGGCCGTCGCACGCCATATGAGCGTGACCGGCGGCTGACCGCCGACCTTCGCCCTGATTTTTGTTGTGTGAAGAAATACGTGACCGGCGGCTGACCGCCGGTCACGCCGGTATCCCTTGGATCGCGGACTATTCGATCGTGATCTGGTGCGCGAACTCGTCGCCGTCGCTGATCGTGAGCTGTTCGAAGCCCAGCATCTTCAGCAGATCGAAGAACGTCGCATGCTCGGCGAGCGTGTTCTCCTGGAAGAACTTCGAGAGACGCGACTGCGCGGTCAGCATCGCGAGCAGCGCGCGCATGCGATAGAGCGTGTCGTAGCGATCGTCATGGAGCGCGATGATGATCATCTTCTCGGCTTCGGCGCCCTTCGCATAGACCGCATAGTCCGGCGGATAGGGCATGGTCAGAAGCTGCTGCGTCAGGCCGGTGACGAAACTGAGCCGGCGCACACGATCGCTGTCGGCCAGGGTGACGACGCGCGCCGTGTAACTCTCGCTCGTCTGCGGCGTCGGATAGTAATATTCGGCGTGGCGGTCATCGCTGACCTCCTGGGCGCTCGACACGGCCATCGGCGCTGCCAGCAACAAGGCGGTCGCCACCGCGAATCCCATGTGACGCAATCCAGCTTTCATCTGCAGTCCCCTTCAAGGCTCGGCCCAAGTGATTTCGGCGCGACATTGTCGGTTTTGACCCCTTCTGGCAAGCGCCGAGGCGCCGGTAAGCGCGATTTCCGGGGCTGGCGCCGCCCGGCTGGCCGGCTGTAGGCTGCCCGCGCATTGCCGAGGCGGAACGGGCTTTATGGCGCAAAAGACGAACTCCATCGCCTTCGCGGCGGCCGATACCGAGGAAGCGCAGAACGCACTCCGGCGGCTGACGGCGCGTTACGGCAATGCCAAGGCCGAACAGGCGACCGCCATCGTCGCGCTGGGCGGCGACGGGTTCATGCTCGAGACACTGCATCGCTGGATGGGCCGCGGCGTCGCGATCTACGGCATGAATTGCGGCACGGTCGGTTTCCTGATGAACCAGTATGACGAGGACGGGCTCGACGAGCGGCTCGTCAATGCTGTCGCGGTTTCGCTGTTCCCGCTTTTGATGATCGCGCACACAGCGGACGGGCGCGAGGTGCGCGCCCACGCGATCAACGAGGTGGCGCTGCTGCGCCAGACGCGCCAGATCGCCAAGATCGCAATCTCGGTCGACGGCATCGTACGGATGCCGGAACTGTTCTGCGATGGGGTCATGGTGGCGACGCCGGCCGGGAGCACGGCCTACAATCTTTCGGCACACGGGCCGATCCTGCCGCTCGGCAGCAAACTGCTCGCATTGACGCCGATCAGCGCGTTCCGACCGCGACGCTGGCGCGGTGCGCTCTTGCCGGAGAAGGCCGAGACACGGTTTGAAATTCTGGAAGCCGCGAAGCGCCCGGTCAGCGCGGTCGCCGATTTCACCGAAGTGCGCGACGTGATGGATGTCACTGTGCGCACCGACCCCGATGTCGCGCTCTCGCTGCTGTTCGATCCCGAACATAATCTGGAGGAGCGCATCCTGCGCGAACAGTTCGAGCCCGACGCAGTCGCGCCGTTCGCCGGGCGGCCGCCGGCTTCGGCCGGCAGCACGCCACGGCGTTCGACCAAAAACTAGGGAAGCCGATTGCCGGTCGCGATCGTCGTTTCGCGTGCGAAACCGGCAATGGATTCGAGCAGAATGTTGATCGAACGGCGCAGCGCCGCGAAGTCTGCGTTCTTCTCGACGCGTTTCTCGTCCATATAGAGCCCGCGCCGAATCTCGATCTGTAAACTGTGCCGCTGCTCGGCCGGTCGGCCATAGCGATGCACGATCTCGCCGCCCTTGAACGGGTCGTTCAGCGCGACCGAGTGCCCCATCGCCTGCAGGCAGTCCCGCACATGCGCGGTGAACGCGCTTGCACAGCTCGAGCCGTCAAGGTCGCTGAGTACGAAATCCGGCCGCGCCTGGCCGCGGCTCATCGATCGCATCGAGTGGCAGTTGAGATGATAGACGCGGCCGAAGGTTCGATGCGCCTCATCGAGCAGCGCGCCTAAAGCCGCGTGATAGGGCCGGTGATAGGTCTCGACCCGACGATGAATCTCATCGAGCGTGAGCGTTCGGCTATAGATCGATTCGTACGGACCCAGCACACGACGCACAACGCCGAGCCCCCATTCGCTGCGATAGGTCGGGCGCGCATGGTCGGGCAGCGGTTCGTCGATCAGCCCGGCATCGATATCGTGCTCGTGCCGGTTCGGATCGACATAGGCGCGCGGAAACTCCGCCGCGAGGAACGACACCCCGAAGCGCGGCGCATCGCCGAACAGCTCGTCGACCCAGGCATCCTCCGCGCGCCGCATCGTGGCGTGCGGCAGACGATGGTCGAAATCGTCCGGATAACGCCGGCCGCTATGTGGCGAATCGACGACCAGAGGCGCCCGGTCCGGCGCATCGCGCAGCGGTTCGCGGCGGGTCAGAATGTCCGCGAGCGAGGTCTCGCTTGCATCCGACCTCGCCTCTGGCCAGCATGGGCCTTCGGCCGCCGGCCGGTCGTCGTTCCGGTCTTTCATAGAACGACTGCTTTACCCCACCTGACGCAGGATTTGAAGAAGCATCCCATGGCTCCGTCCGTTTCCGCCCAAAGTCTCGACATGATCCGCCGTCTGATCGGCTTCGATACGACCAGCCGCAACTCCAATCTCGAACTGATCCATTACGTCCAGGCCTATCTCGAAGGACATGGCGTCGTTTCGACCCTGGTCCATGACGAGACCGGGACGAAGGCCAATCTCTACGCCACGCTCGGGCCGCAGGACCGGCCGGGCATCGCGCTCTCGGGCCATACCGACGTGGTGCCGATCGACGGCCAGGAATGGGGCACGGATCCCTGGAACGTCATCGAAAAGGATGGACGCCTGTTCGGTCGCGGCACCTGCGACATGAAGGGCTTTGTCGGCATTGCGCTCGCCATGGTGCCGCAATTTCTGAAGCGCGACCTCAAGACGCCGATCCATCTCGTGCTGTCGCACGACGAGGAGGTCGGCTGCGTCGGGGTGCGCCGGCTGATCCATATGCTCAAGGATATGCCGGTGAAGCCGCGCGCCATCATCATCGGCGAACCGACCCAGATGAAAGTCGTCATCGCGCATAAGGGCAAGCTCTCGGTGCGCTGTCACGTGCGCGGGTACGAGGCGCATTCCTCGCTGGCACCAAACGCCGTCAACGCCATCGAGTATGCCGCGGACGTCATCGTGTTCCTGCGCAAGATGGGCGAGCGCTTCGCAACCGAAGGCCCGTTCGACATGGAGTACGATATTCCGCACACCACGGTTCATACCGGCATCGTGCAGGGCGGCACGGCACTCAACATCGTGCCGAAGGATTGCTCCTTCGATTTCGAGTTTCGCTATCTTCCGCATATCGATCCGGCCCTCCTGCTGCGCGAGGTCCAGGACTTCGCCGAAAAGGAAGTGGCGCCGCGTATGCACGCCAAAATCGCCGACACCGGCTTTCGTTGGGAAGACATCTCCGCCTTCCCCGGCCTCGACATGCGCGACGATGCCGAGATCGTGGCGCTCGCGAAGGCGCTCTCCGGCGCGAACAGCACGACCAAGGTTGCTTTCGGCACCGAGGCCGGTCTGTTCCAGAACGCGCAGTTCCCGACGATCGTCTGCGGGCCCGGCAGTAACGAGCAGGCGCACAAGCCGAACGAGTTCGTGGCGATGGAACAGCTCGCGCTGTGCGAACAGTTCATGCATCGCCTGGCCGATCACGTCGCAGGCGTTCGCTGATCCTTCCGGCGGCCGCGAGCGGGCGGCGGCCACGTTACGGGCCTAAGGTTGCATGAGCACGGTTCCGAACCAGACGCCCGGTGCACAGTCGCCGCCACGCGCCTTTCGAATTCTCCTCGGCCTCTTCATCGGCGCGACCGGGGGGCTGCTGTTCTATCTCCTGCATATGCCGCTGCCCTGGATGATCGGCGCGATGGTGTTCAGCACCATCGCCGCGGCAGCCGGTGCGCCGATCGCTTTCTCGTTCCGCCTGCGCACGCTGATGATCGTGGTGCTCGGCGTGATGCTCGGCAGCGCCTTCACCCCGGATCTGCTCGCGCATATCGGCGCCTGGACGGTCAGCATTGTGGTCATGCTGCTCTATGTTCCGGTCTCGACCGCGATCGTGCACCGTTACTTCGTGCGGGTCGGTCGATACGACAATGTCACCGCCTATTTCTCGGCGGCACCTGGCGGCCTGACCGAGATGGTTGTCGCGGGGGCGCAATATGGCGGCGACGATCGCATGATCTCGTTGAGCCATGGCACGCGCATCCTGATGATCGTGCTGATCGTCTCGTTCGGCTTCCGGTTGTTCGGCGGCTATCAGCCAAGCGGCGCCAGCACCATCGGCGAGCCATTGCTCACGCTCGCGCCGTTCGATCTGGCGGTGCTCGCCGCTGCGGGTCTGGTCGGCTACCTGATCGTAAAACCGTTCAAAGTTCCCGCGGGCGCGCTGGTCGGTCCGATGCTGATCAGCGCCGCGTTGCATTTCTTCGAGGTGACATCCTCGCGCCCGCCGCTCGAACTCGTAGCCGCGGCCCAGATCGTCATCGGTTCGGCGATCGGCGCGCGTTTTGCCGGCACCTCACATCGCACGATCCTGCGTGCGATCGCACTCTCCTTCGGTGCGACGGTCCTGTTGCTCGGTATCACAGCCTTGTTCGCCTTCGGGGTTGCCGCGATAACCGGCCTTCCGATCGTACAGGTGCTCCTCGGTTACGCACCGGGCGGCATCGCCGAGATGAGCCTGATTGCTCTTTCCCTCGGGGTCGATCCGGCCTTCGTCTCGACCCACCATGTCGCCCGGATCTTCATGATCGTTCTGACGGCCGTGCCATTTTTCCTGCTGCTCGGCCGAATCGGCCGCTATCGCGACCGCAATCGCCCTGTTGGCCCGCCCGACGAACAGGCCTAGAATTCTCGCCATGCGAGTGCTGCTGTCGGCACTGTTTATTCTCCTGGCCGGCGTGGGCGAAAGCACCGCGGCGAACGATCGTGATGTTGCCTTGACCTGGGAAGAGGCAATTATCGCCGTGCGCATCGAAACGCCGGACCTGCGGCGCGTCGTCCTCGGCGGACGTATCGACGCCACCTATATCGCCGACATCCTGCACGGCATGTCGGCGAAGAATCCGCAGCCGGCGATCATCTTCATGCATGATTGCGGCCACAGCTATAACGATCCCGAATCGCGCCAGCAGATCAAATTCATGGCGTCGCTTGGTTACATCATCTTCGTGCCCGATAGTTATGCCCGCCCCGATCGACCAGTCTCCTGCGATCGCGAAGAGCGGACGATGGCGCCCGACGTCTCGCATGAATTGATTCACGAATTGCGCCACGAAGAAGCGCTCTACGCGATCGAGCAGGTCCTCAAGCTTCCCTGGATCGACCGCAACAAGATCTATCTCGGCGGCGCCGGCGAAGGCGCCGATGTTGTTTTGCAGATCGAGCATGAAGCGCTGGCGGGTCGCTTCGCGGTCTCGCCGAGTTGCACCTACGACGTCCGTCACGTTCCCGGTACGCCGACCCTCATCCTCCGGTCCGATCGTGACGTCTGGTATGACCCGGATCACTGGCCCGCGGCTATCGGCGCCTGCGAGGCGGCGTTTCGCGCCGACACCAGCACGGAGATCGTCGTGGTGAGCGGCGCGCTGCACGATCCGCTGATCTATCCCGAAGCGCGCACGCGGTTCTGGAATTTTATGGTGCGCGCCGCCTTCTTCTAAGGCGTTCCGTTTTCACGCAGTTCGATGGGACCCGGTGCCTGCCCGGCCCGGTAGCGTTCCGCCATCGCGATCAACGCAGCATCGAAAGCGCGCGCATAACCAGCCGCATCGAACAAGGGCAGCTTCTCACGCCCGTCGCACAACCGCCGACGCAACGCGCCGAGACGCGCGCGGTCCGACAACAACGACACGCTGCGCTCGACATAGTCAGCTACCGTCTCGGTGACGAGCTCGTCGAGCCCCGCCGCTGCCAGCGCGCTTGCCGCGACCCGCGAGGCGAAATGACGGCCGCGCAGCGCGATCACCGGCAGGCCGGCCGCCAGCGCGTCAATCGTGGTCGCATGCCCATTGAAAATCCGCGTATCGAGCGCGAGGTCCGCATGCGACAGGCGCGCAAGGTGAACAGCGCGGTCCGGCCGGTCGGCGAACACCAGCCGTGCCGGATCGACATGGCGAGACACGGCTTCGCGGCGCAGATTGCCGGCCACCAGATCGTTGTAGCGATGCAACCAGAGCACCGCGCCGGATATGCGCGTGAGAACTTCCATCCACGCATCGAACAGAACCGGCTCGATCTTGTAGCCGTTATTGAACGAGGCCAGCACCGGGGCCTCCGCCGGCAGGTCCCAATCGGCGCGCGTACCGGCATCCGCGACCGGTCCCGACGCGATCGCCGGCAGATAGCAATGCGGCAGCCAGACCGGATGTTCGGTGTAATGCGGTCGATGTTCGGGCGGCAGCACGATCCGGTCGGCGATGATGTAGTCGATGAAACCGGCGCCGCTGCTGCCGGGAAAGGCGAGGAAGGTCGCCTGCACCGGCGCCGGACGCGCCGCCATGATCTCGAGCCGCTGCCCCTGCGTGTGGCCCTTGAGATCGATCAGCAGTTCGATTCCATCCTTTCGGATGCGCCGCGCCGCGGCCTGGTGATCGAGGCCCGCGATATCGACAAAGGAGTCGACGGCATTGCGAATTTGCGCCCGCGTCGCGCTGCCATCGTCCCGGCCCCAGGAATAGGCGCTGACGTGAAACCGCGATCGATCATGTCGGGCGAGCAGCCCGGCGATGAGCTGACCGACCGGATGATCCTGCAGGTCGTTGCTCAGATAGGCGATGCGGATCGGCGCACCGGCCGCCGCGCGTGCCGTAACGGGTGCCAGCATCGCGATGCGCGCGAGCGGACCGGTCCAGCCACGCGCGATTGCGAGATTGTTCGCCGGATCCTCGATGCGCGCGACATTGGCGAAAGCCGGCTCCGGCGGCACCGTGCCGGCGGCGAGTGCCGCGTCGTTCGCCCGATCGAGCCGCGCGCCGAGTGCCTGCAATTCGCCCCAGTCGCAGGCCTGCTGCAGTTGATGCACCAGATGCGCAAGCGCCGGGCCGTTATCCGGTTCGATCTCGAGCGCCGCGCGCAACTGCGCAATCGATTCGGCGGCGGCGCCGGTATCGCGACACAGGCTGGCAAGCGTCAGCCGCGCGATGGTCTGGCGTGGATTGAGCGCGATGGCTCGCCGCGCGCATTCGATCGCCTCTTCGACGGCTCCCTGCGATTTCAGGACGGTCGCGAGCGCGCTCCACCCTTTGGCATAGAGCGGCCGCACCGCAACGGCGCGCCGGAACATGGTCAGCGCCGGATCGAGCCGGCCACTTTCCTGATGCAGACGGCCCAGATTGTGGAGCGCCTCGACATGATCGGGCGCGGCGGCAATCGCGGCGCGAAACCGTGCCACCGCTTGGTCGCCCCGTCCGGTGCGGCTCAGCAAATTCCCGTGATTGAACAGCAGACCCGGATCGCGCGGGGCGATATCGAGTGCGCGGCCGAACAGGGCATCGGCCTCGTCGAAGAATCCCTGGCGCGCCAGCACGACGCCGAGGATCTGCATCGCATCGACCTGATCCGGCTGCGCTGCGAGCAGTGCGCGGCAGAGGGAAGCGGCGCGGTCGAAATGCCCTTCCTGCTGCGCGGCGACGGCCTGGGCCAGCGACGCGGGCTGATCGTCGTTCGGATCCGGCGCGGCTTCATCCATGACGCAGACAAGCTATCGGGCGTCGTTGCGGCCGTACAGGGCGCTTCCGCCCTTGTTGCGACACGACAGGCGGCGGCGTATCATCCGTCTCGCGACGGTTCCCATGATTTGGGATTAATAGGGAACAGGGTGCGGCGACGATCCGAAGCGGGATCGCCGCCAATGCCTTGGCTGCCCCCGCAACTGTAAGCGGCGAGCCGGACGCCATTTCTGCCACTGGGTAACCGGGAAGGCAGGCGTTCAGCAACGACCCGTGAGCCAGGAGACCTGCCGGCGCTGCGTCACTCATCCATGAGGCGGGGAGCTTCTCGTGGATCGGACCCTCGGGTCGGGTGGCGTACGTGAAACGTCGCCGCGACGAGGGGTTCCGGTGGGGGTGGTCGCCAATCATTTACGATGGGGACGAGCGTTTCGTGTTCCGGCCAGCGTCGGATGCGATCGATTCGTGCTGCCTCCTGTGCCGTGCCGACGTCGGGCGATAGCGCAACGTCACGGCAGCGGCAGGGAGGCCAACATGACGCAGATTCAAACCGACATCGCACCGACACGCAGACGACGCCTTCGATACGGAACCATTATCGGCATGACCGTGGCCGGTCTCGCCGCCAGCCCGTCTTTCGCGGCACAGGACGACGAAGAGAACGATTCGACCTTCCCCGAAACCTACGTCACCGCAAGTCAGGTGCCGGTACCGGCCGAAGCGGTCGGCAGCGCCGCCAGCGTCGTGACCGATACGCAGATCGAGCAGTCGCAGGAACGCCATGCCGGCGAAGTCATGCGCCGGGTACCCGGCATTTCGGTCAACCGCACCAGCACGGTCGGCAATCTGACCCAGGTCCGTATCCGCGGCGCCGAAGGCAACCAGACGATGGTCATCATCGATGGCATCAAGGTCAACGATGTGGCGATCGGCGACGAGTTCAACTTCGCCCATCTCCTCACCTACGATATCGGCGAAATGGAAGTGCTGCGCGGCCCGCAAAGCTCGCTCTATGGCAGCGACGCGCTGGGCGGCGTCGTGAGTGTCGGGACAAGGCGCGCGACCGAACCGTTCGAGGCCGGGCTGGTCGCCGAGGGCGGTTCGTTCGGCACCGGTGCCGGCAGTCTGCGGCTTGGCAGCGCCGGCGAGAATTACGACATCGCGTTCACGACCAGCTATTTCCGCACCGATGGTTTCAACATCGCCAACGATGGCGGCGAGGACGACGGATCGAACGTCCTCAACAGCTCGCTTCGGGGCGGATTTTCACCCACGGAGAATCTGTCGTTCGATTTCTCGGGTCGAATCGCAACCGGCAGCAACGAGTTCGACAATGGCGATCCGACCAGCGACAATCCGATGCTTCAGACCGATTTCTTCAACTTTTATGGCCGCGGTCAGGGCGCGCTGACGCTGTTCGATGGTGCCTGGGAGCATATCCTCGGAACCTCGATCGTCGACACGGCCAATGACGGCGAGCCGGGGAGCGACTTCGCCACCGACACATACGGCGAGACGTTCACGACCGACTATCAGACCAACGTCTTTTTCGACACGCCTTCCTTCGCGGATGCGGCCCATACGCTGAGTTTTCTAGCCGAACGCCAGTATGTCAGTTACCGGCAGCAGGGCCGGGTATCGATGTTCGGCGATCCCAATTTCGAAACCCACGCCACCAATTACGGCTATGCCAGCGAGTACCGGATCTCGCTGTGGGACAATCTGTTCCTCTCCGGCGCCGTCCGCCATGACGATACCGAATTGTTCGAGTCCGCCACGACATGGCGAACGACGGCTGCCTATCTGTTCGAGGATTACGGCACGCGGCTGCATGGCAGTTACGGGACCGGCGTCAAGAACCCGACTTTCATCGAAATCTACGGTCTGTTCGGCGACTTCATCGGCAATCCATCGATTCAGCCGGAAAGCTCGAAGGGCTTCGATATCGGTGTCGAGCAGAGTCTGTTCGATGACCGGCTGATCGTCGACGTCACTTACTTCAACCAGAATCTCGAAGACGAAATCGTGAATATTTTCGTGCCCGACGGCATGGGTGGCTTTGTCGGCACGGTCGTCAACCTCGACGGCGAAAGCGAGCGTCAGGGCGTCGAGGTCTCGCTCAACATCGAGCCGTTCGAAGGGTTCACTCTCTACGGCGCCTATACCTATCTCGATGCGGACGATCCAAACGGCATAACGGAAATCCGTCGCCCGAAGCATGTCGCCAGCCTGTTTGCGAATTACGAGTTCTTGGAAGAGCGCGCAAACATCAACCTGGGCATCGAGTATAACGGCGAACAGACCGATACCGATTTCGGCATGTTCCCGTCGGTCACCCGCACGCTGGACGAGTTCGTTCTCGTATCTGTCGTGGGATCCTATGAGCTTACCGAAAACATCGCCTTGTTCGCGCGGGTCGAAAACCTGCTTGACGAGGACTACGAGGAAGTGTTCGGCAACAACACGCCCGGCATCGGAGTCTATGGCGGCTTCCGCGTCGGCTTCCAGTCAGAGTGATCGAATGAAAGAATCGATCCGCCGGGTAATTCGCATCGCGGTCGCCATGTTTCTCGTGGCGACGTTCGCCCCCACGACTGTCGATGCGAAGCCCGCGCGGATCGTTTCTCTCAACCTCTGTATCGACGGGCTCCTGCTCGATCTGGCCGAACGCGATCGGATCGCGGCGGTCACCTATCTCAGTTTCAAGCCGGCCTATTCGCTGCGCGCCGACGAGTTCGAGGGGCTGACCGCCGTTTACGGTCTCGCCGAGGAAGTGCTCGCCCTCGAACCGGATCTCGTGCTGACTGGTCCCTTCTCGCCCGGCAATACGACGCGCATTCTCGAAAAGCTCGGCTATCGCGTGGTCGAATTGCCGGTCGCCAATTCGATTGCCGAGATGCGCGCACTGATTGTCGAAGTCGCTGCTCTGATCGGCGAGGAAGAAGCCGGCGCCGCGATGTTGGCCTCGATCGACGAACGCCTCTCCGCCCTGCCGCCTTTGCCGACCCAGCCGCTGCGCGCCGTGCTCTATGGCGCCAACGGCCTTACCGCTGGCGCCGATACCCTGGCGGAAGACGTACTGCGCCGGGCCGGATTCTCGAGCATGACGGCCGATGCGGGCATTTCCGGCTGGCGCTGGATCGATCTCGAAACCTTGCTGACCACGCAACCCGACGTGCTGGTGATGAACAACCCGGACGAGGGCCCGCCTTCGGTCGGCCGCGCGGTTCTCTCTCATCCCGCCCTTGCCCGCTTCGCCGAGACACGCAGCATCGTGACGCTCTCCGAAAGCGAGTGGGAATGCGCCGGCCCCGCGACGATCGCCACGATCGAGCAGCTTGCAGCCGCGCGGGTTGCGCTGGACAAGGCGAGCGCGCCTTGAGTGCCGTCATCGCCCGGAACACGTCGCGCGAGCGCGGCCTCCAGATCGGCATCCTGCTCGCGGTGCTGATCGTGGTGTTGTTCGTGATCTCGCTGGGCACGGGCCGGGCCGCGCTCGGCCTTGGCGAACTGCTGATCCGCCGCGTCTGGGAAGACGACGAGCTGCTATGGATCGTGCTCTCGGAGATCCGTCTGCCGCGCGCCATTCTCGCGATCCTGGTCGGCGGCGCCCTTGGCCTGTCGGGCGCGGTCCTGCAGGGCTATCTGCGCAATCCGCTCGCCGAACCGGGGTTGATCGGCGCTTCCTCGATGGCCGCCTTCGGCGCGGTGCTGATGCTCTATTTCGGTGTCGCGTCGCAATTCGTCTGGGCCTTGCCGGCGGGCGGCATCGCCGGGGCGCTGGTCGGGGTCACCCTTGTTTACATGCTGGCCGGGAACGCTGCGGGCCCGCTCACGCTGATTCTCGCCGGGGTCGCCGTCAACGCGCTGGCCGGCGCACTCACCTCGCTCGCCCTCTCGCTGGCGCCGAGTCCCTTTGCGGTGCAGGAAATCGTGTTCTGGCTGCTCGGCTCGCTCGCCGACCGCAGCTTCGATCATGTCTGGCTGGCGCTACCTTTCATTGCGGCCGGTTGCGCGATGCTGTTTGCGACCGCGCGCGGGCTCGATGCGCTGACGCTGGGCGTGGATGCGGCCGCAAGCCTCGGCGTGCGCCTGCCGCGGCTGCAGGTACAGATCGTGCTCGGCACCGCGCTCGCCGTTGGCGCCGCGGTGTCGGTCGCGGGCATCATCGGTTTTGTCGGCCTCGTCGTACCGCATTTGCTGCGTCCGCTTGTCGGCAACCGGCCGGCACCCTTGCTCGGCCTTTCCGCACTCGGCGGTGCGGCACTCACGTTGGCTGCCGACATCGTGGTGCGGCTCATTCCTTCCGGCCTCGAACCGAAGCTGGGCGTGATCACCGCGATGATCGGCGCACCGTTCTTCCTGTGGCTTCTGATGAAAACCCGGCGGACCCTCGCATGAGCCGAATCGACGCCCAAGCCCTCTCGGTACGGCTCGGCCGCCGACGCGTTATCGAGAACGTGTCGCTGGCGATCGGAGACGGCGAGATGGTCGGACTGCTCGGCCCGAACGGCGCCGGCAAGACGACGCTGCTGCGCTGTCTCGCCGGGCTGTTGCCGGGCTATTCCGGAACGGTGAATTTCGACGGCGTGCCGATCGGCGACGTCGAACGCAATGCGCTCGCGCGGCGGCTTGCCTACCTGCCGCAGAGCGCCGAATGCCATTGGCCGATCTCGGTGCGAAATCTCGTGGCGCTCGGCCGGCTGCCGCATCGCTCCGCCTGGGGTGGATTCGGTCCCGCTGATCGCGTCGCCATCGATCGTGCGATCGAAACCGCCGACCTCGCGGCGCTCGCGGAACGGCCGGTCAATGAACTGTCGGGCGGCGAACGCACGCGCGCGATGCTGGCACGCGCGCTGGCGACCGAACCGGCGAGCATTCTCGCCGACGAGCCGATCGCCGGCCTCGACCCCGCGCATCGGCTCGATGTCATGGCCCTGTTGCAGCGGCTCGCCTTGTCCGGTCTTGCGGTGCTCGTGGTGCTGCACGATCTGACGCTGGCCGCACGTTATTGCCATCGCCTGATCCTGCTGCGCGACGGCCATGTGCAGGCCAGCGGACGTCCTGCCGACGTTTTCACGCCCGGCCTTCTGGCCGATGTGTTCGGCGTGCGCGCGCATATGGCCGAACTCGCCGATGGCCCCCTGGTCGTGCCGGTCGAGCGCCTTGCCGATCCATCGACGTCGATCCCCGGAGCGCCGCGATGAATGCCGGTTTCGCGGAATGGGGCACCATCGCCAAGACCGTGGCGGGCGGCGGCACGTTCGGACGCGGCGCATTGCTGTTGTCGATCGTCGTCCATGGCGGGCTCGCCGCCGCCTTCATCGGCTGGAGCGAACCGCAAGCGACGTCGCCGCAGTCGGTCCCGGTCGCCATCGTCGCCGTCGCATCCGCGCCGGCCGAAGCCGGCGACGCCGCACCCGCATCCGCTCCGCCCGCAATCGCGCAGGCGCCGCACCAGCCGGCTTCTCCGCAACCGCGCGCGGCTGAAACGCCGGCCGCACCGATTGTCGAACGGCCGATCGAGGCGGCAATGGACGAACCGGCGCCCCCCGAACCCGAGCCGGTCCGTGAGGCGATCTCGCCCGAGCCAGTCGTGGCGCCACCGCCCGAGCCCGCTATCGAGCCACCGCCCGCGCCGGCAGCGAAACCGGCCGAGCCGCCCGCCGAACCGATCGCGGAACAGATCATCGCAACCGAACCTGTCGCCGAACCGGACGCGGAACAAATCGCCGCGACCGAACCTGTCGCCGAACCCGCCGGTGAGGCTGCAGCCGATCGACCCTCGATCACAGAAATGGCAACCGACCCCGCACCCGCGATCGTAGCGTCGACGGCCGGACAGACCGCGGCGCTGCCCGATCCGGCGAGCGCGCTTGGCACCGTGCCGGACGACCTTGAAGGCGGCGGCACCGCGTTCGAGCCGGCTCGCCATGACCTCACCGCGCTCAGCAATCTCGAACCGGAGTACCCCTGGGCCTCGCGCCGCGCCGGCGAAGAAGGTCGCATCTTGTTACGGGTGGAGGTCAGTGCCGACGGGACTGTCGACTCGATCAACGTCGCCGAAAGTAGCGGCCATCGCCGCCTCGACGAGGCGGCACTCGAGGCGGTTCGGCAATGGCGCTTTGAACCGGCGCGGGTAGGCGAACAGGCGGTCGCCACCAGCGTCACCGTGCCGGTCACGTTCCGGCTGGAATAGTCTGCGACCCGATAAGCCGGACCAATCCCAAAGAACGGGCCATCGCCAGATCTGGTCCATTATTGCGCCCCCGTTCCAGCTTTACCCCTTCCCCCGCGCCTTCCGGCCTCATTCGGACGCCATCTTGCGCGGCCCGATGGCCGGCCTAGAATCCTCCTGCAACCGACGCGAAAGGCCGCCGCGGGGCGGACCCGCATCGGGCGAAAGAAAGGGAGAGTTCATGGTCCATCTGAGATCGCGGCTTGCCTGGCGCCTGCTGGGCGCTGCCGTCCTCGTCGCCTGCGCCGGCACCGCCGCGCAGGCCGACATGCTAACGGAGATCGGCGAAGGCGAAGGTGTCGTCGATATCGTGGCCTGGCCGGGCTACATCGAACGCGGCGAAACCGACCCGGCGTTCGACTGGGTAACGGATTTCGAGGCCGCGACCGGATGCGAGGTTCGCATCAAGACCGCGAACACCTCGGACGAGATGGTCGCGCTCATGAACGAAGGCGGCTTCGATCTGGTGACCGCTTCGGGCGACGCCAGCGTGCGGCTGATCCGCGGCGAGAAGGTACAGGAGATCAACACCGATCTGGTTCCTAGCTGGAGCACGGTCGACGAGCGGCTGCAGAATTCGCCCTGGCACACGATCGACGGCAAGCATTACGGCGTGCCCTATCAGTGGGGCTCGAACGTGCTCGCCTATAATACGACCGTGTTCCCCGAAGCGCCGACCAGCTGGTCGGTTGTGTTCGAGGAGCAGAACCTGCCCGACGGCCAGACCAATGCCGGCCGCGTGCAGGCGTTCGACGGCCCGATCTACATCGCCGATGCTGCGCTCTATCTCATGCACCATCAGCCGGAACTCGGCATCACGGATCCCTACGAGCTGAACCAGGACCAATACAACGCCGCGCTCGACCTGCTGCGCCAGCAGCGCGAGATCGTGATGCGCTACTGGCACGATGCGTTCGTGCAGATCGACGACTTCACCAACGAAGGCGTCGCGGCCTCGTCGTCCTGGCCGTTCCAGGTCAACATCCTGGTGTCGAGCGAACAGCCGATCGCGAGCACCGTGCCCGAGGAAGGCGCCACCGGCTGGGCCGATACGACGATGATGCACGCCGACGCGCCGCATCCGAATTGCGCCTATATGTGGCTGGAACATTCGATCAATCCGAAGCTGCAGGGCGATCTCGCCGCCTGGTTCGGTTCGGTCCCGGTTGCGCTCGCGGCCTGTACCGGCAACGAACTGCTCGGCGACGGCGGTTGCGATACCAACGGTCTTGGCAATTTCGAGCGCATCCATTTCTGGCGTACGCCGGAAGCGGCCTGCGAAAGCCAGGGCGAATGCGTACCCTACTATCGCTGGGTCACCGACTATATCGCCGTCCTCGGCGGTCGCTGATCCGACTATGACCAAGCCGGGCAACGTCGCAGATCGCGGCGTTGCCCGGTTTTCTTTATAGCGCGCCGCGCCCCCTGACTATTCCGGATGAATTTGCATGACCGCCAGCGCCGCCGCCGACACTGCGCCGACCGGAAGCATCACGGATAAGAATTCGATCGCCATCGAGTTCGCCGGCGTCTCGCGTCATTTCGGCGATGTGAAGGCGGTCGACGGTGTTACCTTCTCGATCGCCGATGGCGAATTCTTTTCGATGCTCGGACCCTCGGGCTCGGGCAAGACCACCTGCCTGCGCCTCATCGCCGGTTTCGAACAGCCGACTGACGGGCGCATCCTGCTGCACGGCCGCGACATGAAAGGCGTGCCGCCGTTCGAGCGCGACGTGAACACGGTCTTCCAGGATTACGCGCTCTTCCCGCATATGAACGTGCGCGACAACGTCGCCTACGGGCTGATGATCCGGAAGTTCGCGCGGCGCGAACGCTATGCGCGTGCCGAAGAGATGCTCGAGATGGTCAGTCTCGCGGGCCTGGGCGGTCGCAAGCCGGGCCAGCTTTCCGGCGGCCAGCGCCAGCGCGTCGCACTCGCCCGCGCGCTCGTCAACCGGCCGAGCGTATTGCTGCTCGACGAACCGCTCGGTGCGCTCGATCTCAAACTGCGCGAGCAGATGCAGGAAGAGCTGAAGGAAATCCAGCGCCAGGTCGGCATCACCTTCATCTACGTGACGCACGACCAAAGCGAGGCGCTCGCCATGTCGGACCGTATCGCCGTCTTCAATCTCGGTCGCATCGAACAGATCGGTGCGCCCGGCGAGATCTACGATCGGCCCGCGAGCGAGTTCGTCGCGGGCTTCGTCGGCGTCTCCAACCTGATCGACGCGGCGTCGGCCGAGCGCATCATCGGTCAGCGCCGGCCCTTCACCGTGCGGCCCGAGCGCATCCGTCTGCTGCCGGAGAACGCGGCGGTACCGGCCGATAGCTGCGCGGTCGGCGGCCGCATCGCGACCGTGCTCTTTCTCGGTGCGTCGACGCGCTACAAGGTCGAACTCGAAAGCGGACTCGCGCTCAGCGTCATCCGCCAGAACAGCGACGGCCTGCCTTCCGCCGATTTCGTCACTGGCCAGCGCGTCCAGCTCGTCTGGGAGCGGCGGCAGAACAATCTGCTCGCGGCATCATGAGCATCGCCGCCAGCCTGCCGATGCCGCCGGCGAGCATGGGCCGCCGCGTTTCCGGCTTCCTCTATCGCCACAGCTGGTTGCTGCTTGGTCTGTTCCTGATACCGCCGGTTCTGTGGCTCGGCGTCATCTATCTCGGCTCGCTGCTCGCGCTCTTGCTGCAGAGCTTTTTCTACATCGATCATTTCACCGGCCAGGTGGTGCGGGAATTCACTTTGCGCACCTACGGCGAATTGTTCACCGCCGCCAATCTCGACGTCATCCTTCGTACCGCCACGATGGCCGGCGCCGTCACCCTGCTCGACGCGGCGATCGCCTTTCCGATCGCTTATTACGCAGCGCGCTATGCCCGAGGGCGCTGGAAAGCGCTCTTCTATCTCGCGGTCATGCTGCCGCTCTGGTCGTCCTATCTGGTGCGCGTCTATGCTTGGAAACTGATCCTCGCCAAGGAAGGGATCATCACCTGGGTCGCAACGCAGCTTCATCTCAACTGGCTGATCGACGGCGCACTCGAACTGCCCGTCGTCGGCGGCTCCTCGCTCTCGGCGTCGTATATCGGCACCTGGATGGTGTTCGCCTATATCTGGCTGCCGTACATGATTCTGCCGCTGCAGGCAGCACTGGAACGCGTGCCGCGCAGCGTCATCGAGGCTTCGGCCGATCTCGGCGCCCGCCCGCGCGAGACCTTCCGCAAGGTGATCCTGCCGCTCGCCTTCCCCGGTCTCGTCGCCGGCTCGATCTTCACGTTTTCGCTGACGCTCGGCGATTACATCATCCCCGGCATCATCAGCTCGTCGCGCCCGTTCATCGGCCAGGTGGTGCTGCAGCATCAGGGCACCGCCGGCAACATCCCGCTCGCGGCGGCGTTCACCGTGGTGCCGATCGTGATCATGGCGCTCTATCTCTGGATCGCGAAACGGCTGGGGGCGTTCAATGCCCTCTGATGCCACCCTGCGCGCGAATGTGCGCGACCCCGGCAAACGCAGCGGCGCCCGCGATCCCGGCACGCGGGCCGGCTGGGGCCTGAAGCTCGCGGCAATCGGCGGGCTTTTGTTCCTGCATGTGCCGATCTTCTTCATCGTGCTCTACGCGTTTTCGACCGACGACAAATCCTTCCAGTTCCCGCTGCCGGGCCTGACCACCAAATGGTTCGCGGTCGCCTGGGCGCGCGACGATATCTGGACCGCGATCGCCCTCTCGGCGCGGGTCGCGCTGGTTTCGACCCTGACGGCGATGGTTCTCGGCACCTGTGCGGCCGCCGCCGTCTCTCGCAGCCGCTTCTTCGGCCGCGAAACCCTGTCGCTGCTGATCATCCTGCCGATCGCGCTGCCCGGAATCATCACCGGCATCGCATTGCGTTCGGCCTTCTCCTTGGCCGAGATTCCGTTCAGCTACTGGACCATCGTGATCGGCCACGCGACCTTCTGCATCGTCGTCGTCTACAACAACGTGATCGCGCGATTGCGCCGTTCGTCGCCCTCGATGATCGAGGCGAGCTACGATCTCGGCGCGGATAGTTTCCAGACTTTCCGCCATGTCGTGCTGCCGAACATGGCGACCGCCCTCCTCGCCGGCGGCATGCTGGCCTTCGCGCTGTCGTTCGACGAAGTCATCGTGACCACCTTCACGGCCGGCCAGCAGGAAACCTTGCCGATCTGGATGCTGCGCGAGCTGGTACGACCGCGCCAGCGGCCTGTCACCAACGTCGTTGCGGTTTTCGTGATCGCGGTGACGTTCATCCCGATCGTGCTGGCCTATTACCTGACCCGCGATACGTCGGACGTCAGCGGGATGGGGAAGTAGCGGCGCACCTATCT
>JAWXBK010000104.1:0-22513 GCA_034439975.1 Rhodospirillaceae bacterium | reverse complement strand
GCGCCAGCAGCTCGCCCGGCTCGCCGTCTCGCTCGAAGCCTCGGAAGCCGAGGCCGTCGAGAAAGACATTCAGATCGCCGATCTCGGCCGGCGGCTGAACATCGCGCTTGCCGGCAAGGTCGAGGAGCTGGCGCGCTATCGGTCGGAATTTTTCGGCCGCCTTCGCGAGATCCTGGGCGAGCGTGAGGATATCGCGATCGTCGGCGACCGCTTTGTTTTTAAATCGGACGTGCTGTTCGAATCCGCCTCGGCCGAGCTCGGGCCCGAAGGCCAGGCGCAGATCGCACGCATTGCCGATGCGCTCCTGCAGATATCGGCCGAGATACCGCCGGAGATCGACTGGGTGCTGCGGGTCGACGGTCACACCGACCGGCGGCCGATTCGCTCGACAATCTACGATTCCAACTGGGAGCTTTCGACGGCGCGCGCGATCTCGGTCGTCGAAGATCTGATCGCGCGCGGTCTGCCGCCCGAGCGGCTCGCCGCCGGCGGCTTCGGCGAGTTCCAGCCGCTCGATGCGGGCGACAGCGAAGAAGCCCTGCAGCGCAATCGCCGGATCGAGCTCCGGCTCGACCAGCGCTGATTGCGACGATGGCGACCGATGCGCGCAAGAGCGCGCTCCTCAATATCGACATGGACCTGCTGCGAACCTTTGTGACGGTCGCGGAATTGAACGGCGTGACGCGCGCCGCCGACCGCCTCGGCCGATCGCAGCCCGCGATCAGCCTGCAATTGCAGCGGCTCGAAAGCCTGGTCGGAACGGCGCTCTTTCATCGCAACCGGCAGGGTCTGCTGCTGACCGAAACCGGCCAGATGCTGCGCGGCTACGCCGAGCGCATCCTCGGCCTCAATGACGAAGCGGTCGCGCAAATCGTCGCGCACAAGACCGACGGTACGATCCGCGTCGGCCTGCCCAACGACTATGCGGTCTCGCTGCTGCCGGAAAGTCTCGGCCGCTTCTCCGATGCGCATCTCGATTCGGCACTGACCGTCAGTTGCGCCTTGTCGACCGAATTGCTCGCCGGTCTCGATACCGGCGCCTACGATCTCGTGGTCGCGATGACCGGCGAACTGCCGAACCGACCCGCGGTGCAGATCTGGCAGGAGGAACTCGCCTGGGTCGGACAGGCCGGCCTCGCCACCGACAGCGAAAAACCGATGCCGCTGATCGTCTATCCGGAAGGCTGCATTTATCGCGAACGGATGATCCGCGCGCTCAACAATGCCGGCCGGCCCTGGCGCATGGTGTTCGCGAGCCCCAGTTTGTCGAGCCTGGTCGCGGCCGCCAAATCGGGCCTCGGTCTCACCGTGCTGTCGCGCCGCACCGTGCCGGCGGGGCTCGCGGCCTTACCGGCCAATGCCGGCCTGCCGGCGCTCGATCCCGTCTGGGTCGGTCTTTATCGCAGCAGCAATCTGCCGCCGGCCGCACAGCGCCTGGTCGATTTTCTCAAAGCGAGTTTCGAACCCGTCGTCGCACCGCCATCGACGCGCACGACCAAGCCGGTGCGTCGCCGCCGCGCCTGAGATCGGGCCGGCAGCATATAGATGCTCGCCGCCGCTCGACGGCGAACGCGATATCCCATATAGAGTTTTCGATCGTGGGCGGGTTCGCCGCTCGCACATCGCGTCGACGGTGGCTCGCGCAAATGCTGCCCGCTCGATCTCCGCAACGCCGTGGAATTCTGTCGGCAAACGCCGGACAGCAAACCGCATCAGCCAGCGCAGGGTTCGCTATGCCACTATCCAAACCGACCGATACCGATAGGACTTTCATGCGGCGTGCGCTCGAAGAGGCGCAGGCGTCGTTCGATGCCGGCGGCCTGGCCGTCGGCGCCGTGCTGGTGGCAAATGGCGCGGTGGTCGCCACTGGCCATAATCGCTCGATGCAGACCAACGACCCCACCAGCCATGCCGAAATCGATTGCCTGCGCCATGGCGGGTTACTGGCCGGCGGCTATGCCGGCACCTGCCTCTATACAACCCTCAGCCCGTGCCCGATGTGCAGCGGCGCTGTCCTGTTTTTCGGTGTGCCGCGCGTGGTCGTCGGCGATCGCGAAACCTATTCCGGAGACATCGGCTTTCTTGCCGATCGGGGCGTCGATGTGGTTGTGCTCGACGATCCGGACTGCCGGGCGCTGCTGCGACGGTTCATCGAGGAACACCCTGCGCTCTGGAACGACGTCGTCGCCGGCGACCGCGGTCACTGACCGGCCGCCGCACCTGAGATCAGGCCGGCAGGATGTATGCGTTCGCAGTGTCCCAGCCGATCGCGAGCGGCCGGCCGGGTTCGAGTTCAAGCGCGGCCACGTCGCGCTGCGGCTTCTGCACCCGGAGCTCGACGCCCGATGGCCCCTCGATGAACAACGTCACCACCGAGCCGATGAACTGCTCGCTGACCAGATTGCCGGTGACCGTATTGGCGGCACCCGCCGGGCCGATCGCGATGCTGTCGGCGCTCACCACGTAATCGACCTGATCGCCGACCGACGGCGTATTCGCCTTCGGCAGCGGCGCCGTGAACCGACCCGCCGGCGTTGCCACCGTGACGCGCCCGTCTGACGCCGCTTCGACCCGCCCGCTCATGATGTTGTTGGTGCCGACGAACCCCGCGACAAACCGGTTGACCGGGTTGCGATACACATCTTTTGCCGGGCCCGCCTGCTCGATCCGCCCGCCATTCATGATGACGACACGACTTGCCATCGCGAAGGCCTCGGACTGGCTGTGCGTCACGTAAAAGAACGTGATGCCCAGTTCGCGATGCAGGCGGATCAGCTCTGCCTGCATCCGCACCACGAGATGCGCGTCGAGCGCGCTCATCGGCTCGTCCAGTAACAGGATTTCCGGCTCGGTCACCAGCGCCCGCGCAAGTGCGACGCGCTGGCGTTGACCGCCGGAGAGTGTCGCCACGTCGCGTGTCGCGAATTCCGCGATCCCGAGCCGCTCGAGCCACTGCATCGCGCGCTGCCGGCGGTCGGCGGCCGACATGCCGCGCATCTTGAGACCGAACTCGACATTCTTCTGCACGCTGAGAAACGGAAACAGCGCGAGGCTCTGCCAGACCAGCGGCGTATCGCGCTCCCACGGCCGGACATCGTTCATCAGCCGGCCGCGCAGCCGGATCTCGCCCGAGGTCGGCTTTTCGAGACCGGCGATCATGCGCAGCGTCGTCGTCTTGCCGCAGCCGCTCGGCCCCATGATGGCAATGAACTCGCCCTTTTCGATCGTAAGATCGATGCTGCGGACCGCCTGCGCGGGTCCATAGCTCTTGGAGAGTTGCTGGAGCGTGAGGAGCGTTTCAGCCATGGTCGGTACTTTCGCCGGCTGCCGCCTTGGCTACTGCCAGACGGGTACGGGCCGGATTGCGTGCGAGAAGGGCCACCTGCGCCAGAATGACCAGCGCCATGGTGACGGTGAAGACGATGCTGCCGATCGCATTGATCCGCGGACTGACCTGACCCTGGAACATTGCAAGAATCCGGACCGGCAACGTTTCGGCGAAACCGGACACGAAGAAGGCGATCGCGAACTCGTCGAACGAGACGGCCATCGTGATGAACAGCGCCGACAGGATCGCCGGCAGCGTGAAGGGCAGGATGATCTCGACCATCGTGCGCCATTCGCTGGCGCCCAGGTTCCAGGCCGCCGCCTCCATGCTCGGGTCCATCTGCGACAAACGCAGCCGTACCAGCGCCATCGCAAACGGCATGCACAGCACGACGTGGCTCAGGATCACCGAATGGAGCTGGCCGAACAGCCCGATCTGCGAGAGGAATACCAGCATCGCGAGGCCAAGGATGACGACCGGAATGGTCGGCGGCAGCAGGGCCAGCGCCAGATAGAAGTTCTTGCCGAAGAATCGGAACCGGTAATCGGTATAGGCCGCGCCAAACCCGAGCAGCGTTGCAATCACCGCGACGACGGCACCGACGATGATCGTGCGCCGCAGCGCCGGCCACAAAGTCGGATCGTCGGCGATCGCCTCGTACCATTGCGTCGAGAACTCGCCGAGCGGCAGGGTCGGAAATCGATCCGAGGTGAACGACACGATGAAGCTGACGACGATCGGCGCAAAGATGAACGCGAACACGGCGCCCGCGTAGCACCACAGCAACAGCGTAAAGAGCCGACGCCCGCTCATGCCCGCCGCCCGCCCCGCCCGTAGGCGAAAATCAAAGCGGCGAAGCAGACCGCGAGGAGGGTGACCGACATCATCACGGCGATGACCGACGCTTCGGGCCAGTTGGCACCCGACTTGACCACGTCGACGATCAGAATGCTGAGCGTCGGCGGCCGGCTGCCACCGAGCAATGTCGGGCTCACATAATCGCCGAAGGAAAGAATGAACGCGAAGGTCGCCGCAAGTACGAGGCCGATCTTGGCGGAAGGTATGATCACCTGGAACACAGTCCGCAACGCGCCGCAGCGAAGGTTATGCGCAGCCTCGATCAGATTGCGGTCGACATAGGCGAGACTGAAAAGCTGGAGCAGGATCACGAGCGGCAGCACCAGCGTCAGATATCCGACCAGCGTGCCGAACAGATTATTGACCATCGCGAACGGGCCGAGCCCGAGATAGCCGAGCGCCGCATTCACCATGCCGTTGCCGGTCAGAATCACTTTCCAGGTATAGGTGCGCACCAGATAGCTGGTGAAGAACGGCGTGATCAGCAGGAACACCGCGAGCCAGCGGATGTTCGTGCTGGCGCGGAAGGCCAGCAGGTAGGCGACCGGAAACGCCATCAGGCTCGCGACTGCAGCGGCCAGCAGGCCATACAGGAACGTGCGGAAATAGATGTCCCAGAAATAGCCGGCCGAGAGCAGCTTCACCCAGTTGTCGTCGACCAATGCCGGCGTCGGGCGGAAATTCACCACCTGCCAGAACGTCATCACGACGAGGAAGATCAGCGGCGTTGCAAACAAGGCAAGCTGCCAGACGAAGGCCGGCAGGCCGAAGGTCAGGCCGAACCAGTTCGGCCGCACCGCTTCTGGCGGCACGGATCCCTGATCCGGTTTATGTCGGTCGACGGTCGCGGTCGACACGGCCCTTACTCCTTCGACAAGGTGGCGGCGCCCGGCGCAGCACGGCGCCGGTGCCGCCGATCGTCATCCCGCCCGAATGGAAGGATGCCGGCGGCCCCGCTACCGCCGCAGCGGAAACGGGGCCGTCGATCCTGTTTCAGGCAGATCGGCGCAGGTTAGAGATTCTTGAACTCCGTGAAGGCATCGTTCCATTCCGCGAGCGACTGCTGTTTCGGCAGATCGCGGATGAAGATTTTGCCTTCGGCGTACTCGTCCATGACATTGCGCTGGTCAAGCTGGTGCAGCAGCAGGGCCGCCCAGTCCGGATGCTGTTCGTTGAGCAGCGTCCAGCCTGCCTTGTTCGGGATCGAGCCGGAGTAAGCCGGCTTGATCGCAATCCGCATCTGACCTTCCGGCGAGGCCATGTACTGGAGGAAGAGCTTGGCCAGATCTTTCTTTTCGCTGGCCGACGCAATGCCCATGCACTCGCTCCACTGCAGCCCGCCTTCGTCCGGCACGATATCGTCGACCGGTACGCCGTCCTTCTTGAGGAGCAGCGTCAGCCACGCACCCGTACCCGGCATGATCCAGGCTTCACTCTGCGAAAGCATGGAGAAGGATTGTGCGAACGCGCCGATGCCGACGACCTGCGGCTTGAGGCTGTTCAACGTTCCCTTCAGCTTGTCGAAGGCCGCCGCATCGATATCGTAGGGCGGGCGGTTGCCGTCATAGAGGCTGAGGCAGAGCATCGGCGGCAGATACCAGTCGTACATGCCGACGCGACCGGTCACCTTCGGATCCCACATGATCTTGTAGGAGTTCATTTCCTCGCGTGACATATGCTCGGTGTTGTAGGTCATGCCGAGATAGCCGAAGCTTGTCATCACGGCGTACATGTCGTCGCCAGCCCAAAGGCCAGGGAAATTCTGGAACTCCGGCCAGAAATCGCTGATCGAATAATCGGCCGGATCGAGCGGATCGAGATGGCCCGCCTCGTGCACCATATGCACATACTCTGCATCGCTCAGCACGAGATCGAATGTGCCCGGGGGCGATGAATTCAGCAGCGCCAGCATCTGGTCGCCGCCCGTGTACTCCTTGCCGACAACCTTGACGCCGTGCGCTTCCTCGAACGGACCGACGACTTCCGGATCGGTGTAGCCGGGCCAGCTCAGAACCGAAAGCACATCTTCGGCGCGACCGGATTTCGGCATGGCCGATGCGGCCACGATGCCGGCGGTTGCAGCGGCGCTGCTCTTCAGCAGACCACGGCGCGAAATCGCGGCGGCGAGATGCCCTGGTGATCTTCCACGCAACATGTTTCGTATCCTCCCGTGTATTCCGCCTGTTATCGCCCGGGGTATTCCCCCTCGGGCGCTCCGACCCATGTGGAGAGGCGGCGCCAGACTAACCGTTCAGTTAACACACCACCAATTATTAGCGGTAATGGCCGGATTTGAATAGCCAATCGCGAGCGCCAGACCCGGCTGCCGCGTCGCGGCGGCGGCGCCCGCCCGCCCGCTCCCGGCGCGATGCCGCCCTCGAAACGGCCCATTACTGGACCAGCGGGCATGTCGTCGCGTTCGCGTTCGACCGTTTCCGCCCGATCATTTCCGGATGATGTTCTTTTCCGGCCCAAATGGAAAACCGGTGATGTTATCGGCGCCGTCCTTCTTGATGACCAGGATATCGTGCTCGCGATAGCCGCCGGCGCCCGGCTGACCCTCGGGCAGCATGATCATCGGCTCCATCGAGACCACCGTGTTCGGTACGAGCACGGTCTCGATATCCTCGCGCAGCTCGAGACCCGCCTCGCGGCCATAGTAGTGGCACAGCACGCCGAAGCTGTGGCCGTAGCCGAACGTGCGGTTCTGCAACTGGCCCGCCTCCTTGTAGATTTCGTTCAACTCGTTCGCGATATCGCAGCAGCGCGCGCCCGGCCGGATCAGTTCGAGGCCGCGGCGATGCACCTTCACGTTGATGTCCCACAGCCTGCGATGCGCGTCGCTGCAATGATCGAAGAACAGCGTGCGTTCGAGCGCGGTGTAATAGCCGGCAATCATCGGAAAGCAGTTGAGGCTCAGGATGTCGCCCTTCTCGATGCGCCGCGCGGTCACCGGATTATGGGCGCCGTCGGTATTGATGCCCGACTGGAACCAGGTCCAGGTGTCCATGAGTTCGCCATGCGGGAATGTCCTGCCGATCTCGCGCACCATCGCCTGGGTCGCATGCAGTGCGACCTCATATTCCGGCACGCCCTCGCCGATCGCCTCGACGCAGGCGGCACCGCCGATATCGGCGATTCGCGCGCCATGCCGGATGATCACGATTTCCTCGTCGGATTTTACCATGCGCAGGCCCATGGTGCCGCGGCTGATATCGACCAGTTCGACCAGCGGCAGCGCCGCCTCGACCTTGCGTCGCGTGTCGAGGTTCATGTGATCGAACTCGATGCCGAGCCGACCCTTGTTCGGAATCAGCTCCTGCAGCGCCCGGATGTAGTTGTCGCGCTGCCAGTCGGTGTAGACGAGATTGTCGTCGCCGACGGTGCGCCGCCACGGCTGGCCGGCATCGATATTGGCGCTGACCGTGGTCACCTTGTCCTGCGTCACGACGCAGCCGAACGGCCGGCCGAACGAGCAGAACAGGAAATCGGTGAAATAATTGATGTTGTGATACGAGGTGAACAAAGCGGTGTCGATCGCGCGATCGGCCATCAGCTTGCGCAGCCGCGTATGGCGCGATTTGTATTCCGCATCCGAGAATGTGTGTTTGACCGGCTTGCCGTTGCGGATGCGTTTCAGCGATTCGAGCATGTCGTTCTCCCCATTTCCTCAGCCGCCGGGCATGGCTTGCCGTAGCGATCGCAGGATCGAGAGTCGGGCTTTCGCCCGCCAACGGCAAATGAATTGCGCTTATACGGCGATAGCGCCGGGTTATTCCGGAATCCGCCGCAGCAAACGCCTAGAGAAAATCAGGCGGAAACCGCCTCAAAAGGCCGGTCGAACTGCAGCTCGGCAAGCCGGCGATAGAGCCCCTGCTCGCGCATCAGCGCCTCATGCGTACCGGACGCCACAATACGGCCGTGATCCAGCACCGCGATGCGGTCGGCCTTGAGCACGGTCGCGAGGCGGTGCGCGATCACCAGCGTGGTACGGCCCTGCATCAGCTCGTCGAGCGCCTGCTGTACCGCCCGTTCGCTTTCGGCATCGAGCGCGCTGGTTGCCTCGTCGAGCAGCAGCACCGCCGGATTGCGCAGGATCGCACGCGCGATCGCGATGCGCTGGCGTTGACCGCCGGAGAGCCGCACGCCACGCTCGCCGAGCTCCGTCGCGAAACCCTGCGGCAGCCGCTCGATGAACTCCGTCGCATGCGCCGCTTTGGCCGCTGCCGCGATCTCGTCGTCGGTCGCATCGGGTCGGCCATAGCGGATGTTGTCGGCCACGTTGGCGGCGAAGATCGCCGGCTCCTGTGCGACAAACCCGATCCGCGCGCGCAGCGCCGCCGGATCGGTCTCCCTGATGTCGACGCCGTCGAGCCGGATCCGGCCTGAATCGGGATCGTAGAAGCGCAGCAGCAACTGGAAGATCGTCGTCTTGCCGGCGCCGGAGGGTCCGACCAGCGCGACCCGCTCGCCCGGCGCAACCGCAAGGTCGATCGCATCGAGCGCGGCGCGATCCAGCCGCGTCGGATAACGGAAGGTGACAGTCTCGAACCGGATCTCGCCGCGTGCCGGCACCGGCAACGCAACCGGCCGCGCCGGCGCCTGGATCTGCGGCTCGGTCTTGAGCAGCTCCATCAGCCGCTCCATCGCGCCCGCCGCGCGCTGCAGGTCGCTATAGACCTCGCTGATCGCACCGACCGAACCGGCGACGACGATTGCGTAAAAGACGAAGGCCGAGAGATCACCCGGGCTGATCCGCCCGGCGAGCACGTCATGGCCGCCGATCCAGAGCACGGCCGAGATCGAACCGAAGACCAGCAGGATGACGATCGCCGTCAGCATCGCCCGCGCCCGCGTGCGTTCGATCGCGGCGACGAGCGCGGCCTCGAGCCGATCGGCAAAGCGCTTTCGGTCTTCGCCTTCATGATTGAAGGCCTGCACCGTCCGGATTTCGCGCAGGACCTCTTCGGCCTCGACGCTGACATCGGCGACCCGGTCCTGCGATTCCCGCGAGAGCCGCCGCACCCGCCGCCCGTAGGTGAGGATCGGCAACAGCACCAGCGGCACCACGAGGAAGACGAGCACCGTCAGCTTCCAGCTCGTCACAAGCAGCATGATCGTGCCGCCGATCAGCAACAGCGCATTGCGCAGCGCGACCGAAACCGACGAACCGACGACAAGCTGCAGCAGGGTCGTGTCGGTGGTGAGCCGCGAGAGCACCTCGCCGGTGCGGGTCATCTCGAAGAACGCCGGCGACAAACGGATCACCCGGTCGAACACCGCGCGACGCAGATCGTTGACCACGCGCTCGCCAACCCAGGTCACGAGGTAGTAACGCGCGAAGGTCGAGACCGCGAGCAGGACCGTGACGCCGAACAGCACGATGACGGCGCGGTCGAGTTCGCGCGGATTGCCGGCGGCAAAACCGTGATCGACCAGATCGCGCAGCCCCTGCCCCAGCGCCAGCACCGTCACCGCCGCAATGGTCAGCGCAAGCAGCGCGCCGGCAAGCTGGCGGCGATAGGGTTTGAGAAAATGCAGCAGCAAACGGAGCTGGCCCAGATCGCGGGTCGCGGCGCGGTCGGGCGCGAGAACGGCAAGCGGCTTTCTCATGCGCGATCGATCCGGGCGGCGGGCTTCTGCAAGACGGTCAGTCGAGCGCGAGCGCGATGCCGAACTCGGAAGCGAGCACTTGATCGAGCCGCTCGCTGCCGCGGGTCGAAACCCAGGCGCCACCCTTGGCATCGTCCTTGCGCTCGAAATGCCAGGCCCCGCTTTTCGGCGAGGACAGCCAGATCTGCCGGTTCGGCCCATGCCGGTTGATCACATACCGGCCGCCGTCTGCCGTCTCGATCGTCAGGATGCCGCCCTCGATGTCGATTTCGGCGCTGTCGCCGATCGCCGCGTCGAGTGCCTCGAACAGCCCGTCGATCGTGCGGCCGGCCAGTTTTTCGAAACTGCTGTCGTCCATCGTCCTGTCCGCCAATATCGGGAAGTCCGGTGCCGCATGGCAGCCGCGCGGTCTATGCCCCGGCTGGCTTGCGGCTTGCTTGGGACAGGGTATCCCTAACGTCCGGGGGGCGGCGAGGCAAGGCGCAGGGCCGAAAACCGCGCGCCGTGACACGGTGCCGCGACCTATAGCGGCCTCAACGCCCCGGTGGCGCCCCGGACTTGCTGTGCTCTTGCCTCGGGCCCCACCCTTGGATATAAACCCGGCCTTCCCGGCGGCGCCGAAAACCCGCGTTCCAGACCCAGAGTTTACCTATGAAAAAAGACATTCATCCCGATTATCATGAGATCAACGTCCTCATGACCGATGGCAGCACGTTTACGACCCGCTCCACCTATGGGAAGCCGGGCGACACGCTGCGCCTCGACATCGATCCGAAGTCGCATCCGGCCTGGACTGGTGTGCACCGTCTCGTCGACAGCGGCGGCCAGCTCGCGAAGTTCAACAAGCGCTTCAAGAATCTCGGCCTCAAGACCTAGGCCGGGGTTCGCATCCGACGTCCAGCGCCGCCGGCATCACCGGCGGCGTTTTTCGTTGCGGTAAGGGGATCCGAACCGGTCCGAGGCGGCGTGGATCACGCGCGTCCGGGCGCCTCGCCGAGCAGATCGTCGAGCCGCGCCACGCGCTGATAAAGCCGGCTGCTGCGATCGAGCAGATCGTGCAGCGAAGCCGTCAGAACCAGAGGCGACGGCGTGGCCGCGCCGCAGACATCGCGCGCGCCGAGCCGCAGGGCCGCCGCTTCGCTGTCGCGACCGAGACCGCCCTCCTGCGCCGCGCGCCGGACCGTCAGCCAGGCGACAATCTGGGTCAGCCTTGCGGTCAGTCGCATGGTCTCGCAGGCTGCCACCAGCCTGAGTGCGGCCGGCATCGGCGCTTCCGATCCCTTGCGACATTGTTCGAGATAACGGCGCACCTCGTCGAGGAGCGCCAGCGCCTCCTCCCGGGTGCGGGTCAGACTGGTCACGCTGGCCGGTCCGCTGGTTCGCGCCATCGGATCCCCCTCCGTTCGGCCGGGTTGGACCCGGCAAGAGGTGCGATCCGGCGGAACTTCTTGAAGACGGCTTCGGACCGCCTTTCCCCCACCCCCGATTCGCACCGATTTCCTTTGAATCTCAATCGGATTCCCGGCGCAAGCGAAAACGACTCGGGGCCGGCCGGCACCGAATCGCCGGCACGACTCGCATTGCTTGCATGTTCGGCCTTGCTACTCGCCCGGCGCGCGCAACGGACGACCCAAAATCGGCCTAAAAATCCCGCGACCTCCTGCCACATCCGTCTTGAATCCGGGATCGGCGGCCCTAAATCGGCTTTCGTCGGAATGCTCGAATGGGGTTTCGACGCTTAACCCCCGGCTCCGGTGTCTCGCGCGCAACCGCGCAACAGAGCCCGACCGGATCATGTTGCTCACAGGAGGATATGAACAATGCGCGGTTTCGATCTCACACCCCTTTTCCGTTCCTCGATTGGCTTCGATCGCATGCGCGATCTGATGGAAGCGACCCAGCGCATGAGCGACGCGCCGGCCTACCCGCCCTACAACATCGAAAAGCTGGGCGAGAATGCCTACCGGATCACCATGGCGGTGGCCGGCTTCGGCGAGAACGACCTTACGATCGTGGCGCAGGACAATTCGCTGGTGATCGCGGGCAAGGTCGAGCGCGAGGAAAGCGCTGACGAGCCGAAGTTCCTGCATCGCGGTATTGCGGGGCGCACCTTCGAGCGCCGCTTCGAACTGGCCGAGCATATCCGGGTCAACGGCGCGAGCCTCGAAAACGGGCTTCTCCACGTCGACCTGGTGCGCGAAGTGCCGGAAGCCATGAAGCCGCGGCAGATCAAGATCGCCGCCGACACGGGCGCCGGCAAGCAGCGCGTCATCGACCAGAAGGCCGCGTAACCGGCGCGACCTGTCGACCGGCGCGGTCATGCGGCCGGTCGATGAATTTCCAAAATCTGTCGGACTTCTATCGGGCCGGACGGCAACGTCCGGCCCTTTTTTCGTCGCCGCCGCGACGTTCAGTTCGCGTCGAGCACTTTCATCGCGTCGTCGCGATTGGCGACCGCATGCGCCTTGCCGTCCACGAGGACGTATTTCCACGTCAGCGTCGATGCCCGGGAAATCTCGTCCGGCGTGATGGCGAGCAGCTCTGCCAGCGCGCGCGGCGACCGCGCGATGATCTTTTCGGGATCGACGCCGGAAAGACGCGGGGCAAAAATCGCGTCGGCAACGCCGCCGATCGGAATGATCGTTCCGTCCCGATCCGACAGATCGAAGATGGTCCGCAGAAAGCCGTACTGCACCAGTCCGCTGCAGATGAAGTTGGCCGGCACCAGGCGCTTCTTTTCGTAGTCGCGGATCAGCGTGCTGCGAACCGCGCGCATGTAACCGGCGCCGCCCAGAAACATGCCGCCGATAATAGAGATCGCAATCCCGAATATCGTCGACCAGTCATAGCCCGCGCGGACAAAATCGAGCATGCGGCCGCGCACAAGCTTCTGCACATCGGGATTGAACCACGGACGCTCGAGGCGCAGCACGGCGAGCGCCAGCTTCGGCCCCTTTCCGGGGCCGGCACCAAGCACGTCGGCAATGCCGCGGATGGAAATCCCTTTCGGCACCGCTTCGATCAGGAAGGTCCGCTCGAACCCGCTCTGGCGATCGGGAATGAGGAATATCAGCGCCGCATGGCTGAACGGGCTGCGCGTCGCGATCCGGATCGCCCGGCTGAAGAGGCTGGTGCCCCGCACGAGCACGATATCGGCGCGCGCAAGATGCCCGCCATCGAGGAAGGTGTCGATATCCATCGGAAAGATGTTCATGGCAGCACCCGGTTGCGATCCGCCCCGCCGGTCCGCAGCTTCAGTCCTAACCCGAATAAGGCAGCCGCGCATCTCCGGATAGCGCCGGGCGGGCCCGGTTTAAGGCCCTCAGCAGCCTCCGGCCCTTTTTTTCGCCCGCCGAAAGCCGAGCTTTCTCGCAGATACTGCTTGGCATTCGCACCAACGGATCCCTAGTCGGTATCGAGGCTGTTCGCGCCACCGTACTGAACGAACGGAGGGCCGTACCCATGCCATCGACTGCCATTTCACGAATCAATTACCACCCGTCGACCCGACGGCTGTTCGTCACGTTCGTCGGATCCGGCAAGACCTACATGTATTTCGATGTGCCCAACGACGAATACCAAAGCTTCATCGCGTCGTCGTCGCGGGGCAAATATTTCAACGATCGCATACGCGACCATTACCGGAACATCGAACTGGAATCGCGTGAAGTCGGAACAACGGCGCGCCAGCGCCGGACCGCAAATAGCGCCGGCCTGACCCGGACCGCGTAACGTCCCTTTAGGCCGCGCCGAGAAACGCCTTCAACGCATCGGTCGTCGCATCGGGCGCTTCGATCGTCATCATATGGCCCACGTTGGGCAGCACGACCTGGCGCGCGTTCGGCAGCGCCTTCGCGAGCGACTGCGCGGCTTTTGGCGGCGTCATCGCGTCGATCGAACCGAGCAGCAGCAAGGTCGGGCAGGTGACCCGCGCCGCCGCGGCGAGACCGTTGGTGTAATCGGCGCAGGCCGCCATATCGTTCGCCATCACGCCGGGCCCCGCGCGCTCGAGCAGCCTGACCGCACCGCCCAGCATCCAAAGACCGGGCGAGGCATGGCCGCCGAAATGCGCGCGCCGACCGTGGCCCCAGCTCGTCACCAGTTCATAGGCGAGATGATCGTTCGCCTTGGCCGCCGCCATCAAGTCGGGATGGACCGGCATCGCCTCGGCCGTGCCGAGCAGCATCAGATGTGAGAGGCGCGTACCGCCCTGCGCTGCCGCCTCGAGTGCGATCAGCGAACCCATCGAATGACCGGCGATCGCCGCCTTGTCGACACCGAGCGCGGTGAGATAGCGCAGCAGCCACGCACCGCATTCCTCGATCGTCCGCAGCGGGTCGCCTTCCGAGCGCCCATGTCCGGGCAGATCGACCGCGAGCACGCCATAACCGCGATGACGGAAATAGCGCGTCTGCAGCACGAAGACTGTGTGATCCATCGCGGCGCCGTGCACGAAAACCAGCGTGGGCAGATTGGGGTCGAACGGCTTGCCGCCGGTGGCCGCGAACACGCGCGCGCCTTCGAATTCGATCTCCATCGCTTTACGCTTTCTGGGACGCGCGCAGCGCCTGGCCGAGATCGTCGAGAATATCGTCGATATGTTCGAGCCCGACCGACAGCCGGATCAGATCTTCGGAAAGACCGGCAACCCTGAGTGAGTCCGCATCGAGTTGCTGATGTGTGGTCGATGCCGGATGGATGACCAATGTCTTGGCGTCGCCCACATTCGCGAGATGCGAGGCGAGTTTGAGCCGCTCGATGAAGCGCTTTCCGGCATCGCGCCCGCCCTTAACGCCGAAGCTGATGATCGAACCCGGGCCCTTGGGGAACAGCTTCTTGGCCCGCGTATGATCGGGATGCGCCGCAAGCCCCGGATAATTGACCCAGGCGACCGCCGGATTCGTTTCGAGGAAGGAAGCCGCTGCCTGCGCGTTCGAGACATGCCGTTCCATACGCAGCGGCAAGGTTTCGACGCCCTGCAATATGTAAAACGCATTGGCCGGGCTCATCGAACAGCCGAAATCGCGCAAGCCTTCCGCCCGCGCGCGCATGATGAAAGCCTGCGGGCCGAATTCTTCGGCGAAATCGATGCCGTGATAGCCGGCATAGGGTTCGGTCAAAGTCGGGAACTTGCCCGATGCCTCCCAGTCGAAGCGGCCACCGTCGACGAGCGCGCCGCCCAGCGCGACCCCGTGCCCGCCGAGCCACTTGGTCGCCGAATGCAGCACGAGGTCGGCGCCGAACTCGCAAGGGCGGTTCAAGGCCGGCGTCGAGAAGGTCGAATCGATCATCAGCGGCACGCCGGCCTCATGCGCGATCGCCGCGACCGTTTCGAGATCGAGAATCTCGAGACCCGGATTGCCGATCGTTTCACCGAAGACGAGCCGCGTCTCCGGCCGGATCGCCTTGCGGAAGCCTTCGGTGTCATGCGGATGGACGAAGCTTGTCGTGATGCCGAAGCGCGGCAAGGTGAGCTTCATCAGGTTGATCGAACCGCCATAGAGGGCGGCCGATGCAACAATATGCCCGCCCTGCCCCATCAATGTCGCGATCGCGAGAAAGAGCGCGCCATGTCCGCTCGCGGTGCAGATCGCGCCGACGCCGCCTTCGAGGGCGGCGATGCGTTCCTCGAGCACCGCCACCGTCGGATTCGAGATGCGCGAATAGATATGGCCGGGCCGTTCCAGATTGAACAAGGCCGCCGCGTGATCCGTATCGCGAAACACGTACGAGGTCGTCTGATAGATCGGCACCGCCCGCGCGCCCGTTACCGGGTCGGGCTGCTGGCCCGCATGCAATGTCTGGGTTTCGAGCTTGTAGAATTTCGGATCCGCCATATCGCCCCGCCTGCCGTCCTGTCGGAATTGGGGCGCACTCTACCGGATCGGGCGCGGGCCGCCACCGGGCCGCCGGACTCCACCGGGGCCACCACGAGAGGGGCCAAAAAAAAGAGGGCCGCCGGGGCCGCGGGAAGACGATGCGGGCCGGCGGCGCCAAGGCGGTGCGAGGAGCCGTCAGGCGGGCATCGGCGAGAGGGGCGGACGCCCGCCTGATCGGATCGGCCCGGGCCCCATCGGGTTTGAAACCGCAGGGCGTACAGAGAGAGGGGCCCGGCGTCCCGACGGAGGTGGGGACGTCCTGAGATTAGTCGCCTCGCGTGACGCGGTGATGACAAAAGCGGGACGGCGCCGCGTCGAACGCAGCGCGCGGTTTACTGAAGAACGGCGTTACGGTTTCTTGAAGAACGATTCCGCGACCGAGAACTGGCTCTGCTTGCGCGCGATGTCGGCCTCGACGCGCAGGATCTCGGCCTTGAGCTCTTCGATATAGGCGCGCAATTCGTCGACCGACAGCCGTTCGAGATTGCGTTTCTCCGGCTGCTTCTTGCGCGGCTCCAGATCCTCGATATCCATGATCCCGCCTCCGGCGGCCTCATCCGATCGAGGCCGTATTCGCTACCATAATGCGCCGCCCGACACGGTCAAATCCTGCATCGTCATAGCCGCCGCCTCGTCGCGGCAGAGGAAAACCGCCAGCGCCGCGATCTCGTCGGGCTCGATCAGCCGCTTCTGCGGCATCGCCTCGGCGATGCGCGCGAAATTTTCCTCGACGCTGCCCGTCTGCCCGTGCGTCTCGATCTGGCGCAGCACATCGAGCCGCATCAGCTCGGTGCCCACCGACCCGGGATTGATGGCGTTACAGGTGACCCCGTGCTCCGCGCCTTCGAGCGCAACACATCGCGTGAGGCCGAGCAGGCCCGCTTTCGACGCGCAATAGGCGCTGTGGCGCGGCCAGCCGACATTCGCCGCCGTCGACGCGATATTGACGATGCGGCCCCAGCGCCGCTCGACCATCGGACCCATGCAGCGTTTGATCGTGCGATAGGCGCCCGACAGATTGACGTCGAGTACGTTCTGCCAGGTGTCGTCGCTATGACCGACGATCGCTTCCTGTGCCGCAACGCCCGCCGCATTCACAAGGATGTCGATGGTCGCGAGTTCGCGCACGGCGGCGGCATGAAACGCATCGATCGATCCATTGCTGCGGACGTCGAGGTTATCGGCAAAGCAGCGGACCTTCTCGGACCGGATCGCGCGCACAACATCGTCGAGCGCGTTACGGTCGGGACGCGTGGTGAAGGCCGCACCGGACAAAAGACCGCCTTCGAGCAGCGAACCGATCGCGACATCGGCGCCGGCACGCGCCAGCGCCAGCGCAATGGCGCGGCCCATGCCGGATGCCCCGCCGGTCACCCATGCAACACGGCCTTCGAGAAAGCGCTCGGTCATCGTGCATTACCTCGATTGCGCTAGAGGATTTCCTCGCCGAACCAGCGATAGACCCCGGCTTCGGTGGGACTGAACCGATCGCCCGACGGCGAGACGCGGACGAACCGCTCAAGCGCGACATAATCAGGCACGGTCCAGATCGCGATCCCGCCGGGATTGGGCCCGAGCAATCCGATGCGCCGCAGCACGAAGTTAAGCGTCGCGCCTGGCGTTTGCTTGCCGCGCTCGATGAAGGGCGCCGCAACCGCATCGGGTTTGTCGGCACCGTCGGTCGCAAAATATTCGATGTAATGCAGCCCCGCCCGATCGGGCGCCGTGCCGGTGAACAGTTCGTCGTAACAGCCCGCCTTCTGCAGATGGATCGCGCGATGCGTCGCCAGTTCATGCGCGTCGCGCAGCCCCTTCTCGGAGCGGAAATACGCTTCCCACTCGTCCATACGTTCCATGCCGCTGCATTTCCACAAAGCGAGATAGCTCGGCATGGGCCCGATTCGCATGGTCCGGCCGAACGAGCCTACCAGGGAATCGTCGGGATCGGTCCAGGCGGACTGATTGCCCAGATAGCGGAATATTTCGATCGGCATGAAACGGTCGCGTTCGACATATTCGATGTAGATCAACGAACTGCTCCATAATTTTGGGCTGCACCTATTGCTGCACGCTCGTGGTCGTCCCGCGCACGATCAGTTCCGTCGGCACGATGATATCGCGCGGCTCGCTGGTGTCGATACCGCCCGCTTCGATGCCGGTTGCGCCGACACTGGCGATCCGTTCGAGCAGCAGTTCCGCGGCACTGGCGCCGAGCTGCCGCGAGTTCGGACGCACGGTCGTCAAATCGATCTCCGGCAAGGCGGAAACGAAAATATCGTCGAAACCGGTGATCGAGATCCGGTCCGGCACAGCGATGCCGGCGCCGGCGAACACCCCCATCGCGCCGAATGCCATGAAATCGTTGGCCGAGACGATGGCGGTCGGCAATTCACCCGCACGAAGGAAATGTGCGGCCGCGTCACGACCGGACTCGATCGAGTAATCGCCCTGGGTCACATGGCGATCCTCGACCGAAAGGCCGAACGCGCGCATCGCCGAGCGGTAGCCCTGAAACCGTTCCTCTGCCGCGCTCGAATCCGCGCGTCCCTTGATGAAGCCGATGCGCCGGTGGCCGAGTGCGTGCAGATGCGCGATCGTCGCGCGCACGCCGCCCTCATTGTCCATGCCGACATAATCCGTGCTCACCGATTTATGGCGCCGGTTCAGCATGACGAACGGTGTGCCCTGCTCCTGCAATTGCAGAACCTCGTCGCTGTCCGATGCGGTCGAGGCGAGAATCAGTCCGTCGAGCTGCCTGTCCAGCAGATGCCGCAGATAGGCGGCTTCTTTGTCCTTCCGGTAATCGGTGTTGCAGACGATCAGGTTGAACTCGCGCGACCAGAGCAGATCCTCGATCCCGCGCACGATGTCGGGAAAGAACGGGTTGGAGACATCGGCCAGCAGCAGCCCGACCGACCAGGTCTGCTGCAGCCTGAGGCCCCGGGCGAGCGACGAGGCGCGATAGCCGAGCCGACGGGCCGCCTCGATCACCCGGGTCTTCGTCTCCGGCCGGACATAAGCCTTGCCGGCCAATGCCTTGGACACGGTCGAACGCGCGACGCCGCTGGCGAGCGCGACTTCCCGGATCGTGACCTTGGGCCGGATGACGACGGACATAGGCTGAAACTATCGTAAAAAATCGATTTCCGAAATCCATTTCTGGCGATAGTCTTGGGTCACCAATGAAGAACCACGCCTACAGGGAGGTCGCGATGCTTAACGCCATGGCCGGCAGGGTCCAGCCCCGCCGCATCGGTCGCCGAACCGTCTTGCAACTGCTCGGTTCGACCGGTCTCGCTTTCGTTTCGATCCCGATCCTCGGTCGCGATGCGCTCGCCGCCGACGATCTTCTGGTGTTCGACTGGGCCGGCTACGACGTGCCGGAACTGCATCAGGACTACATCAAGAAATACGGCGCCTCGCCGACCATTGCGTTGTTCGGCGACGACGAGGAAGCCTATCTCAAAGTTTCCGGCGGCTATGAGGTCGATCTCGTGCATCCGACCAGCTACGCGATCGCGCGCTATCGCGACGGCGGATTGCTGAAGCCGATCGACACATCGCGTTTGAGCAACTGGCCCGACGTGATGCCGCAGCTCGCGAATCGGCCCGGAATGTCGACCGACGGCAATCAATGGCTGGTGCCCTGCGGCTGGGGCTACAACTCCGTCCTCTATCGTTCCGACATGGTGGAAATCGAGGAAGAATCCTGGGGCCTGCTGTTCGACGAACGCTACGCGGGCCGGCTCTCGGTTGCCGGCGAGATGGACGGGACTGTGATCCCCGCTGCGATGACGCTCGGCATTCCAGATCCCTTTAACATGAGCGACGACGAACTGGCCCAGGTCGCCGACCTGCTGCGCAAGCAGCGCGCGCTCAACCGCTTCTACTGGACCGATCCGACCGAAATCGAACAGGCGATCGCGAGCGGCGAAGTCGTCGCCGCCTATACCTGGGCCGCATCGGCCAGCACGCTGAAGAGTCAGGGCATTCCCGTCAAATACATGACGCCCAAGGAAGGCGTGCTCGGCTGGATCGACGGCTTCATCATGCTGAAGGACGGACCGGGCAAGGAGCAGAACGCATACGACTATATCGATGCGTGGCTCGCGCCGGAGACCGGCCAGTGGATGATCGAGAACTATGGCTACGCGCATTCGAATGCGAAGGCGTTCACCATGGTGAGCCAGGAGCGGCTCGACGAGATCGGCATTCCCTCGACCGACGAAGTCCTCTCCAAAGGTGTGTTCCTGCAGGAAATGGATCCGCAGGTCCGGCAGAAATACATCGAGATGTTCGAAGCGGTTAAAGCCGGACAGTAAATCGCGTCTTACGACCGGAGCGTCGTGCCGAACCGCACGGCGCTCCGGCGGCGCGCTCATCTCCCTATAGGAACGCAATGAACGATCCCGCCATCGCGGCCGCGAACATGAACGGCGCCGAGATCATCGCCGCCGCTTTGAAACGCCACGGCGTCGAGTGCATCTTCGGACAGAGCATCCCGACCGCCTTGTTTCTCGCCGCACCCGATCACGGCATTCGCCAGATCGGTTACCGGACCGAGAATGCCGGCGCCATGATGGCCGATGCCTATGCGCGCATTTCGCATCGCGTCGGCGTGGTCGCAGCGCAAAACGGACCGGCGGCGACGTTGCTCGTGCCGGGCCTCGCCGAAGCCAAGGCCGCATCGATCCCGCTGATCGCGATCGTGCAGGATGTCGATCGGCGCGCGCGCGACCGCAATGCATTTCAGGAACTGGATCACTTCGCGTTGCTCGGCGGCGTATCGAAATGGCTGCGGCGGATCGATGCCAGTGATCGGATCGACGACTATGTCGACATGGCCTTCACCGCCGCGACCAGCGGCCGCCCCGGCCCCGCCGTCCTGCTCGTGCCCTACGATCTTCTCTCCGAAGCAAGCTCGGCGCCGATGCGCCGGCAAATATCGCTCGGTCGCTACCCGCTTGACCGCCCGGTTGCGGATCCTGGGTCGATTGATCGGGCCGCCGACCTTCTGGCGCGCGCGCAAAATCCGATCGTCTATGCCGGTGGCGGCGTGCACGGATCCGATGCCTCAGCCGAACTCGCCGCTTTGCAACAGCGGTTTCATCTGCCCGTTGCGACCACGACGATGGGCAAGGGCACGGTCGACGAGAATCATCCGCTCAGCATCGGCGTGCTCGGCTATTTCATGGGCAGCCGCGGCATGACGCGCCATCAGCGCCCGCTAATCGACGAAGCCGACGTTGTCCTGCTGGTCGGTAACAGGACCAACCAGAACGGCACCGATTCCTGGAAGCTGCTGCCGCCGCAGGCCCGATACATTCATATCGACATCGACGGGCTCGAGATCGGGCGAAATTACGAAGCGCATCGTCTCGTCGGCGATGCCAAATCGACGCTCCACGCGCTGACCGATGCACTCGCGACGAAAGACACGCGACATCGTGAAGCGTCGCGGCCAGCACTGGAAGTGCGCATCGCCGGAGCGAAAGCAGCACACCGTGCCGAGACCACCGCGATCAAGGCATCGAACGATGCGCCGATACGGCCCGAGCGCCTGATGGCGGAACTCGACCGATTGCTTACGCCCGAGCATATCGTCGTCTCCGATGCGAGCTATGCCTCGATCTGGACGTCCAACTATCTGACGGCGCGGCGTCCGGGCATGCGATTCCTCACCCCGCGCGGCCTCGCCGGGCTCGGCTGGGGCTTGCCGATGGCGATCGGCGCCCGAATCGCGCAGCCCAAAGCGCCGGTCTTCTGCCTGGTCGGCGATGGCGGCTTCGCGCATGTCTGGTCGGAACTCGAAACCGCGCGGCGGCACGGTCTGTCGCTGGTCGTCGCCGTGCTCAACAACCAGATCCTCGGATACCAGAAGGATGCCGAGGACATTCTCTTCGGCAACCATTCCGAAGCTGTCGAGCTTGGTCCGGTCGATCACGCGATGATCGCCAGAGCCTGCGGCTGCCGCGGCCACCGGGTCGAACGGCCGGACGACATCGCAAGCCGGCTCAAGGAAGCGTTCGCGGCGGACGACGTCACCGTGCTCGATGTGCTGATCGATCCATCGGCGCGTCCGCCGATCACGTCATTCGAGGGTCATCTGGAGTAGACTGGCGGCCCCCGAGTCCTGTCTGACCCGCTTTACCTTCCGACGACCAGGAGCTGCCCTATGGCCGATCTGCCCGAGACCATGACCGCGATCGAAATCCGCACGCCCGGCGGGCCGGAGGCGCTGGTGCCCGGCGAGCGGCCGGTGCCGCAACCCGCCAAAGGCGAGTTGCTGATCGAAGTCGCGGCCGCCGGCGTCAATCGTCCCGACATCCTGCAGCGCCAGGGCGGTTACCCGCCGCCCAAGGGTGCGAGCGACATTCCCGGGCTCGAGGTCGCGGGTCGTGTCGTGGCGCTCGGCGAGGGGGTGACGAACTTCGCTTTGGGCGATGCTGTCTGTGCGCTGCTCGCGGGCGGCGGCTATGCCGAGTATGCGGCCGTGCCCGCTCTGCAATGCCTGAAAGTGCCGAAGAGCATGGGGATGGTCGAGGCGGCCGCCATTCCGGAAACATTCTTTACCGTCTGGACCAACGTGTTCGAACGCGGCGCGCTTGCGCCGGAAGAGACGTTCCTCGTGCATGGCGGCACCAGCGGCATCGGGACGACCGCAATCCAGCTCGCGCATGTGTTCGGCGCGCGCGTGTTCGCGACCGCCAGCGGGCCGGAGAAATGCAAGGCCTGCCGCGATCTCGGCGCCGAGATCGCGATCGACTATCGCAAGGAGGATTTCGTCGAGGTGGTAAAGGACGCGACCGACGGGCGCGGCGCCGACGTGATCCTC
>JAWXBK010000103.1:0-27028 GCA_034439975.1 Rhodospirillaceae bacterium | reverse complement strand
TTGTCGCCGCGCGGGCTCTTCTGCCTCTCGGTGCCGATGGACGATGCGGCGGTCGATTCGATCCGCGATGCGTTCGGCCGCGCGCTTGTAGCGCTGGGAGTGCTGGGCGAACGATAGAGGCCGGCACAGCGGGCCTTATCCTTCGACAGGGTCGGGACGAGAGCATACGCTGGTAGGTAGCGCCCACCGGGAGAGACGCATGATTCACCGACGCAGCCTGTTTGCATGGATCGCCGGGGCCGCCGCAATACTCGCGGCCATGCAGCGGTTCCGGAACGAGGCACGGGCAGAGGGGGAGACCACCATGACCGAGCAGGAAAAAATCGACCTGTTCCTGAAACATGTCGGCGCCGAGATCGAGGGCGACATGGAAACCACGATGGCGACCATGACCGACAATCCGCATCTCACCAACGTGCCGACGCGGGTCGGCGGCTACGGTTACGAGGGCGTGCGCTCGTTCTATCAGAACCATCTGGTCGGCAAGTTTTTTCCGCCCGACATGACGATGACGCCGGTCTCGCGCACCGTCGGCGAGAACCAGATCGTCGACGAGCTGGTCATCCGGTTCACGCACACGACAAAGATCGACTGGATGCTGCCCGACATCGAGCCGACCGGAAGGCCGGTCGAGGTCGCGTTTGCGGTGATCGTCGGCATCAAAGACGGCAAAATCTCGCACGAGCATATTTACTGGGACCAGGCGACCGTGCTGGCGCAGATCGGGCTTCTCGATCCGGCGGGACTGCCGGTGGTCGGGGCCGACGGCGCGCGGCGCGTGCTCGATCCGAGCCTGCATGGCACAGCGACACCGTAACGGGAGCGTCCTTATGCTGAACGATCTCGAAAAGAAGCTGCACGACGATCTCGACACGAATTCGCTGGTCACCCTGCTCGGCGACATGGTGAAGGCGCCATCGATCAGCGGCGACGAGAAGCCGGCGGTCGACGTGCTCGCATCCTGGCTCGACAAAGCCGGGTTCGACGTGACGATCGAGGATGCGGCACCGGGGCGGCCCAATCTCGTGGTGTCGCACGGGAAAGGCGCCAGTGAGGGAGGCGAAGGCCAGACCCTGCTGCTGACCGGCCACAGTGACACCGTGCCGATCGGCGAAGGCTGGTCGCGCAATCCCTATGGCGGCGAGATCGACGGCGATAAACTCTATGGACGCGGCAGTTGCGACATGAAAGCAGGGCTCGCCGGCATGGCGCTGACGATGCTCGGCATCAGACGCGCGATGCCCGATCTCAAGGGCAAGCTCGTGTTCGCGGCCTGCGTCGACGAGGAGATGAACGGTCTCGGCACGCAGGCGGCGATCAAGGCCGGGCTCACGGCCGACTGGGCCGTCATCGGCGAGCCGACCGAGTTGCAACCGATTCGCGCCTGCAAGGGCGACTGCTATTTCGAGGTCGAGATCCGCGGCGTCGCGGCCCATGCCGGTTCGCCGGACGAAGGTGTGAACGCGATCGGTGCTGCCGCGACCGCGATCCGCATCGCCGAGGCGCATGACCGCGAGCTGCGCCATCACCGGCACAATCTGCTCGGGTCGCCGACCATGAGCGTCGGCACGATCACGGGCGGCATGATCGTCTCCGCCGTGCCGGATCGCTGCAGCGTGTGGATCGATCGGCGCCTTTTGCCGCATGAAAGCGGCGAGAGCGCGCTCGAAAGCTTTCGCGCGATGCTCGATCGCGACATGGACCGGCGCGAGGGGCTTTCGCATCAGGTGGCGCTGCGCATGGAATTGCCGCCCTCCGAGGTCGCGGAAGATCATCCGCTGGTGCAGGCGGTCGCGCGCGCCGGACGCGACAGTGGCGGGCCGAACGTGGCGGTCGGCGGCTGGGGCGCGGCGAGCGACGGCGGCTATCTGATGCGCGATGCCAAGATCCCGACGGTGCTGTTCGGGCCCGGCAGCATCACCGGCCAGGCGCACCGGCCGGACGAATATGTCTCGATCGAGCAGACGATCGTTGCGACGAAGACCTATCTCACGCTGGCCGCGCGGGCGCTGACAAGCGGGTTGAAATAGGAAAGCGGAACCACAGAGACACAGAGATCAGCGAGGCCCTCTCGTGTCTCTGTGGTGAAATCCTGATGAACCGATAAGTTCGGGAGGAATCTATCATGCCGACATTGCCGTTCGAGATCGGGGAATACAAAACGCGCCTCGCGAAGACGAAGGCGAGCATGGAAAAGCGCGGGCTCGATCTGCTGCTGGTCGCCGATCCGGCGAACATGTGTTACCTGACCGGCTATAACGCCTGGTCGTTCTACACGCCGCAGATCGTCGCGGTCGCGCTAGATCGCGACGAGCCGATCATCGTCGTGCGCGGCATGGACGTGAACGGCGCGCGCGAGACGACTTGGCTCAAGCCGGAGAACCAGATCGGCTTCCCCGATCATTATGTGCAGTCGACCGAGCGTCATCCGATGGAGTATGCGGCAGCGCAGCTGAAGGATCGCGGCCTCGGCAAGGGTCGCATCGGCACCGAGAACGATGCGTTCTTCTTTGCAGTCCAGAGTCACGACGCGCTCAAGAAGAACCTGCCCGACGGGCGCTTCGAGGATGCGAGCCTGCTGGTCAACTGGGTGCGCGTCGTCAAATCGCCGAAGGAGATCGAGTACATCGCGCAGGCGGGCAAGATCATGGACCGCGTCATGGAAGTGGCTATCGGCATGATCCGCCCGGGCGTGCGGCAATGCGATGCGGTCGCCGAGATCTATCGCGCGCAGATCGCCGGCACGAAAGAGTTCGGCGGCGACTACACCGCCTTCGTGCCGATGCTGCCGACCGGGCGCGGCACCTCGACGCCGCATCTCACCTGGACCGACGAGCCGTATAAGACCGGCGAAGCGACGATCCTCGAACTGGGTGCGGCGCGGCATCGCTATCACTGCCCGCAGGCGCGCACCGTGTTTCTGGGCAAGCCGCCCGCGAAGATCGCCGATACGGCGAAGGTGGTGGTCGAGGGAATCGCGGCCGCGCTCGACGCGGCGAAGCCCGGTGCGACGGGACACGAGGTCGAAGCGGCGTGGCGCGCGGTGATTTCGCGCCATGGAATCACGAAGGATTCGCGCATCGGCTATTCGGTCGGCCTCAATTACGTGCCGGACTGGGGCGAGCACACGATCAGCCTCCGCCCGAACGATCCGAGCGTGCTCGAGCCGAACATGGTGCTGCATGTCATTCCCGGCATCTGGATGGACGATTGGGGCATCGAGATCAGCGAGTGCATCCGCATCACCGACAAGGGCGCGGTTCCGTTCTGCACCACCGAGCTCAAGCTGTTCGTGAAGGAGTAGGGGTGGGTTTTTCACCACAGAGACAAGTGAGAGAAGAAACGTTTCACCACAGAGACAAGAGAGGAAGAAAGTTCACCACAGAGACAAGAGAGGAAGAAGAGTAGGGGAATTTAAGTGTGAGTCGATCCCGTACCTATCATTCCCCTCCCCTTCATGTCGCAGTCGGCCGCGACCGCAGGCGGCGTGGTGGAGGGGTGAGGAATTCCTCTCGCCTATCTCTGTGTCTCTGTGGTGAACCTGTTTATGCGCGGCGCCCCGGCACGTCGTGGTCGGCCGCGACCGATCACGGCGTGGATGCCCGGGTCTCCCTCGACAGGCTCGGGATGAAGGCCCGGGCATGACGATTTGAAAACCGGGCAGGGGTCAGTTGCCCCGGAACGAAAAATGGCCTTCTCGCCTATCTCTGTGTCTCTGTGGTGAACCTGTTTCCGCGAGGCGCGCCGCCGCTCTGGTGCTTTGCATCCCCGGCGCGTTTGCTGTCCGAACCAGCGAGGCATAAATTGACGCCATGAGCCCGGACACCAGCCATTCGACCGAACGCCGCAACGCCCGCAATGCGCCGCCGGAACTGATCGCGGCCCTGCGCACACTCCTCGGCGACCGGCTCTCGACCGCCGACGCGGTGCGCGACCAGCACGGCCATGACGAGAGCTATCACGAAAGCATGCCGCCCGATGCGGTGGCGTTCGCCGAAACGACCGACGAGGTCGCGCAGGTCGTCGCACTCTGCGCCAAACACAAAACCCCGGTGATAGCGTTCGGCACCGGTACCTCGCTCGAGGGCCATGTCGCGGCGCTCGAGGGCGGCATCACGGTCGATCTTTCGCGCATGAACCGCATCGTCGAAGTGAATGCGGCCGATCTCGACTGCCGCGTCGAGGCCGGCGTGACGCGAAAGCAGCTCAACCTTCATCTGCGCGACACCGGCCTCTTCTTCCCGATCGATCCCGGCGCCGATGCCTCGCTCGGCGGCATGGCGGCGACGCGCGCCTCGGGCACGAACGCGGTGCGCTACGGCACGATGCGCGAGAACGTGCTCGGCCTCACCGTCGTGCTGGCCGACGGGCGCGTCATCAAGACCGGCGGGCGCGCACGCAAGTCGGCGGCGGGCTACGATCTGACGCGGCTCTTCGTCGGCTCCGAAGGCACGCTCGGCATCGTCACCGAGATCGCGCTGCGGCTCTACGGCGTGCCCGAGACGATCCGCGCGGCGGTGACCGATTTCCCCGACATCGCGGCCGCGGTCGACACGGTGATCCTCACGATCCAGTCCGGCATTCCCGTCGCGCGCATCGAACTCCTGGACGAGCTTCAGATGCGCGCGGTCAACCGTTTTTCGAAGCTCGATTATCCCGAGCGGCCGACCTTGTTCTTCGAATTCCACGGCACCGAGGCCGCGACCGAAGAGCAGGTAGCCCAGGTGAAGGCGATCGCCGACGAGCATGGCGCCGGCGAATTCCGCTGGGCCGAAAAATCCGAGGACCGCACGAAGCTGTGGCAGGCGCGGCACGATGCCTATTACGCGGCGCTCGCACTCCGGCCCGGCGCGAAGGGCTGGGCGACCGATGTGTGCGTGCCGATCTCCAGGCTTGCCGACTGCATCCTCGAGACGAAGCGCGATCTTGCCGCAACGAAACTCATCGCGCCGCTCGTCGGCCATGTCGGCGACGGCAATTTCCATCTGGTCTATGTGATCGACCCCGACGATCCGGCCGAGATGGCGGAAGCGGCGGCGTGCAACGAGCGCATGGTCAGGCGCGCGATCGCGATGGGCGGCACCGCGACCGGCGAGCACGGCATCGGCACCGGCAAGAAGCATTTTCTCGAGATCGAGCACGGGCGCGAAGCGGTCGATGCGATGCGCGCGCTCAAGGCCGCGCTCGACCCCGACAACATCATGAATCCGGGCAAGGTGGTGTAGGGGGAGGCAGGTAATGTCAATGGCAAGAACGATATCAGCTCATAGATGTCTATAGAACTCGTACAAAAGGAGGTATCACGGTTCCTACAATCGGCCGAACCCGAGGTTCTTTGTCTCAAAGGAAGTTGGGGGGTCGGGAAGACATATTCTTGGAACAAATGGGTCTCCGAGGCTGCAAAATCACAGAATGCCATTTCTCTAAAAATTTACTCTTATGTCTCTCTGTTTGGGGTCACTTCAATTGCAGAACTCCAGCAGTCTATTTTCCAGAACTCCCGATCAATAGATCAAATCGACAAGATCCCGAGTGTGGACACACTTGGGAAGACCTTCGGAGAGCAGCTGAAAGGCAATTGGCGGCGGCATGTTCGCTGGCTTAGGTTCCTGCCTCAGGCTAGAGAATACTTTCCTGGTGTCGATGCTTTGTTGTCCCATTTCTTTGTCAAGGAACAAATCATCTGTTTGGACGACCTTGAGCGGGGAGGTCGGGGAATCTTATTGAGTGATGTAATGGGTGTGGTGTCGCACCTAAAAGAAGAGAAACATTGTAAGGTTGTTCTTATTTTGAATGATCAAAGGCTCGAAGGAGAGAATGCCGAAGCGTTCAACAAGTATCTAGAGAAGACAGTTGACGTCTTTTTGGAGTTTGATCCAACTTCGACAGAGTGTGTAGCTATTGCTCTCCATGCCAATTCGAAGATGCATGATGAATTGTGGCAAGATTGTCTAAAGCTTGGAATCTCCAATATTCGTGTCATCAGAAAAATAGAGCGCATTGCGAAACTGGTTCTCCCTATCATCGAAGATCTTGATGATAGAGTTTTGCAGTCTGCGATCAAATCGCTAACTTTGTTTGGCTGGTCAATTTATTCGGATGAATCGCCTGATATCGCATTCATACGAAGAAGCACGAGAGGGCTGTTCGGTGGCCGGGCCGAAGGTAGAGAGCTTAGTGACGAAGAACGCCTCTAGTCTACTTTGTTGGAATCATATGCGTTTGGGTATGTTGATGAATTTGATGATGCGTTGTTGTCTGGAGTCCAAAAAGGCTACTTCGATGACCAAGAGGTAAGGCGAACGGCCGAGAGCCAGCACAAAAACTTTCAAAAACAGAGCGCTCAGATGGCGGAAATTGTTGCGTGGAACATGTACCACGGCTCTTTCGATGCGAATGAAGCGCAGGTCGTAGATGCAATATATACAGCATATCTTGAGGGCATACAGTACGTCAGCGTTGTCAACTTAGATGGAATGGTTAGGCTCTTCAAAGATCTTGGCTACCACAATTTGGCATCACTCGCGATTCGAACGTTCGTCGATGCGAGGGCTGATGAGAAAGAGCTCTTTGACCTCAGTAGATCCGCGTTTCCTGACCATATTAGTGACCCTGAGCTAATCTCGACTTTTAGAGAGAAGGCGATTGAAGAAACTGATGAACGCAACCCTGCAGAAGTGCTTCTAAAGATAAGCAGTTCACACAGTTGGGATAACAAAGATACAAAACTGCTCGCGTCGATGTCAGTGGAGGGATACATCCGGATGTTCCGCGCTACAACAGGGGAAGCGCTTCCGGAGATTGTGAAAAGTAGTTTGATGTTTGGAAAAGCTGGTAATGCCAGTGAAGTCGATTTAGAAATCTCTAGGCGCGCTACGGAGGCACTACAGATAATCGGTGCAGAGTCGATATTGAACCGGCGACGTATTGAAAGATACGGGGTTCAAGTTGATGGCATGGTGAATGCTGAGGAAGAGTGACTGCCAATACTTGCGATTGAGGCTATATTGATGTGCTGTTGAGTAGTTGCTGCTGGCACGAATTGTACGTCTACGCCACAATCTTCCCGATATGGAACTCGCCAAATTTGTCTCCTGTGTTGCCACGATCTCCTGCATTCGCCCACCCCTACTGACTCGTGTATCCGCCGTCGGCACTGATCAGCGCACCGGTCATGAACGCACAATCGTCCGACAACAGGAACAGCACGATCCTGCCGATCTCTTCCGGCGTACCGAGCCGCTGGATCGGCTGGGCTGTCTTCAGCATGTCGTGGATGCTCTCGACGGGTATGCCGCTCATCTGATGGAAGCGTTCGACCGCGGGACCGATCATCGGCGTGTCGATCGTGCCGGGGCAGATGCAATTCACCCTTACATTGTAGGGCGCATAATCGATGGCGGTGCTCTTGGTCAGCTGGCCCACGGCCGCCTTGCTCATCCCGTACGCAGCACTGCTGCCCTTGCCGACGAAAACCTGGTCCGATCCCATCAGGACGACATTGCCGTATTTCTGACGGCGCATGATCGGCAGCACCTCTTTCAGGACATAAAACGGCCCCTTCAGATTGACCGACAGGACGCGCTCGAACCCCTCGATGCTGGTGTCCTCGATATTGGCGAACAGATGGACCCCCGCGGCAACGAACAGCAGATCGATCCGGCCTTCCCGGTCGAGCACGCTTTGAACGCCGTGACGAACCTGGTCGTAATCCCGGATGTCGCAGCGGTAAAAGGTGCCATCGGTTGTTTCGTTGATGTCGAACACATGCGCGCGGCACCCCGCCTCGTTCAGCAGGCGCAACGTTGCGTTGCCCATGCCCGACGCGCCGCCGACGACCAGCGCAACCTTGTCCTTGAATCCCGTTCTCTGGAACCCGGCCGTCTCGAACCCCGCCGTCTCGCTCATGACATGAATGCTTTCTGTCGATTTCCGAATGACCCGCGCGTTGCCGCGTTGGCGCGTTGCCGTGTTGGCGTGTTGGCGCGGAGGATACCATCGCCGATAATTTTCGCACTGTGCCCGGCGCATGTTTCCGGAAGCGATTTGACGGCCGCATCGATCGTTGGACACGGAAGGCATTTCCGGCTCGCGCCGGGTTGCGTTTCGGGCGCGCCCGGCTCTCCTGCCGGCTCACGTCTCCTGCCGGTTCACATCTCCTGCCGGCGCTTGACAAAGGCGCTCCGGGGCCGGTTTACTGCCACTAGACCGATTGGTCTAGTCCGGTTAAAATCGTCAGGGCCGCCAGAGAAAACAGGAGGTACAGCGACCATGCGAGTAGCCAAGGAAAAGGTCGACGTGAAGATGGAGATCCCGGGCGCCACGATCCGCCAGCACACCGATTTTGGCGACGCGACCGGGTACGGCAGGATCAGCGGCGAGTACTTCACCCTTGCCAAGGGCGTGGACACCACGCCTTTGTTCCAGGGGCTGGACGGCAATCTCTGCCAATGTCCGCATTGGGGCTACGTGCTGCAGGGTCAGCTCACGACGACCGACAAAGACGGCCAGGAAGAGACGGTGAATGCCGAGGATCTCTTCTACTGGCCGCCCGGCCATAATGTGCGGGTCGACGAGGATGCGGAGATCATCATGTTCAGCCCGCAGCGCGAACATACCCACGTCATCGACCACATGATCGAAATGACGAAGGCCCCGGCCTGAACGGCACTAGCCTGAACGGCCCCGGCCCGAGCGGTTCAAGTTTGGACGCCGGCGCCCGGAAGGATCGGCCTTCCGGGCAGGCGGGCCGCGGGACGTTCCGCCGCGGGACGTTCCGGCTTCGCGGCAGGATGCCGGTTGGCCCGCCACCGGCAGCCCTGTCCCTATTGCGCCCGCACCCCTTCTGCGCCGATATCCCATTGTCATGACGCATTCGACCAAACAGCGCCTGATCGATGCCGGGCTGCGCATGCTTCTCGAGCAGGGCTACAACAATCTCGGAATCCAGGCGCTGCTCGACGCCACCGACATTCCCAAGGGCTCGTTCTATCATCACTTCAGTGACAAGGAGGATTTCGCCCTTCAGGTCATCGACGCCTACATCGTGCAGGTTCACGCCGGTCTCGATTTCTGTCTCCTCGACGGCGAACGCCCGCCGCTCATGCGGGTGCGCCGGTTCTTCGAGCTGACGCAGCAGAAATACCGTGAGGACGGCTATATGGGCTGTCTCCTCGGCGGCCTCGGACAGGAGCTGTCGGGTATCAGCGAGGTGTTCCGGCGCAAGATCGAAGGGTGCTTTTCCATGATCGCCGGGCGCCTGGCGTCCTGCCTCGAAGAGGCCCGGCAGAACGGCGATATTTCCCCGAACTGCGATACGCGGCAGATGGCAGACCTGCTGGTCGATTGCTGGGAGGGTGCGGCATTGCGCAGCCGTCTGCGGCGCGACCCGGCCGCGCTGGAAGCGATGCTCGACTTCTATATCCGCTCGGTCGCGGCAGGCTGATGCGCTCGCCTGCAGTCGTTTCGCGATCGATCCGATGACCGGTTCGCGGGACCGTTTTCCGCCGTTTTTGTCTGCTCCAGGCCGCTGAAAGGGCCTTTTAACAACCCATTTAAGGCCCAATCCCTTGCAATCGGGGGGGATATGCCCTATATCGCCCGGATCAAACTGCTTCGGGCTAGCGGCCTGACTTGAGGCCCTGCCCCAATCGCGCGCTGCCACCCGGAAAAGCTTGATGCGACGCAGGAACTCGTCCTGCGCTGCGTATTAACTTTGTACCGGAGTACGGCGATGCCAGTCGGCACAGTTAAGTGGTTCAACCCTGCCAAGGGTTTTGGTTTCATTCAGCCCGAGAGCGGCGGCCCGGATGTGTTCGTTCACATTTCGGCGGTCGAGCGGGCCGGCATGAGCAACCTGCAGGAAGGCCAGAAGATCTCCTACGAGGAACAGCGCGATCCGAAGCGCAACAAGTCCTCGGCCGAGAATCTGAAGGCGGTCTGAACCGTCCGAACGAAAGTTCCGGAAAGGGGCGCCGGGCAACCGGCGCCCCTTTTCGTTTGTTGAGAGCCTGCATTCCCGACGCGCATCTGCCCCGACGCGCATCCGCGCCCGGGCGTCTGCGCCCTAAAGCATTTGCGTGAGGAAGGAGACCGTCATGGCCTTCAAACCGAATTACCGGCAGCAGCGCAGCGAGCGCGAGCGCGCCAAGGATATCAAGAAGCAGGAAAAGCTTGCCAAACGCGAGGAGGAGGCGGCCAAGCGCCGCGCCGAACGCGGCGAGGGCGACGGGTCCGAGGTTGAGGCGGGCGATGCGCCGGTCGGGGCTGGCGGCAACGATCCGGCTGACGATACCGCCGCGGGCGAGGCTGCAGCGCCGGTCGAGACGGTGACCGGCGGGCGCGACCCGCAGGCGTAGGCGGATTTTCGTTCACCGCAGAGACACAGAGGAAGGCGAGACGAAATCGGCTGCCGTTTGGCAGTGCCCTTCTTCTCCAGTCTGAAAGCGCCGGCAAGCCGGCGCCGAACTAACCAGGCCGCGGCCGCGCTGTCGGATTTCTCGAAGGGCCGTAACAAAAGGCAACAGAACTCGTCTTCCTCTGTGCCTCTGTGGTGAGAATTCCATAGCGGCTCCGCCGCGCCGACGACAAGCTGCCGACGCACTATCGGATTCCAACGGAGAGAGATCATGGCAAAGAAGAACAAGAAGCAGGCGAGCAGCGGCCCGGTGCTGTTCAACATCGTCTACCAGGACGGCACACTGAGCTCGAACCGCAAGGTGCCGGGCGAGACGGTGGGCGGGCTCGACGGCGATGCGCCAGCGCGCAGCTTCATCGAGGCGCAGGACCGCGAGATCGCCGAAATGTCCGGCCGCCCGCGCGGCCCGATCAAGACGATCGTACGCTCGCCGAACCAGTAAGCGTCGGCCTCAGACCGTCAGGACGATCGCAGCGCGGCGTCATCGCGCGACGTATGGGCGCAGTGTCTGCGCTAAATCAAACGCGCGGGCGGCGCATCGCATGTTAGTCGCGATGGATTTCACCACAGAGACGAGAGAGAAAGAGTCGGGATTTCAGCCCGCCCCATCCTGAGCGCGTCGAAGGATGAAGTGCTCTCATGGTTCGACAACGCACCGTGAGTTGCCTTCGCCACCAGTAGTCGGGCCTCATTTTCCTCTGTGTCTCTGTGGTAAATCTTGTCGAAGTGCGCGCGATGCGCGCGATCGCGAAAAAATTCCCGATCCGAAAATTTTTCGCGGGCGTGCCAGCGGGTGGCGCGCGCATCTGTCCCGTTTCCGTGAAACGTCCGTAAGATTTTTGTGGCGGAATGCCGCCATGTTACGGGAATGAGTTACGCGCCCTCCATCATCCGACACCGCGCGCACCGTTTTAATGGCGCGCGACGGATTGATTCAGATCAACGAACGCAGTGCTTCATTCGTATAATTGGCACTGACGCAGGCTGCGCGCCCTTGAACGCAGGCTGCGGCGAACTAATTTTGGGAAAACAAGGCTGACACAATCCGCCGAGGCCTTTTTCACAGGGGGCGATCCATGAAACATGTGTCGCGCCGTTCGATGCTGGTAGCCGGCACAGCCGGCCTTTCGCTGCTTTTCGTGGGCGGGCTTGCTTGGCGGGCCTCGAGCAAGGGTGTGCTCGGGATCGGCGAGAGCGCGGCCTATGAGCCTTGGCGCGATTGGGCGAGCGAACCTTTGGAGGGACCGCTCGCCGTGGTGCGCGCCGGTGTGCTCGCCGCGAGCGCGCATAACACCCAGCCCTGGCTGTTCGAGGTCGCCGCGGACCAGATCGCCGTGCATGCCGATTTGTCGCGCCATCTCGGCGCCTTCGATCCATTCCATCGCGAGCTGCATCTCTCGCTCGGCTGCGCGCTCGCGAACATGGAACTCGCGGCCAATGCCGCCGGGCTCGGCGGAACGATCGCGATGCTGACCGGACGGCTCAACGAACCGAAGCTTGCCGTCGATCCCCAGACAAGCGCCTCGATCGTCGAAGAAAAAATCGAGGCCGTGAGTCAGCCCACCTCGATGATGGGTGCCCCCCGACAGGTCGCGATGCGTCCGGTCGCACGGCTTTATCTCACCGAGGCACCGCCCTCGCGCTCGCCTTTGGTCGATGCGATCGACGCGCGGCACACCAATCGCGGCGCCTATGACGGCGAGACGAAGATTCCGGAGCCGGTCAAGGCGGCGATGCACGCCGAGGTCGGAACCGGCCTGCCGGCCGTGCGTCTCTTTCTGTTCGAGCCGGGCGACGGCAAGTTCGGGCGGCTCGGCAATCTGATCGTGCAGGCGACCGAGACGATCGTTGCCGATCCCGCGATGAGCGCCGACAGCGCGCGCTGGTTCCGCTTCGATCGCACGCAGGTGCTGGCGCATCGCGACGGGGTCACGCTCGATTCCGCGGGCCTTCCGACGCTCGTCACTGCGATCGCAAAACTGATGCCCGATCCCGATCCGAAGGAAGCCGAACGGCATTGGCTGCGCGCGACGCGCGAGACGCATGTCGGCACGGCGCCTCTGCTCGGCATCGTCGCGGTCGGCGATCTCTACGACATGCCGACGACGATCGCCGCCGGCCGGCTCTGGCAACGGCTGCATCTTCTTCTGACCGCGAACGGCATCGCGGCCCAGCCGCTCAACCAGCCGGTCGAGATGGTCGATCGCCAGCGCGCGCTCGGCCGCGAACCGGTCATGGCCAATACACTCGCCGAGCTGATTGCACTCGCCGAGGCGGACGAGGCGGCGGCTGCGGGAACCGACGCGTCGACGGCGGGTGTCGTCTGGCAGCCGACCTTCATCTTCCGCGCCGGCTATGCCGAGCGCAGCGCGGTCGCGAGCCCGCGCCGTCCTTTGGACGACGTGCTGCTCGGTTAGTTTCTGTTCCGCTGAATTGTGTTAGCGATCGTTTGCGCGATCTGTACGCGGGCGATGTCAGTCGGTCTCGCGCGGGCCCCCGGGGCGGTCCGGATGCGGATCGTGGCCCGGATCGCCCGGACCGTCGTCGCTCTCTTCTGGCGCCTGGTGGGCCGGCTCTGGGCGGGCCGGGGTGCGGTCGCCCAGCGCCCGCTCGAGGGCATGAGCGCCTCGGGCACGATCCAGCGCGTGGCCGTCCAGCGCCTCGGATTCGCGGGCCCGGTCGGCCTCGAGCCGCACCAGTTCGGCCTTGGGACGGGCGAATTTCTGGCGGTTTACCGCGGCAAGCTGCTTGCGCCCGGTGCGCTGCTGGCCCTTGCGGTATTTGTTGAGGTTGACGATATCGCCCATAATCACGGTGCCGTTGCCATTCCGTCGCCCGATTCCAAGGCTAGCGCAGGCGAGCGGTCGAACGGAAGGCGCCCGGCATAACGCAGCGACGCGAGCCGCGAGGCGCGCGCAAGTACAGGCCCGTTCGCCCCGGCGGCGCAGAAAGCCGCGGGCGGCCGGGAACACCGTCCGGCCAACGGACGTTGGTCCATGAAAGGGACTCTTCACACATGCTCCGTAAATCGCTGTTCATCGTCGCCGGTGTCGTCGTTCTGCTGATCGTGGCGGTCCTGGTCGGCCCGAGTTTCGTCGACTGGAACCAGTACAAGCCGCAGATCGCCGCCGAGGTAGAGAAGGCGACCGGACGCACACTGTCGATCGACGGCGACCTGTCGCTCTCGATCCTGCCGGCGCCCACGCTGACCGCCGAGGGCGTCCGCTTCGCCAATATCGAGGGCGGAAGTGCTGCCGACATGGTGACGCTGGAAGCGCTCGACGTGCGCGTCGCGTTCATGCCGCTGTTGAGCGGCGATATCCAGGTGACCAGCGTGACGTTGGTCTCGCCGACCATCCTCCTCGAGAAGCTGCCCGATGGCAGCGTCAACTGGGAGATCGCGCCGCCCGCCGATGCGGCCGCGGCTGACGACACGGCGACGACAGAAACAACTGACGAAGACACAGCCGCGACGACGCAGCCCGCCGGATCGGGCATGCAGATCGGCATCGACAAGGTGACGATCGAAAACGGCACGCTTGTTTATATCGATCACGCGGCCGGTTCGGAGCAGCGCGTCGAAAGCCTCGACGCCGAGATCCAGGCGCCCTCGCTGCAAGGTCCGTTCAGTCTCGAAGGCGATGCGATTGCGGCGGGCTTCCCGCTCGGTTTCGACATTTCGACCGGCCGCATCGTCGAGGCGCAGCCGATCGAGGTGTCGCTCGCCGTGACGCTCGACGATGACGCGGCGAGCCTCAGGTTCGGCGGCACGGTCGAGACCGGCGAACAGCTCGCGGTCGACGGTACGCTCGCTGGCGAGGCGGCCGATCTGGGCGCGGTCATGGAAGCGCTCGGCGGCGCCAGCACGCCCGCGCTCGAAGGTAAGCCTTTCAGTCTTTCCGGTACGGTTGAATCGAGCCAGAGCGAGGAAGCGTCCGCGATCCGCATGGACGATTTCGAAGTGCAGCTCGGCGACATGGCGGCAACCGGCGCGTTCGAGGCGACGGTCGGCGAAACGATCGCGGTCGTCACAACATTGAGAATGGGCGTACTCGATGCCGATGCGCTGATCGAGGCATTCGGAGGCAGCACCGACGAATCCGAAGATACCGATGGCGACGGCACGACCGAGACGGCGGCCTTCGCGCTGCCGACGGGTATCGATGCTGCGGTCGATCTGACGATCGACGCCGTCAATCTGAAGGGCGGCGTCGTCAACCAGGTGAACCTCATCGCGCATCTGCTGCCCGAAGGCATGCTGACGATCGAACGGCTCACCGCGCAGATGCCCGGCGGTTCGACCATGTCGCTTGCGGGCGACTTGGCGCCGGCCGGAGGCGTGCCGAGCTTTGCCGGCGTACTTGAAGCGAGCTCCGACAATCTGCGCGCGCTGATGGCCTGGCTCGGCGTCGAAGTGGCAAGCGTGCCGAACGACCGGCTGCGCAATCTTTCGTTTGCCTCGCGCGTCACCGCCTCGCCGGACCAGATCCAGCTCGGCGAAATCGACATGCGGCTCGACAATTCGCAGATCCAGGGCGGTGTCGTGATCGCCCTGCCGAACGATACGCGGCCCAACCCGGCTTTTGGCATCGGGCTCGCGGTCGACCAGATCAATCTCGACGCCTACATGCCGTCGGCCGGTGCCGACGGCGCGGGCGAAGCCGATGCGGACTCCGAGGCGGGCAATCCGCTCGGCGGGCTCGCGCCGCTGGCCGACATCAATGCGAATGTCGAATTGCGCGTCGGTGCACTCACGCTCAACGGCCAGCAGGTCGAAGGGCTGCATCTCGACGGTACGCTCGACGGCGGTACCCTGACCCTGCGCGATCTCAGCGTCACCCAGTTCGCGGGCGGCAGCGGCACGATCACCGGCACGATCACCGATCTCGCCGGGGCGCCGCGCTTCGATACGCGGATCGATCTCGACGTCGCCGATGCGACGCGCGCGATGCAGACCGCTGGCATGGCCGATGCGCCGGCCGGGCTCGGCCGCATGACGGTTGCCGGCACTTTGGCCGGCGGAGCCGAGGACGTCGCCTACGATGTCGCCTTCACCATCGCCGGTATCGGTGCCGAAGGCAGTGCCAAGGGAACGGCGTCGGGTCTGGGTGCTGGCATTCCGCGCATCGATTCCGATTTCAGCCTCGATGCGGCCGATGCGGGGCCGCTGTTTGCGATCGCCGGCATGCCGGTGCCGGAGGGCGCCGATCTCGGTGCGCTGTCATTATCCGGCACCGCCTCGAGTGGCGACGACGATCTCACTTATGACGTGACGCTGGCACTCACGGGTGCCGGCACGACGGGCAGCTTCAAGGGCACGGTTTCCGATCTCTCGGCGACGCCAAGGGTCGACACCACGCTCGATCTGCAGGCCGGCGAACCGACCTTGCTGCTCGCGCTGGCCGGGGTCGAAGCGTCGGGCGTCGAAACGCTGGGCGCACTCGGTCTCAGCGGTTCGCTCGCCGGCAACACCGACGATATGACGCTCGACGTCGATCTGACCGCACTCGGCGGCAGCGCCTCGATCGCCGGCAATGTTGCCGCGGGCGAAACCGAGACGAGGCTCGATCTGACCTTGTCGGCCGACCATCCCGAACTGAAGCAACTGCTGGCGGCCCTGTCGCCGGATACCGCTGCCGGTGCAACGGCCGTCGGACCGCTGAGGTTCTCGGGCAAGATCGAGGGCAGCACGGCGAAGTTCACCGTCAGCGATCTCGATCTTACGGCGGGCGCCTCGCATGTGAGCGGCAATATGTCGGTCGACATGACGACCGCGCGTCCGCAGTTCGTGGCGACGCTGAATGGCGACACCGTCGATGTGACACCGTTCATGGGTCCGGGCGGCGGCAATGGCGGTGGCGGGAATGACGGCGAACAATGGTCGTCGGAGCCGCTTGATCTTTCGGTACTCGACAGCGCCGACGGCACGATCGACCTGAAGGCCGCCTCGTTCATTGCCGGCGAAACGCGGATCGACAATCTCGATGCGCGCGCGGTGCTGCAGGATGGCGTGCTCACGATCGAGCGCATGACCGGCAATGTCTATGGCGGGTCGATCGACCTCGCCGGCACGCGCATCACCGGACGCGGCACGCCCACGGCGCGGATCCGCGCCATCGCCAACAATCTCGATTCCAGCGAACTGATGACCGGCGGCATGCTCGGTGCGACGTTCGACGGGCCGGTCTCGTTCACCGGCAATTTCGATACGCAGGGTGCCAGCATGGCCGAGCTGATGAACCAGCTCGACGGCACCGGCAATGTCGACGGCTCGATCCAGGTTCTGACCAGCACGCAGCAGGCGATCGGTTCGGCGCTGCTCGGCATTCTCGGCCAGCAGGTCGAACAGGTGCGCGGAATCACCGATGTGATGAACGCGGTCTTTTCGGCCTTCACCGGCAAGGCGAACAGCCTGACCGGCGATTTCATCGTGACCGACGGCGTGATGCAGACGGACAACACGCGCTTCGCCAACGACGCGGCCTCGCTGCTTGCGCAGGGCACCGCCGATATCGGCGCCTGGAGCATGGACATGCTGGCGGAGATCTATCGCCAGCAGTCAGGCGATTCACCCTTCATGGTCCTCGATCTCACCGGCCCGATGGGCGGACCGAACGTGGCGCTCAATCGCAGCGACGGCGGCGACGGTTCGCCGACCGGGCTTATCGAATCGCTGTTTCCGGGCGGCGAAAACGCGGCGGGCGAAGATCTTTCGACCGAGGACGCAGTCGACAATCTGCTGCAGGGCATCATCCCGGGCATGGGCTCGGACGACGACGAGGGCGAGGCGACGAGTTCGGAGCCGATCGATCCGTCGGCACCGGGTGCCGCCGGCCTGACCGTACCCGAAGGCGAGACCGAAGCGATCGACGCCGAGGATATGGAACCAGGCGCGATCGCCCCCGAGGACGAGCCGGAAGCGACGGCCGAGGACGTGGTCGAAGAACCGGCAGCGGAAGAAACGGTCGAGCCGGTCGAAGAGCCCGGCGCTGTTGCGCCGAGCGACGAGGAACCGGAAGCCGACAAGTCGGAAGAACGGAGCGAGGAGCCGGCTGCCGACGAACCCGTCTCCGAGGAACAGCCGGTTGACGAAACGTCCGACCAGGCGCCGGGCACAACGGGCGTCACCAAAGAACCGGTTGTCGAAGAACCGGTTGTCGAGGAGCCGGTTGTCGAAGAACCGGTGGTCGAAGAACCCGCTGCGGAACCGGGTGCTGAGGGTGCGGAACCGGGAGCCGATGGTGCGGAACCGACGGTCGATCCCGAGGCGGTGCCGACCGAAGAAGTGCCGGCGGAAGAAGAATCCGGCATGGCGCCGGGTGCGACCGGCGTGGAACCCGGGGCGGAATCGGTGACAGCCGAAGGCACCGAAGAGCCGGGTGCCGTCAATCTGCTGCAGGGAATCCTCGGCACGGATCAGCAGTAACGCCGGTCGACGTTGGGTTACCGTTCGCGGGGGGTTACCGCTCGCGGGTCGATGGTGACTTAATCTGCTGCGCCTGTCGCAGCAGATGCACGCGGACGGCGCTCGACAGGTTGATGTCGCGCGCGCCGCTCTGGCTGGCCGCCTGGTCGATCTCTTCGATGATCGCGTTGATGGAGCGGCCGCGTTCCTGGGCGAGCGCGCGCAGCGCATCCCAGAAGGCGGGTTCCAGCGACAGACTGGTCCGATGGCCGGCAATGGTCACCGACCGTTTGCGGATCGCCTGGGGATCGTCGGCCATCACGCGCCTCCGTTTCCCTGAGTAAGCAGCAACCGCTTGCGCGGGTCACCGCTCCGACATGCCGCGCCTGTGGCGCCGCTAGGCGCTGGGCCCGAGCATCGCGTCGGGTTTCACCAGCCGGTCGAAATCTTCCGCTGTCAGCAATTTGAGTGCGACCGCGGCCTCTTTCAACGTCGTCCCGTCTTCATAGGCTTTCTTTGCGACCTTCGCTGCATTGTCGTAACCGATATGCGGGTTGAGGGCGGTCACCAGCATCAGCGACTGGCTCATCAGTTCGGCGATGCGGCCGCGGTTCGCTTCGATTCCGGCCACGCAATTGTCAGTGAAGCTGACGCAGGCATCGGCCAGAAGATGACCCGATTGCAGCACGTTGTAGATGATGACCGGCTTGTACACGTTCAGTTCGAAGTGGCCGTTGCTGCCGCCGATCGTCACCGAAACATGGTTGCCCATGACCTGCGTCGCAACCTGGGTCAGCGCTTCGCACTGGGTCGGGTTGACCTTGCCCGGCATGATTGACGAGCCGGGTTCGTTTGCCGGCAGGATCAGTTCGCCGAGACCGGAGCGCGGGCCGGAGCCGGCGAGCCTGATGTCGTTCGCGATCTTCATCAGCGAGCAAGCAAGCGTATTGTAGGCCCCAGAGAGTTCGACCATCGAATCGTGCGCGGCCAGCCCCTCGAACTTGTTGGGCGCACTGGTGAAGGGGAGGCCGGTCAGCCCGTCCAGGGTCGCGGCGAACTCTTCGGCGAAACCGATCGTTGCATTGAGCCCGGTCCCGACAGCGGTGCCGCCCTGGGCGAGCGGATAGAGCCGCGGCAGGCAGGCCTCGACGCGCTCGATGCCGTAGGCAACCTGGGCGACGTAACCTGAAAATTCCTGGCCGAGCGTGAGCGGCGTCGCATCCTGCAGATGCGTGCGGCCGATCTTGATGATGTCCGCATACTCGCGGCGCTTCGCTTCGAGCGCATCCCGGAGGTGGCGCAGCGCCGGCAGTACCTTGTCGTGGATCTGGCGCACCGCGGCGATATGCATCGCGGTCGGGAAACAATCGTTCGACGACTGCCCCATATTGACGTGATCGTTCGGATGAACCGGTTTCTTGTCGCCGCGTTTGCCGCCGAGCAGTTCGTTCGCGCGGTTCGCGATGACCTCGTTCGCGTTCATGTTGGTCTGGGTGCCCGAGCCGGTCTGCCACACGACCAGCGGGAAATGCTCGTCGAGCAAACCGTCGGCGACTTCGGCGGCGGCCGTCGAAATCGCTTCGCCGCGCTTCGCATCGAGCTTGCCGAGTTTGATGTTGGCGTGCGCGGCCGCCTGCTTCAGAAGACCGAAGGCACGGGTCAGCGCGACGGGCATGCGCTCGCCGCCGATGCGGAAGTTCTCGAGCGAACGCTGGGTCTGCGCGCCCCACAAGCGATCGGCCGGTACGGCGATCTCGCCCATCGAATCGCTTTCGATGCGGGTCTTCGGTTGGGCGTTCATCGAGCGGCTCCGGCTGGTCGGCGAAACGGGATCGGCGCTGTTCTAACGGTTAGAACGTGCAGGCGAAAGCACCCGCGCCGCAACGCCGGCATGCGGCAAACGAAACCGTCAGGACTTCTTGCGGAACGCGTCGAGCGGAACGATTTCGGCGCTGCCTTCTTTCGGCGCTGGCAGGGCCGCTGCGGGAGTTTCGCCCGAATCGCTTGTCGGCCGGCTCATCAGGGTCGCGGCCTTGCCGGCCGGTGGCGTGACGGCGGCGCGGGTCGCACCACCATCGCGGCCTTCGAACTGCAGGCCGAATTTGACGGCGGGATCGGCAAAGCCGGTGATCGCCGCGAACGGCACGGTCAGGCGTTCGAGCTGGTTGGCGAAACTCAGCGTGACCGAGAAGGCGTTGTCGTCGATCTCGAGGCCCCAGAACTGGTGCTGCAGCACGACGGTCATCTCGGTCGGGTAGCTGGCGCGCAAACGGGGCGGAACGGCGGCGCCGGGAAAATCGGTTCGGAAGGTGATGTAGAAATGATGGTCGCCGGGAAGGCCCATGCTTTCGGCGTGCCGCAGCGAGCGTCTGACGACGTCCCGCAAGGCCGTTTCGACCATGGCTTCGTAATCGATCCGGTTTTCGACCATGATTCCTTACCGCCCCCCGTCTGCCCCACGATCGCCATGCCGGCTTTTGCCGGTCTGCGCGCTTTCGGCCCCCAGGAAGGGCCGCCATTTCGAGCGCTGCCCGCCGGCCTTGCGGCCGACGGGCGCTCGTATCAGTGGGGGGCTTCTGTTGCCCGGTGCCCCCCGGACCGCGCTTACCTATTAGGCAGCGAGGGCCACACGATGATTGTCGTTGGCACTTCTGAGTTGGCCCGATAACGGCGGAACCATGCCGAACGAAAACCATGCCTTTACCACGTGCGTCGAACCTGTTTCGCCCCCGTCTCTGGACCGCACCGCCGGCAGATCGGGCCTCAAAAGAGGCTTTTGTGCCGACCGGCCGGTGGCCGGAAACTGGTGGAGGCGCCGGGTACTGCCCCCGGGTCCGCTCCGCTTATTTCACAAGGCGTTTATCGTCATAGCCGGTTGCCCGGCACGGCAAATATAGGGTCTGGGCCGCGGAATCGGAAGGGGTTGCCTCGATTTCGCCGCCGGGGGTCTCGGGGCCGCGTTCCGGCGGCACCGGCGCACCCCGTGCCGTGCGCCGCCATCGGTCGGGCGATACACTGGCTATTCGCGAATCGCGAGGGCGGGACTATCTCGAGAACGGGACCGGGGATCTCATGGCGGACGGCAAGATGGCGGCGAAGGCGATGCGACCCCCGGCGGGATCCGACAAGGCGATAGCCAGTAAGGCGGGGCCCGGCGCGGCGGACGAGGCAGGCCGCAGCGGACTGCAGCGCGGCATGACCGGCGAACAGCTCCAGGAGCTGGCCGAGCAGGCGAAGGAAAATGCTTCGACCCGGCGCGACACCGTGCCGGCGCTCGAAGACATTCTCTACGAACCGATCCCGGTGCTCGATCGCGGCTTTGTCCGGGTGATCGACTATATGGGCAGCGACGGCGCGATCGTGCAGGCCGCGCGCGTGTCCTACGGCAAAGGTACGCGCAAGGTCAGCGAGGATCGTGGACTCATCCATTATCTGATGCGGCACCGCCATTCGACCCCGTTCGAAATGTGCGAGATCAAGTTCCATGTGAAGCTGCCGATCTTCGTCGCGCGGCAATGGATCCGCCACCGCACCGCGAACGTGAACGAATACTCGGCGCGCTATTCGATCATGGATCGCGAATTCTATCTGCCGGCACCCGAGCATCTCGCGGCGCAATCCTCGGCCAACCGGCAGGGGCGCGGCGACGTTCTGGAAGGCGACGAGGCGAACGAGGTCATGCGCCTGCTCGAGCGCGACGCGATGCGCGCCTATGACAATTACGAGCAGATGCTGAACGAACGCGAGGACGGATCGACGATCGATCCGGAACGGACCGGGCTCGCGCGCGAACTCGCCCGCATGAACCTCACGCTCAATTACTATACGCAATGGTACTGGAAGATCGATCTGCATAACCTGATGCACTTCCTGTCGCTGCGCGCCGACCCGCATGCGCAATACGAAATTCGTGCCTATGCCGATGCGATGATCGACGTGGTGAAACGCTGGGTTCCGCTGACGCACGAGGCTTTCGAACAGCATCGCCTTCATGCCGTCACATTGTCGGCCAATGCTCTCGCCGTGGTGAAGCGGCTGATCGCCGGCGAGCCTGTGAGCGAGACCGACAGTGGCTTGGGAAAGCGCGAATGGCGCGAACTGATGGCGACCCTCGGGCGCGAGGATTGATGGAGCCTCGCGGCTGACGCCGGAAACCGGCCCTATTCGGGTACGCCGGCCTTGCGCAGCGCGTCCGAGAATTTTTTCGACGCACCGGCATCCACAATCGGCAGCGATTGTCCGATGTAAGCAATCGACAAATCGGATTTGATGTGTCGCGCTTCGTCGAGCGCATGCCGGCAATCCTCGGTGCGGCCGAGATTGCCCAGGGCAGCGAGCTCGGCGATATTGGCGAACAGCCCGGCATTGGGCTGCCGCTTGGCCTTGCCGGCGAGATCGGCCGCTTCCTCGGCCCGGTCGAGCAGCAAGAGGGCGATCGCCTTGCTCGCCATGAAGGCCCACATCAACGGGTCGTTCGGGCTCAGACGCATGGCCCGGTCGTGCGACAGGATGGCCTCGTCCGGCCGGCCGGCGTGCCAGAGCGCATGGGCACGGCCGAAATGGGCCGATGCATAGCTTGGGTTCAGCGCGATCGCGCGGTCGCTGGCCTCGATCGCGCTCTCGGGATCGCCGCGTGCGATGAAAACCCGGCTGGCGGCAAGATGCGCGAACGCGTCGTTCTCGTCGAGCGCGATTGCCGATTTCGCATGCGACATAGCCTTCGCCAAGTCTGCATCGCGGTCTGTGCTGAAACCGAATATCACATGATAGTAGAGCGCGAGGGCGAGGCCAGCGTGCGCGGATGACGCGGTTGGATCGAGCATTGTCGCGCGTTCAAGCAGGTCCAAGGCTCTCGCGCTGTCGTCGGCGGCCATCCGGAACAGATGCCACAGGCCGCGCTGGTAGCACTCCCATGCGCTGAGGCTTGCTATTGGTTTGCGCCGGGCGCGCTGGCGCTCGGTCGACGCAAGCCGCGGTTCGAGCGTCGTTACGATCGCATGGGTGACTTCATCCTGGACGGCGAAGATATCCTCGAGGTCACGGTCGTAGCGTTCTGCCCAAATATGTTCGTTCGTTGTCGCTTCGATCAGCTGTGCGGTGATCCGCACCCGGCTGCCGGCGCGGCGGATGCTGCCCTCGACGACGTAACGCACGCCGAGCTTCGATCCCACGTCGCGGATGTCGGCCGACTGGCCCTTGAACGCGAAGGACGAGTTGCGGGAAATCACGAACAACCAGCGGAAGCGCGACAGTTCGGTGATGATGTCTTCCGTCATGCCGTCGGCGAAATATTCCTGGTCCGGATCGCCCGACATGTTGGTGAATGGCAGAACCGCGATCGAAGCTTTGTCGGGCAGCGGCAACGGTTCCATCATGCGGGAGGACGTGCCGCGCGCGGCGCCTGTCGCCGGCGCCACGCGCCAGGCATGGATTGGGCGGGCGATGTTCTTGACGGTCTGTTGGCCGAAATCCTCGAACCGGTAGGGCAACTTGCCGGCCGCGTGCTCGTGCACGGTGCCGGAAACGCAGATGCCGCCGGGTTCGGCTAGCGCCTCGAGCCGTGCCGCCACGTTGACGCCGTCGCCGAAGATGTCGTCGCCTTCGACGATCACGTCGCCGAGATTGATGCCGATGCGAAGCTGCATCCGGCGCTCGTCGGGAACGCCCGCATTGCGCTCCGTCATCGCGGCCTGGATCTCGACCGCACATTGCACGGCGTCGACCACGCTCGGGAACTCGCACAGCAGCCCGTCGCCGGCGGTACTCACCACGCGGCCGCCATATTGCGCGATCCCGGGATCGATCAGCTCGGCGCGGTGGCATTTCAGCGCCGCAAGCGTGGCGGTCTCGTCGGCCTCCATCAGACGCGACCAGCAGACGACATCGGCGCTCAGGATCGCCGTCAGACGTCGGGTCGCGCGGTTCTCGGTCACTCTGTCGCCCCTGTTCCGAAGGTCGGGTTTGCGGCCGGACCGGGGCGCGTCGCCGAGGTATCTACGGATCCTGCGCCTGACAACATCAACCCTTCAGCCCCGCTTTTCGAAGGCTCGACATGTAGAGGTCGCGGTGCGCCGGGTTCTGCAGCGGCATCGCGGTTTCGATCATGGCGCCGGACAGGGCACTGTTGATCTCCCGGGCCATTGCCATTGCAGCGGCCGCCTCCCGATCGCGCCCAAGATCGGCGAGAATTGCGGCCTCGATGACATGGGGCAGGTAGATCGCAACGGCGCTTTGCGCCGAGCGTCGCGCCGATTTTGCCGCCTCTTCCCGCTGGCCGAGCAGGAACAATGCGAGCGCGCGGCCGCCGAGAAATGTCCAGATCGAAGGATCGCGGGGGTTGAGCCGGATTGCGGTATCGATGCGTTCGAGCGCCGCGTCCGGGCGCCCCGACAGGATCAGCGCCCAGCCAAGACCATAGTGGGCGTGGGCAAAATTAGGGTTCAGTTCGATCGCACGCCCGAGCTCACCGACGGCATCGGCGAATTCGCATCGCAATGTTTGGACACGCCCCATCGCGAAATGCGCCAATGGATCGTTGTCATCGAGCGAAACGGCCAGTCGTGCTTTTTCGAAACCCTCGGCAAGCGCAACCGAAGCATTTCTGAAACCGAATAGGGCATCCCAGTAGCAGGCGTGCGCCAGACCCGCATAGGCGGCGGCAAACTGGGGGTCGGCGGCGATCGCCTTGCCGAACAGTCGCTTGGCTTCGCAATTGTCAGCTTCGGTAAACCGGTAATGATGCCAGAGGCCTCGTTGATAAAGGGCCCATGCATCGAGATGGCCCGGGACTTTTCTAGCCGCGCGCTCACGTTCTGCGTTGCTTAGCTCCGGTTCGATCGCGTTAGCGATCATTTCGCTCATTTCGTTTTGCAGTGCGAACATGTCGCCAATATCGCGATCGTACCGCTCGGCCCAGACATGCCGGTTGGTCGCTGCCTCGATGAGCTGGGCGGTTATGCGGATACGCGTACCGGATTTCCGGACGCTTCCTTCGAGAACGTAGCGGACTCCCAGTTGATCTCCGACTTCCTTTATGTCGACCGGTTGGCCCTTGTAAACGAAGGTCGAATTTCGCGCGATGACGAAAAACCAGCGAATCTTCGAAAGCGCAGTAATCAGATCCTCGCTAATGCCGTCGGCGAAGTATTCCTGATCCGGATCGCTAGACATGTTGGTGAAAGGCAGGACCGCGATCGACGGTTTGTCGGGCAGTGGCAGCGGTTCCGTCATGCCGGCGGGCATGCCGCGTGCGGCGCCGGCCGCCGGCTTCACGCGCCAGGCATGGATCGGGCGGGCGATGTTCTTGACGGTCTGTCGGCCGAGATCCTCGAACGCGTATGGTAGTTTGCTGGCCGCATGCTCGTGGACTGTGCCGGAAACGCAGATACCGCCGGGCTCGGCTAGCGTCTCGAGTCGTGCCGCGACGTTCACCCCATCGCCGAAGATGTCGTCACCCTCGACGATCACGTCGCCGAGATTGATGCCGATCCGCAGTTGCATGCGGCGATCGTCGGGAATGTCCGCATTGCGCTCCGGCATCGTGGCCTGGATCTCGACCGCACACTGCACGGCATCGATCACGCTCGGAAACTCGCACAGCAGCCCGTCGCCGGCGGTACTCACCACGCGGCCGCCATACTGCGCGATCTTCGGGTCGATCAGCTCGGCACGGTGGCGTTTGAGCGCCGCGAGCGTGCCGGCTTCGTTGGCCTCCATCAGCCGCGAATAGCCGACAACATCGGCGCTCAGGATCGCCATCAGCCGGCGTGTTTTACGCTCCTCGTTTGCCAAACGCTCCTCCCCGCGACTGGGCGGCAGTCTATAGCGGCCAGCGGAATCCCAGAAACCCCGTCGCCGCGCGTGCGACGCCGGCGCTTATGGGTCTGCCGCCGAGAGGCCGCCGGGCAGCGGGTCGCGATGCAGGCCCGGGCAACGGGCAGGGTTGCGGCATCGGCCTTTCGGCGCCGTTGTGGCGCCGGCAGCATGACAGGCGTATCGTATGGCTTGCGGCGCAATTAACGCGTCGCCTGACGAGGGAGGTCGATATATCGAAATACATCGTACTTCTAAGCTGGACGACGCAGGGCGTACAGAACATCAAGGACGCACCCGACCGCCTCGACGCCGGCAAGATTGCCGCGAAGGCGCTGGGCGGCAAGATCGAAACCTTCTATTTGACGATGGGCGGCCATGACGGCGTCCTGATCGTCGACATGCCTTCCGACGATGCCATGGCCAAGTTCCTGCTGACCGTGTCGCAGAGCGGAAACATCCGCACGACGACGCTGAAGGCTTTTGCCGAGTCCGAATATCGCCAGATTATCGGCAACCTCGGAAAGTCCGGCGGCGCCAAGAAGAAGAAGAAGAAGAAAAAGAAATAGTGCTCTCGTTCGGCGGCGCGGCGGGACGTTGCGTCGTTATGCCGCCCCCTCAACGATGACGAAGGTCGAGTCCGACGTGGCCTGACGCAGTTTTGCCGCCGCCTGATACTCGGGCGAGTGGTAGAATTTTTTCGCCTGTTCGAAACTCTCGAATTCCAGAATCACATGGCGCTCGTGGCTGCCGCCTTCGGGCAGTTCATATTGTCCCGCGCGCACGAGGAAGCGCCCGCCATAGGTCGCGATCGCTGCGCCGGCCGCTTCGCGGTAATTCGGATAATTCGCCGCGTCGGTGACGGTCAGATGGGCGATACAATATCCCTTGGGCATTTCGATCTCTCCTTTTGCGGGGTGTCGCCGGACGGCGCCCGCTTTTCTACTGCGCCGACTGCGCGCGCAGTTCGTCGATCAGCCGGAACGCGACATAGTATTTGTAGATGTTGCGGACATAGACGACCGGCTCGCGGCTGACGGCCTTGCCGATCGCGATCTCGACATTGTCGAACCAGACATTGGGGCTGAGGCCCATCTGCTCGGCGAGACGGCGCGCCTTGTTCACGTTGCCCGGACCGGCATTGTAGGCGCCGAAGCTGAAAAGGATCTTGTCCAGTTCGGTCAGCGACGCGTCGCTGTAGTAGCGGTCGCGCAGGAATCGCAGATACTTGATACCGGCATGGATGTTGCTTTCCTCGGTGGAGATGTCGGGAATGCCGACATTCGGGTCGGCCGCGGTCGTCGGCAGAACCTGCATGATGCCGATGGCGCCGACCGGACTGCGCTTGCTCTGGTCGATCTGCGATTCCTGGTAGCCCTGCGCCGCGATCATCA
>JAWXBK010000102.1:0-35388 GCA_034439975.1 Rhodospirillaceae bacterium | reverse complement strand
CATCAATCATCAGGCCGATCCATCCGGGGCCGCCGCGCCTGAGCCAATGAGCGGCCCGACAAACCGAAGGGGGAGACATCCCATGCCCGTCGACAGCAAAAATCCCGAGACTATCGTGCTTCATGCCGGCTATCGCGCCGATCCCGCTACCGGCGCGGTCGCGGTGCCGATCTATCAGACGACCTCCTACCAGTTCCAGAGCACGGAACATGCCTCGAACCTGTTCGGGCTCAAGGAGTTCGGCAACATCTATACGCGCATCATGAACCCGACCAACGACGTGCTCGAGCAGCGCATCGCGGCGCTCGAAGGCGGTGTCGGCGCGATGTGCGTGGCCTCCGGCCAGGCAGCCTCGGCGCTGTCGATCCAGAACATCGCGCGCGCCGGCGACAATATCGTGAGCTCGACCGATCTCTACGGCGGTACCTGGAACCTGTTTGCCAACACGCTGTCGACCCAGGGCATCGAGGCGCGCTTCGTCGACCCGACCGATCCGAACGCCTTTCGCAAGGCGGCCGACGACAGGACGCGCGCCTTCTATGCGGAGACGCTGCCCAATCCGAAGCTGCATGTGTTTCCGATCGCCGAGGTGGCGAAGATCGGCAACGAGCTCGGCATTCCCCTCATCATGGACAACACCGCCTGCCCGGTCTTGTGCAAGCCGATCGCGCACGGCGCGCATATCGTTGTGTACTCGACGACGAAATATATCGGCGGGCACGGCACGTCGATCGGCGGTATGATTGTCGATAGTGGCAATTTCGACTGGGTGAAGCACGCGAAGCGCTTCCCGGGCCTGAACACGCCGGATCCCAGCTATCACGGCGCGGTCTGGACCGAGGCGGTGAAGCCGCTCGGGCCGATCGCCTATATCATCAAGGCGCGGGTCACGCTGCAGCGCGATCTCGGCTACTCGATGAGCCCGTTTAATGCGTTCATGTTCATTCAGGGGCTGGAAACGCTGCCGCTCCGCATGCGCGAGCATTGCCGCAATGCCCAGGCGGTTGCCGACTGGCTCGCAAAGCACAAATCGGTCACCAAGGTGCATCATCCCTCGAAGTTCACCGGCGAGCAGAAGCGCCGTGCCGAGACCTATCTGAAGGGCGGCATGGGCGGGCTTGTCGGCTTCGAGCTGAACGGTGGCATGACGGCCGGGCGCAAGTTCATCGACGCGCTCAAGATGTTCTATCACGTCGCGAATATCGGCGATGCGCGCTCGCTCGCGATCCATCCGGCCTCGACCACGCATTCGCAGCTCTCGGCGGAAGATCAGGCGGCGACCGGCGTCACCGAGAATTACGTGCGGCTCTCGGTCGGGCTCGAGCATATCGACGACATCATCGCCGATCTCGACCAGGCGCTGGCAGCGTAGGGCGCGCGCTCTCCGCGTTCAAATGTGATCGAACCACAGTGTCACAGAGAAAGACGAGACTGTGCAACTCGTCGATCTCTGTGTCTCTGTGGTGAAACAGAAGTTGAATCCCTTACCGATGCAGGCGTCGTCCTCGCCATCGCTTAGCCGCACCCGACCAGAGAAGCCGAGCCGGTCGCCGGTGCGCGACGACCGTTGCGTTCGCGGACCGCGTTGATCTCGGCGCGTTCGCGCGCGACGCGCTTCTTCGCCTGGCGGGTCGCGATCTCGTCGATGTCGCCACGCGCGATACCGATATCGTCGAGCTGATGCGCGTCGAGCCGCACCAGGTTGGCGACGGTCTCGCGGCGGATGTTCCAGAGCCGGAACGCGTCGGTCAGATTGTCCAGATAGGTCGTCATGGTGTCCTCCAATGTTGGCGTCGTTTCGGGCATCGGTTCAGGCTCTTGGGGAGCCGTTTCGGGGCGGGCGGCGCGCGGCTTCAACGAATTTCCTTCAAGTTTGAAAGGGCTTGCCGCGCCCTGTCCTTGACCCCAATATTGGCTGGTCCAGACCGGTTTTCGATTGAATTGGGCACATGTAAGCTTGAATCAAATTCATGGTTCGGGAGGCCCCGATGCCCGATCTGCCCGTGCTGCCGCCGCTTTCGGCGCTGCGCGCGTTTCATGCGGCGGCGCGGTTCGGGCGCTTCCGCGATGCCGCCACGGCGCTCGGGATCACCGAATCCGGCATTTCGCACCAGGTTCGCAAACTAGAGGACTGGCTTTCGGTCCGCCTGTTCGAGCGCAGCGGTCCGCGCATCAAGCTGACCTCCGACGGCGAGCGCTATTACGCGGCGATCGATCCGGCGTTCGGCGAAATCCGTGCCGCGACCGAGGCGCTGCGCACGCCCGCCGGGCGCAACCGCGTCAGCCTCACGCTGCCGGCTTCGCTCGCGACCTACTGGCTCATTCCACGGCTCGACGGGCTCGAAAAAGCCTGTCCCGGCATCGATCTCGAACTGGTTACGACGTCACGGCTGATCGATCTCAAGCGCGAGGGTGTCGATCTTGCAATCCGCTATGGCGGCGGCCAATGGCCCGACGTAACGGTTCGCCGGCTGATGCCCGAGCAACTGGTGCCCGTTGCGCGGCCCGGTTTCGTCGCTGCCGTCGAGGCGCGCGATCCCGCCGGCACGCTCGCCGCCAAGCGGCTCATCATGCATACCCACTATCCCCAGCAATGGGCCGAATGGGCGGCCGCCAATGGCCATCCGCCGCCCGCGCTCGCCGGCGCGTTGCGCTTCAGTTCGACCGATCAGATCCTCGCGGCGGCGGCGCAGGGGCTCGGCATCGCGATCGGCGCGCGGCCGATGGTCGACCAGATGCTCGAAGCGCGCAGCCTGGTCGCGCCCTTCGACGGCCCGCGCGGCGACAGCGGGGCAAGCTACTTCCTCGCCTGGCCGAAGGATCTCAAACCGACCGTCGCTGCCGGCAAGGTCGCCCGCTGGCTCGAAACGCAGGCGATGCGCGATCTGTAACGCCCCATTGTCGGTATCCGGGCGCGAATGGCAGAGTGCCGGGCCGGCACGCAGGGGCACCGACGACAGCGCGCCGATACAGGGGGAGATGATCGCATGGCAGTGTTTCACGATTCGGCCGTCGACCGGGTGGCGTTGCGGAAATACCGCCTCGATCGCGTGCGCGAGCAGCTCAGGAAGCGCGACTATGCCGGCATCCTGCTCTACGACCCGATCAACATCCGCTATGCGACCGATACGGCGAACATGCAGGTCTGGACCATGCACAACAAGGTCCGGTACCTCTTTCTGCCGACCGAAGGGCCGATTTCGCTGTTCGATTTTCATAATTGCGAACATCTCGCCGCCGGCCATGAATCGGTCGACGAGGTGCGGCCGGCGATCTCCTATTACTATTTCAGCGACGCGCAGCGCTGCGACGAGCGCGCCGGACGCTGGGCTGACGAGATCGCGGATCTGCTGCGCCGTCATGGCGGCGGCAATCGGCGGCTCGCTGTCGATCATATCGATCCGCGCGGGCTGCATGCGCTGACCGACCGCCAGATCGAGGCGACAGACGGCGAAGAGATCATGGAGATCGCGCGCGCCATCAAGAACGATGTCGAGATCGGCGCCATGATGGAAGCGGTCAAGGCCTGCGAAGAAGGCATGCGGCGGATGCAGCAGGCGCTCGAGCCCGGCATGACCGAGAACGCGCTCTGGTCGATCCTGCATCAGGCCAATATCGAGCTCGGCGGCGAATGGATCGAGACGCGGCTGCTTTCGTCGGGTCCGCGCACCTTTCCCTGGTTCCAGGAATGCGCAAGCCGGCGCATCGAGACCGGGGATATGGTCAGTTTCGATACCGATCTGATCGGGCCGAACGGATACTGCTCCGATCTGTCGCGGAGCTGGCTCTGCGGCGACGGCAAGGCGACCGATGCGCAGAAAAGGATCTACGGCGTTGCACGTGCGCAGATCGAGCATAACATCGCGCTGCTGAAGCCAGGCCTCGGCTTTCATGAGTTCGTCGACAAGGCCTACAAGCTGCCCGAGCTTTACATTCCGCATCGTTACTCGGTGGTCTCGCACGGCGTCGGTCTGTGCGACGAGTATCCGGCGATCAAGTACGCCGAAGATCGCGAATCGTCGGGCTATGACGGTGTATTCGAGCCGGGCATGACGGTCTGTATCGAATCGCTGGTCGGTTCCGCGGCCGCGGGCGAATCGGTCAAGCTCGAGGAGCAGATTTTGGTGACCGAAACCGGCGCGCGGCGGTTGTCGTCCTATCCCTTCGAGGACGCGCGGTTCGGGGTGTGATTGCTCTATCGCGCGGTGTAGCCGCCGTCGATCACCAGCTCTGAACCCGTGACAAATTTTGCCTCGTCCGATGCGAGATAGACGGCGCCCCAGGCGATGTCGTCCGGCTCGCCCATGCCACCGAGCGGATGGCGCAGTTCGATCTCGCGGCGCGTCGCCGCCGGGTCGCCGACGGCCGCGAGCTCGTTCTCAACCAGCGGAGTCCAGATAAAGCCGGGATGGATCGAGTTCACGCGGATCCGGTTGGCGGCGTAGATCAGCGCATCGGTCTTGGCCATCAGCCGCACGGCGCCCTTCGCCGCGTGATAGGGCGGCGAATCCGGTGCGCCAACCAGCCCATAGATCGACGAGAGGTTGATAATGCTGCCGCCGCCGGCCGCGCGCATCGGCGCGATGGCATGCTTGGTGCAAAAGAACACCCCCTTCACGTTGACCGCCTGCACGAGATCCCACTCTGCCTCGGTGACCTCATGCGTGGGCCTGTCAACACCAGCAATGCCGGCATTGTTGACCAGCACGTCGAGCCGTCCGAAGCGCCGCACGACGTCGCCGAACACCCGGGCGATGTCGACTTCCTTCGTCACATCGCAATGCCAGTAATGGGCGCCGGGCCCGGAGGCAGCGAGCGCCTTCGCGAGCGTCGCTCCTTCGTTGTCGAGAATATCCAGGAGCGCGACGCGCGCACCTTCCGCGGACATACGGGTCGCGATGGCGCGCCCGATTCCCATGGCCGCTCCGGTGACGATTGCCACTTTGCCTTTCAGCCTGTCCATCTCTTTCTCTCCGACCGGTTCTCGCTCGACAATAGCGGATTGTGTTCCATCCTAGCGACCGGTCGCACCCTGCCGGAGCGCGACGGCGGATGCAAAAACAACGATGGCTGGAGCCGCCGACTTCGCTAAGGTTGGGCCATGGTGAGGCGGGCGAGTGTCGGCCGTCGTCAGGATAATCGCCGCCGTCGCGGATGGGGACATGCAGGAATACGATTACATCGTCGTCGGCGGCGGGTCGGCCGGATCGGTGATCGCTTCTCGGCTGTCGGAGGATCCCGATTGCCGTGTGCTGTTGCTGGAAATGGGGCCGAACGACCGGCCGAGTCTCTACCTGCTGCGCATGCCGGCGGCGATGGATCGCGCGGCCTGGTCGCGCTATGCCGCCCAGTATGCGAGCGAGCCGGATGTCGGGCTCGGCGGGCGCGGCATCGTCTATCCGCGCGGCCGGGTTCTCGGCGGTTCGTCGTCGGTCAACGGCATGGTCTATCTGCGCGGCCACCGGCTCGACTATGACGGCTGGGCGGCGGCGGGTCTGAAAGACTGGTCATTCGCGCATTGCCTGCCGTACTTCAAGCGCATGGAGACGAGCGGAAAGCCGAACGATGCCTGGCGCGGCAACGAAGGGCCGCTGCGCATCACGAAGGCCGCCGCCGATCATCCGCTGCACCGCGCCTATCTCGTGGCGCTGCGCGAAGCCGGATTTGGCATGACGCCGGACGTCAACGGGCGCAGTCTGGACGGCGCCTTCGTCATGGAACGCACGACGGCGGACGGCGAGCGCATGAGCGCCGCGCGCGCCTATCTGCATCCGGCGCGCCGGCGGCCGAACCTGACGATCGCGACCGGTGCGCTCGCCGAGCGCGTGACGTTCGAGGGACGGCGCGCGACCGGCGTGCGGTTCGTCCATCGCGGCCGTCACGAGACCGCGCGGGCGGCACGCGCCGTGGTGCTGTCGGCCGGCGCGTTCGAATCGCCCAAGCTGCTGATGCTCTCCGGCGTCGGACCGGCCGACCATCTACGCTCGTTCGGGATCGACGTGGTCGCCGACCGCCCGTCTGTCGGTGGCAATCTGCAGGATCATCTCAACATCTCGATGCAGTACGCCTGCACGGAGCCGATCACGCTCTATTCGTCCGCGCGCGGCCTGGGTGCGTTCCGCACCGGTCTCGAATGGCTGCTCCACCGGCGCGGCGTCGGCGCCAGCAATATCTGGGAGACCGGCTCCTATTTTAGCACCGGGCCGGATGTGCCGTTTGCCAACCTCCAACATCATTTCGTGCCGGTCGCCGTCGATGCCGACGGCTCCGTGCTGGCCGAGGGTCACGGGTTCGGATTCCATATCAGCCAGATGCGGCCGAAGAGCCGCGGGCGGATCGCGCTGCGCTCGGCCGATCCTCGCGATCCGCCGCGTGCACAGTTTAATCATTTCGGCGACCCGGCGGGTGCCGATCTTGCGGAGATGCGCGACGGCCTCAAGATCACCCGCGCGATCGCGATGCAACCCGCCTTCGACCGCTACCGCGGGCGCGCAATCGCGCCGGAAGATTCGGTGCAGACCGACGCCGAGATCGACACATTCCTGCGCGCGAATGCCGGAACGTCGCACCACCCGTCCGGCAGCTGCCGCATGGGCGCCGATGCGGATGCGGTGGTGGACGCTGAGACGCGCGTAAACGGCGTCGAAGGATTGCATGTCGCCGATGCGTCGATCATGCCGCTGGTCGTGACGGCGAACATCAACGCGCCGACCATCATGATCGCGGAGAAGGCGGCGGACCTGATCGCCGGCAAACCGCCGCTCGCGCCCTATGCGCCGGGCTAAGGACATAGCCTGAAAACTCATTCGTCATGCCCGGGCGACCCGGGCATCCATTGTGACGTTGCACCGAGCCGAGAATGCCGACGCGGAGGCTGACCGGTCCATGGATTGCCGGGTCAAGCCCGGCAATGACGAAACTAAGAGGGTGTCGCTTCCTCCCGGTTCACCGACCGATCACTTTTTGCCGTCGTCCAGCGGGCCCTCGTTCGGCGTAATCGGGTGCGCGATAAGCGGGTTCGGATGGTCGGCTTTGGTGCCGCCGCTGCCATAAGGTCGCGTCAGGATCTCGAGATTGTGTCCGTTTGGATCCTCGAAATAGACGCCGCGCCCGTCGTCCCAGTTGTTGATGCGGTTCGGCTCGTTGTGGAACGGATCGGCCCAGTATTTCATGCCGCGTTCGCGAATCCGCCCGAAGATATCGTCGAACTCGGTCTCGCTCACCAGGAAGGCGAAATGACGCGATGCGATCGCGTCGCCGGTGCTTACGAAATCGAGCGACGTGTCGCCGATCTGCACGACCGCGAAATGGCCGAGCATGAACGGCGCGGGCAATCCCAGGATCTCCGAAAGGAAGATCGCAGTCTTCTCCTTGTCGCGCGCGGAAACGATGGTGTGGTTGAGGCGAACGGTCATCGGCAGGGCACCTGCTGCTGATCCAGGCATTTTATGTGGCGCTGCCGCCCGGCCGGTTCAACCTTGAGCTTCCTGCCGTGGCGCCATCGCGCGCGGCTTCGGCCTTGAGCCAGTCGCGGAAGGCGGCGGCGGCGCGGCGCAGCGGCCGGTCGGTCGGCGTCACCAGATAATAGCGATAGCGCTCGAGTCGTAGTCCGAAGGGCAGCGCAAGCCGTCGCGCGACCACATCGTCGGCGACGAGTTCGGGGCAGCCCAGCGCGACGCCCTGGCCATCGATCGCGGTCTGCAGGCGCACGTTGGTGTCGTCGACGATCAGATGCTGCGCGCCGCTGTTCTCGTCGATGCCGGCGAGCCGGCACCAGAGCTGCCAGTTCGTGCGGTCCTCCTCGTGCAGGACGATGTGCTTCGCGAGGTCCGCCGGCTTTCGCAGGCTGCGCAACAGCGAAGGACTGGCAACCGGTGCCAGATCGCAGCGCACCAGCGATTCCGACAGCGCATCGGGTCTGGAATCGGGACGCCATTCGACGGCGAGATCGATTTCGCCGCTCGCTAGATCGGGCGAGGCGGTCGTGTGAATGAGCCGCAATTCGACGCCGGGTGCCGCCTGCCAGAAACGGGCAAGGCGCGGTGCCAGCCATTTCAAGGCGAAATAGGGACGCAGCGCGACACTCACACGTCCGACCGCATTGGTCTCGCGGATTTCGGCGAGCCCACGTTCGAGACCGCGAAACGCATCGCCGGCACTTGCGGCGAGACGCCGCCCGGCATCGGTGAGGACGAGGCCGTTGCCGGTGCGCCGGAACAAGGCGGTGCCGAGTTGCTGTTCGAGTGCCCGCAACTGGTGACTGACCGCCGACTGGCTGACATGCAATTCGGCCGCGGCGCGGGTCACGTTCAGATGGCGCGCTGCCGCCTCGAAAGCGCGCAAGGCGGTCAAGGGCAGGATGCCGGTCATGCGCAATAGGCATGAGATGAATTCATGGAGCCATGATGAATCATCCCTGTGGTCGCTGCAAGATCGCGCCTAGGATCGGGGGACCATTCATACCGCCATCGCCCCGCCCCATGAGCGGGCCTTATGGCGACGACCCGCCGCGGCACGGCGAAGGCAAAGGGAGACGAACCATGGAACTCAAGGGCTTTTGGGCGGACCTGCAGAAAGAAGTGATGGCGCATCCGTTCACGTCGCACCCGGTCTACAAGGACATGGCAGCCGGCACGCTCAAGCGCGAGACCATCGGCGAGCTGATGGCGCAGCTCAAATATTGTGTGACCGAGGGGATCGGCGCGCTGGCGCTGATCATTCCGCAGGTGCCGCGCGACCTGAAGGCCGAGATGGCGGAGAACGTGTTCTACGAGCTGAAGGGCACCAAGAAGATGCCGGCGCATTGGCTGCTCGCCATCCGCACCGGGGCTGCCGCCGGCTTCACCGAAGAGCAGATCGACGCGAAACCGATGTACGCCGAAACCAAGGTCTATCCGGACACAGTCTCGGCCTATGCGTTGCGCGGCCGTTGGCTCGAGGCGCTGAGCTTCGTGGCAATCGGGATCGAGGATCTGTTCCACGATTACTCGCGCGCGACCGCGAAGGCGCTGCGCGACCAGTACCAGTTCGACGATGCGGCGGCCTATTATTTTGACATCCATGTCGGTGCCGACGAGGCGCATGGCGCGACCGGGTGGAATGCGGCGATCGAGTTCGCGAAGACCGACGAGGAAAAGCAGCGCGTACGTCGCGCCGCGCTCGAGGGCCGCAACATGTGGTGGAACATGTATTCGGCGGTTTACAAAAAGGGCGAAGGCAAGGACGCACCCTATCTGCGCTTCGAGGCGTAGTTCGGAATCCGGACGTCCCCTCATCCTTCCCTCTCCCCCGAAATCGGGGGAGAGGGTCGATTACCGCGACGGTTGGTCGCTGCACCGTCGGTGTGCGCGCGGCGGGTGAGCCGTCTATAATGCTGCCATGCCATCGCGTTTCGCCGTCATCATCGCCGCCTGCATCTTCGCGCTCGCAGCCCTCGGTATCGCCGCCTATGTGGTGATCGAGCTGCGCGACCGCCCGGTCGCGAGCAATGGCGATGGCTCGTTGCTGCCGGCGACATTGGGCGGGCCCTTCGCGCTCACCGACCATACTGGCAGGCGCGTCACCGAAGCGGATTACGCCGGCCAGTATCTGCTGGTCTTTTTCGGCTTCACCCATTGCCCCGATGTTTGTCCGACGACATTGAACCAGGTCGCGCTCACGATGCGCGCGCTCGGCGACCGGGCGGCGCGGGTCCAGCCCTTGTTCCTCACCATCGATCCGACGCGCGATACGCCGGCGGTGATGGCCGAATATGTCGATCTGTTCGATGCCGGTATCGTGGGTCTGACCGGCACCGAGCAGGAGATCGCCGATGTCGCGCGGGCCTATCGTGTGCATTACGCCAGGGCAGAGGTTGAAGGCGTGCCCGACGGGTATCTGATGGATCATTCGGTGCTGCTCTATCTGATGGGGCCGGATGGAAATTTCCGCCGGCTGTTCCGGCCGGACGACAAACCCGAAGACATGGCGGCTGTGATCGCCGGCCAGATCGCCGAGGACGAATGACCCGGTTGCTGCGCATCGTTGCCGTGATGCTGCTCTTTGTTTCCGGCAGTGCCGCCGCGCATTGTTACGAAATCGGCGGGTTGCAGATCATCCATCCTTGGGCGCGCGCCACCGTGCCGAGCGCCCAAAACGGCGTCGTCTATGTCGCGATATCGAACGAGGGGGACACGGCCGATCGGCTGGTTGCCGTTGCGTCGCCGGCTGCGGCGCGGGCCGAACTTCATACAATTCTTATGGAAGATGGCGTCGCCAAGATGCGTCCGCTCGATGCGATCGAGATCGCGCCCGGCGAGACCGCGCCGCTGGAGCCAGGCGGCGATCACATCATGCTGCTCGGATTGAAGGGGCCGCTGGTCGAAGGACACAAGCTCGCGCTGACGCTCACCTTCGAGAAGGCCGGTGCGATCGATATCGAGCTGACGATCGAAGCGGCAGGCGCCGGTGCGCACGCCGACGACCATAGCGAGCACCAGACCGAAGAGTAACGCGTCGTGCCGGCGTCAGGCCGGCCCGCGATCCATCATTGCGGCGGCAGGAACGGATCGAAGGCCGGCGCATAGCGCAGCCGACTCCCGCGCGTCGCATCGAGCGCACCGGGGAGGAGTTCGCGGACCATGAAGGCAGGTCCGGCAAGCGGGCTCCAGAATTCGCCAGCCGCGTCGACATGGAAGCCAAACCGCGTGTAATAGGCCGGATCGCCCAGCACGAAGACGAGATCGGTGCCGGCGGCGGCAAGCCGCTTTGGCAGCGCGTTCATCAATGCAGCGCCGATGCCCTGGCGCTGGCGCTCGGGCAGGACCGCGAGCGGCGCAAGCGACGCGGCCGTGCGACCGGGCACGCCCTCGATCGCGATCGGGCTCGCCGCGACCTGGCCGACGATCCGTCCGCCATCGGTCGCAACCAACGAGGCCGTCAGGCCGCCATCGGCGCGCAGCCGGTCGACCAGATTGGCTTCGTTCGAACCGGCGAATGCAACGACAAGCAGCGAATGAATGGCGGTGCGATCGCCCGGCTGTTCCGGTCGGATCGCGATCGCGCTCATATCCGCTCGGCGAGTTCCGGCAGGCCGCCGGCATCGTAGGGCATCGAATCGATGAACGGCTTCCAGCGCCCGTCGGCGCGCGCTTTCTGTGCATGGATCGCGATCTCGTCGAGCGGCGCGAACCAGACATTGCCTTTGGATTTCATGTGATCGAGCAAGCCTTCCATCGCTTCGGCGCGCGACAGACGCGCCGTCACGAAAGGATGCCAGACGGCGATCCAGATGCCGCCATGGCGCCAGGCGGCATCGAATTCGGCGCGATAGATCGCAAAACCGTCTTCGGGCGTCTGCAGCGGCATCATCCAGCCGAAATCGCGGTTGAGCACGAAATGCGTCCAGTCGTCGAGCGCGCGCTGCGAGGGCAGCTCGACGATCTCGCCGCGCGGATGCTTGATGATATAGGGCACATCGTGACCCATCATCGACGCGTCGTAGATCATGCCGTGATCGAACATCAGATCGAGCGAGTGGCGCGAGAACCCATATGACGGCGCGCGAAAGCCGCGCGGCTTCTTTCCGGTCGTACGCTCGACGGCGCCGACGGCACGCTCGAACCAGTAGCGCTCGTTTTCCGGCGTCAGCCGGTTACCCATCTCGTGGATATAGCCGTGATGCGCGATTTCGTGCCCGTCATCGAGAATCGCTTTCACCATCTCCGGATACGCTTCGAGGCACCAGCCCGGCACAAAGAAGGTCTGCCGGATATCGTGATTGCGGAAGATCGCGAGCAGCCGCGGCACGGCAACATGCGCGTCGTAGCGCATTTCCGAGCGGGTCACAACGCGGTTGTCGGCATCCTCGCGAAATCCGAGATGCAGCAGGCTCTCGGCGTCGATGTCGAACGAGAAGCAGACGGCCGTGCGCTTGCCTTCGGGCCAGGGGAAGGGATGCTGGATCAGGTCGGTCGTGGTCATGGTCTCGCTTTCCGGCGGTTCGTCGGTCGGGCCGCGCGATCATGGGAAGCGCCTGCCGTGGCGGTCAAGCACTCTTCATTTCGCGCGGTCGCTCCGCTAGCGGATCAGGAGGCCCGACATCACGAAGGTGAGAATCAGCGCCGGCACCACCCAGCGCAGCAGAAATCGGAGCATACGCAGCGCGACGTGGCGCCAGCCCAGCTCGGCCGCGAGCAAAGCCGGATCGAGCCGCCATCCGACGAAGAGCGCGATCAGCAGCCCGCCGGCCGGCAGCATCACATGGGACACGAGCCCGTCGATGAGCTCGAACATGTCGTATGCCGCAAAGCCGGACAGTGCCGCGAGCGGCCGCCATTCGGACCATAGATTGAACGAGAGCAGGCTCGGCAGGCCGGCGATCCAGCAGGCGATGCCCGCGACAATAGCGGTCCGCCGGCGCGACCAGCTTCTGCGCTTGAGAATCGGCGCCACCACGAGTTCGAGCAGAGACAAAGCCGAGGCCAGGGCCGCGACGAAGAGCAGCAGGAAGAAGGCGCTGGCCACGACGTCGCCGAACGGCAGCCGGCCGAAGGCTATCGGCAAGGTGACGAACATCAGCCCGACCCCTTCCGCCGGATCGAGCCCATAGCGGAAAACCAGCGGGAAGATCGCGATGCCCGCGAGCACCGAGATCGCGGTATCGCCCGCCAGCGTAATCCAGGCGGCGCGACCGAGATCGAACGTCCTGCCGGCATAGCCGGCGTAAGTAATCATCAGTCCAAGGCCAACGCCAATCGAGAAGAAGCCGAGACCGAGCGCTTCGAGCGCGACGCGCGGCGTCAGCTCGTCGACACGCCAGTGGAACAGAAAGGCGATGGCGCGCGGCACGTCGCCCTCGATTACCGCGTAGATCGACAGCAGCAGCATGAGCGCAATCAATACCGGCATCAGGATCTTGCAGGCGGTTTCGATGCCGCCACCGATGCCGTGAGCGACGATGAAGACGGTGACTCCGAGGAAACCCGCCTGGCAGAGCGCGAGCAGAATCGGATCGCCGGCGACGGCGCCGTAGAGCTGTTGCGTGGCCGCGGCGTCGAATCCGTCGAAGCCGGTCCACAGCGCGCTGCCGGTATAGGCGAGCGTCATGCCGGCGATCACGGCGTAGTAGCTGAGCAGAAGAAAGCCCGCGAGAATCCCGAGCCACGCAAGCCAGCGCCAGCGCGGGTTTGCACCCGCGGCGGCAGCGAGACGGGCAACGCTGGTCGCCGCATCCGCCTGGCCGCGCCGGCCGACGACGAACTCGGCGATAAGCAGCGGTGCTACAACGAGGACGAGACCGAGCAGATAGAAGAGCAGGAAACCGCCGCCGCCGTTCTCGCCAAGCTCGTAGGGAAATTTCCAGATCGATCCGAGCCCGACGGCCGAGCCGATCGTTGCCAGGATGAAGCCGGTGCGCGTGCCCCAGCGCTCGGATCCGGAACCGGTCATCGTCTCGCTTTCCGGCGTTTCACTGTCCCGATGGCAGAATCACTCTGCTGCCGCGTCCGGTCGGTAGCGCGCATCGATCTCGGGATGGGTCAGGTGATTGGCATGGTTGGTCATGGCCTTGAGCGCCGTCGCCAGAACCACGTCGAGGGCCTGCGCGCGCGTGAATCCGGTGGCGAAAAACGCGGCAAGCTCGGCGTCGTCGGCCCAGCCGCGTCGATCGATCAGATGCGCGACGAACCGGCACAGCGCATCGAGGCGCGCGTCTCCGGTGGGCTCGCCTCGTTGCAGACGATGGTCGGTTTCGCCCGGACATTCCTTTGTCCTGATCGCACCGTAACTATGTGCGGCAAGGCAGTAGGTGCAGCCATTGATGCGATTCGCTGTTTGCAGGATGGCGTGTTTTTCCAGCGCCGTGAAATTGGCGCGGGTTTCGAAAATCCGGTCGGCTTCGAGGCAGGCCTCCAAGAGTGCCGGCGATTCCGCCATCTTTGCATAGACGTTGGGAATGTAACCGTATTCGCGCTGAACCCGTCCGAGCAGCGATCGCGCCGCTTCGGGCGCCGTTTCGCTGGTGTGTGTCGCAAACTCTTTTGCCATGGCCGGTTTCCTGCGTGCTGCAGCGCCGTCAGCGAACATGCCTCAGACCGCGATGTCTGGCAAATCGCGTCGGATCATGTGACAGGATTTGCTGCGATGCAGCCGGCACCGATATTTCGGATCCGCGAACCTGCACCGGATTCGCCGGTTCTTGAATGGGCCCGGGCGATGCCGTATGCCAAACCGATACAGCCGTACCGCACTCGCACGATGGTTGGGAAAGTAGGGCCATGCTCGAAATAATGATCGAAAAATGGAGCAATCGCGACGGCAGCGCCGACTATCTCTGGTCGCTCTGGCAGGATGGCAAGCGCGTCACGATGGGCGGGCATTTCGACAATGCGGATGCGGCCGTCGCGGCGGCACGGCGCTATTGCGGCGAGCAGCTCGGCCGCGAACCCGATCGCATGACGCATATCTGACCGGCCGGGTCTCGCCGGCACATTCTTTACACATGGCCTCCCGCACGGCGGCGGACAGGAACCGCGGCGGCGGATGCCGCGGGTTTTGGCGTGGAAGCGGGGCCGATCGACGGTGTTAATACGCAAGCAGGATGGCTGCGCATATTGCCGCCGCGACAGGCTCAGCCTAGGGTCACGGCCGTAACGGAGGGGCGGCGAATGGCGGCGGAAGAACCCCGGCGGCGCCTGGCGGTCATTGTTGCGGCCGACGTGGTCGGATTCTCGCGTCTGGCGGAAGCGAACGAAAGCGCGGCGGTTGCCGCGGTTACGACGCTGCGCCGGAACGTGATCGACCCGGCGGTCAAGGCCGCGCGCGGTCGTATTTTCAAATCGACGGGCGATGGCGTGCTGGCGGAATTCGCAAGCCCGGTCGAGGCGGTCGGCTGCGCGGTCGCGATCCAGCGGCGGGTCGAAAGCAGCGGCGAGCCCGGCGTGCCGCCTTTGGTGCTCCGCATCGGAATCCATATCGGCGATGTGTTGGTGGAGGGCGAGGATCTGATGGGCGACGGCGTCAACGTCGCGGCCCGGATCGAGGGCGAAGCGCCGCCGGGCGGCATCGCGCTCAGCCAGGATGTCTGGCGCTTCGTTGAAGGCAAGACCGATATCGCCTTCGAGGATGCCGGCGAACGGCGGCTCAAGAACATTACTCGGCCGTTGCGTCTCTTTGTGGCGCGTTTCGCCGTAAGCAAGGGCGGCGTGCCCGCCGATCGGCGTGCGCCGCTATCCGACCGGCCGTCGCTTGCGGTTCTGCCGTTCGACAATCTAGCCGGTGCGAGTGCCGATGCATCGCTTTGCGACGGGCTGACCGAAGATCTGATCACCGATCTTTCGCGCTTTCGGTCGCTCATGGTGATCGCGCGCAATTCGAGCTTCGTCTATCGCGGCAAGCCGCACGACATAAGGAAGGTCGGGCAGGAGCTGGGCGTGCGCTATGTGCTGGAAGGCAGCATCAGGCGACTTGGCGAAAAGATCCGGATCAACGCGCAGCTCATCGATGCCGAGAACGGCCATCATGTCTGGGCCGAGCGTTATGACGGGCCGGCCGACGAAATCTTCGCGATCCAGGAATCGGTCGTGCGCAACATCGCAGGACACCTCGTGTTGCAACTCGAATATGCCGAGCTCGCCGAGGCGAAGCGAAAACCGCCGGGAAGTCTGCGCGCCTATGCGCTATGGCTCGAGGGAACCGAGCAGCATTCGTATGGCACGATCGACGCCCATAAAAGGGCGCGCGCGCATTTCGAAGCGGCGATCGCGGTCGAGCCCGGCTTTGCCCGCGCGCATTCGAGCCTTGCCGAGCTCACTTATTTCGATACGTTCCTTGTCGACTGGGGCGTCGACCGGTCGGCCTCGTTCGAGCGCGCCGTCGATCATGCGGAACGCGCCGTCGCGCACGATCCGAATGACGGGCAGGCGCATGTCATCCTCGGCTGGGCGCATCTGATGAGCGGCCGCTTTGACCGGGCGAAGAAGCATCTCGACGTCGCCGCGCGGCTCAACCCGAACGACGCGGATCTCGCGATGTCGCGCGCGATGGCGCTCGCCTTTCTCGGCGACCCGGCGCGCGGCCTCGAACACGCGGCGTTCGCGCGGCGGCTCAATCCGTTTGCGCCCGACTGGTATCTTTCGGACGAGGCCGTGATCCGTGTTATCGGCCGCGATCCGGCCGGTGCGCTCGCGATCTACGATGCGATGGGCGAACTCTATCCGCATTCGATCGTCTGGCATGCCGCGGCTGCCGCCCATGCCGGGCGTGCCGCTGAGGCGCGCCGGCTGGCGGCCGATTTCGCGCATCGCGCGGCGCAGCTCTGGGTCGGCGACGCGAATGCGCGGCCGGCCGACTATGCGCGCTGGGTAATGGCAGGATTTCCGTTCCGGCGGAGCGAAGACGCCGACTATCTGCGCGAGGGGCTCGAGAAGGCCGGGCTCGCGATCTAGCGGCGCCGGCCGCGCGCCTCTCCCGTCGAACGATCAGCGCTTCCTGTGCGCGGCTTTCGAACCCGCCTTGGCGCGGGGCCTGGTCTTCGTTTTGCGCTTGGGGGCCTTGCGCTTTGAGGCCGGGCGTTTCGCGGTCTTCCGCTTGGGCGCCTTGCGCTTTGTTTTCGCCGCCGATTTTTTGACGTTCGTCTTGCGCTTCGGCTTGGCGATAGATTTTTTGCCGGCCTTTTTCTTCGGCTTGGCCTTTCCAGTCCTCTTGCGCGGCGCCGATTTCTTCTCGTCCATTTCCGCGACCGGTTTCCCTTCAGGCAGACCGGCGAGGCGCAGGCTTTGCAGCCAATGCTTCTCGGCCGCGCTGTTCCTGATGAAGGCGCCGCGTTCGGCCTCGAGGGCCAGCGTCCAGGGTGCATCGCCCGCGAGCTGGCGCAGTTGCTGGAACTTCCTCACCTCCGCGTCGGCTTTCTGGCGCTTTCCGTCGCGCGCATAGCTCGCCGCCAGCGTGAGGCGCATGTCGTTGTAGTAGGAAGGATGAATCTTCTTGTTTGGCCGCTGGGCGATCATGGCCGTCTGTCGGGCCGGTTCGCCCTGGCCGGGATTGTCGAGCTTCTCGACCAGCGGCTCCATCTTCGCGCGCGATTCGGCATAGTGGCCTTGCTGATGCAGCGCAAAGGCATGGGCCCAGACATGCCAGTCGTCCGGATCGCGGCGGCGCCAGGGAAAGGTGAACTCGAAATACTGGATCGCGGTCTGTGCATCGCCCAGGTAAACCAGCGTCTCGGCCCAGTCGACCACCAGACTGCGCAGTGCTTTCTCGCCGCGCTTGGGCGGCAGTCCGGTGAATGCGCTCAGTTTCTCGTAGGCATCGCGATAGGCCTGCAAGATCATCTCGGCATCCTGCGGGCGATTGAAGGCGCGCGCCGCATAGCGCAGCACATGGCCGCGCTTCCAGTCGACATACCAGTGGCCCTTGTCGCGCCGGGTGCGCGCCCGATGCAGCTCGCCGACGGCATAGCGCAATGCCGCCTTGGGATCGCGCATGGTCGCGAACTCGTCCCAGCCGTTGCGCCAATCCTCGAGCATGACCCGGGCGAGCACCGAGCGGATCGGCGCATTGTCGTCGGTCTTCATCTCGTCGAGCGCCTGGCGTTCGGCGGCACCGATGCTCAGGCGCGTGTTGGCCTCAAGCTTGCTCAGCACACGCCCAACCGCGGCTGGAATCTGCATTTGCCCCCTCCTTGGCCCCAAGAAGCAACCAGGCCAGTCTAATCCGCCATCGGGTCGATCACAAATCCCTGCCCTTTCTGCGCGCGGCCGGGCGGGGCGAGGGTGCGCCATTCGGCCGAAAGGGCCGCTATGCCGGGATGCGGCTCGCGGGATAGATTTGCCGCATGCCGAGCCTCACCGAACGTCTTGTCGATCTTATCGCCCGCAAGCCGATCGTCGACGCCGATCGCCGCGCCGCTTCGCTCTTTGTGCTCGATGCATTGGCGAACGCGCTGGCCGGGCGCAATAGCGCACCGGGCCGCGTCATGCTCGCCTGGGCAAAGGAACGGCCGGCGGCGAACGCCGACGGATTTGTCACGGCGGCGCTCACCCATGTTCTCGAGATCGACGATCTGCATCGCCTCTCGGTGACGCATCCCGGTTGCGTCGTGGTGCCGGCCGCTTTGGCGGCGGTGGTTCGCGACGGCAAACGCGGCCACGCGCTGCTCGATGCGGTGCTCGCCGGCTACGAGGCGATGTGCCGGATCGGCAACGCGGTCGGGCCCGCGCATTACCGGATCTTTCACAACACCGCGACCTGCGGCCCGTTCGGCTCGGCGATGGCCGTTGGCCGCCTGCTCGGACTCGATGCATCGCAACAGGTCCATGCGCTCGGCAATGCCGGCACGCAATCGGCCGGCTTCTGGGAGTTTCTCGAAACCGGGGCAATGACCAAGCATCTTCACGCAGGCCATGCGGCCGAAGCCGGTGCACGCGCGGCGCAACTCGCCAAATACGGATTCACCGGTCCGCCGACCATCCTCGAAGGCGATCGCGGGTTCTTTCGCGGGCTCTGTGCCGATCCCGATCCCGATGCGGTGCTGCGCGATCCCGATGCGCCGTGGGAACTGCATCGCACTTCGATCAAGCCCTGGCCGTCCTGCCGGCACACCCATCCGCCGATCGATGCGGCCGCCTCGCTGCGCGAGACGATCGGCAACCGCTCGATCGAGCGGGTAACGGTTGAAACCTATCCGGCCACGCTCGATCTCTGTGATCGTCCGGTGCCGGATACTGAATATGCCGCCAAGTTTTCGCTGCAGCATTGCGTCGCAGCCGCGCTCGCACGGCCGGTCGTGGATTTTGCCGCGTTCGATGCGCCAGCCCGTGCCGAACTGGCGCCGTTGCGAACCCGCATCGAAGGTCGCATCGGCGATCGGTTCGCGGTCGCCTACCCGCGCGCCTGGGGTGCCGCCGTATCGGTGACGCTCGGCGACGGCGCCGTGCTTACGGCGGAACGCGAGCATGCCAAAGGCGATCCTGAAGCGGCGCTCGATGTCGCCGCGATGCGTGCCAAGGCCGCGATGCTGCTGCGCCACGGCGATATCTTGTCGCCGGACGGTTTCATCGATGCCGTGCTGGCCTGGGCCGACGATGCGCCCTTGACTGGAAACACGGCGCTTGCCGCTCTCGATCTCCTGCCAAACTAAATCTGCGCCAGCGCCTGGTCGAGATCGGCGATCAGATCGTCCGCATCCTCGATCCCGATCGAAAGACGCAGCAAATCGGGCGGCACATTGCCATGCGCGCCCTCGAGCGTTGCGCGATGCTCGATCAGGCTCTCGACTCCGCCTAGCGACGTCGCCGGCCGGAAGAGGCGTGTGGCGGTTGCTACGCGCAGGGCCGCCGCACCATCGCCCTTGATCCGGATCGACAGCATGCCGCCGAACCCGCCTTGCATCTGCCGCCGCGCAATGTCGTGGCCCGGATGATCGGGCAGGCCCGGATACATCACGTGAGAAACTTTCGGATGCCGCGTCATCGCCTCGGCAACGCGCTGCGCGCTCTCTGAGGCGCGTTCGACCCGCAGATAGAGCGTACGCATGCCGCGCAGCAGCAGCCAGGCCTCGAACGGCCCGAGAATATTACCCGTTGTGCCGCGCAGCGTACGGATGCGTTGCCAGTTTTCGTCGTTGCGGGCGGTCACCAGCGCGCCGGCGATCACATCGCTATGGCCGTTGAGATACTTGGTCGCCGAATGCATCACGATGTCGGCGCCATGTTCGATCGGTCGGGTCAGGACCGGGCTTGCTGCCGTCGAATCGACGACCGATAGCGCGCCGGCTTTGTGCGCGGCCGCGCTGACCGCCGCGATATCGATGATCTCCCAGGTCGGATTGGCCGGGGTCTCGAACCAGACGAGTTTGGTCGGCGCCGCCGCGATTGCCTCGATCAGTCCGCTGCCCGGCACCACCGTGAGTACGATGCCCCAGCGCTCGGCGAACTCCTGAAAGCGCAGCCGCGTGCCCCAGAAGATCGATTCCTGCGCGACGACGCGCTCGCCCGGACGCAGCGTTTCGACGATCGCGGAGACGGACGCGATACCCGAGGCGAACAGCAGCGCCTCGGCACCGCCCTCGAGTTCGGCGAGCAGTTTTTCCGCCTGCTCCCAGTTCGGATGATGGAAGCGCGAATAGATATAGCCGGCGGGCGGCGCGTAATCCTGCCGACGGCGTTCATAGGTCGTCGCCATTTCGAGCGGCGGTACGATGCCGCCGCTGGCGGCGGCTTCGATACGGCCGCCATGAGCGGCCAGCGTTGCGGGTTTGGATCGGTCAGGCATCAGGCGGCCATTCGTTGGATGTTAATGCGCGCGCCCGACAGCGGCGAGCCGGGTGTCGACCGGAAAGACCATGTCGGGGCGTCGATCGAAGCTCAGCAATGCGATCAGCCGCGGCCGGTCGCCCGCGACCGGACTGACGCGATGCAGTGCGTACTTGCCGCGAAACAACATGAGCGTGCCGGCGTCGACCGCCGGTGTGCGCAGGAAGGAGCGATCGCCGTCGAACACACTTTCGACGGCGTCGTAATTTTCGTCCTCTTCGCTTCGAAGCGCGGGGGCGAACTCGAACGATCCGCCGCTGGCTGCGGGCTGCAGCAACAGGCTTGCGACGAAGTCGTTGGAGTCGAAGTGCCAGCCATGCTCGTCGCCCGGATCGAGCACGGTCACCGTGCAGGAGACGAGCGGGTCGGCGCAGCAATGCAGCGCCGGTTCCTGAAGCAGATCGGCAATGAAGGCCGATAACGCGGCCTCGCGATAGAGCGACAGAATGGCGCCATCCTCGGGTAATCGATCCTGCGCGATGACGCGCATGCGATAGGGATGGGTACGCCGCGCCGTGTGCCCGGCCGGAAGACCGACAAGGGTGTCGGAATCGTAGGCGGTCAGTTGCTGATCGCGCCGATAGCCGTGCGGAATGGCCGAAACCGCTTCCTGCACCATGCGAGCGAGCGTTGCGGGATGCACGAATCTCGGCAGGGCGCAGAAGCCCTCGGCGGCGAGCGCCGCGCGCCCGCGCGCGACGACCGTCTCATAAGCGGCAGGGCCGGTTCCGCCGATCGGATAGCGCGCACTGTCGACTAAACTATCTAACGGCAATATCAAAATGGACCTCCGGACAGTCGGCACGCACATCTGGCGGGACAAAGGCGCGCTGGAAGATAGCAAATCCGCGCGGAGCCGGCACAGGATACAAGCGCATGGCAGCCGTGACGGAAGATCGGGCCGCAGGATTGCCGCTTCTCCGAACGGCCCGATTCTCGCTTCGACGGCGGCGCGGCCCTCAACGACGAATCGCTAGAAACGCTCTTTCAGAACCGCGCCGTCGGTCGCGATGATGGTCGAGGCCGGCCACAATGCCGCCCAGCGATCGCCGGCGGCGGCGAGATCGAGGGGCTGCGCCGGTAGGCGCAGCGTGCTGCCGGCAAAATAGGCGATTACGATGCCGGAGCGGTTTGCGGCCGCCCAGCGCAACGCACTGTTGGCATCGGGCAATTCGATCAGCGGTTCCGACAAGCGTCCGGCCAGATCGAACCCGCCGTCATATCGCCCGTAGATCGCAATCGGCTGTCCGGCGGCCTGCAGATCGTGGATATTGGCGGCGACCGGCCGCAGATCGAAGAAGGTATGCAGCCCGCCGATGAACTCGATGTTCAGTGCGCTTGCCATCAGGGCCGGCAGCAACGCGACCTGCAGCACCCGGTGCGCGAGCGGTCGCGGTGTGAGTTGCGCCAGCAGATAGCCGCCACCGAGCAGCAACAGTCCGGCACCGAGGCTGATTCCGCCGAGCCAGATCGGCAAACTCGATTCGCCGAAGACCCGCCGCCAGACCGCATCGAGATGTGCGTGCGGCACGATGTTAAGCAGGAAGAACACGAACCCGATAAAGAGCAACGGCACACCCGGCAAGGCGGCATGAAAATCGCGCGCCTTCTCCGGTGCCGAGCCGAGTGCGTGGGCAACGATCAATGCCGCCAAGCCGAGCGCCGGCAACAAGACATGCGGGCCGCGATAGGGATCGAGCAGCGCGCCGAGCAGCGCACCGCCAATGGCGGCGATAACCAGCCAACTGCCGGAATCGAATCCGCCGCGCGTCAAACGCGACATCGTGCGCCAGGTCGAACGCCACCAGATCCACGGATAGGCGAACAGCAACGCCCATGCCGCCAACCAGTACCAGGCGCTGCGGCCCGGTTGCGCCTCCAGCGTCAATGCGGCCTCAAGACCGGGCCAACCGTTCGTGGCAACGAGCCAGCCGACCCAGACGGCAGAGACCGCGAGTGTCGAGACGGCGAGCCAGAAGCAGGACGAACGCGCGATCGGCGGATCGCGCAGAAGGAACGGCAAGGCGAAGGCCGGCGGCAGCAGCCAGGCCAGCGCCAGCGGACCCTTGAGCAACAGCCCTGCAGCCAGAGCGAGCGCAAACAGCGCAATGCCTGGCCATCGTGCGTCGTTGTGCAATCGCGCGACCCCGAGCACCGACAGCAGGACGACGGCGATCATCGGCGTATCGGTCAAAGTCTGGCTGGCAAAGGCTACGATGCCGCCGGTGCCGATGACAATCAGTGGGGCAAATCGGGCGGCGTCGGGTTGTGCGGGCCACAATTCGCGCGACGCGGCGAAGGCAAGAAACAGGCTCGCAAGGACGAACAACGGCGCGACCATCCGCGCCCACCATTCGCTGACGCCGAACAGCGACCAGCCGGCATGGATCAGCCAGAATAAAAGATCCGGGCCGGCGCCGGCGGTGCTCGGCGTGTTCTGCCATGACCACCAGGCATCGGAGAGGAGGCGTCCATCGACGCCAACCAATGGCGGGCGCGCAACAAGCCCGCCCAGCACCAGAACGAGCCAGATCACGACCGCCCATAACGGCGGCCCCGATAGCAGCGATGCCCAGCCTTTCGCGTGAGACGCATGCAGGCCAGCGTTCGCGGCGCTCTGGGTTTCGGCGGTCCGGCTCATCACCGGCCGATTATAGGGATCGCGACGGGGCTGCCGATACCGCCCCGCAATGCGCGGGCGCCGGAGACCGGCCCCAGCTCACATCGGGTCGTCGAGAACCGGATAGGTGAGAGTCCATTGCTCGGTCTCTGCCGCCTCAATCCATTCCGCCATCGCGGGCCAGGTCAGCACCGCATCGACATAGGCCTGGCAGGCATCGTCGAGTGTCACGTCGTACGTCGCAAAGCGCGTCGCCACCGGTGCGAACATCGCATCGGCGATCGTGAAGCCGCCGAAAAGAAATGGGCCATGTCCGTGCACACCGGCGCGGCCGAACCGTTCACGACAATCGCGCCAGATTGCGGCCACGCGCCTTATATCGCGCGCCACTTCAGGGATCGCTGCGCGGCTCTTCGCCTTGAGCTCCGAACGGATATCCATCGGCAGATTCTGGCGCAGCTTCAGAAAGCCGCAATGCATCTCGTTTGCGATGCAGCGCGCATGGGTGCGCATCGCGAAATCCGCCGGCCAGAGTTTCGCGTCGGGAAACCGCTCGGCGAGATACTCGCAGATCCCGAGCGACTCCCAGATCGTACGGCCCTCATGGACGAGGCAGGGCACTTTGCCGGACGGCGAAAAGCGGCGGATCCGATCGGCGGTATCGGTCTGGTCGAGGCAGATCACCTCTTCGTTGAACGGGATGCCGGTCTGTTTCAGCGCGAGCCACGGCCGCAGCGACCAGGACGAGTAATTCTTGTTGCCGAGATAAATGGTCGTGTCGGCCATTCGTCGCTCCCGTCGATTGCCGCAGTTTCCATAGTCGAGCGCTGCCGATCGTACAAGCCGGGCCGGCGGGGCTCCGCTTGCATGCAAAAGACGCTGCGGCCCCTTTTCATTCGCCCGCCGCTTCGACATGCTGGCGCGCCTTCAGGATACCCCGAACCGAGCGAGTGCGAGGAGCATGGCGATGACGCATCATCTGGTCGACAGCAAGGGCAAGGCGGTGCCGATCACGCCGGTCTCCCGCAAGGGCTTCAGGGCGTGGCTGAAGGCCCAGCCGGCGGGGGTGCGCCAATGGGTCGAGGGCCATCATTTCGAGCCAAAACCGGGCGATTTCCTGGTCCTGCCGGCGCCCCGCGGCGGCCTTGGCGGGGTGCTGCTGGGGGTCGGCGAGGGGGCCGATATCTGGTCCTGGGGCGATCTGCCCTCGAAGCTGCCGGCGGGCCGCTATCGCATTGCGGCCAATCTCACGGCAGAGGCCGCCAATGCCGCGGCGCTGGGCTGGGGGCTCGGCTCTTACCGATTCACCCGCTACCGCAAGGCATCGGGCAAATTGGCCGATCTGGTCTGGCCGGAGGGTGCCGACCATGCGCGCGTCGTCAACGCAATCGAGGCGACCTGGATGGTCCGCGATCTGATCAACACACCGGCCGAGGATATGGGGCCGGCCGAACTGGCCGATGCCGCGCGCGACATTGCGAAGCAACATAAAGCGAGTTTTCGCGTCACCGTCGGCGATGAGCTGCTGAAGAAAGGCTATCGCACCATTCATGCGGTCGGCCGCGCCTCGACGCGACCGCCGCGCCTCATCGATCTACGCTGGGGTAATCGCGGCCCGAAGCTGACCCTGGTGGGCAAGGGCGTGTGCTTCGATTCCGGCGGCTACGATCTCAAGACCGCGCAGGGCATGCAGGGCATGAAGAAGGATATGGGCGGCGCCGCCCATGTGCTCGGCCTCGGTCGCATGATCATGGCGGCGAACCTGCCGGTTCGGCTTCGTGTGCTGGTGCCGGCCGTCGAGAACCTGGTGTCGGGCAATGCGTTCAAGCCGATGGACATCATCAAGACGTTCAAGGGCCTGACTGTCGAGATCGGCAACACCGATGCCGAAGGTCGACTTATCCTGTGCGACGCGCTGGCTGAAGCGGATGGCGAAAACCCGGACCTCATCGTCGATTTCGCGACGCTGACCGGTGCCGCGCGCGTCGCGCTGGGCACCGATCTGCCGGCGCTCTTCTGCAACCACGATGCAACGGCGGAGCGGTTGCTCGCGGCCGGTCTCGCGGTCGACGATCCGCTCTGGCGCCTGCCGCTGCACAAGCCCTATGCGAAGCAGCTCAAGAGCAAGATTGCGGACATGAACAATATCTCGAGCGGCGGACAGGGCGGCGCCATCACCGCGGCTTTGTTCCTCAACGCCTTCGTTGCCGAGACGACGCCCTGGATTCATATCGATTTGATGGCCAGCAACGCCTCGCATCGGCCGGGTCGGCCCGAGGGTGGCGAGGCGATGGCATTACGCGCCTTGTTCGCGATGGTCGAAGGCTGGCTCGCGGATAAGCCCGCGGCGAAGAAAGCCGGCGGGCGAAAGAAGCGCTAGCCGCGCACCATCGCTGATGAACGGCGCGCGCGCTCAGTAGCCGAGGCGGCGATCGACGATATTGTCCGGCTGTTCGCCGCGCTCCACGCGCCGGATGCCCTCGAGCACGACCAGCACCGCCGTTTCCGGCTGGGTCAGGCTCGCGACATGCGGCGTGAGCGTCACGCGCGGGTGGGTCCAGAACGGATGCTCGTTCGGCAGCGGCTCCGGCGTGAACACGTCGAGCGACGCATAGGCGATATGGCCGGAATCGAGTGCGGCCAGAAGCTCGTCCTGCACGACATGGCCGCCGCGCCCGGCATTGATGACCGCCGCGCGCTTCGGCAGTTGCGCCAGTGTCTTTGCGTTGACGATACCCGTCGTTTCTTTCGTCAGCGGTAGCAGGCAGACGAGAATCTCGGTGCGGTTGAGGAAGGGATTGAGTCCTTCCGCGCCATGAAAGCTCTTGACGCCCTCGACTGATTTCGGTGTGCGGCTCCAGCCGGCCACGTCGAAATCGAGCGCAACCAGCTTGCGCGCCGCATCGCTGCCGAGCACGCCAAGGCCGAGAATGCCGACTTTGCGATCGCGCGCGAGCGGATAGAGCAACGGCTCCCAACGGCTGCGGCGCTGCGATTCCTCGAACTCGGGCGCGCGGCGGTGATAGCGCAGCACGTGCATCAGCACATATTCACTCATGCCCTGCGTCAGCCCTTCATCGACAAGCCGCACAAGGGGCACGTTTGGCGGCAGCGTCGTGTCCTTGAGCAGCGCATCGACGCCGGCGCCGAGATTGAAGATCGCCTTGAGATTCTTGTAACGCTGCAGATCGCCGGGCTCGGGCCGCCAGGTGAGCGCATACTCGACTTTGTCTTCCGGCCCGGTATCCGGCCAAAGCCTGACCGGGCGCGCGGGGTCGAGCCGCTGCAGGACGGGAATCCAGGCGGCAAACTCGCCGGTCGGGTCGTCGGGCACATTGATCAGCAGCGTCATCGTTACATCCTCACCACACCGGTTTCGTCCGCTCGCAGTTCGAAGGCGGCGGCCATCAGCGCCTGAGTATAAGGCTGGGTCGGCCGATCGAAAATATTCTCGGCCTGGCCCTGTTCCACCACCTTACCGTCCTTCAGCACGACCACCTCGTCGGCGAGCGCGCGCACGACTCGAAGATCGTGACTGATGAACAGATAGGCGAGGCGGTGCTTTTTCTGCAGGTCGCGCAGCAGATCGACGATCTGCGCCTGCACCGACATGTCGAGCGCCGAGGTCGGTTCGTCGAGCACGACGAAGCGCGGCTTCAGGATCATGGCGCGCGCGATCGCGATGCGCTGGCGCTGGCCGCCGGAGAATTCATGCGGATAGCGGTGCCGCGCCTCGGGATCGAGCCCGACTTCGTTGAGCGCTTCGACGATCAGCCGTTCCTGCTCGGCATCGTTCGCCGCGAGCTTATGCACCTTCAGGCCCTCGGCGATGATCTCGGAGACCGACATACGCGGTGAGAGCGAGCCATAGGGGTCCTGAAAAACGATCTGCATCTGGCGGCGCAGCGGGCGCATGCGCGCAGCGTCGAAATTCTCGATATTCTTGCCGTCGAAACGGATCGCGCCCTTGCTGTCGATCAGGCGCAGCAGGGCAAGTGCCAACGTCGTTTTGCCGGAACCGCTTTCGCCGACGATGCCGACGGTATGGCCCTCGCGCACCGACACTGTCACGCCGTCGATTGCCTTGATGTAGTCGACCGTGCGCCGCAACACGCCCTTGCGGATCGGGAACCAGATCTTGAGATCGTCGCAGGCGACAATCGCCGGTGCGTCGGGCTCTGCCTGCGCGGGATGGCCGCCCGGTTCCGCCACCAAAAGCTTTTTCGTATAGGGATGCTGCGGCCGTTCGAAGATTTCCGCGACGGGGCCCTGTTCGACAATCTCGCCCTGCAGCACGACGCAGACCTTGTCGGCGACGCGGCGTACGATGTTGAGATCGTGGGTGATCATCAGCATCGCCATGCCGAGTTCCTGCTGCAGCTCCTTGAGCAGCTTCAGGATCTGCGCCTGCACGGTCACGTCGAGCGCGGTCGTCGGTTCGTCGGCAATCAGCAGGTCCGGTTCGTTGGCGAGCGCCATCGCGATCATCACGCGCTGGCGCTGCCCGCCGGAGAGCTCGTGCGGAAAGGCGCCGAGCCGTTTCTCGGCATCGGGAATACCGACCAGCGACAACAGTTCGAGCGTGCGTTTGCGGGCGGCCGCGCGGTCGAGTCCCTTATGGATGAACAGGCCCTCGCTGATTTGCTTCTCAACCGTGTGCAGCGGATTGAGCGAGGTCATCGGCTCCTGGAAGATCATCGAGATGTCGTCGCCGCGCACGTCCATCAACGTCGCCTCGTCGGCGCCGAGCAGTTCCTTGTCGCGGAAAAAGATCTTGCCGGAGGGGTGATGCGCCTTCGGATAAGGCAGCAACTTCAGGATCGAGAGCGCGGTGACGGTCTTGCCCGAGCCGCTTTCGCCGACCAGTGCAACGGTCTCGCCCTTCCCGATGGTGAAGGAAACATGCTTCACCGCCTCGACGGTGCGCGCGCCGGTGCCGAAGCTGACCGACAAATCCTCGACGGAGAGGAGGGGTTTCTGGTCGTTGGCCATCTCAGGCAAATCCCTTGCGCGGGTCGAAGGCGTCGCGGACCGCCTCGCCGATGAAGATGAGCAGGCTCAGCATGGCGGCGATCGCGAAGAAGCCGGTCAGACCGAGCCATGGCGCCTGCAGATTGGCCTTGCCCTGCAACAGCAATTCGCCGAGCGAGGGCGAGCCGGGCGGCAGGCCGAAACCGAGGAAATCGAGCGACACCAGCGCGGTTACCGATCCCGCCAGCACGAACGGAAACAGCGCCAGCGTTGCGACCATCGCATTCGGCAGCAGATGGCGCAGCATGATGACCGTGTTGCCCACGCCGAGTGCGCGGGCGGCGCGGACATACTCGAAATTGCGTGCGCGCAGGAACTCGGCGCGCACCACGCCGACCGGCCAGGTCCAGCTGAACAACAGCAGAATGCCGAGCAGCCACCAGAAATTTGGCGTCACGATGCTGGCGAGGATGATCAGGATGAACAGCATCGGCATCGAGCCCCAGATCTCGAGCAGGCGCTGGAAGACGAGATCGACCCAGCCGCCGTAATAGCCCTGCACCGCGCCGGCGAGGATGCCGAGCGCGGTCGCGGCCGCCGTCAAAGCGAGGCCGAACAGCACCGAGATGCGGAAGCCGTAGATCATGCGCGCGGCCACGTCGCGCGTCTGGTCGTCGGTGCCGAGCCAGTGATTGGCGTCCGGCGGCGAAGGGGCCGGCTGATCGAGGTCGAGGCTGACGGTGTCGAACGCATAGGGAATGAGCGGCCAGAGCATCCAGCCCTTCTCGTCGATCAGATCGCGCACATAGGGATCGCGGTAATCGGCCTCGGTCTCGAAATCGCCGCCAAACGCGGTCTCCGGATAGAACTCTGTGATCGGAAAGTAGTAACCGCCGTCATAGCTGACCAACAGCGGGCGATCGTTCGCGACAAGTTCGGCGACCAGGCTGAAGGCGAACAACCCGAGGAACAGCCACAGCGCCCAGAAGCCGCGTCGGTTGGCGCGGAAATTGGCGAGGCGTCGACGGTTGAGCGGCGAGAGGCGCATCGCTAGAGCCGCCGCCGTTCGAAGTCGATGCGCGGATCGACCATCGTGTATGCCAGATCGCCCACGAGATTGAGCACGAGCCCGAGCAATGTGAAGAAGAACAATGTGCCGAACACGACCGGATAGTCCCGGTTGATCAGCGATTCAAACCCGAGCAGGCCAAGCCCGTCGAGCGAGAAGATCGTTTCGATCAGCAGCGCACCGGTGAAGAGGATGCCGATGAAGGCCGAGGGAAATCCCGCGATCACGATCAGCATCGCGTTTCGGAACACATGGCCGTACAGCACGCGCCGCTCGGACAGACCCTTGGCACGCGCGGTCGAGACATAGGCCTGGTTGATCTGGTCGAGGAACGAGTTCTTCGTGAGCATGGTCAGGCCGGCAAAACCGCCGATGACCAGCGCGGTGATCGGCAGCACCATGTGCCAGAGATAATCGAGGATCTGTTCGTACCAGGGCAGGGTGGCGAAATCGCTCGAGACCAGCCCGCGCAACGGGAACCAGTCGAGATAGCTGCCGCCCGCGAACAGCACGACCAGCAGGATCGCGAACAGAAATCCGGGAATGGCCGAGAGCGTGACCACGATGGCTGAGGTCCAGATATCGAAGCGGCTGCCGTCGCGGACTGCCTTGCGGATGCCGAGCGGAATCGAGATCAGATAGACGATCAGCGTCGTCCAGATGCCGAGCGAGATCGAAACCGGCATTTTCTCCAGCACGAGATCGACAACCGGCCGGCCGCGGAAAAAGCTGTTGCCGAAATCGAGGCGCAGATAGCTGCCCATCATCTGCAGGAACCGCTCATGCGCCGGCTTGTCGAAGCCGTACAGCTTTTCGATCTCGGCGATGAAGGCGGGATCGAGGCCCTGCGCGCCGCGATAGAGGCTTTCGCCGCCTTCGCCGCTGCGCGTCGAGGAGACCGTCTCGCCGGTGGTGCCGGTAATGCGCGTCGTCGCGCTGATGGCGGTTCCCTCGATCTCGGCGATGAGCTGTTCGACCGGACCGCCCGGTGCCGCCTGGATGATCGCGAAATTGAGCACCATGATCCCGAACAGAGTCGGGATGATCAGCAGCAGGCGTCGGATGATATAGGCGAGCATAAGCGGGCCGGTCTGCCGATCACTCTTCTGTTTCGATTTCGGTTGGCTCCGGCAACACCGCTTCCTTGTCCGAATCGATCCACCATGTGTTGATCATGGCGAGCCCGTATTTCGGCGGTGTCTCGGGATGGCCGAACTTGTTCCAGTAGACCACGCGGTCGGCCTGGATATGCCAATGCGGGATCACATACTGGCCCCAGAGCAGAGCGCGATCGAGCGCGCGGGTGCGCGCGATCAGGCTCTCGCGGCTCGGTGCAGCGATGACCAGCTCGATCAGCTCGTCGATGACCGGGTCCTTGATGCCGATGGCGTTGCGGCTGCCCGGAATGTCGGCCGACGCGCTCGACCAGAAATCGCGCTGCTCGTTGCCGGGCGACAGCGACTGGCCGATGCCGCCGACGATCATGTCGAAATCGAACGCATCGACTCGGTTCTGGTATTGCGCGGTATCGACGGTGCGCAGCCGCGGCGTGATGCCGAGTTTCTCCAGATTCTGCACGAAGGGCAGGCTGATCCGTTCGAACAGCGGATTGTTCAGCAGGATTTCGAAGGTGAGTTCCTTGCCCGTCTCTGCATTGACCCGGACGCCGTTTTCGACCACCCAGCCGGCCTGTTTCAAAAGGTCTGAGGCCCGGCGCAAGTTTTCGCGATTGTTGCCACTGCCGTCGGTCGTGGGCACGTCGAACGGCGTGGTGAACAGTTCATCGGGAATGCGTCCGCGATAGCGCTCGAGAATTTCCAGCTCCTCGCCTTCCGGCAGGCCGCCGGTTGCGAGCTCGGTGTTCGAAAAGTAGCTCGTGGTGCGGGTGTACTGGCCATAGAACAGCGTCTTGTTAGTCCATTCGAAATCGAAGGCGAGGCCGATCGCCTCGCGCACCAGCGGATCCGCGAACATGTCGCGCCGCGTGTTGAAGAAATAAGCTTGCATCCCGGTCGGGTTTTCATTCGGGATCGATTCCTTCACGATGCGCCCGTCGCGCACCTGGGGAATGTCATAGGCGGTCGCCCATTCCTTGGCCGAGCTCACCTGCTGGAAATCGAACTGTCCGGCCTTGAAGGCCTCGAGCGTCACGGTCGGGTCGCGATAATATTCGAAGCGGATTTCGCCCCAGTTATATTGACCGACATTGACCGGCAGATTGGCGCCCCACCAATCCTCGACCCGCTCGTAGGTGACCGAGCGCCCGCTCTCGAAGGTCTTCACGCGATAGGGCCCCGAGCCAAGCGGCGGCTCCAATGTGGGCGCCTCGAAATCGCGACCTTCCCAATAATGCTTCGGCAGCACCGGCATCTGGCCGATGATCAGCGGCAGCTCGCGATTCTCGCCTTCGGTGAACTCGAACCGCACGCGATGGGCGTCGAGCGCTACCGCTTTCGCCACGCTGCCGTAATAGGCGCGATAGAAGGGATGGCCCTTGGTCTTCAGCGTATCGAAGGAGAAAACGACATCGTCGGCGGTGATCGGTTCGCCATCGTGCCAGCGCGCTTGGGGACGCAGCGCGAACTCGACCCAGCTTCGGTCATCGGGGACGGTGATGGTCTCGACGATCAGTCCGTATTCGGTGAAAGCCTCGTCGCCGCTCGAAACCATCAGCGATTCATAGGTGAGGCTGATGCCGGCGGCGGGTACGCCCTTCAGCGTATGCGGGTTGAACGTGTCGTAGGTTCCGACGGCATCGAGCGTCAGCGTGCCTCCCTTCGGCGCATCGGGGTTCACATAGTCGAAATGCACGAAATCGGGACCGTAGAGCGGATCGCCATGCATGGCGATCGCATGCATCGTCTGGCCGGCTGCGTCGCTCGCGGCGCTCTCCTCGGCGGGCAACCGGTCCGGGCTGAGCACAAGGCCGGCGGCGAGGGCGACGAGAAGGGCTGAGACGATCTTGCGCATGGCGGCTCCCGGCGGGGCAGGATGGGGCGACAAGCCCGATATTCAGGACCGGGCATTCTAAGGATATTGGCGGCCGGCGCCACCGGCCGGGGTACGTTGCCCGCCACCTTGCGGCGAATTAATGTCGCCGCCATCCGCCGCCGCAGTCGAATCACAAGGGGGACACGCGCCCGATGGGTCAGCGCATCAAGGCCGTCACGTTCGATCTCTGGGATACGATCGTCCACGACGATTCCGACGAACCCAAGCGCAAGGCCGGGGGCCTGCGCAGCAAGAAGCTGGAGCGCCGCCATCTGCTCTGGGAGGCGCTCAACGCCGAAAGCCCGATCGATCCGGCGACGGTGACGCTCGCCTACGACGTGGGCGATGCCGCCTTCAACAAGACCTGGCACGACCAGCATGTGACCTGGACGATCGGCGAGCGGTTGCAGGTGATCCTCAAGGGGCTCGGCCGCAAACTGCCCGAGGCCGCATTCGCCCGGGTGGTGACCGCGCATGAGGAGATGGAGGTCACGATCCGGCCCGATCTCATTCCCGGCATTGCCGATGCGCTGGCCGATCTGCACAAGCGCTACCGACTCTGCATCGTGTCGGATGCGATCGTCTCGCCCGGCCATTGCCTGAAGCGGCTGCTCGACAGCTACGATCTTGCACGGCATTTCGACGGTTTCGCTTTCTCCGATGAGGTCGGGCATTCCAAACCGCATCGTTCGATGTTCGAGAGCGCTGCAAAGCAGATGGGCGTTTCGATCGGCGAAATGGTTCATATCGGCGATCGCGACCATAACGATGTGAAGGGTCCGCAGGCGCTCGGCATGAAGGCGATTTTATTCACGGCGACCCGCGCGAACGACAAGAGCTCCACCACCGCCGACGCCATCTGCGAGCGCCATGCCGATCTGCCAGCGATCGTCGACCGGCTCGCCGGATGAGCTCAGCGCACGGCATCGGCACCCGAACGGTTCGCGGTTCCGATGACGAGTTTACGGGTGAGCCGCCGATAGCGCCTGCTCTTCCGCCCGGTGACGCAGCGTGAGCGCAATCCGGTTCGAGGGCATCCGGGTCTTCCGCCATCGCGATTTCTCGCTGATGTGGGGCTCGACGTTCCTCGCCTCCGTCGCAATGCAGATGCAGGCCGTCGCGATCGGCTGGCAGATGTACGACCTGACGGGCAGCGCGCTCGATCTCGGTCTGGTCGGATTGGCCGAGTTCCTGCCTTCGGTGCTGTTGGTGTTCTTCACCGGCGCGGTTGCCGACCGGTTCGATCGTCGCATCGTTACGATCCTTGCGATCGGCGGCGAAGCGCTGTGCGCCGGCGCGCTGTTCTACATGGCTTGGACCGGCACGGCCGACCGTCTGTCGATCCTGGCCGCCGCCGCCGGATTTGGCGTGGCGCGCGCCTTCGTAAACCCGGCGGTGCGCGCGCTCATTCCGACCTTGGTGCCGATCGGCGAACTGGCGAACGCCATCGTCTGGTCGTCCATCTCCTGGCAGATCGCGGTCGTCGGCGGCCCGGCCATCGGCGGCTTCCTCTATGCCGTCGGGGGCGCGGATGCGTCCTATGCCGGCGCCGGTATGATGCTGGTCGCCGCCGCACTCGCGATGGCTTTCATGGGCCGCCGGATGCGCGCCTCGCAGGAAGGGCGCGGCAGCACGATGACGGAAATCGTTGCCGGTATGAAACTGATCCTCGAGCGCCGCCTGTTGCTGGGCGCGATCTCGCTCGATCTCTTTGCGGTGCTGTTCTCAAGTGCGATCGCGCTGCTGCCGATCTTTGCCAAGGATATTCTGCAGGTGGGTCCCGACGGGCTCGGTCTGCTGCGCGCCGCACCGGGTGTCGGCGCGGTCGCAATGGCGCTGGTGCTGGCGCAATATCCGTTGCGGCATTCGGTCGGAAAGATACTGTTTCTCGCCATCGGCATCTTCGGCCTGGCGGCCATTGGTTTTGGCTTCTCCGATGTTTTCTGGCTGTCGCTGGTGCTGCTCATGGTGATGGGCGCCGGCGACATGGTGAGCGTCTATATTCGCGGCACGATCGTACCGCTGGCGACGCCCGACCGGCTGCGCGGCCGCGTCATGGCGGTCGAGATGGTGTTCGTCGGCGCGTCGAACGAGTTGGGACTGTTCGCAGCCGGCGTGTTCGCAGCGATCCTGGGCGGCGTCGGCGCGGTGATTTTCGGCGGTACGGCGACCGTGCTGACAGTCTTCATCTGGATGCGGCTCTTCCCGGGGCTGTTGCGGGTCGAGCGGCTGGACGTCGCCTCGCTGGGCTTCCGGGACGAGGAGCCGCCGGATAAGCTTGCTCCGGCATCATCGCGCGAAGGGGGTTGAAATGGGCGGCAAGCTGCGGTTTCTGGTGGTCGACGGCTATAACCGCGAGGCGCGGGCCGAACTCGTTGCCGGCGGTGCGAGCGAAGCCGGTCATCTCTACGAGCGCATGATCCGTCGCGCGCTGCCCGGCGCCGAATGCGACATCCTCTATCCGGCCGATCCGGGCGCGACGCTGCCGAAAGGCACGGCACTGCAGCAATATGACGGCGTCGCGTGGACCGGCTGCAGCCTGACGATCTACGAGGACGATCCACGCGTCGGCCCGCAGATCGAACTTGCCAAAGCCTGTTTCGAATCGCGCGTGCCGGCGTTTGGTTCCTGCTGGGCGGCACAGATCGCGGTCGTGGCGGCGGGCGGCATCTGCCGCGCCAATCCGCGCGGCCGCGAAATGGGTATCGCGCGCAAGATCGGCCTGACGCCGGACGGGCGCGGCCATCCGCTCTATGCCGGCAAGGCGAGTGTGTTCGACGCATTCATTTCGCATGTCGACGAGATCACGCATCTGCCGGCCGGCGCGGTGCTGCTCGCCTCGAACGCGTTCACCCATGTTCAGGCAGTGGCCGTCACCAGCAATGGCGGCGAGTTCTGGGGATTGCAGTACCACCCCGAATACGATCTGCACGAGATGGCGCGGCTGACCTGGTGCCGCATCGACAAACTGATGAAGCTTGGGTTCTTCCGCGATCGCGAAGCGGCCGAAGGCTACGTCAACCTGCTCGAGACATTGCATCAGGATCCGTCGCGCAAGGATATCGCCTGGCTGCTCGGCATCGACGAGGACGTGACGAACGAAGATGTGCGCACCATGGAAGTGCGCAACTGGATCGACCGTCTCGTGCTGCCGTCGCGCGCCAGACGACATTAGGATCACAACGCGAGTCAGGCGTCCCATGATCGTTTCGTACGAGCATGGCTACATCTTCATCAAGACGGTCAAGGTCGCCGGCACCAGTGTCGAGATGGCGCTGAGCTCTTATTGCGGACCGGACGACGTCATCACACCGGTCCATCCGCGCGACGAAGTTCGCCGTGGCTTGAAAATGCGGCGGCCGCAGAATTTCGCCCTCGATCCGGCTCTCGAACGGGCCTATGCGGACGCGATCGATCGCCGTGATTTCAAATCGATCTGGGAGCTG
>JAWXBK010000101.1:0-16736 GCA_034439975.1 Rhodospirillaceae bacterium | reverse complement strand
GCCGGGCGGCTCCATCGACCATCTGCCATTCGCAGAGGCCGCGCGACGCGCGCGGAACCGGCGGCCGCTGGTCGTACACATGCCGGCTTTGACACGGCGGCTGGGGGGCGAGCGATTTGCGGCCTTCGATCTGCTCGAACTCTTCGCCTTCGTACGCCCGGCGCGCTTCTGTCTGCCGACGCCGCGCGGCATCGCCCGCGCACTCGATCTGCCGGTGCCTGAAACGCTCGAGGACGAAGCGGCGTTATTGCCCGTCGCCACGGCGAAACTGCTTGCCGAACTCGGCGATCGCAATGCGATCGATGCCCAGCCGAATCGCGCCTGGCGCCGCGCCGGGATTGCGCTGGTGATGCGCGAGGGCGGCTGGCCCTGGGCCGAGATGGTGCTGGCAGCGCTCGGCAAGGACGATCTCGCCGAACATCGGCCGCTCGCCGGTCTCGAGATCTGGCATCTGCTGCCGGAATGGTCGGAGCATGCGCCCGAGCCGCCAGCCGGCAATATACCGGTCGAACCGATCGAGGCGCGCCATCGCCTCGCCGAGCTTCTGCAGGCGAGCGACACCGAACAGCGGCCCGGTCAAGGCGACTATGCGAGTGCGGCGACACATGCCTTCGCGCCGCGCGCCAGCGAGGACGCGCCGAACATGCTGCTGGCCGAGGCCGGCACCGGCATCGGCAAGACGCTCGGCTATCTGGCACCGGCGACGGTCTGGGCCGAGAAGAACGATGGCGTGGTCTGGATCAGCACCTTCACGCGCAATCTGCAGCATCAGATCGATCGGGAACTGGATCGGCTCTGGCCCGACCGCGATACCAAGGCGCGCAAGGCGGTGATCCGCAAGGGCCGCGAGAATTATCTCTGCCTGCTCAATCTCGAAGACGCGGTGCGCGGCCTCGCGAGCCGGGCCGCCGATCGCATCGGCACCGGGCTGATGGCGCGCTGGGCCTCGGCCAGCCGCGACGGCGACATGACCGGCGGCGATTTTCCCGGCTGGCTGCCCGATCTGATCGGCGCGGGGCGCAGCCTCGGTCTCGCCGACCGGCGCGGCGAATGCGTCTATTCCGCCTGCCCGCATTATCATCGCTGCTTCATCGAGCGATCGGTGCGCCGCGCACGCCGGGCCGAGATCGTGATCGCCAACCACGCGCTGGTCATGGTGCAGGCCGCACTCGGCGGCGGCGACGATCGGTACGTGCCGCAGCGTTATGTGTTCGACGAAGGCCATCATCTCTTCGACGCGGCCGACAGCTCGTTCGCGAGCCATCTCTCCGGCCGCGAGACATCAGACCTTCGATTGTGGCTGGTCGGCAATGAAGGCGGGCGGCGCGGCCGCGCGCGCGGATTAAAGCGCCGGCTCGAGGATATCATTGCCGGCGATCCGCGTGCCGAGGATGCGCTGGACGCCGCGATGGCCGCCGCGCATGCGTTACCCGGCGAAGCCTGGCAAAATCGGCTCACTGAAGACCGGCCGCACGGTCCGACCGAAATCTTCCTCGCTTTGGTGCGCAAGCAGGTTTATGCGCGCGCCGCCGATCGCGGCAATCCCTACAGTCTCGAAACCGACATCGCGCCGCCGCTCGACGGGCTGCCGGAAGCTGCGAAGATTCTCGATGCCGCGCTCGCGAAACTGGATGCGCCGCTCGCCGTGCTGATCGCGCGGCTCAATACCAAGCTCGACGACGAAGCCGACCGGCTCGACAGCGCAACGCGGCTGCGCATCGAGGCGGCCGCGCGCGGGCTCAAGCGCCGGCGCGACCATGAGATCGTCGGCTGGCGCGCGATGCTGCAGGCCTTCGAGGCGCCGACGCCGAAGGAATTCGTCGAATGGTTCGCGGTCGAGCGCTATGACGGGCGCGATATCGATATCGGCATGTATCGCCATTGGGTCGATCCGACGATCCCCTTCGCAGCGGCCGTCGCGCAGCCGGCGCAGGGCTTGATGGTCACCTCGGCGACATTGACCGACGGCAGCGGCGATCCCGAACGCGACTGGGCCTTCGCCGAGGCGCGCACCGGTGCCGCACATCTCGCACTGCCTGCGATGCGCGCCCGCATGGAATCGCCGTTCGATTATCCGGCCCACACCAGGGCGATCGTCGTGACCGACGTGCGCAAGGACGATCTCGATCAGGTTGCATCCGCCTATCGTGAGCTGATCCTCGCATCCGGCGGCGGCGCACTCGGCCTCTTCACGGCGATCGGGCGGCTGCGCGCGGTGCAGCAACGGATCGCACCCCGGCTCGAAGCCGAAGGCCTCGCGCTGCTCGCGCAGCATGTCGATGCGCTCGACAATGCGACTTTGGTCGACATCTTCCGCGCCGAGGAGGATGCCTCGCTGCTCGGCACCGATGCGATGCGCGACGGCGTCGACGTGCCGGGCCGCTCGCTGCGGCTCATCGTGTTCGACCGCGTGCCCTGGCCGCGTCCCGACATTCTCCATCGCGCGCGGCGCAAGCATTTCGGCGGCCGGCTTTACGACGACAGCATCGCGCGTCTGAGACTGAAACAGGCGTTCGGCCGGCTGGTGCGTCGTGCCGACGACAAGGGCGTGTTCGTGCTGCTGGATCCGATGTCGCCCTCGCGTCTGTTCGGCGCGTTCCCGCCGGGCGTCGAGGTTCAACGGATGGGCCTCGCCGAGGCGGTGGCGACGGTTCGGGAATTTCTCGGCCATGAGGGGCCGGCGGCGCCGGAGACCTGGGAAACGTGAGCCGAACAGGGTGGCCTCAAAACGAAAACGGTCCCAAACGAAAACGGCCGGCGTAGAACGCCGGCCGCTTCCTTGGTCGCCTTGTCCCCGGGCGTAAATCCCGTTGTCCGCGGCCCCCCTCGGCCATATGCGGACAGGAACAAAACCTACTCGCCTCGGGGTCGATTCGCAGCCCCTGAATGACCCTTAGTGACGAATCGGCCACGCCTGTGGCAAAGAGGCAACGGCCGCCAAGCCCCCGCCCCGATGGAGCAGATCGACGCGACCGCGGGTCCCCAAAAAGGAAACGGCCGGTGCAGGGCACCGGCCGATTCTCGGATTGCAGGAACGCGATGGAAAAGCGGCCCGTCAGTCAGCGACGCCGCCGAAGTTCACGATCAGGTTCAGCAGGACGCTGTGATTGTAGTAGCCGTCCATATCGTAATTTGTAGCACCGGGATAGCTGTTCTCGACTTCAAAGGCGGTGGTGCCGAAGAACCGATAGCCGACACCGACGGCAACGGTCTCGTTGAAGGCGTAGTTGACGCCAGTGCCGAGCTGATAGGCGAAGGCGACGTCCGAATCGCTGCTATAGGACGGATCCGTGGAGCCGGCGAACCCCCAATCGTCGGATACCAGCCAGGCCGCGCCGATGCCGCCACCCACATAGGGCATGAAGCCCGATCCGGTGTGGAAATCGTACCAGAAATTCCCCATGAGCGAGTAGACGTTGAGATCACCACTGAGCGCGTAAGTACCCGATCCTTCGTTGTAATCGATGGAATTGATCCCGTTCGATCGATACGCGAATTCAAGTTCGGCCCGGCCACCAAAGTCGAAGCCATACCCGCCGAAGACTCCGACCACATAGCCCGTGTCGAGATCGAATGTGAGGTCGTATGGTGTGGCTGTGTAGCTGTAATCGCCGTCGACGTCCTGGACCCAGCTATAGCCGCCCATCACGCCGACATAGAAGCCGTCTGCCCGAGCGTCGGCCGGCATCTGTACCGCCGCGATGGTTGCCGCAGCGGCCGTCGCCAGAAGGAGTTTGCGCATGGAATTCCCCCGATTTCCGTTCGGCACGAACCTTAACATATTCGGCTAACCTGAGAATACGGGCGTCCAGCACCGGCCGAGCGGCGGTCGCGTCTTGTGTCGCCGCTGCCACAGGGCATTGCCGGGACCCGGCGCCGGTCGGGAAGGCAGCGGCAATGCGCGATCGACCCCAAATGCAAACGGCCGGTGCAGGGCACCGGCCGTTCCACAAACCGCGATGCGCCTCAGCGCGTCATTCGATGCCGCCGAAATTCACGATCAGGTTCAAGAGGACGCTGTGATTGTAATAGGCGTCGTAATCGTAGTCGGTGGCGTTCGTAAAAGTGTTCTCGAGTTCGAAGCCCGTGGTCCCGAAGAAACGATAACCGAGCCCCATCGTAAACGTCTCGTTGATGGCGTAGTTGACGCCGGCGCCCACCTGATAGGCGAAGGCCATATCCGAATCGTCGCTGTGCGGGGAATTGCCGGAGAATTGCCAATCGTTGGACGTCACCCAGGCCGCGCCGATGCCGCCGCCCAGATAGGGCATCAACCCTGTTCCGGTATCGAAATCGTACCAGAAATTCGTCATCAGCGAGTAGACGTTGATATCGCCGTTGATCGAACTCGTGCTCCCGCCGCCATAAGAAATCTGGTCGATGTCGTTCGAACGATAGGCGAATTCGAGTTCGGCCCTGCCGCCGAAATCGAAGCCATAACCGCCGGCAACTCCGAGAACGTACCCGGTATCGGAATCGATGTCGGCGTTGAACGGCGAGCCCGTATAGGTGTAGTCGCCCTGGACGTCCTGGGTCCAGCCGAAGCCGCCCATGACGCCGACATAGAAACCGTCCGCCTGAGCGTCGGCCGGCATCTGTACCGCCGCGATGGTTGCCGCAGCGGCCGTCGCCAGAAGGAGTTTGCGCATAGAACGCCCCCGTTGCCACGTTGCAAGAACAGCCCGAAGCGTAACCTGTCTACCTTACCGGCGCCTGATTTATCGACGAAACCCGGTCTCATCTTGCAGGACTGTGGCATCCGGGCCACATCACTGTGCGAGGTCACCCAACCCATCGAGGAGCGGGCCCAGGAACCGTTCATACCGCCGCCACCGCTCGACCGACTGCCCATAGATCGGCTGGCGCACCTGCCAGAGCGAGATGGTCTGGACCGACCGATCGGTGCGATGGAAATCGAGACAGTGATCGTTCCATTCAAGCCCGGCGAATTCGACCAGCGCGCGGCTGCGTGCTTCCGGCTCGGCGACGGTTTCCTCGTAGGGAAACTCGAGCATCGGCAGACGCAGCACCGTGCGCCAGTGTGCCATCAGCCGGTCATAGGCCCGATAGTAGCGGGCGAGATAACCGAGATCGCGCGAATAGCCGTGCGTATCGGCGAACTCGTTCATGAAACAGGAGACGCAGGTGTCGACTGGGTTGCGCCGGCAATGGACGATGCGCGAATTCGGAAACAGAACCTGTATCAGCCCGAGATGCAGGAAATTATGCGGCATCTTGTCGGTCACGCGGCGCGCGGTCGGCGATCGTTCGGCAAGCAGGTCGCGGTAGATCGCGGCGAGCTTTGCAATGCCCGCCGCATCGAGACGCGCCACCCCTTCGGGATAGGCTCCTCCGTCGGCAAAATCGCGCACACGGTTGGTCAGCTTGCGGATTGTGGTCAGTTCACCGGCACCGTGGACATCGGGATGGCTGGCCAGGATCTGCTCGGTCAGCGTCGTGCCAGAGCGCGGCATGCCGACGATGAAGATCGGCCGGTCGGTCGGATCGCCCGCATTGGCAAGCCGATCGAACAGCGCCGGCGTGAAGGTCTCGATAATCCGGTCGACAAGGCGATCGTGGGCGTCGGGATCGAAGTCGGCCGATTCCAGCTTTTTGCCGGCGATGAAATGCTCCATCGCGCGGTCGTAGCGACCCAGATCGTTCATGATCTTGCCCGCGGCATAATGCAGGCGGACCCGCTCCTGCGTTCCGATGGTGCGGCCCGCCAGCAAAGCCTCGACGCTCGCCGGTTCCGGATCGGCTTCCTCGAACCGCCTGACCTTTGCCAGAACCGTGTATGCGTGGACCTCGTTGGGGTTCGCCGCCAGCAGGTCGCGGAGAACGGCGACCGCCTCATCCAGCGATCCGGATTCGGCCAGCGCCCAGGCCAGGCCGATCAAGGCCGCCGGCCGCCGTTCGCCGCGCAGCGCCCGGCGATAGCATTCGATCGCCTCGTCGGGCTTGCCGAGATTTCGCAACGTGCGACCGAGATTGATCAGCGCGTCGTTAAAATCGGATTTGATCCGCAGGGCCTTGCGCAAGACGCGCTCGGCATCGTCGTAGCGTGCGGCATGGAAATAGGTGAGGCCCAGATTGTTCAGAATGGCCGGGTCGTTGCGCCGTCGTGCAGCGGCCTGTTCGATGAACGGCAATGCCGAGGTGATGCGACCCTGTTCGGCATAGAGCGTCCCCAGCAGATTGAGCGCATCGGGCTGATCGGGCATCTGCGCGAGCACCTGCCGGTAGGTGCGCTCGGCATCGTCCAGGCGGCGGGCGCGGTGGAACTGCAGCCCGAGCTCGAGCTGGCGGCGGACAGCGTCGAGCGCCGCGAGAGAAGGGCGCGGCGCGACGGCCGAGTACGGGTTGATTGCCAGTGGCGGCTTCGGAGATCGAGGCATCGCGGCAATCTAGCGGCAGGGCCGGGTGGCCGCCAACGCCGGGCAAACGGCGGCCGGCTTGTGGGAAACCGGGCCGAACCCTTAGATTGCCGCAGCCGAGACATAAGCCCGAAAACGGCGACAAAGGAACAAATCCGAATGCTCACCCCGCACGACGCACTGATCTACACGATGGTTCTGGTCTCCGCCTCGGACCGGAACATGACCGACAAGGAAATGCACGCCATCGGCGACCTGGTAACCCATCTACCGGCCTTTGCCGATTACGACCGCAACCAGCTACCCCGGGCCGCCACCGCCTGCGCCGAGACTTTGCAGGGCAATAGCGGGCTCGACCGGGCCCTCGCCGCGATCGAAGAAGCGCTGCCGAAGAAATTGCGCGAAACGGCATACCTGCTGGCCTGCGATGTCGCCGCGGCAGACGGCAAGGTGAGCCAGGAGGAAGCGCGGCTGCTCGAACTGCTGCGCCACAAGCTCGAGATCGGCCGGCTGCCCGCCGCTGCCATCGAACGTGCCGCACGGGCCCGCAGCCAGCGAGTCTGATCCTGCGGCCCTCCGTCCGAACAGCAATGCTCGTCCGGCCCGGTTGTCGATCGCGATCAGGCGATGCCGAATTCGCGCGTAAACTCTCGCGAATAGTGCATCGCTGCTCGCGCGTCAGGAAAAAAATCATGTAGAATGTGTGCGACGACCGCATCCGGCGGCCGCCGGGCGACGGAGCCGGTCGTCTGAAACCGGAACCGGGTCGGACGTTGCTGCAAAATCTCACTTTTGGCGCCGAGCACATCATTCTGCTGACGGGCGCGCTGCTGATCGTCAGCATCCTCGCTGGGGCACTCTCCTCCCGCGTTGGCGCCCCGTTGCTACTCGTCTTCCTCGTGCTCGGGATGCTGATCGGCGAGGAAGGCCCCGGCGGGATTCAATTCGACGATTTCGAAACCGCCTACATGGTCGGCAGCCTGGCGCTGGCGCTGATCCTGTTCGACGGCGGATTCCGCACGCCGATGTCGGCGCTGCGCCTCTCCTGGAAGCCGGCCAGCGTGCTGGCGACGGTGGGCGTCGTCGTGACGGCGATCATTACCGGGCTGTTCGCGTTTTTCGTGTTCGATTACGGCTGGCTGTTCTCCTTCGCGATCGGCGCGGTCGTCGCCTCGACCGATGCGGCCGCCGTGTTCCTGCTGCTGCACCAGCACGGCATGGAATTGCGGCGCCGCGTCTCGACCACGCTCGAGGTGGAATCGGGCGTCAACGATCCGATGGCGATCTTTCTCACCATCGTGCTGGTCCAGGCGCTGACCCAGGAAGACGGGCTGAGCCTGGCCGAGGGCACACTGATTTTCGTCAAGCAGATGGGCCTCGGCGGGCTTTTCGGCGTTCTCGGCGGCATGCTGCTCGCCTGGGCGATCAACCGGCTCAAGCTCGCGTCGGGACTCTATCCGGTGTTCGTCGTCGCAGCTGCGCTGGTCATTTTCGGCGGCACACAGACCCTCGACGGCAGCGGCTTTCTCGCGGTCTATCTGGCGGGCATCGTTGCCGGCAACCGGCGGCTGCGCGCCTCCAAACTGATCCGGCGATTCCATGACGGGATCGCCTGGATCAGCCAGATCACCATGTTCGTCATGCTGGGGCTGCTGGTCACGCCGACCCGGCTTTTGCCCGACGTCACCGAAGCGGCGGTCGTGGCTTTTGCACTGATTTTTGTCGCGCGGCCGATCGCGGTCGGCGTATCGCTGCTGCCGTTCCGATTTTCGTTGCGCGAAATGCTGTTCATCGCCTGGGTTGGATTGCGCGGCGCGGTGCCGATCTTCCTCGCGATCATTCCGGTTCTGGGCGGAGTCCCGGGCGGGTTGGTGTTTTTCAATATCGCCTTTCTGGTCGTGCTCGCCTCGCTGGTGCTGCAGGGCTGGTCAATTCCCTGGGTGGCGCGGCTGCTCGGCGTTCAGGCGCCCTCGCGGCCGGAAGCGGAAGGAAGGCTCGACATCGACCTGCCGCAACAGCTCGATCGCGACGTGATCGGTTATCGGGTCGCCGTGGGCAGCCCGGCCTCCGGACGACCGATCGACGATCTCGAGATGCCGCGACGCGCACGCATCCTGACGGTGCTGCGCGACAACACGGTGGTGCCACGGGAAAAACTCACCGTGTTCGAAGCGGGCGACGTGGTCCTCACGATCTGCCCGCCGGAAGAGGCGTTCCGGCTCGACCGGCAGTTCACGCCGCGCGGTCGCGAGGGCCGCCTGCGCGAAGACGTTCGTCTCGCCGATTTCGTGTTCCCGGCCGATACCACCATGGCATCGATGGCACACGAATACGGGCTGCCCGTGGCTGCGCGCGATCTGCCGCTCAAGATCGGCGAATGGATGACGGCCCGATTGGGTGCCGGCATATCGGTCGGCGATGCCTGCCGGGTGGGCGAATGCGCATTGATCGTCGTGGACGTTGCCGAGAACAAGGTGCGCCAGGTCGGCCTGCGGCTCGAAGCCGGCGAGGAGGCCGAGTTCGGCGAAGGCTTTTTCGAGCATCTGCGTCAGCTGCGGCACGAGGCCGACGCGACGCTGCGTCGGTTGGGCGAGCGGCTGCCTCATCGCCGGGCATTGCCGCCGCGGCGGCGCGCCCCCCCGGCGCCGGACGTCGACGCCGACCGGCGTTCCGAGCTCTAGCCAAAAAGCTCCATAAGAAAAGGGCCGCACCCTTTCGGATGCGGCCCTTCGTAACGAGAGGCTTAACGGTCGACCGGATTTAGAAATCCATGTCGCCCATGCCGCCCATGCCGCCCGGACCACCCGGGGCACCGCCACCGGATTCCTTCTTCGGACGCTCGGCCACCATCGCTTCGGTGGTGATGAGCAGGCCGGCGACCGACGACGCATCCTGCAGCGCCGTGCGGACGACCTTGACCGGATCGATGATGCCGGCCTTCACGAGGTCGGTGTACTCATCGTTCTGGGCGTCGTAGCCGAAGTTCGTGTTCTTCTGATCGAGCAGCTTGCCCACCACGATCGAACCGTCGGTGCCGGCATTCTCGGCAATCAGACGGGCCGGGATGCTGAGCGCGCGACGCACGATCTCGATGCCAACCTTCTGGTCGTTGTTGTCGACCCGAATATTGGTAAGCGCGCGGATTGCATAGAGCAGGGCTACACCGCCGCCGGCGATGATGCCTTCCTCGACCGCGGCTCTGGTCGCATGCATCGCATCGTCAACGCGATCCTTGCGCTCCTTCACCTCGATCTCGGTCGAGCCGCCGACGCGGATGACGGCGACGCCGCCCGCCAGCTTTGCCAGACGCTCGGCCAGCTTTTCCTTGTCGTATTCGGAGGTCGTCTCTTCCATCTGCGCCCGGATCTGGTTGCAGCGGCCTTCGATCTCCTTCTTCTTGCCGGCGCCATCGATGACGGTGGTGTCGTCCTTGGTGATGGTCACCTTCTTCGCCTTGCCGAGCATCTCGACCGTGACGTTCTCGAGCTTGATGCCGAGATCTTCAGAGATGACCTGGCCACCGCTGAGGATCGCGATGTCCTCGAGCATCGCCTTGCGGCGATCGCCGAAGCCCGGTGCCTTTACCGCCGCGACCTTGAGCCCGCCACGCAGCTTGTTCACCACCAGAGTCGCGAGCGCTTCGCCCTCGACGTCTTCGGCGATGATGAGCAGCGGACGACCCGCCTGCACGACCGCTTCGAGGATCGGCAGCATCGGCTGCAGGCTCGAAAGCTTCTTCTCGTGCAGAAGGATGTACGGGTTCTCGAGCTCGACCTGCATCTTCTCGGCATTGGTCACGAAATACGGCGAGAGATAGCCGCGATCGAACTGCATGCCTTCGACGACCTCGAGCTCGGTCTCGAGGCCCTTGGCCTCCTCGACCGTGATCACGCCCTCGTTGCCGACCTTCTGCATCGCCTTGGCGATCATCTGGCCGATTTCTTTCTCGCCGTTGGCCGAAATCGTGCCGACCTGGGCGATCTCTTCCGAGGTCGAGACCTTCTTGGCGCGCTTCTTGACGTCTTCGACGACGGCATCCACCGCCTTGTCGACGCCGCGCTTCAGGTCCATCGGGTTCATACCGGCGGCCACGGCCTTCACGCCTTCGCGAACGATCGCGTGGGCGAGAATCGTTGCCGTTGTGGTGCCGTCACCGGCCTTGTCGTTGGTCTTCGACGCGACCTCGCGCACCATCTGCGCGCCCATGTTCTCGAACTTGTCCGCAAGCTCGATCTCCTTCGCCACCGTTACACCGTCCTTGGTGATACGGGGGGCGCCGAACGCCTTGTCGAGCACAACGTTGCGACCCTTCGGGCCCAGCGTCACCTTGACGGCGTTGGCAAGAATGTCGATGCCGCGCAGCATCCTGTCGCGCGCATCGGCCGAAAAACGTACGTCTTTCGCTGCCATGATTCCTTACGTCCTTTCCTGATCGGGCCTGCTTAGGCCGCTTTCTTCTTCTTGGCGGCCGAACCACCCTCGATCACGCCGAGAATGTCCGACTCCTTCATGATGAGAAGGTCTTCACCGTCGACCTTCACTTCGGTGCCCGACCATTTGCCGAACAGCACGATGTCGCCTGCCTTCACATCGGGCGGAACAACCTTGCCGTCGTCGGTGCGGGCGCCGGTGCCGACAGCGACGATCTCGCCCTGCATCGGCTTTTCCTTCGCGGTATCCGGAATGATGATGCCGCCGGCCGTCTTTTCCTCTTCGCCGAGGCGACGGACGAGCACGCGATCATGTAGCGGGCGGAATTTCATTATATCCTCCGTGGATCTAAGTCCCTGATATTCCCCAGATTTGTCTTTTTGCCTGAGGTGTCGGGGCGTGTGTTAGCACTCCCGAGCCTTGAGTGCCAGCGATCTAATTCGACACCCCTACTACGTCAAGGGGGATCGGCGAAAATTTCGCGGCCCTAAAAGGTCTGGCGCAAGTGCCCACCCGCTGGCAGCAATCGCCGGGCTAGGCTGCTAACAAATTGATAACATTGATAAATTCCTTGCAGCGCGATCCGGACCCGCCAATATCAAGGAGGCGGCGCTCCCTGTCTCCCCGAGTCGGGCGTTGGCCGGAACGGAAAGCACGGAGGCAACGAATGGCGGACCTCGCCCTGCAACTTGCGAACTACCGGCTGACGACGGCGAACATTCTCTATCATTTGCCCGACCATCCGAGCCTGCTGCAGAACTTCGTCTGGCAGACCTATGACCTCGCGCCGGATTTCCCGAACCTGCGCCGGTTCCTTGCCTTCTGGGAGCGCGAGATCGAGGGCCGGATTCATTCGGTCGAAGTTGCCGGCGCCAGGATCGTCAAAGCTTCCGAGTTCCGCTACGCACAGTGCGAGCTCCGGCTGCACTAATCGCCGATCAGGACTGCCGGAAATCCCGGCGCGCGGAGATCGGTCGCGAGCGCGTCCTCGAGCAGCTTCACGACCTGGGTCGACCAGGCACCGCCGCCATATTGCGCGGTCGCGCGCCGGAAGATCTGCTCGGTCAGACCCGCAAGCTCCAGCGGCACGCCGAAGGCGCGGCCGAACCCGAGCGCAAAGCCGAGATCCTTCTGCGCGAGATCCATCGTGAAGCCGATATCGTAACTGCCGTTAAGCACGAGCTGGCCCTCGGTCTCGAATACGAAACTATTGCCGGAACTCGCCTGGATCGCGGCAAAGGACTGCGCGAGATCGAGCCCGCCTTTTTTCGCGAGCATCAGCGCCTCGCCCGCTGCGACCAGATGGATGAAGGCGAGCATGTTGGTGATGACCTTGATGATCGCCGCCTGGCCGAGCGCGCCCATATGCAGGACCGTGCCGCCCATCGCTGCGAAGGCCGGTCGGTGTTTTTCGTAGAGCGCCGTGTCGCCGCCGACCAGCACGGTGATCGCGCCTTCGGCCGCCTTGTGCACGCCGCCGGTGACCGGTGCCTCGAGCGTTGCGATTCCTTTGCCGCGCGCGAGATCGGCAAGCGCCAGGATCTCGTCACGATCGTTGGTGCTCATTTCGATCCAGCAGGCGCCGGATCGGAGACCCTCAAGCACGCCGTTCGGGCCGGCGACCACCGCGCGCGACGCGGCGGGCGACGGCAGACAGGTAAACACCGCATCGGCATTGATTGCAGCGTCTTTCGGCGAGGCGGCCCAGCTTGCGCCGGCGGCGATGAGAGGCTCTGCCGCCTTGCGATCGAGATCGTGCACACTCAATTCGAAGCCGGCGCCGACGAGGCTGCTCGCGAGATGCCGGCCGAGATGACCGAGCCCGATGAATCCGTATTTCATGATGCGTTCCTTCAGTGGCCCGCCTTCGGGGCCGCTTCTTTGCCGTCGTCAGTCGACCGGATCTTCGCCCATTTCGAGATGCAGGCCCCCGCCCTTGAACGGATGCGCCTCGGCGACCTTCTCGTTCAGCTCGACGCCGAGACCGGGCGCTGTCGGCGGAATCACATAACCCTCTTCCCAGCGCATCGGTTTCTTCAGGATCTCGGCGTGGAAGCCGCCCCATTGCTGGATGCTTTCGAGCACGAGGAAGTTCGGCGTGCAGGTCGCGATCTGCACGTTCGCCGCACCCACGATCGGCCCGCAATAAAGATGCGGTGCGATCTGCGCGTAATGCACCTCGGCGATCGCCGCGATCTTCTTCGCCTCGAGGATGCCCCCGACCCGTCCGAGATTCATCTGCAGGATCGAGGCGGCGCGATGTTCGAGCACGCGCGCGAACTCGTATTTGGTCGCGAGCCGTTCGCCGGTCGCAATCGGAATCGAGGTCGCGCGCGCAACCAATGCCATCTCCTCCGGCATTTCCGGCGGCGTCGGCTCTTCGAACCAGAGCGGATCGAAGGGTTCGAGCTGGCGCGCGAGGCGGATCGCACCCGAGGCCGTAAACTGGCCGTGCGTGCCGAACAGCAGATCCGCCTTGTCGCCGACGGCCTCGCGGATCTTGCGGCAGAACTCGACCGAGAGCGCGATGCGATCGAGGGCCGGCTGGCGCGGATCGTAGACGGTGTATGGGCCGGCGGGATCGAACTTCACCGCGGTGAAGCCCTGTTTCACGCAACCGGCGGCGATCTCGGCCGAACGATCCGGATCGGCATAGACCTCGGCACCCTCATGCGCTTCCGGATAGATGTACGTGTACGAACGCAGCCGCTCATGCACGCGGCCGCCGAGCAACTCGTAGACCGGCTTGTCGACCGCCTTGCCGACGATATCCCACAAAGCCATTTCGATTGCGCTCAACGCGCCCATCATCGAGATGTCGGGCCGCAGCGAATAGCCGCGCCCGTAGACGCGCCGCCAGAGCTGCTCGATATGGAACGGATCGGCCCCGACGACATGGCGCTCGCAGATATCCTCGATCATCTGCGCCACGACCCTGGGTCCGAAGGTCGCGCAATAAGCTTCGCCGTAGCCGACGATTCCGTTATCGGTCACGAGCTTCACGAAGACGAAATAGCGCCCGCCGAAACCGGGCGGCGGGTTGCCGACGATGAAGGTGCGGAACTCCCTGATCTTCATGACGACCCTCTTGCTAGAACAGGATCACGTTGCGCAGCGCCTCGCCGCGCGTGACGCCGGCGATCGCCGCGTTGATGCCGTCGAGCGGAAACCGCCCGCTGATCAATTCGTCGAGTTTGATCTTCCCTTCGCCATAGAGCGCGACCAGCCGCGGAATATCGATGTCGACGCGCGCCGACCCCATTTTCGAACCGATCATGCGCTGACCCCAGGCGGCAAAACTGCCCGGATCGAATTCGGCCATCACGCCGGTCGCAGGCATTCCGACGACCACCAGTGTGCCGCCTTTGGCGAGCAAGCCGAAACCCTGTTCGAAGGCGGGCTTCGCACCGACCGTGACGAACACGTAATCGGCGCCGCGTCCGCCGGTGAGCGATTTCACCGTGGCCGCCGCATCCTCGTTGCGCGGATCGATCGCATGCGAAGCGCCGAACAAACGCGCCGCCGCCAGCTTCGAGGGCGCGAGGTCGATCGCGACGATGGGCGACGCGTTCGCCAGTTTTGCGCCCTGCACCGCATTGAGCCCGACGCCGCCGGTCCCGATCACCACCACGCTGCTGCCGGCCGGCACCGCCGCGTCGTTGACGACGGCGCCGACACCGGTGATGACGCCGCAGGCGAGCAGCGCCGCAACGTCGAACGGCAGATCCTTCGGCACGGTCACGACCTGCGATTCATCGACCACGACTTCTTCGGCGAAGGCACCCGTGCGCAGGCCCTGGTTGAGGGCCGTGCCGTTGGCGCGCGCGAGCGGGCCGCGCCGGTCGAGCGGAAACTCGCTCTCGCACAGAACGGTCTGGCCCTGCGTGCAGTAGTGACAGCGGCCGCAGGAACGGATTAGCGTGACGACGACATGATCGCCCGGCGACACATGGCGCACGCCAGGCCCGCATTCGACCACGATGCCGGCCGCCTCATGGCCATAGACCGACGGCAGCGCGCCGCCCCAGGCACCCTGGATATAGAAGATGTCGCTGTGACAGATCGCGCAGGCGCCGAGCTTCACCCGCAACTCGCCCGGACCCGGCGGCGCCAGCGTGACGTCCTCGATGACGAGTTCCTGGCCGAAACCGACGCAGACAGCAGCTTTCATGAGTATCCCCCTGGCCGGACGCTACGCGGGCGGCGAATGCGGCGGCAAGCGCCATCCGCAACAGGCCGGCTTGCCGCGGCGGGACTGCGGGTCTAGACCGCCGGGCATGCCAGCCTCGCCCGCCACGCTTCGAACCAACCGGCTGATCCTGCGCCCGTGGCGCGCCGCGGATTTCGAACCGTTCGCTGCGATGAATGCCGATCCCGCGGTCATGGAGTATCTGCCCGATTTGTTGAACCGCGACGAGAGCGACGCGCTGGCGGGCCGGATCGTCGAAGGCATGGTGAGACGCGGCTGGGGATTGTGGGCGATCGAGATTCCCGATGTCGTGCCCTTTATCGGGTTCACCGGTTTCGCGCCGGTGCCGTTCGACACGCGCTTTACGCCCGCGGTCGAGATCGGCTGGCGGCTTGCACGGAATTTTTGGGGCAAGGCCTATGCCACGGAAGCGGCACGCGCCGCGTTGCGGTTCGGGTTCGAGACATTGCCGTTCGACGCCTTCGTTTCGTTCACGACCGAATCGAACGCACGCTCGCGCGCGGTGATGACGCGGATCGGGCTTGCGTATGAGCCGGCGGAAGATTTTCACCATCCTTTGCTCTTCCCATCGCATCCGCTCTCCGCGCATGTGCTGTATCGGATAACGCGGGATGAATGGCGTGCGCGCAACGGGGAAGCCCCCGCCGCACGCGAGGCGAACGCCGCGCTTGTGAGCGATGCGCTTGTGAATGAAACGGGCCGGGACTAGAGCCCGCCCGCCATGACACACGCTTTGCCCCGCACCGACAGGCTCGCCGACCGCATCGCGGCGGCACCGGCCGCGCATCGACGCGCGATCGCGCGCTGGCTGCTGCTCTGCTGCGGCATGATCTTCGCGATGGTAGTGATCGGCGGCATCACGCGGCTCACCGAATCCGGTCTCTCGATCGCCGAATGGCAGCCGTTCAAGGGCGCGCTGCCGCCGCTGAACGAGGCGGAATGGCAAAGACTGTTCGATCTCTATCGCCAGATCCCCGAGTATCAGGAGATCAATCGCGGCATGTCGCTCGCCGCGTTCAAGGAAATCTTCTGGTGGGAATGGATTCACCGGCTCTGGGGCCGGCTGATCGGGCTCGTGTTCCTGCTGCCGCTTCTATGGTTTCTCGTTCGCCGCCGTGTTCCGGCGGGGCTCACGCCGTATCTGGTCGTTGCCTTTCTGCTCGGCGGGGCGCAGGGCGCGCTCGGCTGGTTCATGGTCGCGAGCGGTCTGGCGGAACGGATCGACGTGAGCCAGTACCGGCTGGTCGCGCATCTGCTGCTCGCCTTTGCGATCTACATCTATCTGTTCTGGCTGGCGCTCCTCTGTATCGGGCCGCCACGCGGCAGGGTCGATCCCGCGAACCGACGCCACCTGCACTGGTTCGCCCTGCTGCTCTCCATCACCGTCGCGATGGGTGCGTTCACGGCCGGCCTCAATGGCGGGTTCGTCTATAACGATTTTCCGCTGATGGGCGGCGCGCTGTTGCCGGGCGACGCGCTCGCGCTCGAGCCGCTCTGGACCAATCTCTTCGAAAATCCGGTCGCAGCACAGTTCGCGCATCGCTGGCTTGCGATCGCGACCGTCATCGTTGTTCTCGCACTCTGGATTGCCGGACCGCACGCGAAGGACCGCATCACGCGCGGCCGGCCGCTCGATCTGCTGGCCATCATGGCGCTGCTGCAGGCAGCGCTCGGGATCGCGACCTTGCTGAGCGTGGTCGCGCTGCCGCTGGCCGTGC
>JAWXBK010000100.1:0-16910 GCA_034439975.1 Rhodospirillaceae bacterium | reverse complement strand
TTGTCGCCGCGCGCGCCCGGACGATAGCGGCTCACATTTTCCGCCATCGCATGCACATTCAGAAGCGAGCCGACCTGGTTGAGCGAGAGCATCAGCGATGCGCCCTCGAACATCGTGCGCAGTTCGCGGGCGAGCCGCGCACTCCGCCTGTTGAGCGCCTCGATCGAATCGGCGGTAAACAATTTCAGCGTCTCGACCCCGGCGGCGAGTGCCATCGGTGCCGCATGGAAGGTGCCGGAGAGCGTGACCGAACCGCCGGCCTTCGTCGGATCGAACCAGTTCATGATGTCGGCGCGCCCGGCGATGCCGCCGATCGGATAGCCGCCGCCGATGATCTTGCCGAGCGTCGTCATGTCCGGCGTGACGCCGTACATCGCCTGCGCGCCGCCGTAAGCGAGCCGCAGCGTGATCACCTCGTCGAAGATCAGCACGATGCCGTGCTTCGTCGCGAGATCGCGCAGCAACTGGAGAAAACCCGGATCCGGCTCGAGCAGCCCGGCATTCGCCAGCACAGGCTCGACGATGATCGCAGCCAGCCGATGCGCGTGTCTCTCGATCAGCGCCGTGACCGATTTCGCATCGTTGAACGGCAGCACCAGCACGTCGGCCGTGGCCGAGGGCGCGATGCCGGGCGTTGCGACCGAAAGCGGCGCCTCGTCCGGTCCGGAATTGTTCGGATCGGGTGCGACGCTGATCATCGCGAAATCGTGGATGCCGTGATAACCGCCCTCGAACTTCGCGATCGCGGGCCGGCCGGTGAAGGCGCGCGCCGCGCGCAATGCCATCATCGTCGCTTCGGTCCCCGAGGCCGCAAAGCGCACCAGCTCGGCCGAGGGCAAGCGTTCGACGATCATCTCCGCGAGCGTCGCCTCGCCGGTGGTGGCGCCGGCCCAGGCGGTGCCGAGCGCAAGCTGTCGCGCGGCGGCCTCCATCACCTGCGGCACGCAATTGCCGAGGATCATCGCCGTATAATTGCCAATCAGATCGAGATAGCGGTTGCCGTCGAGATCGGTGAGATAGGGTCCGGCACCAGAAGCGAGGAACATCGGATGCGGGCCATGATGCACGATGTTGCGATTGACGCCGCCCGGCAGCACGCGGCTTGCGCGCTCGTGTGCGCGCTTCGATGTTGGCGTGCGCGCGACATAACGCTCGACCACGGCGCGGCGCAGTTCGGGCGGACAGGCATTGCTAGGATAGGGATCGGCCGGATAGGGATCGGCGGTCATGGCATTTCCTCGGTTCAGCCGCGCGGGATACGGTCGATCGCGCGGCGCAGGCGGCGCACGCCCTCGACTATCGCATCGGCATCGGGATAGGCGAAAGAGAGGCGCAGCGCGTTGCGCGGCCCCTCCGGCCCGCGGAAGGCCGAGCCGGGAATGAACGCGACACCCTCGGCCAACGCCAAGGGCAGCAGCCGGTCGGCATCGATCCCCGCCGGCAGACTGAGCCAGATGAAGAAACCGCCACCGGGACTGGTCCAGCGCACGCATTTCATGTCGGCGAAGCACTGTTTGAGCGCTGTTTCCATCGCATCGCGCCGCGCCCGATAGGTCGTGCGCAGCATGTCGAGATGGCCCGGCATCGCGCCGGATTCCAGAAATCGCGCGACCATGCGCTGCGCCGGCACGTTGGTGCAGGTATCGAGGCCCTGCTTTGCATCGATCATCTTCGCGATGACCGGTGGTGGTGCCACGATCCAGCCGACGCGCAGACCTGGTGCCAGGATCTTCGAGAAGGTATGCACGCCGATCACGCGGCCGCTGCCGTTCCTGGCCAAGCGGTCGAGCGCATAGAGGCTGGGCGGCGGCGCCCGATCGAAGAAGAGCCGGCCATAGGGATCGTCCTCGAGGATCAGACAGTCATAGCGCTCGGCCAGCTTGAGCAGACTGCGGCGGCGTTCGAGCGCGAGCGTGCTGCCGCCGGGATTCTGGAAATTCGGAATCGTGTAGATCAGCTTCGGCGCGCGGCCCGTCGTCGCGACCAGCCGCGCGATCGCGTCGACACGCAATCCCGCATCGTCGGTCGGGCAGCGCAGCACATGGCCCTCGTAACTCGTGACGATCGCGATGCCGTTGGAATAAGTCGGATCTTCGGCGATCACCGTGTCGCCCGGCCCGACGAACAATTTGCACACGAGGTCGAGGCCCTGCGTGCCGCCGGCCGTAATCAAAAGTTCATCATCGGCGATCTCGAGACCCTGCAACAGAAGATCGGCGCGCAATGCAGCGCGCAAGGCCGGCTCGCCCTCGGTCGGGCCGTAGCTGAGCGCGCCCGCATCGGCATCGCCGAGTGCGAGTGCCGCCGCTTCACCGAGCAGCGCGATCGGAATCGCTTCGGGTGCCGGCGCACCGAAGGCGAACGGCACGGTCGGGTGCGGCTGGCTTGCGAGCAGCGCGATCGAACGGTCGATCGGCGATCCGGGAATCCCCGCAACCCGCGGCGCGAACAATCGCTCGGCGCCGATTTTGCCGGCCGACGCGATACCATCGGTATGCAGAGCCGCCCCGGAGCGCTCGCGCCCCTCCACAGAAGCCGGGTCTTGCACCGACGAGCCCCCACCCGCATCGTCGGATTCCGCCCGATCGAGGGCCACGCCGGTTTTGCTCGTGGCTGCTGTCATTTCGGCGACCCCTGGCATCTTGGCATTCATTTTGGTATACCAAACAGGACAGGCGTTCGGCAATAGGCGATAGAGGCGATTTCGATGCCGGAATGGAGCTTGCCGCCACCGATTGACCTCGCCGACGCCGCGAGCGGCCCGGCGCCGGATTCCGCGCGCGCGCTCGATCGTCCGCCGCTGCCCGACGGGTGCGAGATCGGGCTGATCGCGCTCGCGACCGATCATGCGATCGAGAACGAGATGCGGCGCTTCCTTCCACCCGAGACCGGGCCCGGCGGCGTCAATCTCTATACGACGCGCGTTCCCGCCCCCGATCGCTTCGGGCCGGAGAGCCTGCGTGCGACCGAGGCGGAACTCGCACGCGCGGCAACATTGCTGGTGCCGGGCAGCCGGCTCGACGTGATCGCGTATGGCTGCACCTCGGCGACCGCCGCGATCGGCGAGGATGCCGTCTTCGCGCAGATCCGCCAGGGCCGACCCGATATCGCCTGCACCTCGCCGATGACCGCGGCGGATGCGGCGCTGCGTCGCCTCGGTGCGCGACGCATTGTGCTGGTGACGCCTTATCCCGATTCCGTGCATGCGATCGTCGCGCGCGATCTCGAGCGACGCGGCTTCGCGCTCGTCGATCAGGCGAATTTCGGCATCGACGAGGATTCCGCGATCACGCGCGTGTCGCCGCAACGGATCGCCGACGCCGTAAGCGACCGGCAGCTTTCGGAGGCGGATGCGGTGTTCGTCGCCTGCACCTCGCTGCGCACCGCGACGATCGTCGGGACGCTCGAAAACGAGCTGAAAATGCCGGTTATTTCGTCTAACCGCGCACTCGCCTGGCACTGCCTCGCGCTCGTCGCCGGCGCTTGAGGCGCCGCCTCCGCTACCCCGTCAGCGACGGCCGCGCCTGCAGGACACGCATGACGTTGGCGCGCGAGCGGCGCAGATGCTGCGTCGCCAGATGCACGACGCGCTCGACATCCTCGGCCTTGATCGCGGCGATGATCTCGGCATGTTCGGCGCGCGTGAGCCGCGCCTCGTCGGCATAGAGCGCATCGATCCAGATGAAGAGCTGCAGCCGGTCGTAGAGCCGCATCAGCATTTCGTAGAGCAGTTCGTCGCGGGCGGCGCGCGCAATGATCTCGTGCACGCGCTGGCCCTCGCGCAGCTCGGCCTCGGACTGCATTGGATCGGCGGCGTAACGCTCAAGCGACTGCGAGAGCCGGTCGAACTCGGCGAAATCGGTGCGCTGCATGCGCGACATCGCGAGCCGGATCGCATAGACCTCGAGCATCTCGCGCAAACTGTAGAGATCCTCGACCGAGCGCATGTCGATCGCGCGCACGAAATGCCCGCGCTGCGGCCGGTATTCGACCAGCCCGTCCTGCACCAGGCGGCCGAGCGCCTCGCGGATCGGTGTGCGGCTGACCTTGAGCGAGGCGCCGAGATCGCGCTCGGCCAGCTTCTCGCCCGGGCGCAGCTTGCCGGCAAGGATCATATCCTTGAGCTGGCCATAGGTACGCGTCGACAGCGTGCGGTCGGCTTCATTCCCGCCGGGCGCGGGTCGCGGAAGAAGGCGAGTAGGCGGCATGGCTTTGCGAGGCACGGGGGCTGCGATCCGGTATCGGGTTTTGTATGCCGTGCAGTATACAGTTCCGTATGCCGAAGGGGGAGCGGGGCTGAAAAGCATGGAAACATTGTCTGTCGCGAATACCCGGCCCGACATTATCCTTGTGAACGGTCCGTCGAGCGCGGGCAAGACGACGATCTGCCACGCGCTGCAGGCGCGTCTGGCGACACCGTATCTCCGCATCGGCTTCGATGATTTCGTGTTCATGGCGCCCGAGCGCTATTACCGCGGCGCCGATACCGGCCGCCAGGACGCGCGCGACGACTTCACCGCCGCGGGCGTCGAAATGATCGTGACGACGACGACCGATCCCGCATCGGGCGCCGCCGTCACGGTCGCGACCGCCAAATTCGGCCCGGTCTTCCGCCGCCTGATCGAGGCGATGGCGCCCGCCGTGCGCGCCCTCGTCGATGCCGGCAACGCCGTCATCTTCGATCACGTGCTGCACGACCGCGCGATGCACGAGAGCTGTGAGCGCGCGTTCGCGGGCCTCGACGTCTTCAGGGTCGGCGTCACATGCCCGATCGACATTCTCGAGGCGCGCGAGCGCGCCCGCGGCGACCGCGTGATCGGCCGCGCGCGCGGCCTCGCCGATATCGTGCATTCGTTCGGCGATTACGACGTGACGGTCGATACCGGGCAACCGGATGCGGAGCGCTGCGTTTCGGAGATCCTCGCGGCACTGGCGGTGCGGTAGGGCATGGCACGGCACGCGCATCTCCACTGCGAGCCGACGGCGAGTCACTATCCATCCGGAGCCTCTGGCAGAAGAATCGCAGTCCGACCTGTTCGGTGCGGCGGCGGAGCCGGCGGACCGGCCGGACCCCGACCGCGTTCGCGCCCGGCTGCATCGCATCCTTGCCGAGACGCGATCCGCGACGTCCCTCGACCGCGCGAAGCTTTCGCTCTACCGCACCATCTTCCCGCAGATGACCCTGTTCCTGCCCGACGAGGAAGGCACACAACTGCGCTTTGAGTTCGAAGCGGAGATGGCGCGACTTCAAGCCGCGTAGCGCGCGGCGCGGTTGACGCAGCGTATCGGCACAATGGATCGCCGGATCAAGACCGGCGATGACAAGAAATTTATGCGACGCACCCCCCTCACCCACCCATCTCAATCGTCACCCGATGCTCGGCGCCATCGAGCGGGACGCGCACGCGCCCGTCGACGAGTTCGACCGACGCGCCGTCGAGCGTCGCCGATGCGATGCCGCGCGATTTGTGTGCGGGATTGTCCACGCGGATCTCGTATCGGGTTTCTGGACGGGTTTCCGGGCGGGTCTCCGGCGTCCCCGACGCGGACACCCCCGGTGCTGACGCTCCCGTCGCCGGTCTCTGATCTCTCGCCGTCGCCGATTGCGGCAAGGCGAGCTCCTGCAACGCGACAGTCGCCGGCGGCGTCGACGAAGCCGGCAATGTCACGGTCGCGTCGTAGCCGGGCCAGCCGCTCGGGATGCAGGGATCGATCACCAAGGTCGTGCCTTCGCGACGGATGCCGAGAAGGCTCTCGACGCCGGCGCGATGCATCAGGCCTGCCGCACCCGTATACCAGCTCCAGCCGCCGCGACCGCGATGCGGCTTCACGCCATAGACGTCGGCGGACATGACATAAGGTTCGTTCAGATAGCGCTCCATGCCGTCGGCCGTGCGCGCATGATTGATCGGATTGGCCAGATCGAGCATCGCGCCGGCCTTGTCGCCATCGCCCATCTGCGCCCAGGCCATCGCCGCCCACATCACGGCGTGGCTGTATTGGCCGCCATTCTCGCGCAGGCCCGGCGGATAGCCCTGGATGTAACCAGGGTCGAGCGCCGTCCGGTCGAACGGCGGCACGAAGAGCAGCGCCAGCCGATCGTCGTAATCGACCAGATTTCTTTCGAGCGACGCCATCGCGATCGTCGCGCGCGCCGGATCGCCCGCACCCGACAGCACCGACCAGGATTGCGCGATCGAATCGATGCGACAGGCTTCGGAATTTTTCGAGCCGAGCCAGGTCCCGTCGTCGAAAGTCGCGCGGCGATACCATTCGCCGTCCCACGCCTCGCGTTCGATGGCGCGGCGCAGCACGTCTTCATAGGCACGCCAGAGCCGCGCGCGGTCGGAGTCGCGCCCGTCGGCGAGCGGTGCAAACAGCGCGAGCGTGCGGAGCAGCAGCCAGCCGAGCCACACGCTTTCGCCGCGACCGCTGGCGCCGACCCGGTTCATGCTGTCGTTCCAGTCGCCGGTCCCGATCAGCGGCAAACCATGTTCACCGGCGAGTGCGATGGATTGATCGAGCGCGCGGGCGCAATGCCGGAACAAGGAAGCCGGTTCGTCGCCGATCATCGGCTGGAAGAAGGCATCGGCTTCGCCGGGATCGAGCAGCGGGCCATCGAGAAAAGGCACGATCTCGTCGAGGATCGCGTGATCGCCCGTGACGCCGATATAGCTCGCCGTCGCGAAGGCAAGCCAGACGCGATCGTCGGAGATGCGTGTGCGCACGCCCTGCCCCGAATGCGGCAGCCACCAATGCTGCACGTCGCCCTCGGCGAACTGGCGCGATGCCGCGCGCAGGATATGGCGCCGCGTCTCCGCCGGCCGCGCGAATGTCAGCGCCATGCCGTCCTGAAGCTGGTCGCGAAATCCGTACGCGCCGCTGGCCTGATAGAAACCAGCGCGCGCCCAGATGCGGCAGGCGAGCGCCTGATAAAGCAGCCAGCCATTCAGCATGATGTCCAGAGGCCGGTCGGGCGTTTTCACCTGAACCGAGCCGAGCAGGCTGTCCCAATGGGCGGTGACTTCCGCCAGAACCGCATCGAGATCGGCCTTGCGATAGCGCGCGATCAGCGTGGCCGCCGCTTCGGACGATGCGGACTGGCCAAGGAACCAGACGATCTCGATCGTCTCGCCGGCACGGAGTTCGACAATCTGCTGCAGCGCGCTGCAGGGATCGAAGCCGGCACCGATCGTGCCGGACAATTTCGACTTTTCGCGCAGCGCCGCGGGATTGGCGATACCGCCATCGCGGCCGAGGAACTCGGTACGGTCCGCCGTCCAGCTCGTCTGCCGGCCGGCAAGATCGGCGAACGCGACGCGGCCCGGAAACGCCATGCTCCAGGGATTGCGCGCGAGCATCGCGCCGGTCCGGGCGTCGATCCCTGTTACAATGAACGGCGCCGATGCGCCGCGCGCGGTGCCAAGCACCCATTCCGCATAGGCGGTAATCGACAAGCGGCGCGGTTTGGACGAGCGATTCTCGAGGCTGAGACGCGAGATCCGGATCGGGTCCGACAGCGGCACATACTGAAGCAGGTCGGTGGCGATACCGTGCGTCTCATGCTCGAAGCGGCTATAGCCGAACCCGTGCCGCGTCGTGTAGCGCGCACCGCCGCGGATCGGCTGCGCCGTCGGGCTCCAGAGATCGCCGGTTTCCTCGTCGCGAATATAGAGCGCATCGCCGGGCGGATCGCCGACCGGATCGTTCGACCAGGGCGTGAGCTGGTTATCGCGACTGTTCTCGGCCCAGCAATAGCCGCTGCCATCCGCCGATGCATGAAAGCCGAAGCCGGGATTGGCGATCACATTGATCCACGGCGCCGGCGTGGTGCGGCCGGCATCGAGTACGCTTACATATTCGCGTCCGTCCTTGTCGAAACCGCCGATGCCGTTGAAGAACTCCAGTTCGGGCAAAGTCGGCCCCAGCGGCGGCGGCAATGCCGGCACCGAAGGCACTATCACATTCGATCGAGCGACCGGGACCGGACGCACCGGCAAAGACGGCAATCGCGCAAGCTGGTCCGCGATCGGTCCGCGATGGGCGACCAATGCGACGCGGGCGACCGATTGCAGCAATGTGCGGGTCTGGAAATTCATCAGATCGGCGCGCAGCGCATGGATCGAACCCGGCGCATGCTCGCCGCCCAGAAGCGGCCGCGACTGGCTGCTGCGCACCGCAGTCTCGATTGCAATCTGCAGTTCCTGCGTATAGGACGAGGCCCGTTCGTTAACGATCACAAGATCGACGCCGAGACCCTTCATTCGCCAGTATTCGTGCGCGCGCAGCAACTGCCGCACCTGGCCGATATCCTCGACATCGTCGATGCGCAGCAGCACGATCGGCAGGTCGCCGGATATGGCATGCGGCCACAGGCCCGACTGCGGACCGGCACCGCGCACAATCGCATCCTGGGGCGCGCGAAACCGCCGATCCGCGTAGAGAATGGGAGCGGCCAGGCGCTGAAAATCCGCGGCCTCGGTCGCATCCACGTCGAGATAACGGAGCTGGACCTGGGCCCGCGTCCAGGCGAGCGTCCGCGCGCGATCGAAGGCACTGCGATCGCGATGCTTGTCGACAAGATCGAGAAGCTCGGCGCGCGACGAGGCGACGACGGTCCAGAAGGCGACGCGCACGAATTTGCCGGGACGCACCGTCACGCGCTGCCGCAACGAAAAGATCGGATCGAGAACCGAGCCGACGCTTCCGGACAGCGCCCTCCCCTCGGCGACCGCCATCGCTTTCTCGACCGTATGGCCGCGGCCAAGAAACCGGGCACGGTCGGTTTCGTATTGCGAATCCCCGGCGTCGGCCCCTTCCAGCACCGCGAAATGCGCCGCCCACACCGCCGGCTCCTCCGGCGAGCGCAGGCGACGTGTCGCCACGAGCGCGCCGAACTCGGCCAGATACTCGGTTTCGACAAACATCTTGCTGAAAACCGGATGGGCGTTATCCGTGGCCGGCGTCGTCAGCACCAGCTCGGCGTAGGATGTCAGCTCGATCTCGCGCGCACGCCGCCCGCTATTCGTCAGCGATACACGGCGAACCTCTCCATCGTCTTCGTCGGAAACCACCACTTCCATCGCGGTCGTCAGATTGCCGTCGCGGCGGACGAATTCGACATGATCCTCGCCGAAGACCACTTCGCTGTGGTCCGCATCGCTGCGGATCGCCTGCGCGCCCGGCGTCCAGACATTCCCTCTCTGCACATCGCGAAGAAAGATGAACGAGCCCCAGTCGTCGCGCGTCGCATCCTCGCGCCATCGCGTCACCGCGACGTCGCGCCAGCGGCTGTATCCCGCTCCGGTGGCGGTCAGCATCACGGCATAGCGGCCGTTCGACAGAAGATGCGTGACCGGTGCACCAAGAACGGGCGCCGTGAGCCGGCGCAACACGGGAAGCGCGGTGATGGCCTGCGCCGCCGAGGCATGGACCTCTTCGACACGCGGGCGTGCAATCGCGACGTCGCGCGGCATGCGCTCCTGAAGCAAAAGCTCGCTTGCCTGGATCATCGGTTCCCGATGAAACCGTTCGCGCATCCGACCGTCCTGCAGGGCATTCGCGATCGCAACGATCGTCATGCCCTGGTGATGGGCCATATAGGCGCGCACGAGCGCCACGTTCTCACTGTCCTGAAGGCGCGTGCGGGTGAAATCGAGCGCCTCGTAAAAGCCATAGCGGCCGCGGGCGCCGATGTCGGCAAGGCGCTCGAAGTTCCGGGCGGCGCCGTGCGGATCTACCATCGCCGCGAGACCGGTTGCATAGGGCGCGATCACAACGTCGTCCGACAAACCGCGTTTCAGACCGAGGCCGGGAACGCCGAAATTGGCGTACTGGTAGGTGAACTCCTTGTCGCGCGCGTTGTAGGCCGATTCCGACGCGCCCCAGGGAACGCCGAGCGATCGTCCGTAGGATTGCTGGCGCCCGACGATCAGACGGTTGGTCTGCTCGAGCAGGCTGCCGACCGGCGCGCGCATGATCAGCGAGGGCATCAGATACTCGAACATCGAGCCGGACCAGGAGATCAGCGCGGATCCGCTGCCGACCGGCGTTGCGGCACGACCGAGATGCAACCAGTGACGCGTCGGGACATCGCCCTTGGCGACAGCGAACAGACTGGCAAGCCGCGCTTCCGAGGCGAGCAGATCGTAGCAACTAGGATCGAGGCCGTTATCCGCGAGAGAAAAACCGAGCGACAGAAGTTTCCGTTCGGGATCGAGAAGAAGCGTGAAATCCATCGCGAGCGCCATCGCGCGTGCCGTATCGGCGAGCGCCCGCAACCGGTTCCGCAGAATATGCGGCGAATCCGCGATCTGGCGGCGGTCGCGCTCCTGTTCTTCGAGCAACCGGCGGATCGCCTCGACCCAGTACAGGACGTCGTCCGTGCCCTCGCCAAGCGCGGTTGCGAGCGCTGTCGCCATTCCGACGGCGGTTTCCGCGAGACGCGCGACGGCCGGTGACGGATCGTCGAACCGCGGCGTTGCCGCCAGTTGAATCGCGAGATCGTCGAGCACGGCGCCGAGCTCGCTTGCCTGTGCATCGCCTGCGGACGGCAGCGCATCGAGTGCATCGCGCGCCAGTCGAAGATTGTCTGCGAGGCCGGGCGCGATATCCGACACCTGCGCGATACCGATCCACTCTTCGCAGGCATTCGCGATGGCGATCAGATGCCCCGCAAGATTTCCGCTATCGACCGATGAAATGTAACCGGGGCCGAGCACATGCAGGTCCAGCGTCCCGTACCAGTTATAGAAATGGCCCCTGAAGCGCTGCAGTTTCAGCATGGCGCCAATCGTTGCTTCCAGCCGATCGACGGTTTCCGTCGTTCCCGCCCAGCCGAAATCGCGCGCGGCAACAGCGGACAGAAGATAGAGCCCCATGTTGGTGGGCGACGTCCGGTGCGCGATGACGGGTTTCGGATCTTCCTGGAAATTGTCGGGCGGCAGCATGTTGTCGGCCGCGGTGACGAAGGTTTCGAAAAAGCGCCAGGTGCGCCGCGCGGTCGATCGCAGGTCGAGTGCATCCGGCTCGGAGATGATGAAATCCTGGGGCACGGCCACCGAGCGGCTGGTCCACCAGGCAAGAACCGGCGCCGCCACCCACAATGAAGCTGCCACGAGCGCCAATGGCCAGGACGACGGCAGAATGACGACCGACGCCGCCGCTACGCCGATTCCCAGCAGCGTGCCGCCGGTCATCTCGCGATAGAAGCCCCACAGGTCGGGAATCGGCATTCCCATCGATTGTGCCGCCGTCGTCCATTCGAGGAGATGGCGGCGCGTCACGAACAGCCGCGCCAATGTACGTACGATCGCATCGCCCATACGCCATGCCTGATCGGGCAGGAAGGCGATAGTCAGCAACACGCGTGCCGTTGCGAGATGGAGGTCCGCACCGAGCCTCGCGATGTGGTGCAGAAGGAGAATGCCGGGGCGTTGCGGCAGCACCGAAAAAATGAGCGGAACAATTGCCGGTATCGCGATCGTCGCCAGCAGGAGAAGCAATCCTGCTGCATCCACGGATGGAGGCAGCAGCCAGCACACAACGATGGCCGCCAGGATCGACGGCGCGAGTACCGATCGCCGCAGATTATCCAGCATTTTCGCGCGGCCGATCGCCGGAACCGAAAGGCTTCGGCGGCCGATCAACCAAGGCACCAGTTGCCAGTCGCCGCGCGCCCAGCGGTGCTGCCGTTTGGCGTTAACATCGTAGCGCGCGGGAAACTCCTCGATCACTTCGACGTCGGTCGCGAGACCGGCGCGCGCAAAATTTCCCTCGAACAGATCGTGACTGAGCAGCGCGTTCTCGGGAACGCGGTTTGCGAGCGCGGCTTCGAAAGCATCGATGTCGTAGATGCCTTTGCCGGTGTATGAGCCTTCGCCGAACAGATCCTGATAGACATCGGAGACCGCCGCCGCATACGGATCCATGCCGCCGGGCCCGGAGAAGATCTCCTGATAGAAAGAGCCCTTGCGCCCGATCGGCAGCGCGGGCGTGACGCGCGGCTGCAGAATGCCGTATCCGTCGACGACGCGCTGCGCGCGCTCGTCGAATTTCGGCCGGTTCAAAGGATGCGCCATCTTGCCGATCAGCCGGGCCGCTGCGTCCCGTGGCAGCCGCGTATCGGCGTCGAGCGTGATGACATAATGCACATCTTTCGGGATCTGCGGCGCGTAGTTCGCGATCGAAACGAAACTGGTGTCGGTGGCGCCGCGCAGAAGCCGGTTGAGTTCGTGCAGCTTGCCCCTCTTGCGCTCCCCGCCCATCCATTTGTTTTCGCCCGGATTGAAGATCCGGCGCCGATAGAGCAGCAGGAAACGATCGCCGCCGGGGCCCGGACCGTAACGATGGTTGAGCCGGGCAATCGCCCCGGCGGCCGCGGCAAGCATCGGCGCATCCGTCGGCAGAACTTCCTGGTCTGCGTCGGCGCCGTCGAGAAGCAGCGCGAACACCAGATCGCCGCCGGCACCGGCGAGATGGTGAACTTCGAGCCCCTCGATCTGCTCCAGCAGATCGGCCTCGCCACTAAGCAGAGTCGGAACCGCGACCATGGTCCTGAGCGACTGCGGGACGCCCTTCGCGAGTTCGATGCCGGGCAACAGGCTCGGACCGGCGCTCATGGTGACGACACGGTTGACGAGATGCGTCGCCAGATCGGTTGCCGGCAGGAAGCCGAACAACGCGAACAGCACCAGCAACCAGGCATCGACGCCGGGTTCGGCCAGGATGAGCAGCGAGAACGCGAGCAGCAGCGTGGTGACGGCGAGAATCGTGCCGACATAGGCGCCGATGCCGACCGTGGCGTACCAGCGGCCGAGCCGCATTCGCCATGGCAACCTGAATCCGACCGCGCGCTCCAGCGCGTATCGTCCGCCGCCGATCAGATGATAGCCGGGGTCGCCGGTTCGTTCCGCTTCGACGGCATCCGCCGCCTCGTCCGAGGCCGTCCGCGCCGCTTCGAGCACCCGATCGGCGATCTCGAGTTCCGGCGACGAAGACCCGCGCGCGAGCTGTTCGATCGCGTTCCGGTACATGTTGCGCGTCGGAAAATCCATGGCAGCAAAGCGGCTGGCTGCACGTAGCCGCGCGTCGACAAGGCTGACGCTCTCGAGCATGTCCGCCCAGTCGATATCGGCGATGAGCCGCATGCTGGTGATGACATTGCGGACGGTGACATTCGATGCGCCCTGCCGCAGCTGGGCACGTTGCACGACATCATCGATGGAAACGCCCTGCTGCCGGAGCTGCTCTTCCAGCCAGCCGAGCGCCGGAGTCGTTTGCGGATCGAGATCGCGCAATCGCTTCGCGAGCTGGGCCGCGAAGATTTCGGGCATCGGCTCGGCGCCGCGCGTGGCGGTATCGGGGCCGCGTGCCGCCCGGGTGTTGCCCGAGAGAAGCAGCCGATCGGCAAGCGTATCGGCATCCGCGCGCGCGTCCTGGCCCGCCATGATCTGGTCGACCAGCCGGCGCAGGTTTTCGACCAGCACGATGCGCAGCGTAATGGCGACGGCCCACAACTCGCCGATGGTGAGAGGCTGCACCCGCTGATAGGCCGCGATGAAGCGGCTCAGGATATCGGGATCGAGATGGCTGTCGGTATGTGCGACGAACGCCCAGCCGAGCCCGAACACGCGCGGATAACCGGCGAACGGTCCTTCCGCCAGCTTGGGAAGCTGGCGGTAATAGCCGGGCGGAAGATCGTCGCGGATCTCACGAATCTGCTCTTCGACCAGATGATAATTGTCGAGCAGCCATTCCGCGGCCGGGACCATGCCGCGGCCGCTTTCCAGCTCCGCAGCACTCGCCCGATAGGCCGCGAGAAGAACCGCGGCGTTATCGTCGAGCCTTTCGTGCAAAGAGAGAACGCGCGGCGGCGTCGCCGTGACGGGCTGGGCCGCGGCAAGGCTTTCGGCATGCTGTTCCAGCCGCTCGACGCTGAACAGCTCTTTCCGCACCGGCGCCCCGTCGTTCCACGGCGGCGATGACGAGCGGTGCCCGAGCGCAAAACGGCGGACGAGATTCATGAGCGCCTTTCGATAAGCGTTACTGGCGACCGGCGCCGAGTCGCCACACTCTATCTTAGGAGCTACGGCCGATTTTCCAAGCTTCCGGCCAATATTCGTTCCGATCGCCCGATCTCAAATCATGACCGCGCGCGGCCAGCCGGGCTTCAGGCGACCGTGAATCATTGTGAATCAAGGTGGGACATGAGGAAGGAGGCGGGGGACCCGGCCGAATCAGGGGACCAATCCGGCCGGGCTCTGCCCGCTGGAATCGTGCGAACAGAAAACCTATTCCCAGATCGGCTCGCCGAGATCCAGGTCGTCTTCATCGGTAACGGCACCCGTTGCAGCGCCGGCCGCACCGCCGATCGCAGCGCCTGCGAGCGGTGCACCGACAAGCGCGCCGCCGGCAAGCCCGACACCGGCGCCGATGGCACCGCCGCTCAGGGCACGATCGGACGTGCTACTGCCGCAGGCAGCCAACGCGACGAGTGACAAGGAAAAGGTCGTGGCCAACAAGATTCGTTTCATAATTTGTCTCCTTGAAAAGAGTTGGTGAAACCTGCGCAAGCGACGATGACGGTTGGGCGGGATTGTTTCCCGACCGGGAATACCGTGGTCGCCGGCGAAGGGACGATCGATCCGCTGGTCGCGGGAAGTTGGGCACGAGACCAGGAATCCCGATCCGCAGCCGACGCGGTGCAAATTCGGAACAGAGACGGCATCACGCCGCTCCGGCGCCGATGTCTCGTGCCGCGATAACGTGCCGTGAAATTTCGTCGAGGTCGGTCGATTCTTTTGCAAACGCAGTGCGGGTATCCACGCGACCCCTCGTGAAAGCGTCCCGCCACACGCGCGGCATCCTCCCGAGCCAATCGGAAAAGGACGGGGCAAGAGTAGCCTCAAAATGATTACGTCTCATGATCGGTCTCCCAATGAATGTTGCGAACCGGCACGCGGGCATTAAACGCGCTGGGCGGCCGGGTACTGGCCAGCCACGATCGTCGGGCGGGTTGTCGAATTGCGTGTTAAGAAATGCGCGTGTCACTCGGAGATTAAACGTTCGAACAATGCGAACTGTTCCGGTACTCCGACATGGCACGCGAGAAAACAAAAATGCGGCGATAATGGTCGGCTGGCGGTTCGTTACGCGATAACGGTGGATAGAAGCCAACGGGTCACTTCAGCCGAACTCGCGGAAAACGGCAGAGTAGTCGCGATCGCTGTCGTCGCTATTCCACCGTTGCAGGCGCGCTCAGCGAGATCTGGTTGCGTCCGCCGGTCGGTGTCTGGGCCGCGAGGTTTGCTGTTCCATGTTGTGCGACGAACAGGCCGCGAGCAGTGCAACGCTCGAGATCGCGGCCAGTTGGCGCCATGATTTTAGGATGGTTGTCATGGGAGTGTCCCTTGTTCGCTGAATCGCGAAGCATCGATCAACCGGGCGAGCCTGGCGCCGACCATCGGTCGCACGCCAGGCATCGCCAATCGATTTGGTGCTATCGCGCGACCACCTGCCAGTTGCTTTGCAGGCCGCCTCTCATGTCACCGGGATTCCGGTCTTCAAAATAGGTGTAGAGAGGCTGACCATTGTCGGCCCACTGGTTCGTGCCATCGGCACGGGCGATCAGGGTCAGGTCGCCGCCGGTACGGGCGGTAACACTGCCGAGATACGGCCGGTAATAGCGGGCGCATTCGCCGTAGCAGTTGGACTGATTGCGAACGTCGCCCTGATATGTGTAGAGCGTCAGACCGCGATTGGTGGAGAGAAGATCGCCGCTGCCGGTCTGGACCGTCTGGAACGCCGCGTTATACGGCACCGCGACCGCCTGATAGGTCGGCTGATAGGTCGGGGTCGGCTGATAGGTCGGCTGAGGCGTCGTTGCCGGCTGGTAGATCACCTGGGTGGTCGGCTGGTATCCGTCGCGGATCACATTCCAGTTCTTGTGCGACGGGTCGTCGCCCTGCATTTCGCCGACGGCTGTGTCTTTGACGAAGGTATAGAGCGGCCGACCATTCTCGGCCCACTGCAACGTCCCGTCTCGCCGGGCAATGAGCGTGAGGTTACCGCTCGCACGGGAGTTCGCATTGCCCAGATAAGGCGGCCAGGTCTTGGCACAGTCGTTGTAGCACTCCGAATTGTTAAGCGAATCCCTTTCGTAAGTGTACAGCGTCTTGCCGGCGCTGGTCGCAAGGACGTTGCCGGTGCTGGTCGAATTCACGCGGAACGCGGAATTGAAGGGCACGGCGGCCGGCGGCGTGGTGGCCGCATTCGGCTCGTACACGACGCGCGATCCGTCACGAACCACGTGCCAGACATTGTTGTAGCCGTTTCCGCGGCTCTGGCCCGGAATCACATCGAGCGCATAGGTATAGAGCGGCCGGCCGTTCTCGGCCCACTGCATCGTTCCGTCATTGCGCGCGATGAGTGTCAGGCTGCCACTCGGCCGCGAACTCGAATTTGCAAGAAACGGCTTCCAGTTCCGGGTGCATTCGCCATAGCAGGCGGACTGGTTGCGCGCGTCGAGGTCATAGGTGTAAAGCGTCATGCCGCCGTTGGTCGCCAGCACGTTACCGCCGCTCGTCGACGTTACCGTGAAAGACGTATTTTGATTGCCGCTCGTCGACGTCGGCTGGTAGGTGTCAGCCTGCGCCGAACACGCGGCGAATATAGCGATTGCGGAGATCGCCGCCATTTGGCGCCACGATCTCGAGAAATTCTTCATAACATTTTCCTTTGGTCGGTTGGAAGGCGCCGAAAAAGCGGAAAGGCTGCCTTTCGTCCTTTTAGCTGGGCGGGGCACGCGCCGATGTTCAAAACGTGACAGTGCCGAGCCATGTCTTTACGTAAGGTGCCGGTTGACATCGGCGACCCGGTTACCAATATATACCGAGCTCACATACGACTAG
>JAWXBK010000099.1:0-3286 GCA_034439975.1 Rhodospirillaceae bacterium | reverse complement strand
GGGCCTGCGGCTCAAGATCGACCCCGCCGCCGCCGACCGCCTGGCGATCACCATGCGCTACGGTCCGGTGGAGGCGCTGGCCGAAGGCGCGCGCAAGACATGGGAACTCTCAGTCTTCACGTTGAAGATGCTGGGGCGCATCGTCACCGGCCAGGCATCGCTCAAGAACATCAGCGGCCCGCTGACGATGGCGGATTTCGCCGGCCAATCCGTACAGGCGGGAACACTCGTCTTCGTCGGCTATCTCGCACTCATCAGCATCAGCCTCGGTGTGCTCAATCTATTGCCCGTGCCGCTGTTGGATGGCGGTCATTTGTTGTACTATTTCGCCGAAGTTCTGAAGGGAAGCCCCGTATCCGACCGAGCATTCGAGGTCGGGCAGCGCATCGGCATGGCGATGCTTGCCGTCCTGATGGGTCTGGCACTATTCAATGACGTTTCCCGACTGTTCTGAAATGCTCGCGCGGCGTTCCCACTCTCACTCCGCGCCTCCCCGCGCCAACGGCCTGCGCACCGGTTCATGCCGGGCACTCGCTGCACGTGCCGTGGCCGCGTTGCTCGCCTTGTGCCTCGCCGCGTCGGCGTGGGCCTTCGATCCGTTCACGGTCCGCGACATCCGCGTCGAGGGCGTGCAGCGCACCGAGGCCGGCACCATTTTCTCGTACCTGCCGATCAAGGTCGGCGAGCGCATTGACGGCGAAAAGGCGGCGGCCGCGGTGAAGGCGCTGTACGCCACCGGCTTCTTCCGCGACGTGCGGATCGAGGCGCAGGGTGACGTGCTGATCGTGACCGTGCAGGAACGCCCGACGATCAGTTCGCTGACCTTCGTCGGCAACAAGGAATTCGACACCGACACGATCAAGAAGGCGCTGAAGGAGGTCGGCATCGCGGAAGGCCGGATCTTCGACCGCTCCGCACTCGATCGTGCCGAGCAGGAATTAAAGCGGCAGTACATCACCCGCGGCAAGTACGCGGCGCGCGTCGAGACCACGGTGACGCCGCAGGATCGCAATCGCGTCGCGATCAACTTCAATATTGTCGAAGGTGACACGGCCAATATCGCCCGCATCAACATCGTGGGCAACCAGACGTTTACCGAAAAACAGTTGCGCTCCGAGATCTCGCTGTCCACGCCCAACTGGCTGTCGTGGTACACGAAAGACGATCAGTACTCGAAGCAGAAACTGCAGGCCGACCTCGAGGCGCTGCGCAGCTTCTACCAGAACCGCGGCTATCTCGAGTTCCAGATCGAATCCACACAGGTCTCGATCTCGCCCGACAAGGACGAGGTGTTCGTCACGATCAACCTCAACGAGGGCAACAAGTTCACCGTGAGCGGCGTCCAGATCGCGGGTGAGCTGGTGGTCTCGGAGGCCGAACTGCGGAGATTGCTGGCGGTCAAGCCGGGCGACACGTTTTCGCGCTCGGCGATGCAAGTGTCGGTGAAGAACATGAGCGAGCGCCTGGGCATCGACGGCTATGCGTTCGCCAACGTCAACGCGGTGCCCGATATCGATCGCGCGAAGAATACGGTCGGGTTCACGTTCTACGTCGACGCCGGGCGGCGCGTGTATGTGCGCAAGATCAACATAGGCGGCAACCCCAAGACCCGCGACGAGGTGATACGGCGCGAGTTCCGGCAAGTCGAGGGTGCGTGGTATGACGGCACACGGATTGAACGCTCGAAGGTCCGCGTGCGTCGGCTCGGCTACTTCGAGGAAGGCAGCGTCAACATCGAGACCCCGCCGGTGCCGGGCACGACGGACCAGGTCGATATCGAATTGACGGTCGCCGAGAAGAACACCGGCAACTTGCTGGCCGGTGTCGGCTACTCCAGCAACGAAGGCGTCGTGTTCAACGCGTCGGTTTCGCAGCAGAACATCTTCGGGTCCGGCAACGCGCTGGCGCTGGCGGTCAACACCAGCTCGATCAACCGCACGATCTCGCTGACCTACACCGAGCCCTACTGGACGGTGGATGGCGTGTCGCGCACGCTCGAGCTGTACAACAAGAACATCGACCCCACCGGGCTTTCGGTGGCGCAGTTCTCGTCGTCCACGCTGGGCGCGGCGGTGGGTTTCGGCGTACCGGTGTCCGAAATCGACACGATCAACTACGGCTTCCGCGTCGAGCACACGTCGCTGTCGCTGTTCGACAACAGTCCGCCGGTGTACTTCCAGTTCGTGCAGGACTTCGGCTACGTCACCAACAGTTACATCGCGTCGGCCGGCTGGTCGCGTGACACTCGCAACGACATCCTCTATCCTACGTTCGGACGTTTGCAGTCGGCACTGGTCGAAATCGGGCTGCCGTTCGGCGATCTTGCTTACTACAAGCTGCAGTACATCAACCAGTCGTTCTGGCCGGTGTACGATGAATTCGTGCTGATGCTGCGGGCCGACCTCGGGTACGGCGACGGCTTTTCGGGCAAGCCGTTCCCGTTCTTCAAGGCCTTCTACGCAGGCGGCGTCGGTTCGGTGCGCGGCTACGAAACCGGTTCGCTCGGTCCGCGCGACATCTATGGCAACACGCTCGGCGGCAAGCGCAGGATCGTCGGCAACGCGGAGCTGTTCTATCCCATCCTGAAGGGCGAGCGTTCGGTGCGTATCAGCGGCTTCTTCGACGCGGGCCAGGTGTATGTGAACGGATTCCAGCCGCAGTTCGAGAATTTCCGGTACTCGGCCGGGGTGGGCCTTGCCTGGAATTCCCCGATCGGGCCGCTGAAGTTCAGCTACGCCACGCCGATCAGTTCGATTCCCGAAGACAGGATCCAGAAATTCCAGTTTCAGGTCGGTTCGGTGTTCTGACCCGTGGACCCGAGACCCTGGTGCAGGAGATCACAGTGAAACGCATCGTTACCCTGATTGCCGCCACCTTGCTTGCCGTTGCCGCGGGTGCTGCCCACGCCGTCGAGTACAAGATCGGCTTCGTCAACACCGAGCGCCTGTTCCGCGAGGCCGCGCCCGCCAAGCGCGCCCAGCAGAAGCTCGAGAAGGAGTTCGCCCCGCGCGATGCCGATATCCAGAGGCTGTCGAAACAGGTCCGCGACCTGCAGGCGCTGCTCGACAAGGACGGCGCCACGATGGCCGAGTCCGATCGCCGCAACAAGGAGCGCGACCTGGTCAACCAGTCCCGCGACCTGCAGCGGATGCAGCGGGAAGTCCGCGAGGACCAGAACCTGCGGCGCAACGAGGAACTGGGCAGCCTGCAGGAGCGTGCCAACAAGGTGATCCGCGAGATCGCCGAAGCCGAGAAATTTGACCTCATCCTGCAGGATCCGGTGGTC
>JAWXBK010000098.1:0-31577 GCA_034439975.1 Rhodospirillaceae bacterium | reverse complement strand
ATCGCGGCAATGCCCGACGATGATTGTTTTACAGATTCGCGATGGCGAATCTCCATCGTGCACAAATCTCACGAAAAAATCTTGTCCCGGAATCATCGCGTCGCTGTGCGGAACGATTGGAAAAAAATTCCCGGGATTCTCCCGATTCAGCATGCATCGGCGCCGTGAATAATAACAAGTTTTTGGTGTATCTTCGAATATAATACTGTCTTAGGATGCGTTAACGCGCAGGAAATTGCTGCGCAAGGTTGCATCGACCGACGCACGGCTCTATATAACGACATACGCAAAAAATACCCGAAAACAACGCCGAAATGAAAGGCCGGCGCCGCAGATGTTTTCGCTTCTGATGTCGGCACAGTCTGCGGCGGCGTCGGAAATCGCACGATCGGATCGAATGGGATGGAGACCGGATCGAATGGGAGTTACGCATGTGCGGAATCGCTGCCCTCTGGGATAGTAAAAGCCCGGGCGGCGATGCAAACCGCCATCTCGTCCGGCGCCTGATCGAGCGCCAACGCCATCGCGGGCCGGACGGCGACGGATTCATGGCGATGGACGGCAGCGTGCTCGGCCATTGTCGCCTCGCGATCATCGATCCCGAAGGCGGACGCCAGCCGATCGGCACCGCGTCGGGCAACGCGGCGATCGTCGCTAACGGTATGATCTACAACGATGCGGCGCTCCGTGCGCGATTCAGCGATTCGCATTGGCGCACAAGAAGCGACTGCGAATCGATCCTGCATAGCGTTGCACGGAAGGGTCCGGATGCCATCGCCGGACTCGACGGCATGTTCGCTTTTGCGATGATGCAGGACGGGCATATCGTCGCGGCGCGCGATCCGATCGGCATCAAGCCGCTCTATTTTGGTACGCCGCGCAACACAAACGGGGCGCGCACCGATGGCGCGGGGACCGGCGGCGCGCCCGACAGACCGTCCGCTGCGCTGCTATTTGCATCCGAAATCAAGGCGCTTGTTGGACTGGCCGACGATGTCCGCGAGTTTCCTGCTGGCCATTACTGGACGCCGGAATGCGGCTTTGTCCGTTACTACGAGGTTCCCGATGCACCGCCGGATCGCTGGTCGCTCGCGGACGCGATGGCCGCCCTGCGCGATACGCTCGAGCGCGCCGTCGTCAAGCGCCTGAGAAGCGATGTGCCCTTCGGCTGCCTGCTCTCGGGTGGACTCGACAGCTCGATCATCGCCGCGCTCGCGGCCAAGCATGTGCCCGGTCTCAAGACTTTTGCCGTCGGCCTGCCCGGCAGCCCCGATCTCGCAGCGGCGCGGAAGGTCGCCGCGCATCTCGGCACCGCGCATCACGAGCGCGTGCTGACGCCCGAGGAGATTTCGGCGGCGTTGCCGGACATTCTCTTTCACCTCGAAACCTTCGATAGCGACCTGGTGCGCTCCGCCGTGCCCACCTGGTTCGTCGCGCGCTTCGCCGCCGACGAGGTTAAGGTTGTGTTGACCGGCGAAGGCGCGGACGAACTGTTTGCCGGCTACCGCTACTATCGCGACATATCGGATCCGGACGCCCTGCACGAAGAGCTGCGCCGTTCGATCTCCATCATGCACAACATTAACCTGCAGCGTGTCGATCGCATGTCCATGGCGCATGGGCTCGAGGCGCGCGTCCCGTTCCTCGACAAGGCGATGATCGCGCTCGGGCTCAGCCTGCCGCCGGCGTGGAAGCTGAAGGCCGAGAGCGCCGGCGCGAAGCGGATCGAGAAATGGATTCTCCGCAAGGCATTCGAGGATCTGCTGCCGCCCGAAATCGTCTGGCGCGACAAGGCGCAGTTCGATCAGGGCAGCGGGCTCGAAGCGCATCTCACGAGCCTTTTTCGCGACCCGCCGCCGACAGGTGCGACGAACGGGCCCGGCGGCCGCTCGGCCGAGGAAAGCTGGTATCGCCGAATCCTCGAAAGCCGGTTCGACGAGCCGGCAACGGTGACTCGCCTAGTCGCACATTGGGATACGCGACTTGCGACCGGAGAGATGCAGGCAACCACGCGCGCAGCGGCACCGGCTCCGCAACACTGAAACTGGAGGAAGAATCATCAAACGTCATCCTGAAGCGACCGGAACCGATCGGGCTCTTTCGCAAGGGTCCGCCCCGCAATACAGCCGGCATCGCGCCGACGAACGTGCGCCACGAACCAGCCGCAAGTTCGAGTTCGCGCCAATCTACAATTCCGAGGATCCGAGCGGATATTTCTCGAGTCTCCGTCCGCTGGAGTATCGTACGCCGGCGGTCGCGGCGCCGATCTTTCGCCGCTGTATCGACGCACTACGCCGGGCGCGCCGGATGGAAACGACGATCGTTCTCGATCTTTGCTGCGGTTATGGCGCGAACGCCGCGCTGACCAATCACCGCCTTTCGATGGACGACCTTTATGATCGATTCCGCAGGCGGCGGCGCAGCAAGCCGATGGCGGAGCGGTTGCGCGCCGATCGCGCGTGGTTTGCGGCCAACGCGCGCCAGCCGGTACCCGCACGATTCATCGGCGTCGATGTGGCATCGCAGGCGCTCGGCTATGCGAAGTCGGTCAGGCTGCTCGATACCGCAATCGTCGGCGACTTCGAACATAACGACCCCAATGAAGACCAGTGCCGCACGATGGCGCGCGCCGACCTGATTACGGTGACCGGCGGCATGAGCTATATCGGGCCCAGCACCTTTGCGCGCGTGCTGAGCACCTTTCCTGCCGGCTGCAAGCCCTGGGTCGCTATCTTCCCTTTGCGCCATCTGGATATCCGTCCGCTCGTTGAATTGATGGGCAAGCACGATCTTGCGCTCGAACCGTGGACGGCGCGCGCCTTTGCACATCGACGTTTTGCCGATCGCGACGAACGCGCACGGATGGGCGAAGCGGTGCGCGAAATCGCCGGCACCGATATGGATCCGGTGGATCGGCCGCCGTCGAAGGACTGGATCGAAGCGGTCTTTTACCTGGCGCGGCCCGAACGTGAACGCGATCTGCTGCCGCTCGAGGCGCTGATCGGCGACGAGGGCGCGCGGCGTGCCGCGCTCCTGCGCGAGCGCCTGACCCGCGCCGTCTAGCGAGCGGTGTGGCGGCCGCGATCGGTGATAGCCGCGACGCGACGCTGCAGGGGAGACGGTTTGTTCGGTGTCATGGCACGATCGCCACTTTGAACACGCCATCGCGCTGGTTGGCGAACAGGTCGTAGGCGGTTTCGATCTCGTCGAGCCTGAATCGGTGCGTCACCATCGCGCCGAGATCGACGCGGCCCGATGCGATGATCGCCATCAGCCGGCGCATGCGTTCCTTGCCGCCGGGACAGAGCGAGGTGACGATCCGGTGATCGCCGAGCCCGGCCGCGAACGCATCGAGCGGAATTTTCAGATCCGACGAATAGACGCCGAGGCTCGAGAGCGTACCGCCCGGCCGCAGCACGCGGAGGCAGGCTTCGAATGTCGCCTGCGTGCCGAGCGCCTCGATCGCGACATCGACGCCGCGCCCATCGGTCAGGCGCATAATTTCCGCAACGGGATCGGTCTTGCTGAAATCGACCACGTGATCGGCGCCGAGTTTCTTCGCCATGGCGAGCCGTTCCGGCACGCGGTCGACGCCGATGATGGTCGCGGCACCGAGCAGCTTCGCGCCGGCCGTCGCGCAGAGCCCGATCGGCCCCTGCGCGAACACGGCGACCGCATCGCCGATCCTGATATCGCCGTTCTCGGCACCGGCAAACCCGGTCGACATGATGTCGGGGCACATCAGCACCTGCTCGTCGGTAAGATCGTCGGGCACGGCGGCAAGATTGCCCATCGCATCGGGCACCAGCACATATTCGGCCTGGCAGCCGTCGATCGTGTTGCCGAAGCGCCAGCCGCCCATCGCCTTCCAGCCGTGGCGCGTGCCCGGCCCATCCTGCGAAGGACGGCCGCATTGGCAGGCGTTGCTGTGCCCGCTCGGCGTGATCGCACCGGCGACGACGCGCTGGCCCTCGCTGAAGCCCTGCACCGACGAACCGAGTTTCTCGATCACGCCGACCGGCTCATGGCCGATCGTGAGGCCGCGTTCGACCGGGTACTCGCCCTTCAGGATGTGAACGTCGGTGCCGCAGATCGTGGTCGTCGTGATCCGCAGCAGCGCGTCGAGCGGCCCGACATCGGGGATGGGTTTCTCGTCGAGCACAATCCGGCCCGGTTCCGCGAAAATGGCTGCTTTCATGCGTGGCATGCGATCTGCCCCCTCGACTGCGGTGGTTCGATGGATACGAGTCATGCACATGAGCAGGCGGGCGAGCGGAATCAACCGGCGAGCGTCCTTTCGACGCATCAGGCGGGCCTTATGACGGCCGCTAACGCAGCCTCCTCGGGATGAGGAGGTGCGTTACCTCCGCCTTCTGAACGCCTCTCTCAGATCGCGCCAGGTAAAGGCGTCGATCGCGAGGCCCAGTGCCGCGTAGATCGCGAGCCCGCCGCCGACGATGATCGAAATCGCGGCGAGCTTCACGATCGTGCGGTCCTCGAACCACGGGGCGAGCATGTCGCCGCCGAACCACAACACGATGCCCATGACGAGACTGGCCGCGATCATACGCGGCAGGCGGCGTTTCAGCCGGTCGTCGATCGCAAGATGGCCCGCCTGGCGCAGCTTCCACGCGAGCAGGCCGGCATTGACCCAGGCGGCAATCGTGGTCGCGATCGCGATGCCGACGAAGCCGATCGTGAAGGCGAGCGCCACGCTGAGGACCGTGTTCACGATCATCGTCACGATCGCGATGCGGAACGGCGTCGTCGTGTCCTCGCGCGCATAGAAGCCGGGGGCGAGCGTCTTCACCAGCACATAGGCCGGCAGGCCGATCGCGAAGATGCCGAGTACGCGCGCCGTCTCGTAACTCTCAGCCGGGCCGAAGGCGCCGCGCTCGAAAAGGACCGTCACGATCGGCAGCGGCACGGCGATGAGCGCCGCCGCCGCCGGCAATGTGAGCAGCATCGCGATCTCGACCGCACGGTTGAAGCTCCACATCGCCCCGCCCGAATCGCCGCCGCGCAGCCGCCGCGTCAGTTCGGGCAGCAGCACCACGCCGATCGCGACGCCGATCACGCCGAGCGGAAGCTGGTAGATGCGGTCGGCGTAATAGAGATAGGAGACGGCGCCCGCGAATAGCGACGCGATGATCGTGCCGATCACGATATTGATCTGCATGACGCCGGCGCCGATCAGTCCGGGGATCAGCAGCTTCCACAGCCGCTTCACTTCGGGCGAGAGGCTCGGGCGCGGGAAGCGCAGCATCACGCCGACTCTCTGGCAGGACCAGGCGAGCCAGAGGAACTGCAGCAGCCCGGCGAGCGCGACCGACCAGGCGAGCACGTCGCCCGGCTGCGTCGTCGTCGGCATCACCAGCACCAATGCTGCGATCATCGTGAGATTGAGCAGGATGGGCGCGGCCGCCGCATAGGCGAACTTGTCGAGCGAATTGAGGATGCCGCCAAGCAAGGCCGCGAGCGACATGAAGAGCAGATAGGGGAAAGTGATCTGCGTGAGGCGGATCGCGAGATCGAATTTTTCCGGGTCGGACGCGAAGCCGGGCGCGATTGCATACATGAGCCAGGGCATCGCGAACTGTGCCGCAACGGTCAGGATCAGCATGAACGTAACCATGACCGACAAAATCCGCTCGGCGAGAATGCGCGCCGCGTTCGGCCCCGCTTCCGTCAGCTTGCGCGCATAGAGCGGCACGAAGGCCGCGTTGAACGCGCCCTCGGCAAAGAGATTGCGGAACAGGTTCGGGAATCTGAGTGCGACGAAGAACGCATCGGCGATCGGGCCGGCACCGAGATAGCGCGCGATCAGAAGATCGCGGGCGACGCCGAGAAAGCGGCTGACCAAGGTGAAGCCGCCGACCGTGGCGACGGAACGGAGAAGGATCATGCGCCTCTACTTTACAGGAACAGGTTCAACCGGCGCGCCGTGTCGGCACATTGTCGATGGATGCATCGCCGCCTGCGGTTTCGGCCGGCTGCTCGGGCGAACCTGATTCGGTGTGCGCCTCCGGCGCCTGGAGCGCCGCCATGAGGGCCGCGCGGATCGCGTCGATGCGCTTCGCATTCTCGATTCTAAGGCCGTATTGGTCCTTCACATAAAAGACGTCGACGGCGCGCGCACCGAAGGTCGATATCTTCGCGCTCGAAATCTGCAGCCTATGCTCGCTCAAGGCGCGGCCGAGCGCATAGAGCAGACCGCGGCGGTCGCGGCCGTTGACCTCGATCACCGTGTGCGAGGCGCTCGCCTGATTGTCGATCAGCACGCGCGGTGCCACGCTGAACATCTGGAACCGATCCGCGACCGGCGACGGCAGGAAGGTCAGCAGCGGCACCGGTCCTTCGTCTTTCAGCATGCGGCGGATCGCGCGTTCGATGCGTTCGAGACGCCACGGCTCCTCGATCGCGCGCGCGGTCCCTTCCTGGCCGGTTCCTTCCTGAAGCGAGAAACTGTCGACCGCCATGCCATCGGCGAACGTGAAGATCTTCGCCTCGACGATCGAGGCCCCGGCCAGCGCAAACGCACCGGCGAGACGTGCGAACAAGCCGGCGCGATCCCGCGTCGCGACGGTCGCCTCGGTCACCTCGCGCCAATGGTCGATCTGGAATTCGACGGCGAAGGGAAGACCGTCGCGCTCGACCCGGCGCACCAGTTCCGCCTGGCGAACCAGCGCGTCGGTCTCGAAACCGAGCCAATAGGCGGCGCCGGCGCGGGAGAGATGCGCTTCGACATCTTCATGTTTCCAGTCGCCGAGCCGCGCCTCGAGCGCCTGCCGCGCGGCGATCGCGCGCGCACTGGTCGCATCGCCGGAGAGCCCGCCCGAGAGATAATTCTCGGTCCGGTAATAGAGATCGCGCAGCAGCTGTGCCTTCCAGCCGTTCCAGATGCGCGGGCCGACCGCGCGGATGTCGGCGACGGTCAGCACCAGCAGCAGCCGGAGCCGTTCGAGCGACTGCACCTCGGAGGCGAAAGCCTCGATCGTCTGCGGATCGTCGATGTCGCGCTTGAAGGCGGTGTTGCTCATCAGCAGGTGATAACGCACCAGCCACGCAACGGTTTCGGTCTCCCAATCCTCGAACCCCAGGCGTGGACAGAGTCCGTGAGCGATGTCGGCGCCGAGCTCGGAATGATCGCCGCCGCGACCCTTCGCGATATCGTGGAGGAAGAGCGCGACATAGAGCACGCGACGCGACAGCACCTTGTGGATGACGTCGCTCGCGATCGGCACTTCGTCTTTCAGCTCGCCCTGCTCGATGCGATGCAGGATGCCGATTGCCATCAGCGTGTGCTCGTCGACCGTATAGGAGTGATACATGTCGTATTGCATCTGCGCCACGACACGCCCGAAATCGGGAATGAAGCGGCCGAGCACGCCGGCCTCGCTCATGCGGCGCAACGCAGCCTCCGGCGCGTGCGGCGAGGTCAGAATGTCGAGGAAGAGGCGATTCGCCTCTGGATTGTCGCGCAAGCCCTGATCGACCAGGCGCAGATGGCGCGTGACGAGCCGCAGGGTCGCCGGATGAATGTCGAGCCCGTGCCGCTGCGCCGTTTCGAAGAGCCGGATGAGGGCGACCGGATCGCGCATGAAGGCATCGCGCTCGGCAATCGAGAGACGGTCGCCATCGACCGGGAACCCCTCGACCTCTTTTTTGAAGAACGGCACGCCCGATGCGCGTTGCACCCGGCCCTTGCTGTGCTGAGCCTCGAGCGTCGCGCAGAAGATGCGGGTCAGATCGCCGACGCCCTTCGCAATCAGAAAGTAATGACGCATCAGCCGCTCGACGCCGCGCGCGCCGGCATGATCGGTATAGGCGAACTGCTCGGCCAGACGCGGCTGCAGATCGAAGGTGAGCCGTTCTTCCGCGCGATCGGTCAGATAATGCAGCGCGAAACGCAGGCTCCAGAGGAACGCATCGGCCTTGCGGAAGGTCGCCGCCTCGTCTTCGGTCAGCACCTTGCGCCCGACCAGCGCATCGACACTGCGCACGCGATAGAGATATTTCGCGATCCAGAACAAAGTGTGCAGATCGCGCAGGCCGCCTTTGCCGTCCTTGATATTCGGTTCGAGCGCATAGCGCGAATCGCCGAGTCTCTTATGGCGGCGGTTGCGCTCGGACAGCTTCGCCTCGACGAAGGCAAGACCGCTGCCGGGCGCTTCCTGGATTTCCTTGCGGAAGCGACGGCGCAGATCGAGATAGAGCGACTGCTCGCCGGCAACGAAGCGCGCTTCGAGGAGGCCGGTGCGGATCGTCATGTCGGATGTCGTCTGCCGTATGCTTTCATCGACACTGCGCGTTGCCTGGCCGACCTTGAGGCCCAGGTCCCAGAGGAAATACAGCAGATACTCGACGAGCTGTTCGACATAGGGGGCCCGCTTGTACGGCGTCACGAACAACAGATCGATATCCGAGAACGGCGCGAGCTCGCCGCGCCCATAGCCGCCGGTCGCGACGATCGCGACGCGCTCGCCGGTCGAAGGGTTGGCGTTGGGGTACGCGGTCGCGATGGCGAATTCATGGAGCGATCGCAGCAACTGATCGACCAGAAACGACATTTCTTCGGCGGCCATGCGGCCATCGCGTGTCGCCTCGAAGCGGCGGCGGATTTCGGCGCGGCCTTCGTCGAGCGCGGCGCGGAAGAGCGCGAGCACATCCGATCGGGCCGGGGCGCGGGCCGGCGCATCGGACGGCCCCTCCAATGGCAGGGTCGCGAGCCGGGCGGCAATCGCCCGGCGGTTTACGATCGCGCGCTGATCGGCCGGCCGTTCCATGAGGAGCAATATGGCATTTTGGCCGCCGCTCCGACAGCAGGGCCGATCTTGTACGGCCCACCGGGAGGGCCATATCGGCTGAGGTAGCAGCGCCGGGATCCGGCCGGTTTCGGGCCGCCGCCTTGTGAGCCCCAAGCAACCGGGACTAGACTTTGCCTATGCATATGACCGTATCCAGAACCATCCGGCGCGCCGCGCTTGCCGGCCTCCTGCTCGTGGCCGGCGCCTGCAGCTCGACTCCCGCACTCGCCGTCGACCAGGACGATCTCGACATCACCTGGGACGACGATGTGATCGAAATCGAGCTCGAGGATGACCGCGCCTTCGACGAGGCGCAGCTCGTAGCACCGGACGGCACGGTGATCGACGCCTATCGCATCGATCGCGACACCGAAACGCTGCGCGACGATTACAACAGCGGGCCAAGCGTCGGCGTCGGCGTGGGCGGCGGCTCCGGCGGTGTCGGCGTCGGCGTCGGCATCGGCTTTCCGATCTTCAGCAGCGGCGGCGGCAGCAGCCATGTGACCGGCCATGAAAGCCGCGCGCATATCCGCGTACCGGACATGGTCGCCTATCGCCGCGACTGGGAAGACTGGCGCCTGCGCGTGCATCTCGAAGGGGTCGCCGGCGGCGGCCGCTGGATGGAGATGGCCGCCCCCGCTCCGCCCCAGTAATCCCGTCCCAGTAATTCCGTCCCAGTAATCCCGTCCCAGTAATCCCGTCCCGGTAATCCCGCCGCCATAGGGCGCCGCAATAAGGGCGGAATTTCTGGTTTTTTGAGCCGTTTTGCCCCGAAATGATCACCGCCGCCTGCGTAAAAGCCGATAGAAATCTCGGCCTTTCGACCCCATTTCGCTATCTGGCGATCGAACCGGGGTCAAACAGCATGAATTGTTCGCAAACGAAACCGACCGACGTGAACGTGCGCGCGGGGCTGATCGACAGCCAGCGCTCTGACGGCACGCAACCGTTCGGGCCGGTGGCGTTCGGCATGCTGGTGGCGCTCGGTCTCGTGCTCGCGGGCTGCTCGGGCGGCAATGGCGGCGGCGATCAACCGCAGGCGGTGCCGGTCGCGATCGAGAGCGCGCCGAATGTGCCGGTGATCGATCCGAACATCGTTGAAGTTCGTTATGACGGCGAGCGCAGCCCGGCGATCGTCGAGCTGATCGCGCCCGATGGCACGCGCACGCCGGCGCGCGATATCGACCGCACCGCGGAAGTGCCGACCGAAGAAGACGGTTTTCCCGAGGTGCATGTCGGCATCGAAGGTGGCAGTTCGTCGGGCGTCGAAACCGGCATCGGCGTCGGCATTCCGATCTTCGGCACCGAATCGGAAGCACTGCCGCCGCGCACAATGACGATCGCGCGCTTCCTGCCACCGAATATCGAGCATTACCGCAGCAACTGGCGGGACTATCGGGTCGAGCTTCTGTTCGGACCCGGGACCGACGAGTTCGAGCGCATCGAATTGCTTGCACCCGAACCGTCCGATCTGCCGCCGCTGACCGAGAATTAAAAGCGAGCGAACTGAAAGCGCGCAAACGAGCGCGCCAGTCGACCAGCGGCTATTCGTCTTTCTTCAAGAGCGCGCGCAGTTTGTAGAGCGCGTCGAGCGCGTCCTTCGGCGACAATTCATCGGGATGAATCGCATCGAGCGCCTGCTCGAGCGCGGAATTGCCTTGGGCGTTTGCACCGGATTGCGGGCGCGGCGCCGCGGCCGAGAAAAGCGGAAGATCGTCGGCAAGACGTTTGAGCGCGCCGGCCTGTTCGCCCTGCTCCAGCATCTTCAGAACTTGCTCGGCGCGCGCGACGGCCGCTGCGGGCAGACCCGCGAGCTTCGCGACATGGATGCCGTAAGAGCGATCGGCCGTACCCGGCGCGACCTCGTGCAGGAACACGACTTCGCCCTTCCATTCCTTGACGCGCATCGTGTAGGCGACGAGCCGGTCGAGCCGCGATGTGAGCGCCGTCAGCTCGTGATAGTGCGTGGCGAACAACGCACGACAATTATTCGCATCGTGCAGATGTTCGAGCGTCGCCCAGGCGATCGAGAGCCCGTCGAAGGTCGCCGTGCCGCGCCCGATCTCGTCGAGGATGACCAGCGAGCGGTTCGTTGCCTGATTTAAAATGGCCGAGGTTTCGACCATCTCGACCATGAAGGTCGATCGGCCGCGGGCGAGATCGTCGGCAGCACCGACGCGGCTGAAGAGGCGATCGACCGCGCCGATATGCGCCGATTTCGCCGGCACGTAACTGCCCATCTGCGCGAGGATTGCGATCAGCGCATTCTGGCGCAGGAAGGTCGATTTGCCGGCCATGTTCGGGCCGGTCACCAGCCAGACGCGCTGCGCGGGTCCGAGATCGCAATCGTTCGGCACGAAGGTCGCGTCCTGGATTTTCGCGAGCGCCGGTTCGACCACCGGGTGACGCCCGGATTCGATGCGGAACTCGGTGCTGTCGTCGACCTGCGGCCGGCACCAGCCGCCATCGGATGCGAGCGTCGCCAGTGCCGACGCCATATCGAGCGCGGCAAGCGCGCGCGCCGTCTCGGCAATCGGTTCGGCGCGCGCAACCGCTTCGCCGGCGAGATCCTCGAAGAGTGCGAGTTCGATCGCGAGCGCCTTGTCGGCCGCACCGGCGATCTTCTGTTCGAGTTCGCCCAGTTCGACCGTCGTGAAACGCGCAGCCGAGGCGAGACCCTGCCGGTGGATGAAGCGCGATCCGTTTTCGCCATCCTTCAGTTTGTCGCTCTGTTGCGGCGCCACCTCGACATAATAGCCGAGCACGTTGTTGTGCCGGATCTTGAGCGCACCGATACCTGTCTCGCTGCGATAGCGCGCTTCGAGCCTGGCGATCAGCTTGCGGCTTTCGTCGCGAACCTCGCGCGTCTCGTCCAGAACCGCGTGATAGCCCTTCGCGATGAACCCGCCATCGTGCGCGTTGAACGGCAGATCGTCACCGAGCGCACGACCGAGCCGGTCGATCAGCGAACCATGATCGCCAAGGCCGCGCGCGCAGGCCTCGATGCCCGCCGGCAGCGGCGCGCGAGCGGGATCGCCGAGCAACACACGGATCGCGGTTGCCTGAGTCAGTCCATCGCGCATGGCGGCGAGATCGCGCGGCGTGCCGCGGCCGAGCGTGAGCCGGGAGAGAGCGCGTTCGAGATCGGGCGTGCGCTTTAACGCGTCGCGCAGATCGCCGCGCAGCCGCGTATCCCGCAAAAAAAACGAAATCATGTCGAGCCGCGCCTCGATGCGCGCCGGATCGGTCAGCGGCGCCGATAGCGCCGTCGCCAGGGCGCGCGCACCGGGCCCGGTGATGGTCCGGTCGATCGCGTGCAGCAGCGAGCCCTCCCGCGCGCCCGAAAGATTGCGCGCAAGTTCCAAATTGCGTCGCGTCGCGGCATCGATCTCCATGACTGCGCCGGCCGCGAGCCGGCGCGGCGAGGCGATGCGCGGCAGCTTGCCCTGCTGCGTCAGCACGACATAGTCGACCAGCGCACCGGCGGCGGCGATCTCGGCGCGCTCGAAACTGCCGAACCCTTCGAGTGCCTTCACGCCGAACGTCTCTTCGAGCCTGCGGCGCGCGTTCTCGCTGTCGAACCTCGCCGAGGGCAGCGGCGAGAGGCTGGCGCGCCATTCGCCCCAGAGCTCGAAGAATTCCGGTCGCTCGACGAGTTTCTCGGAGAGCAGCAATTCGCCGGCATCGAGCCGCGCCAGTGCGGCGGGCAGCATGGCCGCTGCAACCGGCTGCACGGTAAACTCGCCGGTCGACATGTCGAGCCAGGCGAGACCAAGCGCGCCGCCGGACTCGGCGAGCGACGCCAGATAATTATGCCGCCTGGCATCGAGCAGGCTGTCTTCAGTCAAGGTGCCGGGCGTGACAATGCGCACCACGTCGCGCCGCACGACGGATTTCGCGCCGCGCTTCTTCGCCTCGGCGGGGTCTTCGCTCTGTTCGCAGACCGCGACCTTGAACCCGCTGCGGATCAGTCGCTGCAGATACGAATCGGCGCTGTGCACCGGCACACCGCACATCGGAATGTCGTCGCCGTCGTGCCGGCCGCGCTTGGTCAGCACGATGTCGAGTGCAGCCGATGCCGCAACCGCATCGTCGAAGAACAATTCGTAGAAATCGCCCATCCGATAGAACAAAAGCCGGTCGGGATGCTGCGCCTTGATCGAGAGATACTGCGTCATCATCGGCGTCGAGGGCGCCGATGGCACGGCCGGCGGCGCGCTCTCGGCGGGCGATTCGGGGCTCGATGCGGCGGATTTAAGAACGGTCATGCGGGCGGCAGCGGCTCTCGGGCAATGTCACCGGCACGATAGCAGCCGCAAGAAAGGGCGGCAAAGCAGTCCCGAGCGAGGGCCCGCACTCTCTCATATCACCGGTGCGCTGGGCGATGCGGATCTGAACGCCTCGATGTTCGCGACCGACGCGGCCAGCGCATCGAGCTTTGGAAACGTGCCCTCCGGCATCAGATGCACCATGTCGAAGCGGATCGAATCGATCGCGCAGATTGTCGTCACATCGGCTTGGGTCATTCGATCGCCGCGCAAATACGGTCTGCGCATCGCGTCCTCGAGATATTGCAGCCCGGCCTGCACCTGCGCTTCGAGCCGGTCGAGCCACGGGCCCCAGCGATGGCTTTCCGGCCGCTTGGTCTGTTCGTAATAGGCGGCGACATGTTTTTCGCTGGTGCCCAGCGCCACCGCGACCAGCCGATTGACCGCGCGACGCTCGGCACCGCTGCGCGGCGTGAGCGCGCGTTCCGGGCCGGCCAATTCATCGAGATAATCGAGGATCATCGTGCTGTCGATCAGCGCTTCGCCGTCATCGAGCACGAGCGCCGGGATGCGGCCGAGCGGATTGAGCGGTTCGATTGTCGCGCGTTCGGACGTCGCGACGGCGCGCTGCTCGAAGGGAATGCCGTAGTGCATCAGCGTGACGCCGATGCGCCGCACGAAGGGCGATTCGTAATAGCCGATCAGTTGCATGAGGCGCCCTTCATTTTGTCTTCACGTCCTTCGACACGCTCAGGACCGGGGCAGTATATGGCTTGAAGGGACAGGGGCGCCCTCATGCTGAGCCTGTCGAAGTATGAGGGGCGGGATTCGACCGGGTCCTGCCGGATATCTACCACGCCGGCCATCCCCCGCACGCTGTGGCCGGCTTCGGCCGGATACGGCCAGCGGTAACATTCAGCGAGCGGAAGATTTGCCGACCGACGGTTCGCCGGTCAACGCGGCCCCCGCCCTTCCCTATCCCCCAAAATCATGCGATTTTCGGCGGTTAGTCCAAAAATCTGCGGGTCGGGCAATCGCCCCCGCGGCCAAGAAACGTGACGTCAAGCACCCGCCGGGACCGGCAAACGGATCGGCAGCGGGGCGAACGGGGAGGATCGATGGCCGGCGGAATCACCGAACAGGAAGCGCTGCTGCTGCATTCGAGCGGCCGGCCCGGCAAGATCGAGATCCGGGCGACCAAGCCGCTGACGACGCAGCGCGATCTCTCACTCGCTTATTCGCCCGGCGTCGCCTGGCCGTGTCTCCGGATCGCCGAAAATCCCGCACTCGCCTACGACTATACTGCCAAGGGCAATCTGGTTGCGGTCATCTCGAACGGTACGGCCGTGCTCGGCCTCGGCGATCTCGGTGCGCTCGCCTCGAAGCCCGTCATGGAAGGCAAGGCCGTTCTCTTCAAGCGCTTCGCCGATATCGACGGCATCGATCTCGAAGTCGACACATCCGATGTCGATCAGTTCGTCAATGCGGTGCGCTATCTCGGCCCGAGCTTCGGCGGGATCAATCTCGAAGATATCAAGGCGCCGGAGTGTTTCATCATCGAGCAGCGCCTGCGCGAGCTCATGGACATTCCTGTCTTCCACGACGACCAGCATGGCACCGCTATCATCGCCGCCGCGGGTCTCCTGAATGCGATCGACCTGACCGGGCGCAAGCTCAAGGACATCCGCGTCGTCGTGAACGGCGCGGGTGCAGCCGCGATCGCCTGCGCCGAACTGATCAAGACCATGGGCGTTCCGCACGATCATGTGCTCCTCTGCGATACCAAGGGCGTCATCTACCAGGGGCGCGAGCAGGGCATGAACCAGTGGAAATCGGCTCATGCCGCCAACACCAAGGCGCGCTCGCTGGAAGACGCGATGCGCGGCGCCGACGTGTTCTTCGGCCTCTCCGCGAAGGATTCGGTGACGCCGGACATGGTGAAGGGGATGGCGGCAAAACCGATCATCTTCGCGATGGCGAATCCCGATCCCGAGATCACGCCCGAGGCGGTGCGCTCGGTTCGCAACGATGCGATCATCGCGACAGGCCGTTCGGACTATCCGAACCAGGTCAACAACGTGCTCGGCTTTCCATACATCTTCCGCGGCGCGCTCGATGTGCGCGCATCGACCATCAACGATGCGATGAAGATTGCGGCGGCCGAGGCGCTCGCCGGGCTTGCGCGCGAGGACGTGCCGGACGAGGTCGATGCCGCCTATGCCGGACGCCGGCTGCGCTTCGGGCCCGAATACATCATTCCGGTGCCGTTCGATCCACGCCTTATCTCGACCATTCCGGCGGCGGTTGCCAAGGCGGCGATGGATTCCGGCGTCGCGCGCCGGCCGATCGTCGACATGGAGGGCTATCGCGCCGAGCTGTCGGCGCGGCTCGATCCGATCGCAGCCAGCCTGCATCTCACCTTCGAGCGTGTGCGCGCCAATCCACGTCGTGTCGTGTTCGCCGAGGGCGAGGAAGAGAAAGTCATCCGCGCCGCGCTTGCCTTCCGCAATGGCGGCTATGGCGAGGCGGTGCTGATCGGCCGCGAGGAACGGGTGCGCGAGACGATGAAGTCGATCGGCATCGCCGAACTCGAGGGAATCGAAATCCACAATGCGCGCCTCTCGCGGCACAACAACGAGTACACCGATTTTCTCTATGCGCGGTTACAGCGCAGCGGCTCGCTTTATCGCGACTGTCTGCGCATGGTGAACAACGACCGCAACGTGTTCGCGGCCTGCATGGTCGCCAAGGGCGATGCCGATGCGATGGTGACGGGGCTGACCCGCACCACCTGGAATGCGCTCGAGGAAATTCGCCGCGTGATCGACGCAAAGCCGGGCGAGCGCATCATGGGCATCTCGATCGTACTCGCGCGTGGCCGCACCGTGCTGATCGCCGACACGCTGGTGCATGAGGTGCCGACGGCGGAAGAGCTTGCCGATATCGCGATCGAGACGGCGGCCAAGGCACGCCAGCTCGGCCATGAACCGCGCGTCGCGCTGCTTTCTTTCTCGAATTTCGGCAACCCGCCGCGCGAACGCGGATTGCGCGTCGCCGATGCGGTCAAGGTGCTCGACGAACGCAAGGTCGATTTCGAGTATGACGGCGAGATGCAGGCGAATGTCGCACTCGACCAGGCGCTGATGCGGCAATATTACCCGTTCTGCCGTCTCTCGGGCCCGGCCAATGTGCTGATCATGCCGGCGCTGCATTCGGCCAATATCTCGGGCCTGCTGCTGCAGCAGCTTGGCGGCGGCACGGTGATCGGGCCGGTGCTGGTGGGTTTCGACAAGCCGGCGCAGATCGTGCAGCCGGGTGCGACCGTCTCCGAGATCGTCACCGCCGCCGCGCTCGCGGCACTGGAATCGATCCGCTAGGCAGAGGTGCGCGCCGCGAACCGGCACCGCGCAGAAAAGGGCTTCATGGACGCGCTGCTGCCCACGGAAATCGCCCTTAAGGCCGAGGAAACCGGCGCCGCCAAGGCCCGCATGCCGGCTCACCGATTGTTCGCGCTGGCCGTCCTCGCCGGCGCGTTCATTGCGTTCGGTTGCATTTTCTACGCGGTCGCTCTCGCAGGCGCCTCGGATGCGATGCCCTGGGGCGCGGCGCGCGTCCTTGCCGGGTTCGTGTTCTCGCTCGGCCTCATCCTCGTTGTGATCGGCGGCGCCGAACTGTTTACCGGCAACGCCCTCATGGTGATGGCGCTCGCCGCGCGACGCATCCGGACAGCGGACATGGCGCGCGCCTGGGCGATCGTGTATGCCGGCAATCTGGTCGGCGCCATCGGCACGGCCGTGATGTTGTTTTTATCGGGGCAGTACGGATTCGGCGGCGGCAGCGTTGGTGTCGTCTATCTGGCGGCCGCGAACACCAAGATCGAGCTGCCGCTGGTCGACGCGCTATTCCTCGGCGTACTGTGTAATGTGCTGGTCTGTCTTGCCGTCTGGCTGACGCTCGGCGCACATTCGACCGCGGACAAGATTCTCGCAATCCTGTTTCCGATTGCGGCGTTTGTGGCCGCCGGGTTCGAGCATTCGGTCGCCAACATGTTCTTCCTGCCGCTCGCACTGATGATCCAGTGGTGGGCGCCGGAGAGTTTCTGGCAAATAGCGGGCATCGCACCCGACACTTTCGGCGCCATCGACATGACCGGCGCACTTCGGAACCTGATTGCTGTCACGCTCGGCAATATCGTTGGCGGCGGCATCCTGGTGGGCGCGGTCTACTGGTTCGTTTATCTGCGCCATCGTGGCGCGCGACCCGGTGGCTGAACATTTAACAATTCTTCGGCCATTCTTGCCCGGACAATCGGAGGCGTTATGGGCTCCCGCAGCGGGAGCCCATAAAGACGCGCCCGTTAGCGCTTCTTACCCGGCAAATCGGTGATGACGGTCGTGCCGTTACCGCGATTCCAGTCGCCATTGCCGTCGTGACCCCAGTCGCCATTGCCGTCGTGACCCCAGTCGCCATGGTGGCGCCGTGGCCAGGTGGTGACTTCGGTCCGTGTCCCCTCGCTCGCGGCCGCATTTGCATTGGGTGGAGCATGATTGCTCATGCCCATGAAAATCTCGGTCAATGTTCGGGGGCCGTCATTGGAAGAGTCGGCAAGAGCCGCAGTCGAAGCGGACATGGCGAGCACGGCCGCCATGGCAGTCATAAGTGCTTTGGTCATCTGAAATTTCTTTCGGTTTTCTTACAATGATTTGCAAGTAGTAATTACTTGGTAAACGAAAGCCCCTATTATAAGTCGCCAGAAGAAAATTCGACCGAAAAGCATTGCCCCATAGCGTCGAAGGGGTCGATTCGATGCCGGTTCGATCCTCTAACAACCGACATGGCTGGAGATCGCCGCAGACCGGGCGCGACGATGGCGTCGGTGCAAACTCGTTTCGCAGAGTCGATTGGCGCTATACCTCGACATCGGCAGCAGAACGCTCAGCCCGTTACAGTGGTGGCCGGATCGATCGAAGGCAACGCGGCGCGAATTGATGGTTCGCGCCGCTATGACCTACCGAACCAACAGATAATTGTCGACGCGGGCAACGCCGACCACAGTACCGGCAACGGTCTCGGCACTCGCGACCTGCGTCGGCGTGTCAACATAACCGTGCAAGCTCACAATATGCCCGTCGGTGGTCGGGTAAATGTGCATGCCCGGATAGTTCGGGTCCTGGTCGAGTTCCCGATCCTGCAGAAGCGCCGTCTGCACTCTGGAATTGATCGCAGAGTCCGTGGACGCCGACATATTGTGCGACGACGAGCAGGCGCCGAGAGCGAGCGCCGCTACAAGTACGGCTGCGGCGGAGGAGGATTTCAGGATCTTTTTCATAGAATGTCTCCGATGTTTGAAGCGATGAAAGGGGGATCGATGCGGACGGTGGCGGACGTTCAGATTCTGCCCATGAGAAGAAGGATGAGCACAATCACCAGTACGATTCCGACAGCGCCACTCGGGAAGTAGCCCCATTGGGAACTGTGCTGCCATCTCGGCAACGCGCCGACGAGCAGCAATATCAGGATGATGAGTAGGATGAGACCCAAACTCATGGCGTTCTCTCCGTGGCCTAATACCGTGGGATGCACAGCAACAAGCTGCTACCGGCACAGCTCATGGCGAAAGCCGCGTCTGCATCGAGATCGAATCATTCGACTCGAGAACCCGCAGGCGGCGCGTTTTGTTCCAACAAGCGTCGGCCCAAGAAGCCGCGGAACAAAAAGCGGCGGCGGGCCGATCCTTCGACGCTCGTCGTGCCAAGGCGCGGCGCGTAGCAATCGCCGATGAATGCATAGCTCGGACGCTCCGGTCGCGATGTTCAAAACTGAACAGGCCTGGGGCGGCACCCGCAAGGCATTGGCCAGAGACGACAACGCCCGATGCCGCATCGGCACCGGGCGTCCTTCGTTCGCGCGCTGCCGCTCTATGTTGCGGCAGGGTTGACTTAGACGATCACGAGACCGGGCGGCCGTTGATCGCGATCGAGCGGACCGAGAACGTACCGCCGCTGTTCACCATCAGGAACCCGTCGAAGGGCTGCTTGATGCCAGTGTCGGCGACCGCAATGAGCTGCTGGCCGTCGACCGCGACATGCATCAGGCCGTCGCGATCGCGCGTCCAGACGAGCGTGTGTTCCTTGTCGCCCTCGAGCCGCAGCGCCTGGTTGTAACTCGCAAGCACCGTCGTTCCCTGACTGGTGACCTTGAGCAATTGCAGGCCCGGCGTCACGCCGGGGAAGTATGCGATCCGGTAGGCAACATTGCCGGACGTGCCCTGATAGGGGCCGAAATCCCAGCGTCCGAATTTTTCCTTCGAGGTGAACACCATCTCGATGCGGAACGCGTTCGAGATTTTCACCGGCGTATAGATCGATGCGTGACCGCCCGGGCCGGCCTGACCGGTACCGAGGGTTCCAAGCGTGATATTGCCGATCTGGATCTTCTGTCCGGTCGCGACGCCTTCCGGCACGATCTTCGATTGCAGGCCGCGATGCGGACCCTTCGGATCGAGCGTGTATTTGCCGGCGCTGACGGTCCATTTGGGATTCGCGGTGTAATTGCCGTCGGTGAAGTCATCGAACAGCAACCGCGTCGACCAGGGGTTTTCGTACGACGCGATCAGGTTTCTGAGATCGGTAATGAACTGCGGATCGGCGGCCTGCGCCTGCTCGGCCTTGCCGATCATCGTCTTCAGCTCGTCGAGAAGTGCCTTGACCTCGCTGTCCAGCGTGGACGGCGGTTGCCATTGGCTGTAGGTCGTCTGTGCGACGACCGGGGTGATGAGCGTCGGGCCGGCGCAAAGCGCGGCCGCGGCGATCGCAATGGCCGCGAGCCGAATGGCTGCCGGCCGGTTTCTGCGCTGTGTCATTGTGCTGCCCAGTATATCATTGCCGCCATGAGCGTTAAGTCGCCTTGTAACCGGATGGTTCCGGCACAAAATAAATTTTGGTCCGGCGGCAATGACCGCGCCTGAAACACGGCGCCGGCTGCTGATCGGTCTTGCCCTGCTGGCCGCGCCGCCCGGCATCGCACTCCTCGCCCTCGTCGTTTTTGCCGGGCTCAATCCCGGGGCGGCGCTGCTTGCCGGGCTTTTCTGCTTCGGCGTCATGGCGGCCCTGTTGCGACCGCATTTCGTCCACCTCGCGTTTTTGGCGCGCCAGGTTCGGGGTCTGGCGGAGGACGATGCCGGGGGCGACCAGGCGAAGACGCCGCCTTTGCCGCAGCGTTCGGCGCTGGCCGGCGATCTCGACACTGCCATCGCCGATGCGGTCCGCGCCTGGCGGCAGCGACGGCAGATCGTCGAGCAAATGGTCCGCACCGATCAGGCGGTCATCGAAAGCCTGCCCGATCCGCTGATTCTGATCGGCCGCGACCGGCGCATCGTGCGCGCCAACCCGGCCGCGACGGCATTCTTCGGCGACCTGTCGCCGGGGCGCGAGCTGATCGCCGTCTTGCGCAATCCGGCCCTGATCGAAGCGGTCGACGCGGCACTCGCTGGAACGGCCGGCGGTGCGGGCAGCCGCGTCGTCGAGTTCGTGCAGCCGGTCCCGGTCGAGCGCATCCTGAGCGCCCGCATCGCACCGCTGCCGGAACCGGCGGGCGACGGCACGATGGTCATCGTCTCGCTCCACGACATCACGCCGATCCGCCGTGCCGAACAACTGCGCGCCGATTTCGTCGCGAATGCGAGCCACGAGCTGCGCACGCCTTTGTCCACGCTGGTCGGTTTCATCGAAACGCTGCGCGGCCCGGCGAGCGACGACGAAGAAGCGCGCGGCCGCTTTCTCGCGATCATGCACGAGCAGGCGAACCGCATGGCGCGCCTGGTCGCGGACCTGCTATCGCTCTCGCGGATCGAGCTCAACGAACATAGCGCGCCGACCGGTCGGGTCGAGGTGGCGGCGCTGCTCGGCAATGTCGTCGATGCGCTCGCACTCAAGGCCGAACAGCGCGGCATGCGCATCGAATTCGGTTCGGCGGGCGATGCAAAGGCATCAGGGGAACTGGCCACCCTGCCGCCGATCGTCGGCGACGCCGACGAACTCGCTCAGGTGTTCCAGAACCTGATCGACAACGCGATCAAATATGGGCGCGCCGGCACGCCAATCCGGGTGAGCGCGACCCTCGTGACGGCAACGGCCGTGGGCGGCGGTGCCGGCGGCACAAGATCGGCGCCGGGAATCACCCGCCCGGCCCGTCCGCCCGGCTGGCAGATCGCGATCGCCATTGCCGACCAGGGCGAGGGTATCGCGCGCGAGCATCTGCCACGCCTCACCGAGCGGTTCTACCGGGTCGATGCTGCCCGCTCCCGCGATCTCGGCGGAACCGGGCTCGGCCTAGCTATCGTTAAACATATCGTCAGCCGCCACCGGGGCCGGCTGGAGATCGAAAGTGAAGCCGGAAAAGGCAGTATTTTCAGGGTGTTGCTGCCGGCAGCGAGCTGAGGTACTCGAGCCAGCGCCCAGAAGGTGCCGTGGCGGATATCGTCATTTAACTGTAACAATTCCGTAGTAAATAGATCGCGTTCCGCCACTAGGGTCGCCCTTGGCGGGGCGGGGCTCCGCCAAGGATGGCCGATGGACGGCCGCCCTTCCCGATCGTCGCTATGGAGTACCGCATATGAAAAAGACCTTTGGCATTTCCGCCATCGCCTGCGTCCTCGCGCTGACCGCGGCGACGGCGGCCGAGGCGCGTGACCAGATCCGCGTCGTCGGATCCTCGACCGTGTTTCCCTACAGCCAGGCTGTGGCGGAGCAGTTCGCCAACGCATCCGGCATGACCGCCCCGGTCGTCGAATCGACCGGCACCGGCGGTGGAATGAAAATTTTCTGCCAGGGTATCGGTCCGGATCATCCGGACGTCACCGGCGCCTCGCGGGCAATGAAAGAGTCCGAATGGGACCTCTGTGCCACGAACGGCGTGGTCGACATCACCGAAGTCCAGATCGGCTATGACGGGCTTTCGATCGCGGTCTCGCGCGACAGCGATGTCGAATGGGGTCTGACCGAGAAGGAAATCTTCACCGCGCTCGCTGCCGAAGTTCCGGTCAATGGCGAGATCGTTGCGAATCCCTACACGAAATGGTCCGAGATCAATCCCGACCTGCCGGATGTCGAGATCGTCGCCTTCGGCCCGCCGCCGACCTCGGGCACACGCGATGCCTTCGTCGAGCTCGCGATGCACGATGGTTGCAATGCGTACGAAGAGATCGCGGCACTCAAGGAAAGCGACGAGGATCGCTGGGAAGCCATCTGCTCGCGCATGCGCCAGGATGGACCCTTCATCGAAGCCGGCGAGAACGACAATCTGATCGTGCAGCGCCTGCAGCAGGATTCCAATGCACTCGGGATCTTCGGCTATTCGTTCCTGTACGAGAATCTCGATACACTGAAGCCGGTTCCGGTCGAAGGTGTCGAGCCGAACTTCGACACCATCGCCTCGGGTGATTACGACATCGCCCGGCCGATCTTCTTCTACATCAAGAACCAGCATCGGGGCGTCATCCCCGGGCTCGACGAGTTCATCGCCGAGTACGTATCGGACTCCGCGATGGGTGAGGGCGGCTATCTCTCCGAGCGTGGGCTGACCGTTCTGTCCCCGGACATGCTGGCCGAGATGCAGGCCCGCGCCACCGGAGCCGTCAGCATGACGGCGACGCAGTAACCAGCAGGACGTTCGAACGGGCCGCGACATCGGTGTCGCGGCCCGCTTCGTTCCCACCTTTGCCGAGGAGATATCGTTGGCCGGTTATGTAGTCCTGCTGATTATTGCGATGTCCCTCATCGCCTACTTCGTCGGTCGGTCGTCGGGGTTGAAATTCGAGCGGGCCAACGCCCGCAGCACCCATTCGCGGCCCGGTTATCACGGCGCATTCGTCGCGGTCTGGGTCGGAATTCCGGCCCTCGTCCTCGTACTCTTATGGACCTTTCTGCAGGGACCGATTGTCGACCGGTTGCTGATCGCCTCTCTGCCGGATCAGATGACCGTCGGTGCTTCGCAAGCCCAACTCGATCTCTATCTCAGCGAAATTCAGAATGTGGTCGCAGGCCGCCTGTTCGGCGAACCGACGGCCGAAATCGTGGCCGCCGCGGAACGGCTCGAACGCTGGAATGAAATTGCGCGCTGGGCAATGCTGGTCGTTGTCGCAGCCATCATGATCATCGCGCTACCGTTTGCGCGCGCCCGGCTCGCACCGCGATTTCGTGCGCGCAACAATGTCGAGCGCGTGATGTCGGCGTTGATGATCTTCTGCTCGCTGGTTGCCATCGTGACGACGCTGGGAATCGTCGTTTCGCTATTGTTCGAATCGTTCCGCTTTTTCGAAAAGGTGCCAGTCACCGAGTTCCTCTTCGGTACAAACTGGGAGCCGCAGATTCCCATGCGCGACGACCAGGTTGCCGGCCTCGGCGCGTTCGGTGCAGTTCCGGTCTTCACCGGCACCCTGCTGATCGCCTTGATCGCAATGCTGGTCGCGACGCCGATCGGATTGCTCACTGCCGTTTATCTGGTCGAGTACGCCGACAATCGCGTGCGCAAGATCGTAAAGCCGATCATGGAGATGCTGGCGGGCATCCCGACGGTCGTCTACGGGTTCTTCGCGGTGCTGACGGTCGCCCCGGCCGTTCGCGATTTCGGCAGCGGCATCGGTATTGCGGTATCGCCCAATGCCGCGCTGGTGGCCGGCGGCGTCATGGGCATCATGATCATTCCATTCATATCGTCGCTCTCCGACGACGCGATCAAGGCCGTACCGAGCTCGATGCGCGACGGTTCGCTCGCGATGGGCGCGACGCGCAGCGAGACGATGATTCGCGTCCTGCTGCCCGCCGCCTTGCCCGGCATCATGGGCGGCATCCTCCTGGCCGTCAGTCGCGCCATTGGCGAGACCATGATCGTTGTGATGGCCGCCGGTCTGATCGCGACGCTGACGTTCGATCCGCTGGATTCCGTCACCACTGTAACCGTCCAGATCGTGACCCTTTTGATCGGCGATACCGAGTTCGACAATCCGAAGACCCTGGCCGCCTTTGCGCTCGGCCTGGTTCTCTTCATCGTGACGCTGGCGCTCAATGTTCTGGCGTTGAGCATCGTGCGCAAGTATCGCGAAAAATACGAATAGGCGGAGCCGACCCGTGGCAGACACCATCCTTCGCGAGAACATCGACTGGTCCAACAGCAGGGCGCTGGCGCATCGTCGGCGCCGTCATGCGGCGGATCGCCGTCTGCAAATTTCTGGAATTGTCGCGATTTCGATCGCGGTCGGACTGCTCGGTGTTTTGATCGTTTCGCTGATCGGGACCGGCTACAAGGCGTTCGTGCAGACCATGGTCACGCTCGAATTTCCGATCGATCCCGAACTGGTCGATGCCGAAAGCCCGGCCGATGGAAACTATCGTCTCATCGTGAAAAATGCGATGCATGCGCTATTCCCCGACGTCGAAGGCACTTCGGACCTCAAGGCTCTCAACGAAGTCCTGACCAATAACGTCCAGTTCATGGTGCGCGATGCCGTCGTCGCCGACCCATCGCTGATCGGCGGCGCTGTGACGCTGACGGTGCCGGCGTCCGATCCGTTCGATCAGCTCAACAAGGGCGAGATCGATCGCGATACTCCGGAGGCACAGCGTCGCGTCAAGGATCAGCAGATCGTGTGGTTCGATGCGCTCGATGCTCAGGGCCGCATTTCGCTGCCCTTCAACTGGGGCCTGTTCTTCAACGCCGACAGCCGGTTCCCTGAACTTGCCGGTCTTTCGGGCGCCATCGTGGGTTCGTTCTTTGCGCTGCTGGTCTGCTTTCTCATCAGTTTCCCGCTCGGCATTGCCGCGGCGATCTATCTCGAGGAGTTTGCACCCCGCAACCGCTGGACCGACGTGATCGAGGTCAATATCAACAATCTGGCAGCCGTGCCCTCGATCGTGTTCGGCCTTCTGGGACTCGCCGTTTTTCTGGGCTTCTTCGGCCTGCCGCGCTCGGCCCCGCTGGTCGGCGGCATGGTGCTTTCGCTGATGACGCTGCCGACCATGATCATCGTCACGCGCGCGGCCTTGAAGGCGGTGCCACCATCGATCCGCGAGGGCGCGCTCGGAATGGGCGCCTCGAAACATCAGGTTGTCATGCACCATGTACTGCCGCTGGCGATGCCCGGCATTCTGACCGGCACGATCATCGGCATGGCGCAGGCGCTCGGCGAGACCGCGCCTTTGCTGCTGATCGGCATGAACGCCTTTCTCACCAGCCCGCCGGGCGGCATCCTCGATGCCTCGACGGCATTGCCGACTCAGATATTCATCTGGGCCGACAGCCCCGAGCGTGGCTTCGTCGCACGCACCTCCGCCGGCATCCTTGTGCTGCTCGGATTCCTGATGGTCATGAACGCCATCGCCATCTTCCTGCGCCAGCGACTTGAGCGCACCTGGTAGACCCGAAGGACCGTACCGCATGAGTGATATCGCAACTGCTGCCGCCACCCGCAACGCAGCAATCCGAAGCGGAACGACAGGCGCGGTCAAAGTGCGAGCGCGCGATGTCTGCATGTTCTATGGCGACAAGCAGGCACTATTCGATGTTTCGCTCGATGTTGTCGAGCGGCAGGTTACGTCGCTGATCGGTCCGTCCGGTTGCGGAAAATCGACGTTCCTGCGCTGCATGAACCGGATGAACGACACAATCGACGGTACGCGCATGACCGGCAAGATTGAACTGGACGGTCGCGATATTCACGATCCGGATCTCGATGTTGTCGAGCTGCGCGCGCGGGTCGGCATGGTGTTCCAGAAGCCAAACCCGTTCCCGAAGTCGATCTACGAGAACGTCGCCTACGGCCCGCATATCCACGGGCTGGCCCGCTCGAAGACCGAGCTCGACGAGATCGTCGAGGGGAGCTTGCGGCGCGCCAGCCTCTGGGAAGAGGTGAAGGACCGCTTGCAGGAACCCGGCACCGGTCTTTCCGGCGGGCAGCAGCAACGGCTCTGCATTGCCCGTGCAATCGCGGTCAGCCCCGAAGTGATCCTGATGGACGAACCCTGCTCGGCGCTCGATCCGATCGCAACCGCACGCATCGAAGAATTGATGGACGAGTTGAAGCAAAACTTCACGATCGTGATCGTCACTCATTCGATGCAGCAGGCCGCCCGCGTCTCGCAACGCACCGCCTTCTTCCATCTCGGCGTGCTGGTCGAGGAAGGCGAAACCACGATGATCTTTACCTCGCCGCACGACCAGCGCACGCAAGACTATATCACCGGCCGTTTCGGCTGAGCATCAGGACAGGATCGGATACGCCATGACCATCGCATCGGACCATATCGTCAAATCCTTCGACGAGGAGCTGAAGCAGCTTTCGGACATCGTGATCCAGATGGGCGGGCTCGCCGAATCGCAGCTCCAGACCGCGGTTGACGCCCTCATCAAGCGCGATCCGGAACTGGGCGGCCAGGTGGTACGTGCCGATACGCGCATCGACGAACTCGAACAGCAGATCGGACAGCTTGTCGTCAAAACGCTGGCGCTGCGCCAACCGATGGCGCGCGACCTGCGCCACGTCGTCGCCTCTCTGAAGATTGCCAGCGATCTCGAACGCATGGGCGACTATGCGGCCAATGTCGGCAAACGCGCGATCGCGCTCTCGCAGATGCAGCCGCTGAAGCCGATGAATGCGATCCCGCGTATGGCCAAATTGGTTCTGGCGATCATCAAGGACGTGATCGATGCCTATATCGAACTCGACGCGCAGAAGGCGATCGAAGTCTGGGCGCGCGACGAGGAAGTGGACGAGATGTACACCAGCCTATTCCGCGAACTTCTCACCTATATGATGGAAGACCCGCGGAACATCACCGGCTGCACCCATCTGCTGTTCATCGCGAAGAACATCGAGCGGATCGGCGACCACGCGACCAACATCGCGGAGACGGTGCATTTCCTTGTCGTGGGACGCGACATCGAGGCGGAACGGCCGAAGGGCGACACGTCGAGCTTCGCCGTGATGACGCCGCCGGACGACAAGGGCGACGACAGCAATAGCGGGACCAAATCATGAATGCCGCCCCGGTCATCCTCGTCGTCGAGGACGAGACCGCGCTGGTTACCCTGCTGCGCTACAATCTGGAGCGCGAAGGGTTCGAAGTGATCGAGGCCAAGGACGGCGAGGAAGCATTGCTGCTGGCGCGCGAACGCAAACCCGATCTCGTGCTGCTCGACTGGATGCTGCCGCTGCTTTCCGGCATCGAGGTCTGCCGGCAATTGCGCCGGCTGCCTGAGACGCGCAGCGTGCCGATCATCATGCTGACGGCGCGCGGCGAGGAAGGCGACAAACTTCGCGGCCTCGACAGTGGCGCCGACGATTATGTGACCAAGCCGTTCTCGCCCTCGGAACTGATCGCGCGGGTGCGCGCCGTGATGCGTCGCGCCCGGCCTTCGCTCGAAACCGAGACGCTCACCTACGAGGATCTGGTGATGGACCTCGCGGCGCATCGCGTGAAGCGCAACGGCCGCGACGTGCATCTCGGCCCGACCGAGTTCCGCCTGCTGCGTCATCTGCTCGAGCATCAGGGTCGCGTCTTCAGCCGCGAGCAATTGCTCGACCAGGTCTGGGGCCAGGATGTCTATGTCGAGCCGCGCACCGTCGACGTGCATATCCGGCGGCTGCGCAAGGCGCTCAATATCGAAGAGGAAGCGGATCTGATCCGCACCGTGCGCTCGGCCGGCTACGCGCTCGACCGTTCGGCGGAACTCTAGGCGTCGATCACGGTTCCGGCGGTTTGAGCTTCGCCGGATAAAGCCGCATCAGCCACCAGATCAGCAGCAGGCCGGGTACGGCGAGGAACATCGTCGCGATGAAGAACGGCGCCCAGCCAAGCGTCTCGGCGAGCCAGCCCGAACCCGACGACAGCATGGTGCGGCCGGTCGCCATGAAGGAAGACAGCAGCGCATATTGCGTGCCGGTGAAGGCGACATTGCACAAGCTTGAAAGATAAGCGACGAACGCGGCCGAACCGATGCCGCCGGCGAAATTGTCGGCGCCGATGGTGATGGTGAGCGCCGTGATGTCGTGGCCGCGCCCGGCGAGCCAGGCATAAAGCACGTTCGTCACCGCCTGCAGCACCCCGCCGACGATCAAAGTGCGGAAGATACCGAGCCGCGCAACCATCAGACCGCCCATCGCAACACCGACCAACGTCATGATGACGCCGAGCACCTTCGAGATCGCGGCGATCTCGGTGCCGGTGAAACCCATCTGGATATAGAACGGATAGGCCATCGTGCCGCCGATTGCATCGCCGAACTTGTAGAGAAGTACGAAGGCGAGAATGACGAGCGCACCCTTGCGGGTCAGGAACTCGACGAAGGGATCGACGACCGACAGCTTGAGTTGGGCTGCCAGCGGTGCCTTTGCGATTCGCTCCCAGCTTTCCGGCGCCTTCGGTTCGCGCGCGATCAGGACCGCGATCATGCCGATGCCCGTCAGGGCGGCGAGCCCGACGAATATCGCCGGCCAGCCTATATAGTCCGAAGCCCCGATCGCGCCGGCGCCGGCGACGATGAGGCCGATGCGATAGCCGATCTGCGTGGTGGCGGCACCGGCACCCTGTTCATGTTCGTCGAGGATTTCGATGCGATAGGCGTCGATCGCGATATCCTGTGAAGCCGAGAAGAACGCAACCAGCAACGCCGCGAACGCGGTCCACCAGGGATCGGTCGCCGGATCGGTCGAGCCCATGAACAGGATTGCGCCGATCAGCCCGGCCTGGCTCACCAAAGCCCAGCTTCGCCGCCGTCCGAGCCAGTGCGTGAGCAGCGGGATCCGCCCCTGATCGATCAGGGGCGCCCAGACAAACTTGAAGCTGTAGGGAACGCCGACGAGGGCGAAGAGTCCGATCGTGGTCAGATCGACGCCGACTTTCTCGAGCCAGTAGGACAGCGTCGAAAGCGTGAGCAGCAAGGGCAGGCCGCTTGAGAAACCCATCAGCAGGATGACCAGCATGCGCCGGTCGCCATAGACGCGCACGGCCTCGACCCAGCGCTGGACCCGGCCTGGTGCCGGCGCGGTTGCGTTCTGGCTGGTCATGCTTCCTGTGCGCCCGAGTCGCGGTTCATCGATTGAGAATTTGCCGGAGCCCGCCGGATGTCAAACCCCGCAGCGACTGGTATCATCGCAACCTTGTCGCGGGTCGCAATCTCACCCGTCTGAACCCGTTCGACGGTGCTGGAGACATAGCGGCATGAGTGCGGTCGTCAATTCAAACCTGCCGCATGCCGCACCCGACCGGACGCGCCTTGCCGTTGCTCTCATCGTCGGCTCGATGTTGCTGCTCTCCGGCATGGATGCGGGCATAAAGGGTCTGACGGACGAGTTTTCTCTCTGGCAGGTTTGCGCTGCACGCGCGGTTTTCTCCGTGCCGATCCTGACCATCATCGTGGCCATGGGTGGAACGGCGGTGCTTCGGCAGGTCCTGCGCCCCTGGGTGATGCTGCGATCCCTGCTCATTGTCGGCGCGTGGATCGCCTATTACGCCGCGATCCCCGTCATGGACCTTTCCGTCGCCGCAACGGCGCTCTACACGATCCCGCTCTTCATCGCAGGGTTTGCCGCGGTCTTTGCCGGGGAGCCCGTCGGATGGCGCCGCTGGAGCGGGATTGTCATCGGATTCGCCGGCGTCATTGTCATACTGCGGCCTGGCGGCGATGCCTTCTCGCTGTTTGCGTTGCTCCCCGTGCTGGCGGCGCTGCTTTATGCGCTCGCCGCCGTCATCACGCGAAACCGCTGCCCGACCGAGAGCCCATACGTTCTCGCGCTCGGATTGAATGCGGGGCTGCTCGTGACCGGGATCGTCGGATCCATCGGCGTGGTGCTGCTGGTGCCGGATGCGTCGGACGGATTTCTGCTCCGCCACTGGCATCCGATGGATCTGACCGACTGGACGATCATGGCGGCATTCGGAATCGTCATGGTCGCGATCACTGCCGGTGTCGCGAAGGCCTATCAGTCGGGCCCGTCGGCGATCGTCGGCACGTTCGATTACAGTTATCTCGCCTTCGTCAGCCTGTGGGGCGTGCTGTTCTTCTCGGAACGGCTCGATGCGCCGATCGCGACCGGCATTCTGCTGATCGTTGCCGCCGGCCTTCTGGTGCTGTGGCAGCCGCGCCGCAACGATGTTGCGGCACGAGCCAGCTGACGCGGATCAGCCCGCCTCGGCCTGACGCTCGGCGCGCTTGCGCGCATGCGGATCGAGCAGCCGCTTGCGGATGCGAACCGCCTTCGGCGTGACCTCGACCAGCTCGGCGTCCTCGATATAGGCGATCGCCTTTTCGAGCGTCATCCGCATCGGCGGCGTGAGACGAATCGCCTCGTCCTTCGACGTCGTGCGGATATTGGTGAGCTGCTTGGTCTTGAGCGGGTTCACTTCGAGATCGTGACCGCGGCTGTTCTCGCCGATGATCATGCCTTCATAGACCGGATCGCCCGGCGACACGAAGAGATGGCCGCGCTCTTCCAGATACCAGAGCGCATAGGCGACCGCGTTGCCGTCGGAGTTGGCGATCAGCACGCCGTTGCGCCGGCCCTCGATCTCGCCCTTATAGGGCGCGTAGCCGTGGAACAATTTGTTCATGATGCCGGTGCCGCGCGTATCGGTCAGGAACTCGCCGTGATAGCCGATGAGGCCGCGCGAGGGCGCGTGAAACACGAGCCGCGTCTTGCCAGCGCCCGAGGGCCGCATGTCGTGCAGCTCGCCGCGGCGGCGGCCGAGCTGTTCGACGACGATGCCGGTGAACTCGTCGTCGACATCGACCTGCACTTCCTCGATCGGCTCGAGCCGCTGCCCGGTCGTGGGCTCGGTCTGATAGATGACGCGCGGCCGGCTGATTGAAATCTCGAAGCCTTCGCGACGCATCGTTTCGATCAGGATCGCGAGCTGCAGTTCGCCGCGGCCCGCCACCTCGAGCGCGTCGCGCCCTTCGGTTTCGGTGACGCGGATCGCGACATTGCCTTCGGCTTCGCGCAACAGCCGCGCGCGGATCATGCGGCTCGTCAGTTTGTCGCCTTCCTTGCCGGCGAGCGGCGAATCGTTGACCGAGAAGGTCATGGCGAGAGTCGGCGGATCGATCGGATCGGCCGGGATTGGCGTGGTCACGATGATATCGCAGATGGTGTCGGCAACCGTCGTATCGGCGAGCCCGGCGATCGCGACGATGTCGCCGGCCTCGGCGCTTTCGATCGGCACCCGATCGAGCCCGCGAAAGGCGAGCAATTTGGTCAGCCGCGCTTCCTCGATCTTGCGCCCGTCAGGGCGAATCGATTTGACCGCCATATTGACGCGCGCCTGGCCGGAATGGATGCGCCCGGTCAGCACGCGGCCGACATAGGGATCGTATTCGAGCGTCGTCACCAGCATGGTGAAGGGTTCGTCGGGCCGACGCGTCGGCGGCGGCACATGGGAGACGATCAGATCGAACAACACATCCATGTTTTCACGCGGATCGTTTTCGAGATCGCGCACCGCCCAGCCCT
>JAWXBK010000097.1:0-21140 GCA_034439975.1 Rhodospirillaceae bacterium | reverse complement strand
GATCGCGGGTGCGGGCAGATCGAGCAGCATGAGCTGGTCGAGCGTGCCGTCATCGTAGTCGCTCTGGAACAGACGATCGAGCGAGAGCAACGCCGCGAACAACGCCATCGCCCAGAGAATGCCGGGTGCGACGATCGCCAGCAGAGCGGGATCGGGACCGAGCGCGATCGGAAAGATCGCGCCGCCGAGCAGGAAGAACAGCATGGCGAGTACGGCCTCGCCGGGCTGGCACAACACCAGCCGGATCTCGCGACCGAACAAGGCGAAAAAGACGCTCATCGCAATTCGCCCGCGCGCATCGCATCGAGCGCGGCACGATGCGCGACATCGAGATCGAGCCGCTCTGCGCCCGGCAGATCGAGCCCGCCATGCGTGGCGACAACCGCGATGCCGCCGCCGGCACGATGGTTCTCAATCGTCGTCGCCAGTCGCTCGGTCGCCGCTTCATCGAGACCGGTCTGCGGTTCGTCGAGCAGCCAGAGCGGACGTTTGACGAGCAGCAATCGCGCGAGCGCGAGCCGGCGGCGCTGCCCCGCCGAAAGATAGCGCGCCGGCAGATCGGCGAGGCGTTCGAGATCGAAAGCGGCGAGCGCGGTTCGGCCCGCATCAGAAGGCGCGCGCTGCAGCGATGCCCAGCCCTCGATATTTTCCAGAACCGTGAGGCCGGATTTGACCGCATCGCGATGGCCGAGAAACAAAATGCGCGCGCGCTGCGCATCGCGATCGGCCGCGACGGGCGCATTGCTCCAATAGAGCGTGCCCGACTCGGCGGGCAGCAGCCCGGCCAGCAGTCGCAGCAGGCTCGATTTGCCGGAACCGTTCGCACCGGTGAGCAGCAGCCCCGCCCCTTCCGCCAGCTCAAAGAAGATGCCGGCAAAGACCGGCCGTTCGCCGCGCCGGCAGGCGAGGCCTTCGGCGCGGAACAAGGCGGATGATTTGGGCTCGGTCATGCGGCCGGATGGCTCCCGATCGTGCGGTCGTCGTCGGGCGCCGGGATGAGCCGGCGCGACGCGCGCGACCCTAACGCAACCGCGCGGTAATCGGAAATGCGCGGATCGGCGCAGCCGATCCTGGTAGCGGGAATGCGCGGATCGGCGCAGCCCGCACGCCGGGGCCGAGCCAAGCGCGCCTGAGCGGCGGCCGGACCGAAAAATCGCATAATTCTTAGGAAAACCGGGGCCAGAAAAGGCGGCGCCGCGTTTCCGGGGATGGGGGCGGAAACGCGGCGCCAGGGGTCTGATGGCCGCCCGGGGGAAGCTGATGCGACCATCAATTGCCAGCCATTTAGGGGCCAAGGGTGAGGCGGCTGGCTACCTCCAGAGAGGGTTGCTCTCTGTGATGCTGAAAATGATGTCCGTGTATGGCCGGATTGGGCCCCGATTAAGGCGAAATTGTGATATCTGCACCGCCACCGGCCGAAATCCGGGCCTTGCGGGGCGGATTTGAGCCACGATCTCTGTTATTACAGCCGCCAGCGTTGCCGCCTGCCGAATCCTGGGAGACCCCACCGCAATGACCGCCCCCGACAGTTTCGCCGACAGTTTTCGGGCCTGCCGCCGTTTCACGGTGGGCAAGCGCAGCTACCGTTATATGAGCCTCAAGGACGCCGAGAAGAACGGCCTCGCCGGCATCTCGCGTCTGCCCTACTCGCTCAAGCTGCTGCTCGAGAACCTGTTGCGGCACGAAGACGGGCGCAGCGTCACCAAGGACGACATCAAGGCGGTCGCCGGCTGGCTGTTGCAGCGCCGTTCGGATCGCGAGATCGCGTATCGCCCGGCGCGCGTATTGATGCAGGATTTCACCGGCGTGCCCGCCGTGGTCGATCTTGCGGCGATGCGCGATGCGATGGCGCGGATGGGCCGCGATCCGAAGAAGATCAATCCGCTCTCGCCGGTCGATCTGGTGATCGATCATTCGGTGATGGTCGATGCGTTCGGCAATGCCGGCGCATTCAAGGCCAATGTCGATCATGAATATGAGCGCAACGGCGAGCGCTATTCGTTCCTGCGCTGGGGCGCGACCGCGTTCGATAATTTCAGTGTCGTGCCGCCGGGCACCGGCATCTGCCACCAGGTCAATCTCGAATATCTCGCGAAGGTCGTGTGGTCGCGCCAGGGCGAAGACGGCTGGTGGGCCTATCCCGACACGCTGGTCGGCACCGACAGCCACACCACGATGATCAATGGTCTCGCCGTGCTCGGCTGGGGCGTCGGCGGTATTGAAGCGGAAGCAGCGATGCTGGGTCAGCCGATTTCGATGGTGATTCCCGAAGTCGTCGGCTTTCGCCTCGAAGGCGCACTCGCGGAGGGTGCGACCGCAACCGATCTGGTGCTGACCGTCACCGAAATGCTGCGTCGCAAGGGCGTCGTCGGCAAGTTCGTCGAGTTCTATGGACCCGGCGTCGCCGCGCTCACCCTCGCCGATCGCGCGACCATCGCCAACATGGCACCGGAATATGGCGCGACCTGCGGCATCTTTCCAATCGACGCGGAAACGATCCGCTATCTCAAGGCGACGGGCCGCAGCGCCGACACGGTTGCGCTGGTCGAAGCCTATGCGAAGCGCCAGGGGCTCTGGCACGGACCGAAATCCGTCGAGCCGGTTTTCACCGACACGATGGAACTCGATGTCTCGACGGTCGAATCGAGCATCGCCGGGCCACGACGCCCGCAGGACCGCATCGCGCTGTCAGCGGCGGCACCGGCCTTCGCACAGGCGCTGACCGACACGTTCAAGCGGCCGGCCGATGTGAAACGCATCGCGGTCGGCGGCACGAACTACGATCTCGGCGACGGCGATATCGTCATCGCCGCGATCACGAGCTGCACCAACACCTCGAATCCGAGCGTGATGCTCGGCGCCGGCCTCGTCGCGGAAAAGGCAGTCGCGCGCGGCCTGAAAGTGAAGCCCTGGGTGAAGACATCGCTCGCGCCCGGCAGCCAGGTCGTGACCGACTATCTCGCCAAGGCCGGGCTCAACAAGGCGCTCGACAAACTCGGCTTCAATCTCGTCGGCTATGGCTGCACCACCTGCATCGGCAATTCCGGACCGCTGCCCGAGCCGATCGCCGACGCGGTCACGCGCGGCGATCTCGTCGCCGCTGCGGTTCTTTCCGGCAATCGCAATTTCGACGGACGCATCAATCAGCATGTGCGCGCCAATTATCTCGCCTCGCCGATGCTGGTCGTCGCCTACGCGATCGCCGGCAGCATGAAGGTCGATCTGGTCAAGGATCCGCTCGGCGACGGGCGCGATGGCAAGCCGGTCTATCTGCGCGACATCTGGCCGACCAATCGCGAGATCGACGCGACGATCCGCAAGGCGGTCAACGCCACCATGTTTCGCACCCGCTATGCCGATGTGTTCAAGGGCGATGCGCGCTGGCGCAAGACGCCGACGGGCAAGGGCCTGACCTATAACTGGCAGAACGATTCGACCTATGTGCAGAACCCGCCTTACTTCGAGGGCATGACGCCAACGCCGGCACCGCTCAGCGACGTGAAGGGCGCGCGGTTGCTCGCTCTGCTCGGCGACAGCATCACGACGGACCATATCTCGCCGGCCGGTGCGATCAAGAAAGACAGCCCGGCCGGGCGCTATCTGATCGAGAATGGCGTCGAAGTGGCCGATTTCAATTCCTACGGTGCGCGGCGCGGCAATCACCAGGTGATGATGCGCGGCACGTTCGCGAATATCCGGTTGCGCAACGAGATGCTGCCCGGCACCGAAGGCGGCATCACGAAGCACATGCCGTCGGGCAAGACGATGTCGATCTATGACGCATCGATGCGCTACCAGGAAGAAGGCGTGCCCCTGGTTGTGGTCGCCGGCAAGGAATATGGCGCCGGTTCGTCGCGCGACTGGGCCGCAAAGGGTCCGCTGCTACTCGGCATCAAGGCGGTGATCGCCGAGAATTACGAGCGCATCCATCGCTCCAACCTGGTCGGCATGGGCGTGCTGCCGCTGCAATTCGCCGATGGCGTGGACCGCCTGACACTCGGGCTCGACGGCAGCGAGACCTTCGATATCGGCGGCATCGCTCAGGGTTTGCAGCCGCGCGGATCCATGCCGGTCACGATCCACCGTGCCGACGGGCGGCAGGAGGCGATTACCGTTAGATGCCGGATCGATACGCTCGACGAGCTCGACTATTACCGGCATGGCGGCATTCTCACTTATGTACTGCGCCGCCTGATGGCGGATGCGGCTTAGTACAATCGGCCGATCGAACGGGGTTTGATGCAAATGGCATCAACCGGATTTGACCCGGAGTGATGCGGTGCCGCGGCGCTTCTGCGCTAAGATCGTCCGCATGAGTAAAGCCCGACCCGCTCTTCGTCGCGCTGTCGCGCCAACGTTCGGCGCGGCGCTTCTCGTAGTGGCACTTCTGGTTGCCGATATCGGCAGGGACGCGCAAGCGATGGAGCTGGTCACCGATTCGTCACCGGTGGTGATCGAGCTTTATACCTCGCAGGGTTGTTCGTCCTGCCCGCCGGCCGACGAGTATCTCGGCGAACTGGCGGCACGACGCGACGTGCTCGCGCTCGCCTTCCATGTCGATTACTGGAACTATATCGGCTGGGAAGACCCGTTTTCCTCGCCCGAGGCGACCGCGCGTCAGCGTGCCTATGCCCGACTGATGAATCTGCGCGCGGTCTATACGCCGCAGATGGTAATCGACGGTGCCACCCATGAAGTCGGCTCGCATCGCGCGGCGGTCGCGAGCGCGATCAAGGCCGCGGCCGCGCTGCCGAAGGCGTCGCTGGTGCTGATGAACGACGGCGCCGGCTACAAGGTGATGATCGGCGATGGCGCCGGCGCGATGGCCGCCCTTGCGGAACCGGCGACGGTCTGGCTCGTCGAATATGATCGCGAGCTGGTGACCGATGTGCAGCGCGGCGAGAACGCCGGCAAGATGCTGACCGCATACAATGTCGTCCGCACCTTCCGCGCGATCGGCGAATGGAACGGTGCGGCAACCGAGATCGCATTGCCGCCGGCCGAAACCGATGCCGAGGCCTGCGCCGTCATCGTGCAGGCGGGACCGGTCGGCCCGGTCTATGCCGCCGCCGCGTTCGTGATGGAGTGAGCCCGCGCCGGGATTGATGGACGAGCGCCTGCTTTGCCCTTTCTTGTCGCTGTCCCCTGCATAAGATAGCGTTGTCTCGTGCGTGTGCGGTGCCTGCGCACCGCAGTCGGACCTTTCGGGGGCGGCAACATGAACCAGCGGCTGGCGAAGATCCTTCTCGTGCTGATGATGGCGATCTTCCTGCTGCTGGTCGGCATCAACAACCTGCTCGACTACGGTGCGAACTTCGCCTTCGTGCAGCATGTCATGTCGATGGACCTGGTTGCGCCCGACAATCCGCTGATCGGGCATGCGATCACGAACCCGACGGCGCATCACATCGTCTATGCGCTGATCATCGCATCCGAACTGGGCGCGGGCCTGCTCTGCGCCATTGGCGCCTGGCAGCTCTTTCGCGCGCGGCGCGCGCCGGCCGAGCGGTTCCAGGCCGCCAAAGGTGCCACCATCGCCGGCCTCATGCTGGCGATCGCGCTCTATTTCTTCGGCTTCATGACGGTCGCCGCCGAATGGTTCCAGATGTGGCAGGCGAGCGCGTTCAACGGCCAGGAAGCGGCGTTCCGCCTCATCGTCTGTTTCGGGATCGCGCTGATCTTTCTCTGCCTGCGCGAGAGCGACGAGCCGGGCCGCGCGCAATGATCCCGCCCCGTCCGTGACCAGGCTCCACCTCACCGTTGCGTTTCTCGGTCACAAAACCTGTCGCAATTTCAATTTCCATGCCGCCATCCTGCAGGTCTATCTGCTGGCCGAAGGCGTTTCGATCGAGACCATCTTCTTTGCCTATGGCATCTGGAGCATCGCGAAGATGGTCTTCGAGGTGCCGACCGGAATCTTCGCCGACCGGTTCGGGCGACGGTTCAGCCTGATCGTCGGCATCGCCGTCCGCTCGCTGGCCCTTGTCTGGCTGTTCGCGGCTGCCGATCCCGCGAGTGTGCTTGGTTCCTTCGTGCTGATGAGCCTCGGCAGCGCGTTCATCAGCGGCTCTGATTCGGCGCTGCTCTACGATGCGGTGCATGACGGCAGCGGCGACGGCGCCTACCGGCGGCTCGAATCCTGGGGCTACATGGTCGAGCTCGCGATCTATGGCGCGTCGGCGGCGATCGGATCGCTGCTGACCGAGCAGATCGGTCTCGCGATACCGGTGCTGCTCAGTGCGGTGGGCAGTGCAATCGGCATTTTCTTCGTGCTGATGCTGCCGCGGGACAAGCGGGTATCGCGCGAAGCCTTGCGCGCGCAATCGCCGCTGCTGCAGTTCCTGCGCGTGATGGGCGTCGTGCTGCGCCATCCGCCGCTGCGCGCCGCCGCCATTGCCTTCGTCGCGTTCAACGTCGTCATCGATGCCGGCTTGTTGCTCTATCAGCCGGTGCTGATCGAACAAGGTGTTGCAACTATCTGGTTCGGGGTCGGGCTCGGGGCGCTGATGCTGGCCGACATGGCAGCCGTATGGCTGGGCAATCGTCGACCGCTGTCGCTGCTGTCGCGCGGCCAGTCGGCGCTGCTGGTCAATGCGATCTTCGCCGGGTTCATCCTCTGCTGCATTGTCGCCGGCTGGTTACCCGCACCGCTGGCGCTCGCGATGGTGTGGCTCGGCTATGTGCTGCACAGCGCGGGCGACGGGCTGCAGTATCCGCTGGTGCGCATCTGGGCCAATGAAGCCTTTTCCGGACCGGAGCGCGCAACGATGCTGTCGGTCCTCTCCGGTGCCTCGCTGCTGGTGATGGGCGTGGTCCACAGCATCAACGGCGTTCTGATCGGAATTGGCGGCACGCAGCTCGCCTTCGCGGCCGTGCTCGTCATCTGGCTTGCTGGTGCGATCGGCTGCCAGTCGGCGAGCCGGCAGCGCATTCCTGCTCCCTAGGCGCCGAGCGCCTTCACCATCACCGCGGTCATGCGCTTCGCGAAAGCGGCGGGATCGGCCGGCTCCTCGCCCTGGGCGAGCCGCGCCTGATCGAGCAGCAGGAAGGCCGCATCGTCGAGCGCCGCTTTCTCGCCGTTCTTCAGCGCACCGGCCAGAGCTGCGATCAGCGCATGATCGGGATTGATCTCGAGCACGCGCTTCGATTCGCTCTCGAGCTGTTTATGCGCGCGCAGGATACGTTCGAGCCGCATGTCGAGATCCCCATCGGCCGCGACGAGACAGGCGGGGCTGTCTGTCAAACGCCCGGTCGTGCGCACATCCTTGACCGACTTGTCGAGCGTGAGGCGCAGCCAGGCGACCAGCGCATCGAGCGCGCCGGCTTCCGGCTGTGACGATTTCGCGCCCGGCTTTTCAGGCGCGGCGATGCGATCGAGATCGGTCGAGCCCTTGGTCACCGAGCGGAACGGCTTCTGCGCATAGCTGCCGATCGCAGGCAGCCAGAATTCGTCGACCCCGTCGGTCAGCAGCAGCACCTCGACGCCGCGCGCGCGGAATCCTTCGAGCTGCGGGCTGCGCGAGGCTGCTTCGAGATTGTCGCCGGTAATGTAATAGATCGCGTCCTGACTATCCTTCATGCGCGCGACATAGTCGTCGAGCGTCACCAGCCCATCGGTCGCGGTCGTTCGATAGCGGGTCAGCGGCAGGATGCGGTCGCGCTCGGCCGGCTCTTCATAAAGCCCTTCCTTGAGCACGGCGCCGAAGGCATCCCAGAATTGCGCGTATTCCTCGGGCGCGTCCTTGGCCTTCTTCGTGAGTTCGCCGAGCACACGCTTGACCAGGCCGCTGCGAATCTTCGCCAGCACCAGATTCGACTGCAGCATTTCGCGGCTGATATTGAGCGGCAGATCCTCGGAATCGACGATGCCGCGCACGAAGCGCAGCCAGGGCGGCAGCAATATCTCGCAATCGTCGGTCACGAACACGCGCCGCACATAGAGCTTCACGCATTGCCGGCGCTCGGGATTGAACAAGTCGAACGGCCGCGCGGTCGGAATGAACAGCAGCCCGGCATAAGAAAGCATGCCCTCGGTGCGGAAATGCATGGTGATCCACGGCGCATCGAAGGCGTGGCCGTGATGGCGATAGAACTCGGCATATTCTTCCGGTGCGACGCCTTCGCGCGGCCTGAGCCACAAAGCCGACGCGGCATTGATCGTCGACTTGGCTCCCTCGCCGGCGTCGAGCTCGATCGGTACGCCGATATGGTTCGAGTATTTCTCGACGATCGCCTTCAGGCGGGCCGGATCGAGATATTCATCTTCGCCCTCGGCGAGATGCAGGATGACGCTGGTGCCGCGCGCGGCCGCCGGTTCGGGCGTCAGGGTGAACTCGCCCTTGCCGACCGAACTCCAGCGAAAGCCGCTTTCGTCGTCGGCCCGGCGCGTGACCACCTCGACCCGTTCGGCAACCATGAACGCGGCATAGAAGCCGACGCCGAACTGGCCGATCAAAGCCGGGGCGCCGTCCTTGGCGTCGGCGGCAAAGGCGGCGGTGCCGGACCGGGCGATGGTGCCGAGATTCTCGATCAGCTCCGCGCGCGCCATGCCGATGCCGTTATCGGCGACGGTCAGCGTGCGGGCCGTCTTGTCGGTCGCGATCCGGATGCGGAATTCGGGATCGTCGGCGATGAGGCCGGGATTGGTCAGCGCCAGATAGCGCAGCTTGTCGCAGGCATCGGCTGCGTTCGAGACCAGTTCACGCAGGAAGACCGATTTGTCGGAATAAAGCGACCGGGCCACGATATCGAGCAGACGCCCGACCTCGGCCTGGAATTCAAATCGTTCTTCGCCCGCCACGTCGTTCATTGGCCCTCGGTCATTGGCCCAATCAGGAGAAGGGCGCTCTTCAGGTTGGCTGCAGCGACATATGCGGGTTCGCTTGAGCCACATCAACCCCCTGAAACATGGACGGGGGTCATCGCCCGTCCTTGTGGCAATCGCGCCGGGCGCGGATTACGATTTCAAAGAGCCGAGTCGCCCGCGGGGGGCCGGTCACAGGGGATTGCCTCCATGAAACGCCTCGTTCTCGCCCTCATCGTTGTCTTTATGACCGGCGCCACCGCGTTCGCGCAGGAGGGCCCCGATCTCGAGCAGATGACCGAGCAGCAGCGGACGGACGAGCTCAATGCGATGAAGTGGGCCTATGAGCCCGGCACGTATGAGCTGCCCCTTTCGCACAGCACGATCGAGCTGCAGAAGGGCCAGCAGATTATCCTCGGCGACACCGCGGCGCGGTACGACTATCTGACCGGCGGGCTGCGCTCGCCCGAGACCGAGGCGATCGTCTGGAACGAAGCCGACGAATCGATGACTTATTTTGCGTTTCACGCGATCGGCTATGTCACCGAAGAGGACTGGGAGCGCGTTGACGCAGCCGAATTCCTGAAGCAGATGCAGGACGCCCAGCTTCAGGAGAATACCGAGCGCGAGCGCGTCGGCATCGACCCGTTCTATCTCTCCGGCTGGCGCCAGGAGCCGACCTTCGTACCGGGCGAGCACACCGCCTATTGGGCGACCGAGCTGACCAACATCATGGATCGCTGGGTCAATGCCTCCGCGCTTCGTCTGTCGCGCGACGGCTATCATCAGATCATCTGGGCCGGCGCCGGTACCGAAATGACCGCCGCGCAATCGACGCTGGCGAGCGTGCTGGCCACGCACCGCTACGACGAGGGCCATCGCTACGAGGATTTTGCCGACGGCGACGACGAAGCGGGCATGAGCGTCGGCGAGCTGGCGGCGGCAACCATGGGCGTCGATTTCAGCACGGGCGCGCTGGCCGCCATCCTCGGCACCGTCTTCCTCTTCCTCAAGAAAGGCGGCGTGATCCTCGTCGCGATCGGCGCCGGGGTCGCGGCCCTGGTCGGACGGAAGAAGCGCAAGGCCGCCAGCCCGCCCCCGCCGACCTCTTCAACGCAGCCTCCGCCGCCTTCTCCCTCGCAGCCCCCGCCGCCAGCCCCCTGAGCGAGAGGCCCGGCGCCGTGCGGCGCGCAATTGGATCTGCGCGATATGGCCCCAGCACTCACAGGCAGTGCTTGCAATGAGCCGGTGGCGACACGATTCTTGATACCATGACCCGGCACGGGCCCCGCCTCACGGCCGTCCTCGGCCCCACCAACACGGGCAAGACGCATCTCGCGATCGAGCGGATGCTGGGGCATCGCACCGGCATGATGGGTTTCCCGCTGCGCCTGCTGGCGCGCGAAAATTACGACCGGGTGTGCAACCTGGTCGGCCGCCACCAAGTCGCGCTGGTCACGGGCGAGGAAAAAATCGTGCCGCCCGGTGCGCGCTATTTCCTCTGCACCGTGGAATCGATGCCGCTCGATCGCCGCGTCAATTTTCTGGCGATCGACGAGATCCAGCTCGCGGCCGATCCCGATCGCGGCCACGTCTTCACCGACCGGCTTCTGCATGCGCGCGGCGAGGAAGAGACAATGCTGCTCGGCGCCGACACGATCCGGCCCCTGCTGCGCAAACTGGTGCCCGATGCCAGCGTGATCGCCCGGCCGCGCTTTTCGACGCTCACCTATATCGGGCCGCGCAAGCTCTCGCGTTTACCGCCGCGTTCGGCGGTGGTCGCGTTCTCGGTCGCCGATGTCTACGAGATCGCCGAGCTGATGCGCCGCCAGCGTGGCGGCACCGCGGTCGTGATGGGCGCCCTGTCGCCGCGCACGCGCAATGCGCAGGTGCAGATGTTCCAGTCGGGCCAGGTCGATTTCATGGTGGCGACCGATGCGATCGGCATGGGCCTCAATATGGATCTCGACCATGTCGCCTTCGCGCGCATCACCAAGTTCGACGGGCACAAGCCGCGCCGGCTGACCGCTGCCGAAATCGCTCAGATCGCGGGACGCGCCGGCCGGCACATGAACGACGGCACGTTCGGCACGACCGAAGGGGCGGCGCCGCTCGAGGCCGATATCGTCGAGGCCGTCGAATCGCATCGCTTCGATCCGATCGCCGCCGTCTATTGGCGCAATGCCGATCTCGATTTCCGCTCCGGCGAAGCACTGCTGCGCAGCCTGGAACGGCGTACGCCGCTGCCCGGTCTCATTCGTGTGCGCGAGGCGGACGATCATCTCACGCTTGCCGCGCTATGGCGAGATTCCGAGATCCGCGCGCTGACGCAGAGTCGCGAGACGGTCGCGCTGCTCTGGGAAGTCTGCCAGGTTCCCGACTTCCGGAAAATTCTATCGGACGCACATACGCGCCTGTTGGGTCAGATCTATCGCTATCTGCGCGAGCAGCCCGACAAACGATTGCCGAACGACTGGGTCGCCGACCAGATCCAGCGGCTCGACCGGCGCGAGGGCGATATCGACACGCTGATGCAGCGGCTCGCGCATGTCCGCACATGGACTTATGTCGCGAACCGCGCCGACTGGCTGGCCGACGCGGCGAGCTGGCAGGATCGCACGCGCGAAGTCGAGGACCGGTTGTCGGACGCGCTGCACGAGGCACTGACGCAGCGCTTCGTCGATCAGCGCCATGCGCATCTCGCACGACGAATGCATGGCGGCGGACGGCTCGAAGGCGGCGTGACCGCGACCGACGAGGTGATGATCGAGGGCCATCTGGTGGGCCGTCTCGACGGGTTCCGCTTCGTGCCGGATGCCGATGTCCGCGCCGGTGGCGATGCGCGCCCGCTGATGACCGCCGCGCGTCATGCCCTGCAGAGTGCGATCCCGCAGCGCATCAGGCAGCTCGAACGCGATGACGACAAGTCGCTCGCACTGCTGCCCGACGGCACGATCGAATGGCAGGGGCAGGCGATCGCACGCCTGACCGCCGGCGATCATCCCCTGCGGCCGCGCATCGACGTGCGCGAGGGCGAGTTCATCGACGGGCCGGCACGCGAACGGATTCGCCGCCGCCTTGCGCAATGGTTCGATGCCTATCGCGACGAGCGGCTCGGCGCGCTGGCGCGGATCGAGGCGGCACCGCTGACCGGCGCTGCGCGCGGTGTCGCCTATCAGCTCGCCGAAGCACTCGGCACGCTCGCGCGCACGGCGGTGCGCGACCAGGTGCAGTCGATCGGCAAGGCGGACAGACGCCTGCTCGCCGAACTCGGTGTCACGATCGGCCGCATGAGCTTGTGGGTGCGCGACGTGCAGAACGAAAAAGCAGCGCTGCTCGCGCAGATGCTGCTGGTGCTGCATCGCGGCCGCGCCGCACCGCCAGTGCCGCGACGCCGGCCGCCGAGTTTCGTGCCGCCGCCCGACGACGATGCGGCGTCGTTGCAGGCGGCCGGCTATCGGCTGATCGGCGGGCAGGCGATCCGCACCGACGCACTGGAACGACTTGCCGGCGCTGCCGCCAAACTTGGCGAGCAGGGCCCGTTCATGATTACCGGCGCGCTCGCGGCGAGTGTCGGCATCGAGCCGGAGAACCTTGCACCGGTGCTGCAATCGCTCGGCTATCGCCGCGCCGGCAGCGGCCCCGAGGCGACCTTCGAACGTCGATTCCGGCGCAAGACGCGGCCGGTCGCGGCATCGGGTGACGCGCGCGCGGCGCCGGTTGTAGCAATTGCCGCCGACGCGACGGGCGCGACCGAACGGACGAATGCAGAGGCGACTGCGACTGCGGTTGCGGCGGGGCCCGGTGCTGCGACCGAACCGTCGAAGAATGCGTTGCGGCGGCGTCGCCGCCGCGCAAAACGACGAGCCAGCCGATCGGCCTCGGGCAAATCGGTCGTCGCGCACAACGACAATGACGCGACGAACGCATCCGAGGAGGCGCGAGAAAAAACGCCTCAGGAAATGCCACCGAAAGCGCGCCCGAAGAAACCATCCAGAAAACCTGCGGCCGCCGCGCCAGCACAACCAACGCGGCGCAAACCGCTGGATCCGGATTCGCCCTTTGCCGTGCTCGCGACGATCAACTGGCGAGGGCGTTCGTGAGCGACCTGTTGTCGCCCGAAAAAGCCGCAGCACCGGATAGCGCGCCGAGCCTGCGGCTCGACAAATGGCTGTGGCATGCGCGCGTGTTCAAGACGCGCAGCCTCGCGACGCGCTTCTGCGGCGAGGGGCGCATCCGCATCGGCGGTCGCGTCGTCGACAAGGCGCATTACGCCGTACGTCCCGGCGATGTCCTGACCTTCGCGCATGGCCACGATGTGAAGGTGCTGAAGGTCGTTGCGCTCGGCACCAGACGCGGGCCGGCACCCGAGGCGCGGACGCTCTACGAGGATCTCAGCACACCGCGCGTCGTCGATCCGGTCGAAGCCTCGCCCGCGCAACGCGAGCCGGGCAGCGGCCGGCCGACCAAGGCCGATCGGCGGGCGCTCGAACGACTGACCGGGAGCGGCGATGAGGGCTAGAGCCGGCCATTTCCGCGTCGGCGACAGGGTTGCATGCGCGATGAAACGCGTGATACGGATCGGCCGTTTCGCGGCGCAGCATACGCGCAGATACCGGGAGAAACCTTCGACATGACCTACGTCGTCACCCAGGCCTGCATCCGTTGCAAATACATGGACTGCATCGAGGTCTGCCCGGTCGATTGCTTCTATGTCGGCGAGAACATGCTGGTCATCCACCCCGACGAATGCATCGATTGCGGGGTCTGCGAGCCGGAATGCCCGATCGACGCCATCATCCCAGATACCGATTCCGAGGCCGAGAAGTGGGTCGAGATGAACCGGCAATATTCGGAACAATGGCCCAATATCACCCGCAAGGGCGAGCCACCGGCGGACGCCGACCAATGGAAGGACGTCCCGGACAAGTTCGAAACCCAGTTCAGCACGAACCCCGGAAAGCCTTAACCTGTTGATTTACATACAGAACCCGGCGCAAGGCCGGGTTCTGCGGCGGGACGTCGCCCAGCCTGCCGATTGAAGATCGACGGTTTTTCTGATACATTTTATCCACAGATCGGGGCCTGACCCGGCCTGTAATCCGGCGAACCGACGGAATCGGGGGCGTTGGCCGTTTGCTGCGGCTGCGAAAGGCTCCCTGATCGCCGACGCCGGAGCGTGATTAGGTGGCGTGATTTTGGGCGGCGATCTGCCGAAAGGGCACCAGAGGCGATCCATGGCGACCAGCAAGACCGCATCCGGAAAGGGCGCGGATAAAAAGGCGAAAAAGAAGACCAGCACGACCGGCCGGCCGGCGGCAGCCAAGTCTGCCCCATCCGGTAACCGGACGGGCGGCAGGACGCAGCCGGCGGCCAAGACCGCCGACATCCGGCGGCGGGACAAGGCGGCTTCGAAACCGAAACCGGTTACGACAAAGAAGAAAGCATCAAACGTGACGAAGACCGCGACCAACAAGAAGACCGCGAAGCCGGCGAAAGCCGTGAGCAAGAATTCGGCAAAGCCGGCGGCGAAGGCGAAGCCGGCTGCCAAGGCCCTACCCGCGAAGGCGGCGCCCGCAAAGCCGACCGCCAAGGCCGCCCCGACGAAGACGCCGGCAGCGAAACCCGCCGTCGTGAAGACGCAAGTTGCGAAAACCGGAGCCGTGAAGGCACCCGTCGCGAAGCTGGTGGCCGTGAAGCCGGCACCGGCTGCAGCGAAGCCGGTTGCGCCGGTCGCAGCGAAACCGGCAGCCAAGCCTGTTCTGGTGGCGAAGGGGAAACCCGAGCCCGTCAAGATGAAGCCGAAGGTCGAACTGCACGCGGTCGAGACGCCCAAGAGCGTCGTCGAGCCGGTGGCGGTCGCGAAGGCCAAGGCCGAACCGCCGTTCCGCAAGGGCGACTTCGTCGTCTATCCGACGCATGGCGTGGGCAAGGTGATGGGCGTCGAAATGCACGACATCGCCGGCCACAAGCTGCAACTCATCACCATCCGCTTCGAAAAGGACCGGATGACGCTGCGCGTGCCGGTCGCGAAGGCACAGAATTCAGGCCTGCGTCGTCTGTCGAGTCGCAAGGTGATGGATACGGCGCTCGCCACACTCAAGGGCCGCTCGCGCATCAAACGCACGATGTGGAGCAGGCGCGCGCAGGAATACGAGGCCAAGATCAATTCCGGCGATCCGGTCCAGGTCGCCGAGGTGGTGCGCGATCTGCATCGCAATGCCGATCAGCCCGACCAGTCTTACTCCGAGCGGCAGATCTATCAGGCCGCGCTCGACCGGCTGGTGCGCGAATTCGCCGCGATCGAGGATATCGACGAGGAACAGGCGACCAAGCGCCTCAACCAGGTGCTGAAAGCGGCCTGACCGCATCGACGTTGCCGTATTGATTGCCGCTTTACCGGCATGAAACCGCACGACGCCCGGCCGCCCACGCGGCCGGGCGTTTGCGTTTCAGCCTCTGCCGGATCGAACGATTGTGCGCGCCAATGCCGGTTGATGTTGGCAGCACGGGGCGAGCCCCTTATTCTCGCGGCGAACAGGGCCAGGAATCTGCCGTGACCTCTGCCGATCGGGATAAGTTCGCGCTGCTTCGCCAGCCAAGACGCGTCTGGGCGATTGCAGCCATCCACGGCATGGCAGACCAGCTCTTCCGCCTGCATGAAACGCTCGATCAGCGTCTCGTCGATGGCGACCGCATCGTCTATCTCGGCAATTATCTGGGCCACGGCGATCATGTCGCGGCGACGATCGACGACCTCCTCGCCTATCGCCGGCATTTCCTTTCGCGCTCACGCGTCTTCGCCTACGACATCGCCTATCTGCGCGGCAGCCAGGAGGAGATGTGGCAGAAGCTGCTGCAGCTTCAGTTCGCGCCGAACCCGCGCGAAGTCCTGCAGTGGATGCTCGATCATGGCGTCAGCGCGACGCTCACCGCCTATGGCGGCAGCGCGCAGGAAGGGATGCTCTCCGCCCGCGACGGCGCCGTCTCGATCACGCGCTGGACCAACGGCCTGCGCGCCGCGATGCAGGCGCGGCCCGGCCATTACGTGCTGATGAGCGCGCTCAGGCGGGCCGCCTATACCGACGACAATGCGCTGCTGTTCGTCCATGCCGGCATCGACCCCGACCGGCCGCTCTCGGCGCAGAGCGACGAGCTCTGGTGGGGCGGCGAGGGCTTCGCGCGGATGCGCGGGCCGTTCGGCGAGTTCCGCTGCGTGGTGCGCGGCTATGACCGCGCCCATGGCGGGATTGCGACCAACGGCTGGTCGGCCAGCATCGATGCGGGTGCGGGTTTCGGCGGACCGCTGGTCGCGGTCTGTTTCGATTGCAGCGGCGCGATCGTCGACCGGATCGAGACCTAACGCGGCCTTCGCGCGATGAACGGCGCGCCGCCGATCTCCGACGGCGCCGGCTCCGCATCGAACCCGACATCCGCGAGAAGCCCGAGCCAGGTCGCACGCGGAAACAGGCCGAAATCATGCCGATCCTGCAACGCCCGAACCGATCCGTCGCGCTCGCGCAGCAGATAGGCGAAATCGGTCACGGCTTCGGTGTCGGCGGAATCGGGATCCCAGCTCCATTCGAGATAACGCAGCGCGCGGCCTTCGTCGGGTCCACCCGCCTTCCCGTCATGGCCACCATGATCGGTACGGGGCAGAAAGGTCTCGGTCACATCGTCGGGCACGACGAAGGCGACGCCACCGGGCCGGCAATGGACGAACATGGTTTCCAGCGCGCGGCGCAGATCCGCTTCGCTGCGCATGTAGCAGACGGCATCGTGCAGGAATACCGCATCGAAGACGCGGCCGAGGCGCAAGCTCCGCATATCGCCGGCGACATGCTCGCAGTCGGGATTGATGCGGCGGCTCATCTCGAGCATCGGCAACGAAACGTCCGTCAAGGTCGCGCGCGTCCAGTGCTTCATGTAGGATGCATTGTTGCCGCCGCCGCAACCCAGCTCGAGCAGCGTCCCCGGCCGGCCGCCCAGCGCCGCCTCGATGCGGCCGAGATACTCGGTCGCTTCCTCTTCGTAGTCTTCGGGCGCGGTCAGCAGATGAAACCAGCCGGCCAGCTCGGTATAGAGTAGCGGCAGTGCCGCGACATTGTCCTTCGATTCGCGGCTCACGATTCGTCCGTCCGCACGCCGAAGACCTTCAACGGCTCATGCCGGCCGCGCAGCACGACATTGCCGAGCGGTGCCACCGGCACCGGCGACTGCAGCGCATCGACCACGGTTTCGCTGACCACGATCGAGACCGGCGCATCCGGCTGCAGCTCCTTGCCCAGCGCCTCGAGGCGCTGCGCCGTGTTGACCGTGTCGCCGACCAGCGTGTAGTTCACCCGGCCCGGCGCACCGATATTGCCGGCAACGGCGGGCCCGGTATGAATGCCGATGCGCAGGCGGACGGGCCGCAATCCCTTCTGCAGCCGTCGTTCGTTGTCGGCAGCGATCAAGCCCGCCATGCATCGTGCCGCGCGCATCGCGCGGTCGGCGTGATCGGGCTGATCGAACGGTGCGTTCCAGAATGCCATGATCGAATCGCCGATATACTTGTCGATCGTGCCGTCCTCCGCCTCGATACATTCCGCCAGCATCGTGAAGTGGCGATTGAGGAAGGCGCTCAACTGTTCGGCCGTCAGGCGCTCACCGATCGACGTGAAGCCGACGATATCGGTGAACAGTACCGTGACGACGCGCTGTTCCGAGACAAGGTCGCCACTTTCGCCCTGCTGCATGAGCCGTTCGACCAGGCGGCGCGGCAGATAGGTTTCGAAGAATCGAACGCCCCTTAGCATGGCGTTGAAGGCACCGGCGGCATCGTCGGTCTCGCGGAACGGGCTCCGCGGCAGCGACGTTGCATGGGTGAAATCGAGCTGCGCGATCCGGTCAGCATTGCCGGCGAGGCGCTGCACCGGCCGGCCGATCGCGCGGCCGATCAGCCAGGCCGCGATGACGGAGAACAACAGGATCGCGATTCCCACATAGACCGCGTATTCCAGCCGTTCGACGAAGCCGCCGGCCTCGTCGCGCGGAAAATGGATGCCGAGCGTATGCGGCAGATCGCCGTAACCCTCGATCTGCTTCAGCATGACGATATGTTCGTCGTCGCCGAGATAAAGCTCCCAGGCGTCGATATCGGCGACGTCGATCAATCCGATCGGATAACGCTCTGCCTCCCAGAGATTGGCGAGAACCGCATCGTGCACGAGGTGGCGGGTCGGCACGGGCTCCGCGGTCGAATGTTCGACCAGCCCGTCGGCGATAACCGGATGCGCGATGACATGGTTTTCGCCGCGCAGGGCGAACGCGACGATACCGGGTTGCTCCGCAGCTTCGAGGTCGATCGCGCGCGAGAGCGACGGCAACGAAACGGCGGCGACTGCGATGCCCTGATATCCCTCGGCGGTGCGAACCGGGCTCATGACCGTCATGAAGCTTGTATTGAAAAACTCCATGTAGATCGGCTCCGTCCAGATCGTACCTTCGGCCTCTTCGCCGAGCCGGATCAGGAGACGCATCTCGGGCCAGGTGACAAAGCTGTCGATGCCGGTGTCGTGCCCCTCCAGCCAGGTGCCCGCATAGATCGCCCGAAGGTCCGGGCTGACATAGGCAATGCCCGCGATGTCGGCGCCCGATGCGAGGGTGCCGAGCAGCAGATCGGAAATGCGCTGATCGTCGTCGAGCGGCATCATACCGGCCGACAAATGTTTGGCCACAAAATCGACCTGCCGGCGTGCCGGCTCGAGAATGCCCTCGAAGCGGAGCTCCATGTTCTCGAGATAGAGCTCGGCCGTGTCGCTGACCAGTTCGGAAGTGTTGCGCTCGGCCACGACCGCCGCGGTCAGAAAGGCCGCGCTCGAGGCGAGCGCGACCAGTCCGCCGAAGCCGACAAACAGCGCCGCCGCGACCGTCGGTCGCCAGCGCCGGCGTTCCCCCATCCCCCGGTCGGTCAAATGCGCGCTACTCGACGATGATCTTCACGCGCTGACCGGGGGTGACCTGCGCGCCCGGTGCGAGGCCGTTAAGCACACGGAACCGTTCCACCCTGTAGTCCGGGAATGGCATCTGCGCCGCGAGGCTTTCGACGGTCTGCCCGCTGCCGACCGTGATCACTTCGATCCGGTGCGGCTTGAAGGTCGCTGCTTCCGCATCGCTGATGCGCCTGAAGCTGTTGACCGTACTGGCGAACGCACTGCGCATCGAATCCATCTGCCCCGGCTGAACCAGGAAGGCGAAGCGATAGATCGTGTTCTGGTCCCAGCGCAGGGCAACGAGCAGCGCATCGCGCTCGCCGTTATTGGTCGCGACCCTCGCCGTCGCCGATGCACCGTCCATCCCGTTCACCGTAATCGACCCCAGATTCGAAAGCTGGACCTTCGAGAGCCATTGCTCGCTGATGTAGCGCTGCATGTTCGAAGTCTGAGCGCCCTGCGGTGCGCGATCGAAGATGATGGCTGAATTGTTCGGCCCCTGCGCAATGACCGCACTCGACGAATTCATCAAACGGAACCCGTTGGGCACGGTGAACTCGAACTTGAGAATCGGATGGACGAAGCGGGTATTGCGGATAAATCCTTCGTCCGGATCGTCGCCGTAGAGCATGCCGTCGATCTGGCTCAGATAGATGTCGGCATTCAGCACCGGATCGGCGACCTCGGTGCCCTCGGTGCCCTCCGCTTGTTGGATTGCGCGCTGAACGCGATCCTGGGTACGCGGATGTGTCTGAAAGATGCTGAACTCGTCGGCAGCACCCGCCCGCCCCGCGAGCTGCGCATCGAGCCGGCTGCTTTCGAGCATGCTGGCGAGGAAGGTCGACATCGCTTGCGGATCGTAACCGCCGCGCGACAGATAACGAACGCCGAGCAGATCGGACTCGAATTCCTGCTCGCGCGAATAACTCTGCAGATAGACGGCCGCACCCATGCTGGCGGCCTCGGCGACCGCGCCGGACCCCGTGAGGACGCCAAGCCCGATCGCGCCAAGCTGGGCCACCATCGACTGGCAATAGCGCGCGTTGCTGTGACGCGCCGTGATATGGCCGATTTCGTGTGCGATCACGCCAGCCACTTCGGCTTCGTTCTCCGCGAGCGCCATCAGCCCGCGCGTAATGTAAATGTAGCCACCCGGCACCGCGAAGGCGTTCACCACGGGCGAATCGAGGACGGTGAAGGTGTATCGCAGGTTCGGCCGTTCGGATTGCTGCGCGAGCCGCTGGCCGATCTCGTTGACATAGGCCTGCATCGCCGGATCTTCGTACGCGCCGCCGAACTCCTGGAGAATCTGCGGGTGATACTCCTGGCCGATGCTGCGTTCCTGCCCTTCCGACATGCAGCCGGTGAAGCTGCTCTGTCCGGTTGCGGGATTGGTGCTGCAGGCGCCCAGCGCCGGCAGCAGCAGGATCGCCAGGATCGCGGCATAGTGCCGACGGCGGAGCGCCGGCTTTGTCGCCCGGATTGCACTTGTCATTCGTCCAGTACCTCGATCTGTTCGGGATGCGTGATCTCGATCATCGGCCCGTTGAAATATTCTACCCAGCCGCGCGCACGGACGCGACGGCCTTCGAGCTGTTCAATCGGCAGGCCTGCCGCGTCGAAAAGACGGGTCGTCGCGGGATCGAGCGAGAGCGTGAAATCGGTTTTCCAGTCGGCACCGAAATTGAGATAACCGCGACCGCCGGCCCGCGCCGCGTCGAGAACGCGGCCTTCGACGAGCTGGAAGCTGTCGCGATCGTCCTCGATCGCATCGAGGCCGCGGATCGCGTACCAGCGCAGCCCCCAGATGCCGCGACCGGCGTCGCGCGCCGCCTGCTCGATCGCCAGCATCTCGGCTGCGAGGGCGCGATTGTCGCCAAATGAATAGACCCGTGCCATGCCGAGCTTCAACAGTTCGCCCTGTATCCAGGTTCCGTCGTCGCGATAGAGCTGGGCCAGCGCGCGGCCGTGCCGGTCGAGCTGTCGGCCGCCGTAGGCGAGGGTCAGCCCCTCGCCCAGGACGAGCGCCTCCAATGCTGCTTTCGCCTCTTCGGCAAGCGGCCAGACCGGGAAATCGGGCCGGCCGAGCGGCAGTTTCGGTGCCTGTAGCCCCACCAGCCGGACCTCGCGCCCGTCTTCGAGCAGCAGGGTATCGCCATCGATCACCGCGGCAGCGACGACCCGCTCGCCGGCTTCCAGCGAGGGCGGCAGATCGAGCGCGCCGGCCGATGCCGCAAGGCAAAGGACCACCAGAAAGAGCGCCAGAAAGCGGGGCAAAAAGCGCGCGCCAGCCATAGCCCTTCGGCTATAGTGCCGCGCCGCTTCGGGCCGGGATTTGGGCAGTGAATCGGGGTGCGATTCGG
>JAWXBK010000096.1:0-8562 GCA_034439975.1 Rhodospirillaceae bacterium | reverse complement strand
TCGGGGTGCGATTCGGCCAGCGATTCGGGGCCCGGGTTGGGCCCGACGTTGGGGTCCGGCGCGATCTCGGGAACGGCACAGCGGAGGCAAGGGCGGACCGTCATGGCAGGCATTCCATTTTATCCCGAAATCCAGCCCTTCGACAGCGGCCACTTCGCCGTCGACGGACGCCATAGTCTCTATTGGGAGCAATGCGGCAATCCGCAAGGCGTGCCCGTGCTCTTCTTGCATGGCGGCCCCGGTGCCGGAGCCGGGCCGGTGCATCGGCGCTTCTTCGATCCCGCCCATTATCGCATCGTGATCTTCGACCAGCGCGGCGCCGGGCGTTCCGAACCGGTCGGCGAGATCGTCGACAACACGACGCCGCTTCTTCTTCAGGACATCGAAACATTGCGGCAGAAATTCGGCATCGACCGCTGGCATGTGTTCGGCGGTTCCTGGGGCTCGACCTTGTCGATCGCCTATGCCGAGGCGCATCCCGATCGCGTATTGTCGCTGGTGCTGCGCGGCATCTTTCTCTGCCGGCGCAGCGAAATTAACTGGTTTCTCTACGGCATGCGGGCGATCGCGCCGGAAGCCTGGCGCGCCTTTGCCGGCTATCTGCCGCCGGACGAGCGCGGCGACCTGCTCGCGAATTTTTACAAGCGCCTGATCGATCCGGATCCGAACGTGCACATGCCGGCGGCGCGCGCCTGGAGCCAGTATGAAGGTTCGAACATGACCCTGATGCCGAGCCCGGAAACGGTCGCGGCTTTTCGGGAAGAGCGTCTTGCCAAGGGGCTCGCGCGGCTCGAGGCGCATTACTTCATCCACGATATCTTCATGCCGGAGAATTCGCTGTTCGAGAATATCGGGAAAATTCGCAAGATCCCGACCTCGATCGTGCAGGGGCGTTACGACCTGGTCTGTCCGATCGTGACCGCCGACGAACTCACCCAGGCCTGGCCCGAGGCGCGCTATACCGTCATTCCCGATGCCGGCCATTCGGCGATGGAAGACGGTATCCGCACCGCGCTGATCGCGGCGACCAACCGGATGCGGGAGATTTAGGGGCGACGGCGCTTCGGCCGTTCGCCTCCGGCGCGCCCGCTATTCGAGCGCCTCGATGCGGAACGAGTCGATCAGGAACAGCGATTCGCCGTTGATGCTCTCGCTCTGCGTGACGTAGAGCGTCGGGATCCCGCCGTCGCGCAGCAATGTCAGCTTCTCCAGCACGACCCAGTCCAGATCCTCGCCGGTCAGCTTGGCACTGACGGTATACTGGCGGCCGCGTTTTTCCATCCGAAGCTGGATCGGCTGGCCGATCGTCTCGGCGAAATTCGGGAACATCCGGTCGGCACCGCAGACATTGCAGCCGAGGCTCGCCAACTGGCGGGCGAACGTGGACTCCTCTTCGCCGTTCTTCTTGTGAGCGCCGACATTGATGCTCCAGCCGTAATACTGATCGCCTGCGGTAAAGACCGAGCCCATCAGATACTGGTCGGGCGCTTCCATGAGGCCCACCAGAATCATCTCGCGCGACGTCTGGAACTCGGCACTGAACTGCACCGTAATCGCCCAGTCGCCTTCCGGCATCGGCTGATCGAGCTGGAACAGGTTCGGCACGGTTGCATCGACCAGGCTGCCGGGCCCCGTGGTGATCGCCAGCAGCGTGCCATTCTCGACAATGAATTTATTGGGATCCGGCGAGGTCACCATCCAGCTCTCGCCGAGCTCCGGGATGTCGAACTCGTCGACGAACACATCGGCTGCCTGCGCCGGCGCGGCGCCGAGCGTTGCCATCACCATGAGTTTCGCCCAGATACGCATCGTGATTCCTCCCCTGCCGAACCGCGCAGCAGCTTACCGGTGCGTCAGTTCGGAACCTCGATCTTGATCTCGTCGACTTCGACATAGGTCTCGCCACCGGTGTCGCCGTACTGGGTCGTTCCGAACGCCAGGCTTCCCGCGACACGCAGCGTCGTCAGTTTGTCGGTCGAGACCCACGGGCTGTCGTCGCCCGCCAGTTTGGCCATCGCGTAGAACGAGCGACCTTCCTTCACCAGCCGAAGCTCGATGGGCTGCGGCACCGTCGCGGCGAAGTTCCTGAACATCTGGTCAGCGGTACAGCTGTTGCAGCCGAGCGAGGCCAACGGCGCATCGAACGTCGTCGCCTCGCCGCCGCCGATCTTCTCCAGCCGCAGCAGCAACTTCCAACCATAATAGCCGTCGCCGGTCGACCGCAGCTCCGCCATGATCATCGAATCAGGCCCGTCATGGACGCCGAAATAGAAGGTCTCGACCCCGGTCTGCAGCGCGACATTGACCCGCGCGCTGGCGATCCAGTCGCCCTCAGGCAGTTCGGTTCCGGCCAAGGAAAACAGGTTTTCGACATTCTCGGCTACCAGCGAACCGGTCGAACTGGTGATCGCCAGCAGCGCCCCGTTCTCGACGATGAAATTGTCGGGATTGGGGCTGCCGATCTCCCAGAAATCGGACAGATCCGGCCCGTCGAAATCGTCGCGGAAATACTCGGTGAATGTCGGCTCCGGCTCCGGTTCGGGCACCGCCACCGCCGCTTCCTGCGCGCTTTCGACGGCCGCCCGGAAACCTTCCGGATTTGCCGCATCGAAATACTCGCCGTTGCCGCGCTCGGCGATGCACTGCAACTGCGCGCGCGCCTCGTCGTCGACATCGAAGCCGACAACATGGATGCTGAGATTGATGCCGTGTTCGATCAGCGCTTCCGCGACGCCGCAGGGATCGCCGTCGCAAGATTCGATGCCGTCCGAAATAAGCACGATGCTATTGGCCGGGTCTTCCTCGAGCCCCGCGAACGCATCGGCCGCCGCCTGCAGCGAGGCGGCGATCGGCGTCTTGCCGCGGGGCGTGATTCCCAGGATCGCATCGCGAATGTTGTCGCGCGAACCGCTGCCGAAGGGCGAGACCAGCTCGATATCGGCGCAATCGCCTTCGCGGCGATGCCCGTAAAGCATCAGCGCGATGCTGGTCTCGGGCGAAAGTTCGTTCAGGAGACCCGAAAGCACATCCTTCGCCGTCTCGATCTTGGCGACGCCCTCGGTCTGGCCCCACATCGAGTTCGAGGCATCGAGGATCAGCAACATGTTGTTATCGGCGCTTGCGGTTCGCGCCGTCATGAAGCCCGCGACGACCAAAAGAACAAGACAGGCGCGGCGCACCATCATGGCCCCCTCCCCTGACATCCCCGGCATGGCACGCACGCCACGGCGGCGGCCCATCTCCCCACTGCGGGAAGTCTGGCGTAAAGGCATTCGGCGTGCAACGCCGTCGTCGCGACTCGTGCCAATTGTAGGAATAATGACCCGGGGAAGGCCGGTCTTCCCGTCTACCGCAGTTGCGAAGCGATCGCGCACGGTTGTTGGGGGCCGACCCGCACGTTAGTCTCAGGTTGGCGCACGATCCGGCCCGCCGGGGGGATTGCGGATGACAGGCTCCATAGATCGCCGATTGCCGGCTCTGCTGGTTGCGCTCGTGCTCGGGGCTGTCTCCGCTGTCATGCCGGAGCCCGTGACTGCGGACGCCCAACTCTACGAAGCCGATGTCGCCCGCATCGAGGCGCAAGCCGACAGCGATCCGGACGGCGCGCGGATAGCGGCCGAGGCCCTGAAGGCGCGCGTCGAGGAAAACATCGAAACCGAACTCGGTTTTGCCGGCGAGGCGGCCGCGCATGCGCAAGAGTGGCGCGGTCTGGCTGCTTCGGCGCGAAGCCTCGCGCAGAGCAGCCTCGAACGCGCCGCCCGCTACGATCGCGAGGCGCGCGATCCCCTGCTCTCGCAGCGGACGCAGGAATACATGCGGCAGGAAGCCGCGAACCAGCGCCGGGAAGCCGAAATCGACGAGGCCCGCGCCAAGGAGCGCGAACAGGAAGCCGCACGCCGGCAGCAGGAAGCCGAGGCGCTGCGCGACAAGGCAGCGCTGATGGCCGAACAGGTCGCCAGGCTTGACCGGATTCTGTCGCCCGACGCGGACACAGAAGCCGAAACGGCGGCGACATCCGACGCAACAGGCACGAGCAGCGGCACGGGCGATACGACGGCGAGCGACGAGGCGCCTGAAGACGATCCGCTGGTGTTCGATGTCTATGAGATGCTCGGCATGTGGACGGATGCGAACGATGCGTTCGATCTCGTCATCGTGCAGAAGGATCCGGACTCACCGGTCAATCCCTATCAACTCGAGGCGCACAGCCGCAACCGCGTCTGGGAGGGCCAGTATACCGGCCTGCCGCCCGGCCATGCCGGCCGCAGGCAGAATTCCCGGATCGAATTCCGTTACACGCCGCGCGCCGACGAGATGAATCCGGAAATTCCGGAATGGGCCCGCGAGGAACTGGCCGGCACGCTGATCTGGCGACTCGAGATCGACGAGGCCGGCACCGAAATCGATCCGCTATTGTCGGTCAAATGGTATCGCGGCGAAGTGCACTGGACCGAAGGTACCGACGGCCAGAAGGCATGGATCGACGGCGACGGCGTCCCGCTGATCTTCGAACTGCACCCGCAGGTCGCCCTGCAGCTCGCGGAGCTCGAGGGGCCGACGATTACAATCCAGCTCGCCTCCGACATCAATTACGATCCCACGGTCAATCCGATCGAAGCGCTGCTCAACGGCCAGCGCTTCTTCGTGCGCGTGACCCTGCCGATCGAAATGGCCCGCGAGATCGGCCAGACCATAACCATCAACCTCAAGGGCCTGACCGGCAACGACACCGAAAAGATCGTGCTGACCGCCGGCGCCATGGTCGGGCTGAAGCCCGTCACCTATGCCCACGGCGAGGCGGTTGCGATCGCCGATTGCAGCCTGTTGGCGCGGCCGGCGCGCAATCCGCAGATCATGTCGATCGCCTGGATCTTCGGCGTCGAGGGCGATTGCCTCGATCTGAAAATACAGAACGGCGAGATCGTCGAATTTTCCTATGACGACGTGTATCAGCAGGTTCTCGTCTACAACAGCTGGGTCCAGCGCGGCATCGCCCAGCATCGCGAGGGCGCCGATCGGCTCGAGATCGTCTATCGCTCGATCCAGCAGGGCGATTACACCGCCGCCCAGAAGGATGCGGCCGGCATTCGCCTGCAGATGCTGGCGAACTACCGTCAGCTACTGGCCATCGACAAGATCACCGATCTGCACCGCTTCGAACTCGGCGAACTCTATCTCGGCACGGATCGCGGACCGGGCCGTTTCATCGCGACCAGCAGGAGCGACGCCACCGATTCCATCGGCGCGCCCGTCGCCGATCTCACCAGCGCCGGATTGATCGGGCTCACCGACGTACAGATCGCCACCTATTTCGAATACATCCAGCGCTATCCGCCGGCGCCACCGTCGGATCCGTCCTGGTTCAATCCGCTGATGAAGGCGTATCTCGAAGGCCTGACCGGCGAAGACCTGACGCCGGATGCCCATACCGCCGCGGACGACCCCGGCATCGCCTGGACCTCGCCGGCGGAAGCCATGTTCGTGCGCACGGCGCTGTTCCAGCTCAGCCAGGAACTGCTCAACAGCTTCACCCGGACGACCATCGAGAACTTCGCCTTCGGACTCTATCAGGGTTATGTCACGGCGCTGCCGGGCGGCGATCTCTATCTCGTCGTCACCGGCACCGATCATTGGGGCAAGAAGCGGCCGACCTGGGAGCAAGTGATGGCCGGCGTCGGCCTGGCATCCGGCGCCGTCCTCACCCTCGCCGATATCAATCCGCGCTCGCTGATGGCAACCGACATCTGGCGCGCGCGGGTCGGCAGCGGCCAGCTTCGCTACAGCACGATATTGCCCTCGGGTTCATCGGGGCTCCACGTGGTCGACGAACTGGCCGAAATCCCCGACCTGCCGGCGTCGCTCAAGCAGACCCAGCGCGAGCAGACCATGCTCCGCGTCACAGCGGATGCCATCGACGATACCCCGACCAGCTGCGTGATGAAGAACGCCGACCGTCCGATCGCGGCGACCATCATGACCCAGCGCGCCGGCGACGACGCCGCGGATTTTGCCGGCGAACTCATGTACATGGAGGCCGCCTACGGGCCCGACGCCCGAATGGTCGACCCCTTCAGCGACAAGATATTGCCGACGCAGACCCGACCCACCTGTAACGAGGTCGCCTCGAACTATGCGATCCTGAAGGGAACGGGACGGCGGGTCGCCGAGGACGAAGGCCAGGCCCTGATCGATCAGATCATGATCGAGCAGCTTATCGATGCGCCGCGGCCCTACCAGCGCGGCAATCGCGACTTCGCTCACCTGGTGCGCGGCGATGGTTATCGGGGCGGCTTCGATCAGCTTGCGATACGCGACTATCTCCGGCATTTCGGTGCCAAGGTGGCCGAGATCGATCGCGGCTGGAATCGCATGATCAAGATGCGTCACATCTGGTCGGCACTCGAGCAGGGTTACATCGTCAAGATCGTGCTTGAACTGGGTCCGCAGTTCGGCCGCGATGCCTTTCACGCGGTCATCATCGACGGGCTGAAAATAAACCGAAACACCGGCCGCATCGTGGGCGTACGCATCTTCGATCCGAACATCGGCCGCCTGATCGACGTACCGGCGCCGAAGTTCAAGGACATGCTCGCCAGAAGCATGACGGATTACGGCATCCTGACCCTGATCAAGTTCTAGGCGCCGCGCCAAGAGCAGCGCGTGCCCGGCGCGATGCGTCTAGGGCAGCGCGCCTAGGGTAGAGCGTCGTCGGGCGCACCCCATGCCACATGTTCGGCACTGCCCGAGCGGCTCATGCTCAGGTCGCTCGCATAGGGCGTGTGGATGCTTTCGACCGTCAGATTCTCGCCGAACATGTCGCCGCCGTAGGTCACATGCAGCGACCATTGGTCGCCGGACAATGTCACGACCGCCGTCGCGACATCCAGCACGGCCTCGAGCTCGACCCAGCCCGGCGGCGACCAGCCGGCAATCAGTTGCTGCATGATCGTTTCCGGGAGTTGCTTGTTGTAGTCGCGAATGTCGCGGAAGGTCCGTCGCGCCGTGATCCGCTTGCCGTCGAACAGCGCCTCGTCCCAGCGATAGCGGTAGCCATCGGCCTGGGCGACCTCGATCGCAACCGGCACCGCGCCGGCCGCCTTCTGCGCCGCGCCGAAGCCGGCGGGATCGTATTGCTGGACGGGCGGCAGGGACGTTCCCGATTTTTCCGCCTCGAGCGCTGCGATCTGCTCGCGCCGTTCCGCGACTTCCTGTTCGGCGTTCGGAACCAGTGCTTCTTCGCCGACGAACTCCCACGGAAGATCGAGCCGGCGGAAGCGTTGCTGGCGGATGATTTCGCCTGTGGTCGGATCCTGCCAGACGAACTCCTTGGCCTTCTGGATCTCGTCGATCTGCGCCTCCAGCGCTTCGATCTCGGCATCGATCGCCGCCGGCGAACGCTGGATCTCGCCCAGCCCCGTATCCTCGCCAACCGGCGCGATGGTCCAGATCGCATCGTCCTGGTCGCGCCATTCGCCGAAGATCGACGCGCGGATTCGTTCGAAATCGCGCTCCGTGTAGGTGCGCGCAGGCGTCTCGGCCGGCGCAATCGTGGTCGTCATGTCGCCGGTTTCCGGATCCGCAGCGAACGCAGTCTCGCCGAGCAGCACGGAATTGAACGGCTTGTCGCCGCCGCTGCCGTCGTCCGCCGCCTCGATGGTGAACTCGCCGCTCTGCGGATCCCATTGGAGTTCGACGGTTTCGCCGCGATCGAGTTCGATCAAATGTTGCGTCGCCAGCGTTTCGGGCGGCATGCGCGCGGCGGCGACCGCCGTCACGGCATCGTTGATTGCGGCTTCGTCGCCGCCCGCCGCCCGGATTCGTTCGGCGATCGCGGCAGCAGCTGCCTGGGAATCGAGAGCCAGAAGGCGATCGATCTCGGCGCGGTCGGCCGCCGAAGCGAGATCGAGCCCGAGTGCCGTCGCGACCGCTTCGGCCGCACCCGGCATCAGGACCGGATTGCGCGCCCAATGGCGGATACCGGCGCGGCGCAGCATATCGAGCGCGCGCTTGGCCGCTTCGGCATGTTCGGGATCCTGCAACGGATCTTCGAGCGCCGTCGCATTGTCACGATAGAGCTGGGCGGCGAGCGAGGCGAGATGCGGGGGAACGCCTTCGGCGCGAACCGGGCCGATCGATACCAGGATGGCGAAAAGCGCCACAGCCGTACAGACCGCGCGCCTGCGGAAACCTGTCTTGGACCGAGCGATTGTCATGGCTCGCCTTCCGGTCGATGCAAAAACCGACCGGCCGACTATAGGGCCGACGCGCTGCCCTGTCTGCATGCCACGGCGCCCCGCCGCTATGCGGGCTTGTAGTCCAACAGCCGCCACAGGATCGCGCGCAGTTCCTTCATCTCGGTTGCGATGTCGGCGTCCTTGCGCACGAGATGGCCGTAGAACACGCCGTCGATGCCGCGCGAGACGAAGATCGCGAGCCGCTCGGGATCGTCGCAGGTGAAGCGGCCGGCGTCGACGCCGCGTCGGATGCAATCGGCGATCGTGCGTCGCTCGAAATCGTAGAACTGCCGGATCACGCGCTGCACCGAGGGCGAGGCGCGCTTGG
>JAWXBK010000095.1:0-74053 GCA_034439975.1 Rhodospirillaceae bacterium | reverse complement strand
GCATCTGGAGCATCTGGAGCATCTGGAGCATCTGGAGCATCTGGAGCATCTGGAGCATCTGGAGCATCTGGAGCATCTGGAGCATCTGGAGCATCTGGATCATCTGGAGCATCTGGAGCATCTGGATCGCATCCAGGGCCGGGAAAGGGGTCTGTGGCGACGTTGGCCGCGGAAGGCCGCGGATGCTAAGCTCCGCCCCGTCATGACAAAGCTCGACATCCGGCAAATTCCGCTCCTCACCGACAATTATTCCTATCTGGTGCACGAGCCGGAATCCAACAAAGTTGCGGTGGTCGATCCGGCCGAGGCCGAGCCCGTGCTCGCGGCGCTCGACCGGCTCGGCTGGCGGCTCACCCATATCCTGAACACGCATCATCACGGCGATCATGTCGGCGGCAATCGCCGGATCAAGGACGAGACCGGCTGCATCGTCGTCGGTCCGACCTACGACCGCGAGCGCATTCCCGGCATCGATATCGAAGTCTCGGAGGAGACCGGCTACGAATTCGGCAACGCTCATGCCGACGTGTTCTTCGTACCGGGTCATACGCGCGGCCATATTGCCTACTGGTTTGCCGAGAGCCGCGCCCTCTTCTGCGGCGATACGCTCTTCTCGCTCGGTTGCGGCCGGCTGTTTGAGGGCAATCCACGACAGATGTGGCATTCGCTCGGCAAGATCCGCGGCCTCCCCGACGACGCGCGCGTCTATTGCGCGCACGAATATACCGAGTCCAATGCGCGCTTTGCGCTCACGGTCGATCCGGGCAACCGGGCTTTGCAGGCGCGCATGACAGAAATCCGCAGACTGCGCGCCGCCGGCAACCCGACGGTGCCGTCGATGCTCGGCGAGGAAAAGGCCGCGAACCCGTTTTTGCGCGCCGACGATCCGGTGCTGGCAGCGAATGTCGGCCTCGCCGGTGCCGAACCGGCCGACGTGTTCGGCGAGGTGCGACGCCGCAAGGACAATTTCTGAACCTCTCGATCAACGAACAACCGACCAACGAGGATACTGCCGCCATGATGAAGTTGCGTTTTTCGCCGACCAGCCCCTATGTCCGCAAATGCACGGTCGTCGCGCACGAAGCCGGATTGCACGACAAGATCGAGCGCATCGGCAATCCAGCCTGGGATCCGAAGACGGATCGCGCCGGCCAGAATCCGCTCACCAAGGTACCGACGTTGGTTCTGGACGACGGCACGGCGCTCTACGATTCGCCGGTCATCTGCGAGTATCTCGACAGCCTGCATAACGGGCGCAAGCTGATCCCCGTGAGCGGTGCCGCGCGCTGGACCGCCTTGCGGCGCCAGGCGCTGGCCGATGGCATCCTCGATTCCGGCATTTCGCGCCTGCTTGAGACGCGGCGCGGCGCCGGCGAACAGTCGAAGGCCTGGATCGATCGGCAGAATGACGTCATGGCGCGCGGATTCGATGCGATCGAAGACGAGGCCGGGTCGTTCGGCGATACCGTCGATATCGGAACGATCGCGATCGGCTGCATGCTCGGCTGGGCGATGTTTCGTTTCGGTGTCGACGATCCGCTCGGCTCGCGGCCGAAGTTCAAAGCCTGGTGGGGACGCTTCTCGCAGCGCCCCTCGATGCTCGCGACCGAGCCGCAGGACGCGAAGTAAATCGCCGATCATGCTCATGCGGGAGTGCGCCATGCCGCGAGGGACGTGACCGATCTGGTTTCCGATACCGCGGCCGGGCTGATCCGGCTGCTCGACCTCGAACCGCATCCCGAGGGCGGGCATTATCGCGAAACCTATCGTCATGTGCGCGATGGCGGCGGGCGCGGCTATATGACCGCGATCCACTATCTGCTGCAGGCTGGCGAAGTGTCGCGATGGCACCGTTTGCATTCGGCGGACGAGATCTGGATCTTCAATACCGGCGGTGCGCTCGAGCTCATCCTCTCGCCCGACGGGCAGCGCCAGGACATCCATAAACTCGGTCTCGACGTGGCGCGCGGCGAGCAACCGCAAATCCTCGTCCCGCGCGGCTGCTGGCAGTCGGCACGCAGTCTTGGCACCTATACGCTGGTGACCTGCACGGTCACGCCGGCCTTCGAGTTCGACGATTTCGAACTGGCGCCACCGGGCTGGTCCCCGCGCAGCCGCCTTCCAGCGCTCAAGGTGGCAGCGCGCGGCCCCTGGGCGGGCCGACGTATTCCGCCGCGCGGACGATAACCGCGACACGAACGATCAACCCCGGAGCGACGACACAAAATGACCCTCGATTTGACCCGCTACGAAGCACTCACGTTCGATTGCTATGGCACGCTGATCGACTGGGAACAGGGTATTGCAACGGCACTCGACCAATGGGCGCGCCGACGCAACGCAACCCTTGCCGAAGATCAGGCGCTCGCCTTGTTCGGCCGCTACGAAACCATTCGCGAGCGCAGCATGGGCGATATGCTGTATCGCGAATTGCTGGGTCATGTACTTGGCGACATCGGACAGGAACTCGGCATCGAGGCGGATGCAGGCGACCGTGCGGCATTCGGCGCCTCGGTCGGCCACTGGCCGGCCTTCGACGATTCGACAGAGGCGCTGCGCCGGCTGCAGCGCCATTTCATGATCGGCATTCTCTCGAATGTCGACCGCGCCTCGTTCGCGCATAGCAACCAGCGACTCTCGGTCGAATTCGATCTGGTGATCACCGCCGAAGATGTCGGTAGCTACAAACCGCACCACGCGCATTTCCATCGTGGCTTCGAGACTCTGGCCGAAATGGGCGTCGCGCGCGGCGCGATCCTGCATGTCGCGCAGAGCCTGCATCACGATCATGTGCCGGCAAAGCAGCTCGCCTTGCCGAGCGTTTGGATCAACCGGCGCGCGGTACGCGGCGGCGGCTGGGGCGCCACCGTGCCTCCGCCGGAGGATGTCGCACCCGATCTCGAGTTCGCCAGCCTTGCCGCCTTTGCCGACGCCGTCGAGGCAGCGTTCGGCTCGCGCGGTCGCTAACGGTCGCGTTAACGGCTACCGGACAGGCTGGTTTTCCGACCGCTGAAGAGGCCGGCGGCGAGTGCCGCCCCGCCGACGATCAGGAGACAGGCAGCGGCCAAAGCGGGTGTCGCGCGCGCAACGCCGGAGACGACCAGCGCCGGCGTCGAGAGCAACGGTGCGGCGTAGGCGGCAACGCCCAGCAGTTTGATATCGCCGTGTTTGACGCCGCGATCCCACAGAAAGAACGCGAGCCCGACCGGCCCGATGCCGAGGGCGAGAATCGCGAGCCATCCGGTCGCCGACGGCATCTGCGTGGTTTCAAGCGCGAGATGCGCGATGAGGCCGAGCATCGCGGTCGCCCCGCAGAACCCGCCCACCGCAACGGTCGGCACATCGCCGAAGCGCCGCGACAAAACCGAATAGCTGGCCCAGGTGACCGCACAGGCACCAGCCGCGATGTAACCGATCCAGTAACGGGCGTCGAAGGCGAGCGACCAACCCGAGCGATCGAGCAGGATCAGCGCAGCGAAGGGTGCGATGCCGTGACGCGCGCGTTGCCACAAAGCGTGGATGAGTGCGGCCAGAAACGCGAATGTGTGCGGCCAGAAACGCGAATGTGTGCGGCCAGAAGCGCGATTCCAAAAGTCATGGCGACGAGCTGAAACGCCGGCAACGGTCGCCCCGCCCGGTCGACAGCCCTATGATGAACAAGGCAAGCAGCGCCCAGAGCAGAATTGCACCGAACCCGACCGCTGTCGCGCGACGGCGATAGGCGATTCGCTCCGGCGATAACGGGAGGCGAGTCGTATCGGTCACGGCAGGATCGATCAGACGCCTTTCGCGGCGGCGATCAGTTTTTCGTCGACCGGCACGCGCAGCGCATTCACCAGCCGGTTGGTCTCGTTCGCCATGCCGACGACGGCGATGAGCTCATGCCACATCGCATCGGTCATGCCCTTCGCACGAGCGCCGGCCGTGTGGCTCACGATGCAATAGTCGCAGTTGTTGGTGGCGGAGACCGCGACATAGATCAGTTCCTTGACCAGCGGGTCGAGCGCGCCCGGCGCCATCACCTGCTTCACGCTCTCCCAGGTGCGCTTCAACGCCGCCGGATCGTTGGCCAGCGCCTTCCAGAAATTATTGATCCAGTCGGTTTTCCGCGTTGCCATGATGTCGTCGTAGACGGCACGCACCGCGGGCGAGGCATCGTCATAGTCTATGAGATTGGCGAGCGACATGTTGTTCATCCCCTATGGACCTTCCAACAAACGTCATGCCCGGGCTTGACCCGGGCATCCACTGCGCCACCGGCATTGTGCGTGGCCCGCGAAGCAACAGCCTTGTCCGTCCATGGATCGCCGGGTCAAGCCCGGCGATGACGAGTATCGAGTGAAGCGACGTGCAGCGACCGCCTAGTACATATGCTGGCCACCGTTGATCGACAGCGTCGCGCCGGTGATGAAACCGCTCTCGTCGCCGACCAGGAACAGCACGCCGCGCGCGATCTCGTCGGCCTGGCCGAGCCGGCCGACGGGCACCTTGGCAACGATCTTCTCCAAGACCGCCGGCGGCACCGAACGCACCATGTCGGTATCGATATAGCCTGGTGCGAGCGCGTTGACGGTGATGCCCTTGCCCGCCCCTTCCTGCGCCAGCGCCTTGGTGAACCCGTGGATGCCAGATTTGGCGGCCGCATAGTTCACCTGGCCGTACTGACCGGCCTGACCGTTGATCGAGCCGATATTCACGATGCGGCCGAAACCGCGATCGCGCATCGATTCGATCACCAGACGGCACATATTGAAGCAGGAAGTGAGATTGGTGCGGATCACGTCGTCCCATTGCTGATGCGACATCTTGTGCAGCGTCGCATCGCGCGTGATGCCGGCATTGTTCACGAGAATTTCGATCGGCCCGCGCTCCGCGGCGATTTTGCTGACCGCCTTCTCGCAGGCGACAAAATCGCCGACATCGAATTTATAGACGGGAAGGCCGGTTTCCTTGCGGAAGGTTTCGGCAGCGCCGTCATTGCCCGCATAGTTCGCGACGACGTTGTAGCCGGCTTTCTTGAGCGCAACCGAGATCGCCGCACCGATGCCGCGGGTACCGCCGGTGACGAGTGCCAGACGTGCCATGTTAGAATCCCCTGTCGTGTTCGATTTTTTTGATCGTTGATCTTTTGTCGATGAAGCGGCGCCGGATCTTAGCGCTCGACGCACATGGCGATGCCCATGCCGCCGCCGATGCAGAGGGTCGCCAGACCCTTCTTCGCATTGCGCTTCTGCATTTCGTGCAGGAGCGTCACCAGCACGCGCGCGCCCGACGCGCCGACCGGATGACCGATGGCAATCGCACCGCCGTTGACGTTGACCTTCGAAATATCCCAGCCGAGTTCCTTGTTGACCGCGCAGGCCTGCGCCGCAAACGCTTCGTTCGCCTCGATGAGATCGAGATCGCCCGGCTTCCAGCCGGCCTTCGCGAGTGCGGCCCGGCTCGCCGGGATCGGGCCCGAACCCATGATCGCCGGATCGACACCCGCCGTCGCCCAGGAGACGATGCGCGCGATCGGCGTGAGGCCGCGCTTCGTCGCCTCGTCCATCGACATGACGACGATCGCCGCTGCGCCGTCATTGATGCCGGACGCATTGCCTGCCGTCACCGTGCCGCCCTCGCGCAGAAAGGCCGGGCGCAGCTTGGCAAGCGAATCGAGCGTCGTGCCGTGGCGCGGATACTCGTCGTCCTCGACGACGACATCCCCCTTTCGGCCCTTCACCGTCACCGGCACGATCTCGTCCTTGAAACGGCCCGCCTTCTGCGCGGCCTCGGCCTTCTGTTGCGATGACGCAGCAAACGCATCCTGCTCCTCGCGCGTGATCTGCCATTTCTGCGCAACGTTCTCGGCCGTGTTGCCCATGTGATAACCGTTGAAGGCATCCCACAGCCCGTCCTTGATCATCGTGTCGACCAGTTCGGCATTGCCCATCTTCACGCCGGCGCGCAGATGCACGCAGTGCGGCGCCTGGGTCATGCTCTCCTGGCCGCCGGCAACGACAATGCGGCTATCGCCGGTCTTGATCGCCTGATAGGCGAGCGCGACCGCGCGCAATCCCGAGCCGCAGAGCTGATTGATCTGGATCGCCGTCTTCTCGACCGGAATGCCGGCCGCGATCGCGGCCTGGCGGGCGGGATTCTGTCCGGCGCCTGCTGTCAAAATCTGGCCGAGGATGGCCTCGTCGATATCGCCAGTTGCCAGTTTGGCGCGTTCGACGGCCGCCTTGATGGCGATCGCCCCCAGTTCATGGGCGGCCAGCGCGGAAAAGGCCCCGTTAAAGGCGCCGACGGGCGTACGGACGGCGCTGACGATGGCGATATCGGTCATTCTGTCTCTCTCCCTTGGGGGGTCCGGGCGGCGCGGGCAGGCTCAACAGGCCCGCTGCAGGTCGTTATAGCCAAACCTAGTGACCGGCCTGTTGCGGTGCAAGAACGGCGGCGATCAGGAGACGTCGCGCAACCATGCGGCGATCGGCAGCCAGACCTCGCGCTCGGCGCGGCCGCCGACCATCATCCCGATATGCCCGGCCGCCGGGGTCATCGGCTGCGCCCGGGGCAGCGTTGCCGCCAGCGCCCGGGCGGAGCCGGGCGGCACAATCCGGTCGGTATCGGGAATCACCACCAGGGCGGGCAGTTCGCAGGACGCCGGCGAGACCGCCGTCCCGCCGATCCGCCATTGGCCGGTGGCGGGGCTGTTCGCGCCGTACCAGCCGGCCAGAGTCTCGATCGCGACCGGGGTCGCCAGCGGAATCCCGTCATTGAGCCAGTCCTCGAGCGCGACGAACCGCCGCGCGCGGTCGCTGTCGGGATCGAGTTCGGCGAAGGCGAGAAACTTGCGGATCACCTGCATCGGATCGAGCGCTGCGAACAGCGACTGGATCGCATCGACCGGCAGGGCGCCCGCCGCCGCCATCGTCGGCATCAGCCACGCCGCCATCGCACCAAGACCGCGCGCCTGTTCGGGCCGTTCGGCGTGAAAGTCCCACGGCGTCGCGAGCAGTGCGAGGCCCGCAAGATCGCGCTCGCGGCGATGTGCCAGCGCAAGTGCGAGATTGCCGCCCATGCAATAGCCGAGAACGATCGGCTTCGCCTTGTTCGTCGCGGCACGAACCGCATCGAGCGCGGGCTCCAGCCGCTCTGTCGTGTATGACGTCAGATCGAAGCCGCGCTCGTCGATGCCGGGCGCATCCCAGTCGATCGCGAAAACCGGAAAGCCCTGATTGGCGAGCCAGCGCAGAAAGCTGGTTTCCGGCATCAGATCGAGCACGTAATAGCGATTGACCAGCGAGGGCACGACCAGAACCGGCGGCAGCGTCTTGTCGGTTGCATCGCTGCGATAGTCGAGCAGCCGCGTCGTACCGGCCTGCCAGAGCAACGGCACCGCCGGCATGTCGCGGCGATAACGATGTGTTCGATAGGCCGCGACGCCGCTTTCGAACCGCGCGCGACGCGCGGCGATTTCGCCGACGACGGCGGCGGCAAACTCCTGCAGCTCGACGTTACCGAGATTTTCGAGAAGGGTTGCGCGGTCGCTTTGGAGCTGCGGGCTCCAGGGTAGCGATCCGTTCTTCAAGAGCGGCAAGGCGGCGAGCGAGCTCGTCCAGGCGCCCGTCGCGGTCGCCAGATGCTGCATGTACGGGCGCGGCCCCAGACGTGCCGGCGACGCTTCCGGGCTCTGCGGCGGATGGCTTGTTGTCTCCATGGGTCGCGCTCCAGGCGGCAGCGGCGGCGAGCCCGGCCGAGCCCATGGCCGCGATGAAGCGGCTCATCTGCTCCGCCAGCGCCGGATCCCCGGCCAGCGCCGAAAGCTGCGCTTCCCAGAGATCGAGATAGCGCCGCGCCAGGCTCTCCAGATCGGGCGTTTCGCTCATGATTCCCGACTATAGGCGAGGCCCGCCCGGGAGGCCACATACCGCGCCGCAGCACCCCGTTGCGGCGCAGCTAATGCATTGCACAACGCCGCCGAAATCCTGTTATGCTTGGCCCCTTCGCGTGTGCAGCGCAGGCAGTCGAGGACAGCGCGGACCCATGGCCGATACCGCAGCGGGTCAGACCGGCCCGATTACCATCAAGAAGTACGCCAACCGGCGGCTCTACAATACGGCAACCTCGAGTTACGTGACGCTCGACCACCTCTGCCAGATGGTGAAAGACGGCGTCGAGTTCACGGTATTCGATGCCAAGACCGGCGAGGACATTACCCGCCAGGTGCTGACCCAGATCATCGTCGAAGAGGAATCGAAGGGCGGCCAGAATCTGCTGCCGCTCAATTTCCTGCGGCAGCTCATCAAGTTCTATGGCGACAATCTCCAGTTCCTGGTGCCGCGCTATCTCGAGCACTCGATGGAATCCTTTGCGCGCAATCAGGAGCAGATGCGCAAGGCGATGCAGGACAGTTTCGGCGGCATGTTCCCGTTCGGCCGCTTCGAGGAAATGGGCAAGCAGAACCTCGCTCTGTTCGAACAGGCGATGCAGATGTTCAACCCGTTCCGTGCGGCCGGTATGCCGGACGCGACCGGCGCACCCGAACGCGAGGCGACACCCGACATTGCCGGTCAGGCAAAAAAGGCGGCTGATTCGGTCGAGGCACTGCGCCAGCAACTCGAACACCTGCAGGAAAAGATCGACGCTCTCGGTCAGGACCGGACCGGGAAATCGCAACAGGGCTGATCCGCCGTCTCGCCATGCCTGCGGCTGATTGCTAGGGTCGCAGCCCCCGTCTAACCGACCCTGTCCATCAGCCCGCGTTGAACTTCAAGACGATGACCGACACGCCAACTACCATCGCCGATCTGATTGCGGCACGCCCGCGCCATGACGCGGCGCTGCTCGCGCCCGATCGCGACACGCTCAGCTATGGAGCGCTCACGGCGCAGATCGACCGGACGGCGGCCGCGCTCGCCGCGCACGGCATCGGTGCCGGCGACAGCGTCGCCATCGTGCTGCCGAACGGGCCGGATGCGGCTACCGCCTTTCTCGGCGTTGCCGCACAGGCCGCCGCCGCCCCGCTCAATCCCGGCTATCGCACCGACGAGTTCGATTTCTATCTCGACGATCTCGCGGCGAAGGCACTGATCGTCGCAGCGGGCGCAGACACGCCGGCGATCGCGGTGGCGCGACAGCGCGGCATCCCCATCCTTGCGATCACGCCGCAGGCCGCCGCGGGTGCGTTCACGCTCGATGCCCCGTCGGGCGCAAAGCCGAATGCGAAGCGGCCCGGCGGCGAAGACACGGCGCTGCTGCTGCACACCTCGGGCACGACGTCGCGCCCCAAACTCGTGCCGCTCAGCCATCGCAACCTGATCGCCTCGGCCGGCAATATTGCGACCACGCTCAAGCTTGACGCCACCGATCGGTGCCTCAACATCATGCCATTGTTCCATATTCACGGGCTGGTCGGTGTACTCGCCGCCTCGATCCGCGCGGGCGGGTCGGTCTTCTGTTCGCCCGGCTACAACGCGCTGCGCTTTTATGCCTGGCTGACGGATTCGCAGGCGAGCTGGTACTCGGCGGTACCGACGATGCATCAAGCGAATCTCGCGCGCGCCTCGCATAATCGCGCCGTGCTCGACACCCAGAAGCTGCGTTTCATCCGCTCGTCCTCGTCGTCTTTGCCGGCGCGCGTCATGGCCGAACTCGAAGAGACGTTCGGCTGCCCCGTCATCGAATCCTATGGCATGACCGAGGCGACGCATCAGATGACCAGCAACATGTTGCCGCCCGGTGGACGCAAGGCCGGTTCGGTCGGAATCGCGGCCGGACCCGAAGTCCGGCTGATGTCGGAAGACGGCAAATTGCTGGCGGGCGACGCGATCGGTGAGGTCGTGATCCGCGGCCGCAATGTGACGGCGGGGTATCTCAACAATGCGGCGGCCAACGCGACCGCCTTCCACGATGGCTGGTTCCGTACCGGCGATCTCGGCCGCTTCGACGAAGAGGGGTTCCTCACGATTGAGGGGCGGCTCAAGGAAATCATCAATCGCGGCGGCGAGAAGATCAGCCCGCGCGAGATTGACGAGGCGCTGATGGCGCATCCCGCCGTCGCCCAGGCGGTCGCCTTTGCGATGCCGCATGCGAAGCTCGGCGAGGAAGTCGCAGCCGCCGTGGTGCTGCGCGATTCGATGACCACCGACGAGCGGGCCTTGCGCGATTTTCTCTCGGAACGGCTCGCCGATTTCAAGGTGCCGCGGAAGATTGTCATTCTCGACGAGATCCCGAAGGGCGCCACGGGCAAGCTGCAGCGCATCGGGCTCGCCACCAAGCTCGGGCTCGCCTCGTGAAGATCTGCATCTACGGTGCCGGATCTATCGGCGGGCTGCTCGGCGCGCGGCTCGCGCATAAGGGCGATCACGACGTGACGCTGATCGCGCGCGGCGCGCATCTCGAGGCGATCCACCGCAGCGGACTGAAGCTCATTACCGACGAGGAAACGATCGTCGCGCGGCCGGCGGCGACCGACGATCCGAAACAGGCGGGACCGCAGGACGTGGTGATCGTCGCCGTGAAAGCGCCCGCGGTTGCCGGTATCGCAGAGGCCATGCAGCCACTGCTCGGCCCCGATACGGCGGTCCTGACCGCCATGAACGGCGTGCCCTGGTGGTATTTTCACGGGCTCGACGGTCCGTGGCGCGGCCGCCGCATTCGCAGCCTCGATCCCGACGGACGGCTCGAAAGACTGATCGAAACGCGCCGCGTCATCGGTTGCGTTGTCTATCCCGCCGCCGAGATCGTGGAGCCGGGCGTCATCCGGCATGGCTACGGCAACCGCTTCATGCTCGGCGAACCGGATGGCAGCCGCAGCGAGCGGATCAAAGCGCTCTCCGCCGCACTCAACGATGCCGATTTCAAGGCGCCAATACGGCCGAAGATACGCGACGATATCTGGGTCAAGTTGTGGGGCAATCTGTCGTTCAATCCGGTCAGCATTCTGACGCACGGCACATTGGTTCAGATCGCGCGCGATCCTGGCACGAACGCGGTCATCCGCCGCATGATGGAAGAAAGCCAACAGGTTGCCGAGGCGATTGGCGTTTCCTTCGGCGTCGATATCGAAACCCGGATCGGGTGGGCGGCCGATGTCGGCGAACATAAGAGCTCGATGCTGCAGGATTTGGAAAACGGCAAGGCAATGGAGATCGATGCGCTGCTGAGTGCCGTTGTCGAGATGGGCGACATGGTCGGCATCGAAACACCCTTGCTCGATGCGATCCTCGCGCTCGCGATCCAGCGCGCCCGCGTCGCCGGCTGCTATCCCGCATAGCCGTGCCCGCTGACGATGCAGCGGTTGCCGCCACGAATCGCTGGCGCGCGCTTGCGCTGATCGCCTTCTGCCAGGTTACGGCCCTGGCGCTCTGGTTCTCCGCAACCGCGATCCTGCCCTCGCTTGCACGCGACTATGATCTCTCCGCGACACAGCAATCGCTGTTTACCAGCGGCGTGCAGGCGGGATTCGTCGTCGGCACACTCATCTCGGCTTTCTTTGGACTCGCCGACCGGCTCGATCCGAGACGGTTCTTCGCCGCCTCGGCGCTGGTCGCCGCACTCGCCAACGCTGCCCTGCTTCTGGTCGAACCGACATCCTGGGGCGTGATCGCGCTGCGATTCGCGACCGGCATGTGCATGGCCGGAATCTACCCGGTCGGAATGAAGCTCGCCTCGACCTGGGCGAAGAACGACATGGGCCTCGTCGTCGGGCTACTGGTGGGCGCACTCACGCTCGGGTCGGCGGCGCCACATCTGTTCAATGCGCTCGGCGGGCTCGACTGGCGGGTGACGCTGATGACCGCCTCGATCTCGGCGCTCACCGCCGCCGTCGCGATCCTGTTCGTCCGGCTGGGACCGCGTATGGCAGCAACGCCGCGCTTCGATCCGCGCATGGTGCTTGCCGCCTGGCGCGTGCGATCATTACGTCTCGCGAATTTCGGTTACTTCGGCCATATGTGGGAGCTCTACGCCATGTGGGCGTGGATCGGCGTTTTCCTGCAGGCGAGTTTCCTTGAGACGATGGCGCCGCCGGACGCGGCCCTGCTGGCGCGTTATGCAACCTTCGCAGTGGTCGGGATCGGCGCGCTCGGCTGCGTCGCGGCAGGACTACTCGCCGATCGTCTCGGCCGCACCACGATCACCATCGCGGCGATGGCGGTGAGCGGTGCGTGCGCGCTGACGGTCGGATTTCTGTTCGGCGGCGATCCGCGCTGGCTGATCGCGCTCTGCCTCGTCTGGGGTATCGCGGTCGTTGCCGACTCGGCCCAGTTCTCGGCCTCGATCGCCGAACTCTCCGAGCGCCATCTGGTCGGCACCATGCTGACCTTGCAGACCTCGATCGGCTTCACACTGACCTTGCTGACGATTCACCTGATGCCCTGTGGATCGACACGCTTGGCTGGGACTACGCCTTTGCACCGCTGGCGATCGGCCCGTTTCTCGGTGTCATCGCGATGGCGCGGCTGCGCGCCGATCCGGATTCGCGAAAGCTCGCGGGCGGGCGGCGTTAGAGCGCGCTTGCGCTACTCCCAGCCACTGCCGAGTTTCGCGCGCGCGTCGGGCGGCAGGGTTGCCGCCGCATCGGCGATAGCATCGAGCAGCGCCGCCTGAAACGCATCGTTGCGCCGGCGCAATTCGTCCTGTGCCGCATCAATGGCGGCGCGATCGACCGGCTCGGCCCGCAGCAGGTCGAGCGCAACACGGCGCTGCACCATCAGCGCGCCCCCGGCTTCGACCAGCGCCTCGCGATCGGCACCCACCGCTTCGAGGAAGCTGTCGCGCTCGGCCCGATCGAGACCTTCGGTCAGGCGGAACAACAGCCAGCGAACGGGGCGGACCTGTTCGTCCTGCATCCAGGATGCGGCGGTCTGATCGCTTCCGCCAAACCAGTGATGCAGATGGCGGCCACCCGTCATCCCGAGCAGGAAGAGATTGAGAACGACCGACAGCGCCAGCGCGATCACGACCCAGCGCGCATGGGTCCAAACAGCGGTTACCATGATTGGTCGGCCTCCGAGCTTGAAACGGGGAACAAGGCGGCGAGGGCTTCGTCGGCGATCGCCGTTTCGGGATCGCCCCAGCCAATGATAAAGCCGGCGAGGGCCGCCGCCAGCGCGAGGCCGGCCGCGGCCGGGCCATCGACGCCGATCGCATGCACCAGCCAGCCGATCGGCTGGCGCAGCGGATCGCGCTGCGGCATGGCAACGACGCGCGCCGTCAGGATCGTCGTATCGAGCGGACGCAATTTCGGCAGCGTCATGGCATCGAGCATGGCATCGAGCCGCGCCGCGGCGTCATGCTGAGCATGCGCCTCGGGCATCGCTGCGAGCAGCCCTTCGGCCGCCGGCCGTTCGGATTCGGGCCAGCGCGCGGGATCGGCGCCATAGGCATCGAGGATCGCCTGCAATCGTTCGAACGTCATCGGTTTCTCGGTCATCCTTCGTCACCCCATGCTTCGTGCCCGTGCAGCAGATCGCGTCGTTCCGGTTCGAGCATCGCGCGCAGCTTGCGCCGGGCACGCACCAGCAACGCTTCGAGGGCGCCCACATTGATACCCAGCATCGATGCGGCTTCTTCGTTGCTGCGCGACTCGAAATGACAGAGCAGCAAGGCTTCGCGCTGTCGCGGCGGCAGCCGGTCGACCGCGGCTGTCACGCGAACCGCCGTTTCGCGTTCCGCGATGCGCCGGTCAGCACCGGGCGTTTCGTCGCGCGGATCGCCCGCCACTTCGAGCGGCAGCGGCGTGACCCGCCGCTTGCGATCGATGCAGAGATTTACCAGCACGCGAATGAGCCATGTACTGAAACGCGCGGTCGTAGCGCTTTCGTCGTTCGCATGCCAGGTCGGAGCCTTGCGCCAGGCGCGCAGGAATGCCTCCTGGAGCAATTCGTCGGCATCGGCCGCATTGCCGGTGACGCGAAGCGCAATCGCGCGCGCGCGGCCGGCATGACGCTCGACCAACAGCCCGAACGCGATGCCATCGCCGGTGCCGGCCCGGCGCATGAGCAGATCGTCCCCCTCGCCGTCCAGAGCGCCGATCCCGTCACCCATCGCAATCCGGTTCTTCGACCCATCGGTCTGTTCCGCCCTGGCTGACTGCAGCCGGGTGGGCGGCGATCTTGCCGGGTACCCCGCCCCTTTGCCGGGCTGCCAATGTCCTTACACGCGAGCCGACGGCGAATCCTGCGCCCCGTGGCCGGCGACACGGGCCCGAAGACACGGGAATCGCGCTCAGGGCGTCTGTTCTGCCTGCCATTCCTGCATCTGCTGCTGCGTCCGGGCGAGATGGCCGGGCGAGCGCGCGCCACAGCCGCAATCGTCCTTTGCCTCGGCATCGGACGGGCCGGCCGTGCTCGCCTCCGTGACAACGGAAGGGGATGGTTCGGGGGCCGCCGTCACCCCATTGTCGGCACCCCCGGCGAATGCCGCGGCCAGCGGCGCCAGGCCCATCAGCACAGCCATCGCGAAGGGTCGAAACGGGACCATGACACCAGCATAAGAGCCGCTTCCGCCGCGAGATAGGGCTTGCGGCAGCCGGGGTAGCCCTTGCCTTGCGGGCCGCCCAAGGGCCAGAATTGTACAAATAAGAAGCGAAATTGGCAGGGTGGAAGAGGTAAATCCGGCTGGTCGTGCCAACCGCCCTGCCTTCAATTCCCCGGAAATCTCCTCGGTACGGCCGTTGCTGCCGTACGCCTGAGCAAAGCGAGGAATCGGGGATCGGGAAACAGTGTGGAGGCGACAATGGAAACCAAACGGGACATCGAACGGTTCATCGACGAGATCAAGTACGGCAGGCTCGGCCGCCGCGACATCATGCGCATCATGGCATCGGTCGGGCTCGCCTCGTTCATCCTGCCGACCGGCCGCACGGCCGCGCTCGCGCAGGAAGAGCAGCCGATGCTCTACACCTGGGCGGGATACGAAGTCCCCGAGATGCACAAAGAATATTTCGACAAGTATGGCGCCTCGCCGGATGCGACCGTTTGGGGCGACGAGGAAGAGGCCGAAATCAAGATGCGTTCGGGCTTCGAGCCCGACATGGTCATGCCCTGCTCGTACAAGGTCATGAAATGGAACGAGCTCGGCTTCCTGCGGCCGATCGATACCGCGCGGCTCGAACATTGGGATGAGATCATCCCGACGCTCTACGACGTGCCCGACACGGTGCTGGAAGGCCAGCGCATGTGGGTCCCGGCCTGGTGGGGTTTGACCTCGGTCACGTTCCGGACCGATCTCGCGCCGGAGTATGTGCCGACCGAAGCCCATACCTGGGGCATTCTGTGGGACGAGAAATACGAAGGCCGCCTCTCTATGATCGACAGCCTCATCGACGGCGTCATGGTCGCGGCTATCTATAGCGGTGCCGAAGATCCCTTCAACATGACCCCGGAAGAAACGGCGCGCTGCAAGGAGTACATGGAGCGGCAGAAACCGCTGCTGCGCTTCTATTCCAGCGACAATACCGGCTGGCAGCAGGCGCTGGCGAGCGGCGAACTGGTTGCGGCGGCGTCGTGGAACGACACGATCCTCAACCTCTCGAACCAGGGCATTCCGTCGATGTTCATGCAGCCGAAGGAAGGCGCCATGACATGGACCTGCGGTCTTGCCATGACCAACTGGGTCACGCCCGAAAAAGAAGCGATCGTCTACGATCTGATGAATGCCTATCTGAGCGTCGATACCGGGATCTATTGGGTCGACAGTTTCGGTATGGGTCATTCGAACAAACTTGTGTACGACCAGATCTCCGACGAAGACCTGATCGCGCGCGGCCTGACGCCGGGCGATATCGAAGCCTACATCGCCGCCGGCCATTTCCAGGCGACGATCAAGAACGAGCCGGAACTGCAGCAGATGTACGAGGCGGTTAAGGCCGGCATCTGAACGCGCCGTTTTGCGATGGCGCCAAAGAAAACGGGGGCGCTCCTTTCGGGGCGCCCCCTTTTCACATGAACCCGGTCAACGCAACCGGGCCGTTCCGGACCGCTATTTCTGCAGATTGGTCCAGATCTTGTCATAGAGCGCCGCCACGTCCGCACCGCAGGGTGGCACAAACTCCGGCGCCGGTGCGCCTTCCGGCAACTTGATCTCCGGCGCTGCCGCGAACTCGGCATCGAGGAACGTTTCGCTGCCCGCGATTCCGTTCGCATATTTCGCGAAATCGGAGATCAGGGCCGCGTTTTCCGGATCCATGATGAAGTTCTGGAACAGCTTGGCGTTCTCGACATTCGCCGCACCCTTCAGCACGACGACATTGTCCATCCAGCCGGTGAACCCTTCCTTCGGATAGGCATAGCTTGCCGTCGGCACGTCCGAGAGACGAACGCGCATCGCCGCACCGTTCCACTGCTGGGTGACGTCGACATCGCCCGCCGTCATCAGCGCGATCGTGTCATACGACATGGTGCGCCAGCATTCCTTTGCCTTCACCAGCATGTCGTTCAGCTCGCGCAGCTGATCGGGGTTGTTGTTGCAACGCGGATGGCCGAGATAGCGCAGGCCCGCGTTCAGAACATCGTTCACGTCGAGCAGCATGTTGATCCGGCCGCAAAGCTCTTCCGGCGGATCGAACAGGATCGCGAGCGTATTGATGTCGCCGCTGTACTTGGCGGTGTTGACAGCAAACGAGGTCGTTCCCCACTGCCACGGCACGCTGTAGCGGCGACCCGGATCCCAATAGACGTCTTTCCAGCTCGCCTCGACGTTCTGGAAATTCGACATCTGGTCGGGGCGGGTTTCTTCGAGCATGCCCTCTTCGATCATGATCGCGACCATATAGTCGCCGGGTACGACGATGTCGTAGCCGTGACCGCCCGCCTTCACCTTGGCAAGCATGGTCTCGTTCGAATCGTAAGCGTCGAGCGTCACCTTGACATTATGGGCCGCCTCGAACTTCGCGATCAGTTCGGGATTGGTGTAGTTGCCCCAGTTATAGATGTGCAGCTCGCCACCCGCCGGAATAGCCGCCTCTTCTTCAGCGGCAACTTCTTCGGCAGCGGGCTCCTCAGTCGCCGCTTCGGCGGTCTCTTCGGTGGTGGTCTCTTCTGTCTGGCTCTGCTCTTCCTGCTTCTCTTCGCAGGCCGACACTGTCAGAGCTGCAACGGCAACAAATACGATCATGTATTTGCGCCAGAATTCCAGCTTCATGTTCCCCTCACGGTGAGTTTCGGTAGTCTTTCCCCGGCATCTCGCCGCAGGGTTGCGGAGGCCCGATCTGGCCTCGTCGTCAGTCGATCATACTTCCCGAAAGCCGGTCAATCGAGACGATTCGGCAGGCATTTCGGGGCGCATTCCGGTCCTTTGCGATGGCCGAACGATCAATAGAGCCTGCCCGCAAGCGGATAACCGGTTGTCTATCCGGTCTCCCGCCCGCTCAACGGCTGCGGCGGCTGATGAAATAGAACAGCGTCACGAACAGGACCGAAACCGCCAGCACGATCGTCGAAATCGCGTTGATTTCGGGCGTCACTCCGCGTCGGATCGCGCCGAAAATGAAGATCGGCAATGTCGTCTCGCCAGGACCGGCAACGAATGCGGTGATGATCACGTCGTCGAACGACACGATGAAGGCCAACATCGCGCCCGCGACGATGCCCGGTATCAGCAGCGGCAGGGTTACCCGTTTGAAGGTCTGCCAGGGTGTCGCGTAGAGATCGGCGGCCGCCTGTTCGAGGGTCAGGTCCATATCCTCGAGCCGCGCGCGGATCGGCATATAGGCAAACGGGATACAGAAGACCGTGTGCGCGATGATCAGATTGCCGAAGCCGAAATAGATGCCCAGCTCGGTTCGCAGCAGCGCGAAGAACGAAAGCGTCGCGACCGCCGTGACGATCTCAGGCACGACCAAAGGCTGGTTGATCACGAGATAGACCGCTGTCATGCCGCGATAGGCGCGGGTCCGGGTCGTCGCGAGCGCCGCCGCCGTTGCGATCACGGTCGAAACCACCGTGGCAACGCCCGCCAGCTTCAGCGATACCCAGGTCGCGTCGCGGATACCTTCGTTTTGGAACGCCGCACGATACCAGTCGAAGCTGAACTCGGTCCACACCGCGACCGAGCGGTTTTCGTTGAACGAGAAAATGATCAGCACGACGATCGGCGCATAGAGCATCACGAGACAGAGAATCGCCAGCGTGCCAAAACCCGGCTGATACCGAAGATTCAGATAGCGCGGCATGCGCCGGCGGCGGATTGCCACGTCAGCCATGAGCGCGAACCTTCCCGCCGCCGCTCGTCCGTACATAGAACATCAGCGCGATCATCACGAACGCCATCAGGATGAGCGCCGCCGCCGAACCGAACGGCCAGTTGCGCGAGCTGCCGAACTGCAACGAAATCAGATTGCCGATCATCAGGTTCTTGCCGCCGCCGAGCATGATCGGCGTGATGAACGCGCCGAGCGCGGGAATGAAGACCAGGATGCAGCCGGCAATGATGCCCGGCTTCGCGAGCGGAATGATGATGCGCCGCAGCACGCGATAGCGGCTGGCATAAAGATCGAAGCCCGCCTCGACCAGGCGGAAATCCAGTTTTTCAAGACTGGCGTAGATCGGCAACACCATGAAAGGCAGATAGCTGTAGATCAGCCCAAGCCCGACCGCGAAGTCCGTGTAGAGCATGACCAGCGGCTGGTCGATGATCCCGAGCTTCTGCAGTCCGATATTTATCAAACCCTCGTCCCGGATGATGATCAGCATCGAATAGGTGCGGATCAGCAGATTGGTCCAGAACGGCAACGTGAAGAGAAAAACCCAGAGATTGCGGGTTTCCGGCGGGCGCGTCGCCATGAAATAGGCGGCAGGAAAACCGAACAGCAATGCCGCGAAGGTCGAATAGATCGCCAGCAGGAACGAGCGGCCGTAAATCTCAAGATAGGCGGTGTTAAAGACGCGGACCGATTCCTCGAAAATGTCGCGTTCGAACAGAAACTGGACGTAGGCGTCGGTCGAGAACTCCCATTTCACGCCGGCATAATCGTCGGGCGACAGGAACGAATACATCACGATGATGAAGAGCGGGCAGATCCCGAAAATGATGATGGCCAGCAATGCCGAGCTCAGCAGCATCCAACGCCGGCGGCGCTGCTGGGCCTCGTGCTCGTCGAGATTGATGCCGGCGCGCTGCATCGCGATCGCGCGATCGGCTCCGGTCGGAAGGATGTCGGAAGCCGGGGCCATTACCGCGTCAGTCCATCAGCATGCGGGCGGCACCGGCCGGCACTTCGATCGACACATGGTCACCGACCTGAAACCGCGCGTGACCATCGAGCGCATTCTGGACCCGAACCTCGAGCCGCGACGTATCGGCCAGTTCCACGACATAGTTGGTGTCGGTTCCGACATAGGTTGCCTGAACGACTTTCGCGCGCGACGGCGTATCGGTCTTCGCCAGCCGGATCTTTTCGGGCCGCAATGCGAACGTCACCTCGCGGCCGGGCGCCACATCCGCGATCGCGACCACGTCGAACTCGAGCCCGCTATCGCTACGGCAACGCGCCCTGCCATTTTCGACCGCGGTCACGCGCGCGAGTACGAAATTGGTATCGCCGATGAAATCGGCCACGAACCGATTCACCGGCTGTTCGTAGATTTCATGCGGGCCACCGAGCTGCTGGATCCGGCCCTGGCTCATGACGGCGAGCCGATCCGACATGGTAAGCGCTTCTTCCTGATCGTGCGTTACGAAGATGAAGGTGATCCCGGTCTGCTGCTGGATATTCTTGAGCTCGACACGCATACCCTGGCGAAGCTTGAGGTCGAGAGCTGAAAGCGGCTCGTCCAGCAGCAAAACCTTCGGCCGGTTCGCGAGCGCGCGGGCGAGCGCCACCCGCTGTTGCTGGCCGCCGGAAAGCTGCGAAGGGCGGCGGTTGCCATAGCCTGCGAGTTGCACCAGACCCAGCATCTCGTCGACCGTCGGATTGATCGTCGCACGATCGATGCCGCGCATTTCGAGACCGAAGGCGATGTTCTGCCGGACCGTCATATGCGGAAACAGCGCATAAGACTGGAAGACCGTGTTGACCAGACGCTTGTTCGGCGGGAGATGGCCGACCGGCTCGCCTTCGAGCAGGATTTCACCGGCGGTCGGCAGTTCGAATCCCGCAATCAGCCGCAGCAATGTCGTCTTGCCGCAACCCGAGGGGCCGAGCAGCGTAAAAAATTCGTTCTCCCGGATCTGGATCGACACGTCGTCGAGGGCCCGCACCGCATCGGGGCCGTGACCGAAAATTTTTGTGACGCCACGCGCCTCGACGGCGGACCGTTCTGTCGCCACGCCCCTTATCCCCCCTGCCGGTTCGCGCGACTGTATGGGAACGTCCCGGGCGGGCTCAAGCCCCGCGCCAGGAGGCGTCCGCAACGCCCCGTTGCATCAGGCCAGCCGGTCGACCGTTACGAAGCGGTTGGGCAGAAAACCGTTGAATCCGGTACGAAGGGCCACGGCATAGGCGCCGAGCCGGTCGATCTGGACATAGTCCCCGGCCCGGACGTCCACCGGCAGCTCGAACTCGTAGGGCAAGGTATCGAGATTGTCGCAGGTCGGGCCAAAGACGCGAAAACCCCTGGTGTCGTTCGCCGCCGGTCCGTCCGGGCGGATCAGGGTAATCGGCCAGCGAATGCCGATCGTCGCCCCGATCAGGCTGCCATAGATCCCGTCATTGAGATGCACCGCCTCGTCGGTCGCGAGTTCGACGCGGGCAACCACCGACATCGCCGGCGCGACCAATGCGCGGCCGGGTTCGCACATCAGGACGCAATCGGCGGGCAGGGCGAGTTTTGCCACGCCCCTGGCGATCGCATCGATGAAGGCCTCGAGCGGCGGCGGCGTTTCGCCGACATAGGACGTGGGAAATCCGCCACCGACATCGAGGCAACGGATCGCGACACCCGATTGACGCAAGACCGAATCGACCAGATCGAGCGCCAGTGTCCAGGCTTCGGGATCGAGACATTGCGACCCGACATGAAAACAGAGGCCCGGCTGGAATCCGGCATCGACCAGCGCGCGTAAGAGCTGAACCGTTTTGTCCGGGGCTGCCCCGAACTTGGCCGAGAGATTGAACTTCGCGCTCTTGCTCGGTGTTGCAAGACGAACCAGCACCGTTGCCTCGCGCCGATCGTTACCCAGCACCGCGATCATCTTCTCGATCTCGGCAGCGTGATCGATCACGTAATGCCGGACGCCGAACTCATCGAAGGCGCGCCGGATCGCCTGCGGCGACTTGACCGGGTGCATGAAATGGCCGTGCGCATCGGGAAAGCGTCGACCTACCAGCTCGATCTCGGCAATCGACGCGGTATCGAAATGCCGAATTCCGCCTTCGTACAGCGCATCGAGCACGAAAGGCAGCGGATTGCATTTGACTGCGTAGAGCACATGCCCGGGAAACAGCGACACGAAGCGCTGCGCCGCCCCGACCAGCGACGGGCGGTCGATGCAGTAGACCGGCTCGTCGGGCCGCCAAGTGGCGACCATCTCGGCCGGCGAGCGGAAATGCGGGAAATCGTCACTCACCCCGGCTACTTGCCGCAATCAAACGGCGAAGTAAAGTCCCGGCATTATCGCGGTGGACCGCCCGCTATTTGCAGAGATAGTTCTCGAGGCAGACGAGCGAGCTTTCCCAGCCCTGTGCATGTTCGTCGCGTGACTCCAGCGTTTCAAACACCGACTGCGTAAGTTTGATCTCGGTGCCTTTGGCATGGTCACGAAACTCGATCGTCACCGTGGTTTCGGTGCCGCGCCGGCCGTCCGTCTCCCAGCCCCAGGTGAAGACGAGCCGTTCGTTCGGGGCGATCTCCTGATACTCGCCGCTCACGACATGCTCCTCGCCTTCGTTCGAACGCAGGAACAGGCGGTAGCGGCCGCTGGGCCGCAAATCAAGCTCACACCTTTCGACTTTGAAATTCTCCGGGCCCATCCACGCCGCGTAGCAATCGCGATTAGTGAAGGCGCGCCAAGCCGCGTCGCGCGGCGCCGCGACCCTGCGGATGATCTTTAACGTGCGATCGACGGACTCGGTCGCATCGGCGATGGCAATCATCGGGTTCCTCCCCTGGCGATCCTGCCTCGGCCTCCATATGGGGAGCGGTAGGGCGAAAGTCGCCCCTGCCCGACCGATGCCCTCAGCGCCCTGCAGCAAAAAGGGCCGGATCGCCGGGCGTCACATAAATGACATTGCCCTGCGCGCGCCACCGATGGGCCGGAAACTTTCCGGAGAAACATCCCGGGTCGGCGTTCAAAACCGGGTGCCGAACCCGCTGGCCCCGCCCCCTCCAGTGCCGTCCGGATCGGGGAAGGTCAGGGCGATGCCACAGGATTCCATATCGGAACGTACCGCGCGCAAGCGTGCGGCCGCCGGCGCATCCGGATTGCGATACCAGCCGGCGATCGCCCGTGCGCGCTCTGCCATCAGCGAATGAAATCGGGGCGGCTCACCTTCTGGCCTGAACTGAAGAAACCGTTCGGTGAGCGCGTCGACCGCCGCCCAGTTCTTTTCCTCCAATCGAATCTCGATCGCGATCCGATAGAACCAGGCAATATTGTGCGCCAGCGCCTCGCCCAGCCGGGCCTCGCCTTCCTCCAGCAATCGGTTGCGCTCCGCTTCGTCGTCGGTCGCCAATGCCGAATGGGCGCAACTGGACGGACCGATGAATCCAAAACCGGTTTCTTTGACGAGCGTGTTTGCTTGCGCACAAAGTTCGCGTGACAGCGCGCGGTTACCCTCGAAATACTCGCATTGCGCACGAAGGAGAAGCAGCTGGGCCTCATATCGTTTTGCACCGACTTTCTTCGCGATAGACATCCCCTGCTCGAGGGACGGTTCTGTCGTCGTGCAGTTGCCACTCAGGAGGAGGCCCACACCGAGCGACGAATAGGCGAACACTTCTGCATAGGAATCGTGCAAAGGCAGGGTCTTTTCGATCGCCTGTCGAAACAGTGCGATCGATTCCGAAAATCTGGCCGAATAGATGAGACAATGCCCCAGCATCTGCCGATTCGGTTCGGCGATCCGGATCCGGTTGACGCGTTCTGCGAGTTCGACGCAGCGACGGAATGAATCAGCGGCGGCGACCCATCGTCCGACCGCGTAGTCGGCATCGCCGAGCCCGCTCCAGGCCATGGCTTCGAGCACCGGATCGGCGCGATGGCGGGCGATCTCCAGCGCGGCCTCGTGCGCCCGGCGGCAAAGATCGGCCTGACCCAATGCGAAATGCAGATTGCCGCGCAGATGGTGCATACGTCCGCGCACCGCGTCGTCGCCGGCATGGGCCAGCGGTTCGGCGCGATCGAGGATGGCCAGCGCGGCCGCACTTTCACCGAGCAGGCGCCGGGCGGCCGCCTGGCCGATCAGAGCCCGCAAACGCACCGAGTCATCGAGCGAAAGTTCGTAGGCAGCTTCACAGCATTCCAGGGCCGCGCTGCCCTGGCCGAGATCGTGCAACAGCACACCCTCTTTAAGCTTGAGTGTTGCCTGCATGGCCGGATCGCTTGCAATCAGACCGCCGCGGCGCGCGAGGAGGACGGCTTCCTCCGGCTTGAACGCGGACTCACATAACTCCGCGGCGCGAAGATAGGCCTGCGCTGCCGCTGGATCTTCGGCGCGCTCGAGATGCTCCGCGTGGAGTGCCGGATCGCGCTCCGCATACCAGGTTGCGATTCGCCCGTGGATCTCATGCCGGCGCGCTCGCAACAATGAGGCGTTGATACCGTCGCGAATGAGGGCGTGAGCAAACATGTAACCCTCGCCTTCACGCCGCAGGAACAACTCGTCGACAAGCACAGCGCATTGCCGGTCGGCATCGTCGTGCAATGCACGGAGAAGCTCGAAGGGAAAGCGCTGGCCGATGGCAGCGGCGGTTTGCACTACGGAACGCGCCGGCGGATCGAGCCGGTCCATCCGTGCCTGCACCAGGCTTTGCACCGTGCCCGGCAGATTGCCGGCGACCGTTCCCGCACTTTTGAGGAGTTGCACCAGGAAAAGCGGATTACCCTCGGCGCGGGTAATGCAGTTTTCAATGATTCCATCCGGCGCGGAGGCAATCGCTCCAGCGAGCGCCGCCGCTTCGCCCTGTCGCAGCGGCGGCAGGTCCACAATCAGAATCGCGGCGTCGCGCGCGGCGCTACGCCAGGCACGATCGAACGGATCGCCCTCGATTCGCGTCGTCATGATCAGCATGCCCGGGCACTCGGACACGCCCCGGGCAAGCCGTGCCAGCGCCGCCAATGTCGTAGCATTCGCCCAGTGCACATCCTCGACCACGACGAGCAACGGTTGTCTTCGCCGTGCAAATCGACGGGACATGCGGACGACGGTGCGGCTTCGACCGTCCTCCCGCGCGCGCGGCGCCATGGCATCGTAGACAGCCTGCAACGCCGGCGGCTGGGGGAGATTGAACAGGTCGTTGAGAAAGCCTGCCTCTTCTACGCCGGCCAATCGGTCGGCAATTGCCCGCGCGACAGCGGTTTCTCGATCGATGGCAGGTGCATCGGAATCGACCGCCAGCAGCGCGTGCGCGATCTGTCGAATCGGATCTGCCCCGGACGCGGCGCCGAAATCGAGCGCATGGACGACGATCCCGTGAAATCCGGTATCGGCCCCCTTGCGAAGAAGTTCTTCGATCAGGCGAGTCTTGCCCATCCCCGCTTCGCCGCGAACCACCAGAGCCTGGCCATAGCCGCTGGCGCGGCAGGCCTCGAGCGCCCCGGTCGCCTGTGCGAGTTGAGCTATACGTCCGACAAATGGCGCCGCATCGCCGGACCCGCGCTCGTCGGTCAACCCGATCAGGCGCCAGACCGGAAGGTCGTCGACAAATCCCTTTAACGATTGCGGCCCGATCGGCTCAACGATCGCATTGGCCGCGAGCGTGTTTTCGATCATCTGATCGATCAGGATTTCCCCGGGTGCCGCGAGCGACTGCAGACGCGAGGCCAGGTTCACCGCCTCGCCGGTCACCGTGTATTCGCGATGATGGACACTCCCCGTCGAGTCGGCGATGACCGCCCCGGCTGCGAGCCCGATGCGAATGCGGATCGGCTCGACCCCGGCCTCTGGCGGCGCGGCAAACGCACTCTGGATCTGCAAGGCCGCAGCCGCCGCGCGGCGCGTATCGTTGCCGTGAGCAATAGGCGCGCCGAAGACCGCCATGACGGCGTCGCCGATATGTTTGTCGACATGGCCGCCATGATCCGCAATAAGCTGGTCGACCACATGGAAGAAGCGCATCAGCAGCGCGTGGACGTCTTCGGCATCCAGCCGCTGCGTGAGGTCGGTGTATCCGGCGATATCGGCGAAGAGGATGATCGCATGGCGCCGCTCGCCGGCCTGTGGCTCGGGCTTACCGGGCGTGTTGTCGGTGGCGACGGCCGGGGCGCCGCACGCACCGCAGAACCGCGCGCCGGCATCCATCGCCGCGCCGCACGCCGTGCAGAACCGCGCCATCCTGCGTCACCCGCCCCGATTGTTCCTGCCGGCATTCGTCAACCGATGGCCGGTAAGAGCGTCGTGCATGAAAAGACCTCCGTTCGCTGGCGCAGACAATGTTGTGCCCCTGCGGATTGGTGCTAACTGTCGTCGATCAGACATCCGCCTGGTAGGGCGGCGCCGGATCATACTGGATCATCTTCTGCACGCGTCGGGCAAAGTTCGGATCCCAGATCTGGCCGACCAGCCACAGCGCCATGTCGATTCCGGCCGACACGCCGGCCGCCGTCACCAGATTGCCGTCGCGGACATAGCGCGGCCCGTCCAGCACCTCGGCGCGGCCGAGCGCCCGCAACGCCGGCACGAAATCCCAGTGGGTGGTGACGCGCTTGCCGTCGCACAACCCGGCAGCAGCCAGCAGCAGCGAGCCGGTACAGACGCTGGTCACCCATTGGCAATTCCGGGCGACACCGGCGATCCAGTCGAGCAGCGCACGATTGGTCGCCTCGCGCCGCGTTCCCTCGCCGCCGGGCACCAGAATGACATCGAGCCGCGGTGCATCGCCGATCGTCGCATCCGGCAACACGCGCATGCCGTTGGCACAGGTGACCGGCCCGTCGCGCTCGGCGATCAGCAGGACGCGCGTGCCCTCGCGCTCATAGGCCGCGGCGCAGAGAACTTCCCAGGGACCGACGAAATCGAGTTCCTCGACGCCGTCGAAGATCAGGATGCCGATGGTCGGGGTCATGCTCGGTTCTCCCTCTAGTGCGTCGCCCGGTGCAGGCCGCCATCGACCAGGATAGTCTGGCCGGTGATGTAGGAGGATTTGCTCGAAGCGAAGTACAACACCGCATCGCCGATCTCGTCCATCCGGGCGGCGCGCTGCATCGGGATTTCGCGCAGCGCCGCATCGGTCAGGTCGATGTTCTCGGCGAAGCCAGGCAGCAGATTGTTCATGCGCACATGGTCGCGCGCATAGCGGTCGGCAAAAAGCTTGGTGAATCCGTGCAGCGCCGCCCGCAATGTCGAGAGCGGGAAATTGCTCTGCGGTTCGATCGCCGCGATCGACGAGATGTTGACGAACGCACCGCCACCCTGCCCGATCATGATCGGCGCGGCGGCGCGTGCCGCGCGGATAACGGAGAGTACATAGGAATCGAATCCGGCCTGCCAGGTGGAATCCTCGATATCGAGCAGGCTCACCGGACTGTCGGGATCGAACCCGATCGTTTTGAGCGGCCAGTCCGGGCCGCGCGGCACCTTGCCATGACCCATCGAGGTGACGACGGCATCGATGCGGCCCCACTCCGACATGGCCTGCTTGACCAGCGCATCGAGGTCGGCTGATTCGCGATTGGAACCCTCGCGGCCGATGCCACCGAGTTCCTTCGCAAGATCCATGCTGCGTGTCGACGGCGACATCAGCGCGACCTTGAACCCGCCTGCCGCCAGTGCGCGGGCCGCCGCTGCACCGAGACCGGAGCCGGCCCCCGTTACGATTGCCACCCTGGTCTCGGCCATCGAACGTCCCCTCTGGTTATCACGCTGCGGCTTTACGCCGGCAAACCTTATACTAGCCACTGATTCGATCCGGCGGACCAGCGCGCAAAACGATGGCAGACGAAATCAGAAGTAAAGCGCGGCGGGCCGCGCGTTCCCCGATCGGGACGATGCCGGCCTTCTTCCCCGCCAGGCTGGCGCCGCGGCAACTCTTGCTGAGCCAGACGCTCGCCTATGGCGTCGGTCTCGCTCTACCGGCCCTTGTGGGGATCATCTTCGCGGCCGTCTATGGCAAGTATTGGGCGCTGGCCTTGCCGATTCCGTTCGGGATCGTGCTGGGGATCGCCGCATCGTTCCGCCCGCGCGGCTTCCTGGTCGATGCTCAACGTATTGCCGTCGTGCGCACGGTCGGCCCGATCACTTGGCCGTTGTCCCAGGTCAAGATCCTCCGCGCGCCGCCCGCCTGGGCTCCGACCAAACCCATCGCGCTGATGGCAACGAGGGGATTGTTCGGAACCTATGGCTGGTTCTGGAACCGCGTTTGGGGTGCACACCGGATCTACATGACCGACTCCGACGAAGCCGTCGAGATCGAGCTGACCAGCGGCCGGCATATCGTGGTGACGCCCGCCGCGCATCGCGATTTTATCGCGGCCGTGCGCGATGCAGCGAAGCGCGCGGGGATCGAAATCCAGATCGAGCGTTGAACCGCGCCACTTGCCTGGCGCGGACCGGAGCACCGAATTCTAGCGCAGGGCGGCGCGCGCCACCTTGCCGGTCGCGGTCAACGGCAGCGAGGGCCGGAACTCGATCGAATCCGGCACCATCCAGGTCGGCATGCGATCGGCCAGCCACCCGCGCAGCGCATCGCAATCGGTCGAGGCCCCGGGATTGAGTACGATATAGGCCTTGGCGCGCTCGCCGAGCACGCCGTCGGGGACGCCGACGACGGCGGCCAGCGAGACATGCGGATGCGCGCAGAGCGCATTTTCGACCGCGGTCGGATCGATGCGGTGATAGCCGCTCATGATCTTGTCGTCGAGCCGGCCGAACACCACGAGATGCCCGTCGGTATCGATCAGCCCGCCGTCGCCGGTGCGATACCAGCCGTTCTGCAGTACCCGGGCGGTTTCCTTGGGCATGTTGTAATAGCCCTTCATCACGCCGGGCGACGCGACAGCGATTTCGCCCTCGACGCCCATCGGGCGGATCGAACCGTCTTCGGCGAGGATGCGCACTTTAACGCCCGGGATCGGACGGCCGACCTTGCCGCGTACATATCCGTCGCGCTCGAGGCACCAGGAAACCGCCGTTGTGGTTTCGGTTGCGCCATAGCCGGGCAGAATCGGTACGCCGAACTGAGCAACAAACTCTTCGTACCAGCTCAGCGGGAAGGCAGCACCGCCGGTGACGCAGAGTTTCAGATTGCGGCGGATTGCGGCGATGTCTGCCTTGTCCGCGTGCGCGATCAGATCGTGATAGAAGATCGGCATCTCGAGCAAATAGGTGATGCCTTCGTCGGCGACGATCTTCAGCACCTCTTCGGGATCACGCGTGTCGCACAGCACGATCGTATTGGCCATGAAGACCGGCAGCAGCAGCAGAAAAAGCTGCGCCATGATGCCTTCATAATCGCCCGGAGCGAGCCGTCGTTCGCAGGCTTCCGGTGCCGCGAGCGGCATTGTCAGCAGCGTCATGGCCGCGATATTCCCGTGTGTGATCTGCGCGCCCTTGCGTACGCCCATCGTGCCCGAGGTGAACGCGATCGTCGCGACCTCGTCGGGCATCACAGGCGCTGCGGGAACATCGCCATGCCGCGTCTCGAACCAGCGGCTGATCAGCGCGTACTCCGATTTCATTTCGTCGGAAATCGGATCCATCGGCAGAGTCCAGACGGGAATCTGCCGGCCGGTATCCTGCACGGCGCCGAGCAGGGTTTCAGCCAGTTCGTCGCTGCCGCGTTCGGACGAACAGATGATCGCGTCGATGTCGCATTCCTTGATCACCTCGGCAAATTCGCCGCGGGTCCAGAGATGATCGAACCCGACCAGCGTGGCACCGGTCTTGATGACGCCGAAATAGGCGGCAACGAAACCCGGCCGCAATGTCGTGCAGAGTGCGACGCGGCTGCCGCGCCCGAGACCGCGACGCAGCAGTTCGACCGTCAGCCCGTTTGCCATCGACTGGATTTGGCTATAGGTGAACGACCGGTTGCGATGGCGCACCGCGATCACATCGGGGCAACGCCGCGCGCTCGAAGCGAGATATGTCGCGATGTTGAGCATGGCCCTAGGTGCCTCGCAACGCGGCGCGGGCGACCTTGCCGGTGGCGGTCAGCGGCAAGGTGGGCCGGAATTCGATCAGATCGGGAATCATCCAGGCCGGCATCTGGTCGGCGAGCCAGTCGCGCAACGCATCCGGATCGGCGGGAACGCCCGGATTGAGAACGATGAAGGCCTTGGCCCGCTCGCCGAGAACTTCGTCGGGGATGCCGATGACCGCGGCCAGCGACACGCCCGGATGCGCACAAAGAGCATTTTCAACGGCGGTCGGATCAATGCGGTGATAACCGCTGGTGATCTTGTCGTCGAGCCGGCCGATTACCACCAGATGTCCGTCGCCACCGATCAGCCCGCGGTCGCCGGTCATGTACCAGCCATTCTGCAACACGCGCGCTGTATCCTTCGGCATGCCGTAATAGCCCTTCATCACGCCCGGCGACGAGACCGCAATCTCGCCTTCGGATTCCGCGGGCCGGACCGATCCGTCTTCTGCGAGGATGCGCAGCTTCACGCCCGGAATCGGGCGGCCGACCTTGCCACGTACATATCCGTCGCGCTCGAGACACCAGGTCACTGCCGTGGTGGTTTCGGTCGCGCCATAGCCGGGCAGGATTGGTGTGCCGTAAAGCCTGACGAATTCTTCGTACCAGGCCGGCGGAAAGGCGGCCCCGCCGGTCACGCAGATCTTCAGATTGCGCCGGATCGTGTCGGTATCGGCCTTGGCGGCATTCGCGATCAGATCGTGATAGAAGATTGGCATCTCGAGCAGATACGTGATGCCTTCGGTCGCGATCATCCGAAGCACTTCATCCGGATCGCGGGTGTCGCACAACACGATCGTGTCGCCCATGAAGATCGGCGCCAGCAGCAGGAAGAACTGCGCCATGATGCCTTCATACTTGCCCGGTGCCAGGCGTCGCGCGCAGGCCTCGCGCGCCGCGAGCGGCATGGTCAGAAGCGTCATCGCATAGAGATTGCCATGCGTGATCTGCGCACCCTTGCGCACACCGGTCGTGCCCGACGTGAAGGCGATGGTCGCAACCTCGTCGGGCGCCACCGACGCTGCGACGACATCGCTGTTCGGCATCGCATGCCATTCCGATACCGAAGCAAAACCGGTGCCCGGCGTGTTCGCGCCGGGTGTGACCGGCAAGGTCCAGATCGGAACCGGCCGGCCGGTCGCAACTACCGCCGCCGCCAATGTCTCGGCGAGTACGCTGTCACCGCGATCGGCCGAGCAGATAATCGCATCGACCTCGCAATCCTCGATCAGACGTTCGAAATCATGGCGGTTCCACGCATCGTCGAAGCCGACCAGCGTCGCGCCGGTCTTGAGAATGCCAAAGAACGCCGCCACGAATCCCGGGCGCACCGTCGAACAGAGCGCGACCCGGCTGCCGCGGCCGATGCCATTGGTCATCAAACCGATCGCCATGCTGTCGGCCATCGCCTGGATCTGGCGGTAGGTATAGGAACGGCCGCGATGGCGCACCGCGACGGCATCGGGCAGCCGCCGTGTGGTCGAGTCGAGATAGGTGGCGACGTTAAGCATTGCCGCGCGCCTCGCTGGATACCGGTGTCGACGGGTCCGACCGCGTCAATGGCAGCAGAATAACCAAGCCCGTTGCAATGATAGCGGCCGCGACGCCGACCAGGAACGGGGCCGACGGCGAAAACACCTGGAACACGAAACCGCCGAGCAGCGGTCCGATGATCCAGGCCGCGTTCGTGCCGGTATGGCAGAGCCCCATCGCGGCGCCCTGCTCGTTGGTGGGCGCCGCTTTGGAAAACAGGCTGGCGTAACAGGAATTGGCAGTGGCGGCCCCTGCGCCGGCCAGCGTCATTGCGACGAGCAGCGCCCAAGGCTCAATCCAGAAGACCGGGAGTAACAGGCTCCCGGCCACGACCAATGTCGATGCAATCGACAACGGCACCAGGCCGAACCAGCGCGCCGCCCGTTCGGTGAACCAGAACTGGGTCATGAACCCGGCGACGCCGGCGGCCAGATAGGCAAGCGACAATTCGGTTGCACCCCAATTGAGTCGCACACTGGTCCAGAGCCCGACCGTCCCATCGAGCTGTGCCCAAACCAAAGCAAGCACGGTCATCGCGGCGATGGGCAGTGCGAAGGCGCGCGTGAGCATCGAGGGCGAGATACCGTGACCGAGCCACCGCAGCATGCCAAGCCTATCTTTGCCGCCTTCCGGCGCCGCCACCAACGTCTCGGGCGGTTGCGCCTCGACCCTCGGAACGACACGGCGCAGCAACAAAGCTGCGAGAATGAGTGTGACAATCGCAATCCCGGTGACCGACCAGCCGATCATCATATGCGAATCATCCGACATACGGCTCAGCAGATAGGCAATCAGCGGGCCGACCACGAAGGCCAATGCCCAGGCGCCGTTGAAATGCGCCATCCCGCGCGTACGCGTCTCTTCATCCGTCGCATCGGCGATATAGGCCTGCAGTACCGGAATCGCAACCGCCCCGAGACCGGCAAGGCCGCGCGCAACCAGAAGCCAGAAATAGCTGTCGCCCATCGCGAGGATCGCATTGGAAAGCGGCATCACGGCAAGCGTCAGCAGGATGACGGGTTTGCGACCGACCCGGTCGCTGAAGCGTCCCCACAGGAACGCGGTCAGCACCAGCATCACGGTATCGAACGCCATGATGAAGGCGACCATGAATGGCGACGCCCCGAGCTCCATCGCGCGATAGGGCATCACGGGTGTCACAATCGCCAGGCTGAGCATGGCGAGGAAGACCAGGAGCACGGGCCTGCGCATGGTCAATATGTTTCGATATCAGTTTCGGGTGCGGATGCGTGCCATGATCGGTCCACTCGGCCGAAGCGTGATCATTGGCTCCGGCACGACATTCTGCCCGGGTTCGATTTCAACGTCGAAGCGGCGCAGCAGCATCCCCATAATGACTCGCGCTTCCCATAGCGCGAACTGCTCGCCCAGGCAGCGCCGCGGGCCGCCGCCGAAAGGAAAATAGGAATAGCGATCGGCGCCACGTTCGTCGCGGCCGGCAAAACGTTCCGGCCGGAACGTGTCGGGATCGGGCCACAGCTCGGGATTCCGCTGCACGGCATAGGGACACAGAATTATGTTCGTGCCGGCCGCAATCGGCATGCCCTCGAACTGGTCGTCCTCGATTGCCGCGCGTGACATCGTCCAGACCGGCGGATAGAGGCGCATGGTCTCATGGAAGACCTGGCCGACATAATCGAGCCGACGCAACACATCGATCGTCGCGTCGCCCGTCGGCATCACATTGTCGATTTCCTCGCGCATGCCGCGCATGACGTCGCGATGCTGGTCGCCGATCCACCAGACCCAGCTCAGCGCATTGGCAGTCGTCTCATGGCCGGCGAGAATGAAACTGCGGACCTCGTCGATCAGCAGATTGGGCGCCGGCCCATCGGCCGGGCGATCGCTATAGGCGGCGATGAAGATGTCGAGCAGGTCGCCGCGCGGCGTTCCCTCTTTCTGGCGCTGCGCAACAATGGATTCGACGAACTCGTCGATCACGCGCTGCGCCGCGGCAACGCGGCGATTGCGCGGCGTCGGAACGCCAAAGGGAATATTGACCACGGCCCAGACCCGGCGCTCGGCATCGCGCAGCAGGAAGGTGAGCGCGCTATACACCGATTCATAGCGATCATCGAGCGTGACGCTGAACAAAGCGCGCATGATGATGTCGAGAGTGACCCGCATCATCTCCTCGGCCAGATCGACCGGCCGGCCGCGCCGCGCTTCCTCTTCCCAGCGCCGAACCATGTCCGATGCCGCATCGTTCATTCCGGCAACCAGACGCGGATATTCGAAACCCTGAAAGCCTTTTGCCGATGTTCGACGTTGGGCGAGCCAGGCATCGCCCTCGGCAAGGAAGATGCCGTCGCCGAGCATCGGCTTCAGCAGCGCCACATAGTCGCTCTTCCGATAGTTCCGTGCGTTGTCCTGCATCACATGCTTGATCAAAGCGGGCGATGTCGGAAAGAGAGCGCGCCGGAATCCGAGCCGCATTTCCACCGCCCGGCCCGGGATGCGACCCAGTTGGGCGAAGAATGCGAGCGGATCCCGGCGCAGTTGCGGGAGGACACCGACGATCGGCCAGCCCGGCACGCGGGCAATCCGGGAGGAGGCAGGGCATTGAACCGTACCCGGAGCAGCCGTCGAGATTGCCATCAATGGCGTCCTCCCGATCCCTCAGGCGTCATGCGGACGGCCACTGGCCCGACGCTGGCTGAAAGACGGGTGAGCGTTGTCGCGCGCCGCCATCTGAGCCGACACGATCTTCACCGAATGGGTGATCGATTCTCGGATGCTCTGGCCGGCAACGCCGATCAAATGCGATTCGAAGACGAGATTGATACGCAGAGCGACCTCCTGCAGATACTGCAGGCTTTCGATGATCGCATGCGCTTCGCGCATCTGTTCGGTCGAACGCAGGGCCGTCGGCTCGAGCGTTTCGCTCTTGGTCATGGTCATTCCAATGCTCCTTTGGGCATGGGAGAAGTCGGTAAGATCAGGCAGCCCGTTCGAGCTGCGCCGGCAGGCTATGGGTGAGCACGGGCTCACGGATGCCTGTCGCCTGTTCGATGTTGGCGAGAACGTCCCGATTGATCGGGAACCATCCAGCCAATGCTTTGGTGATGCCGATCCGGCGGACTGCGGTGGTTTGCCGCGGCCGGCAACCGACCCGCGGCAGAATGCGGGCAACGCGAAGGTCATAAACGGTGACCATCTCGTTGATGCCGTTTTCCATGCAGAACTCGACCATGCCATGGAACAGCTCACCGGTGATGCTGTTGATGGCGGCGAGCCCGTCGCGACAGCCCTGCGGCATATCGACGGAGAAACGACTGCATTCCCAGATTCGCGGATGCTGCGGCGCCGGCTGGCCGTCCAGCAGCTCCGGAAACGTGTCTTTCAGCATGTACGGGCCCGTCGTGGGCAAAAGACGCCACGAACCGACCACTTCTTCCTGATCGTCGAGAGCCAGCAGATAGACCGGATCGAGCTTGTCGAACTCGTCGCGCTCTTCGCCGTCCTCGACCTCAACATCCCAGCCAAGCCGGTCGCGGAACACCCGACAGCGAAGCCGATGCATCTGGCGCAGCAGATCCGGATAAAACCGTGCGTTCTGCCGTGTAACAGTGAGGATCATAGCTGCCTCCCGAAAGAAAACCTCAGGGGCCAAACAACCATGATGCTCCGACTCCCACACCCCGCCAGAACTGGTGGGATTTCAGAAATCGACATTCGATCCCCCGATCTCCCGAAGCAGGACCATCGAATCCGTCCTCGCGACGAGCCGTCCAGAATCGGTCGTCGGAATCAAAAAGCCCGGGGCGCCCCTAGGAACGTCCCGTTTCGAGTTTGTCGGATAGCCTCTGGAGGCTGGTTAAGGGACGATAAGGTTGAGCGTGATGGCCTTGACCACCGCGTGGTGCTTGGAGTGTACGCCCATCTTGTCCATCACCGCGCGCAGGTAGAAACGCACCGTGTCTTCTGAGAGCTTCAGGATCGCCGCACATTCCCACGTAGTCTTGCCGCGCGCGGTCCAAAGCAGGCAATCGCGTTCGCGATCGGTCACATGGACGGCATCGCGGTCATCGGCAGTCCGCCACAGCATCAGGGCGCCGTCATGCGCACCGAGAACGACGAGTTGGAGCGCCGAGCGGATCTCCGGCCAGTCCCGGGCCAGATCCTTCTCGCCGCGATCGAAGCTGGCGCCGAACACGGTATAGCCATTGCCCGGCCCGTGGATCGGCATCGTGACGCCGCTGCGCAGGCCGAAGTCGCGTGCTTCCTGGAACATCTTGCGCCCGCGGCGCGTCATCGAGGGATCGGTTTCGAGCTCGTCCCAGCGGACCGGCCGCAAACCGCCCGACACCGCATGGATCGTCGGATCGGTCGCGACATAATCCTTGTCGATGTAGTGGGCGGTCCATTCTTCGGGATAGGTCGTCATATAGCGGGGCGCAAAGCAGCCCTCGCAGTTCCGGATGACCGTATAGGTCCAGGCGCCGACGCCGATTTCGTCAAGCGATCGCGACAACCGCGGCTTCAGTTCGGCCGGGTCGGTGAGATCCGCGAATTTCTCAATTGAATCAATGTACTGTTGGACACTCATATCCCATCCCCGTGCGGCCCTGCGGAGCCCACGACGGTTCGATTTTGACCCGACATAACTCGAAAATCAATGGCCTATCTCACCCGGTTAAACCGGACACCGAGGCGCCGGGTTGCCCCGGGGACGCCTCGTTTATGCCGGATCGCCCGCCGGTCAGCCCTTTTCGCCGAGCGCGGTCAGCACTTTCATCTGGAAATCGTGGACCGCGTGCTCTGAAATATCGCTGCGGTCGGCATCGACGACGAAACGGCCCTGCCGATAACCGAGTGAATGCAGGCCTTTCTGCACGCTCTCGCAGATCGGAATGTCCTCGCGCCGGACCTCATGCACGAAATCGATGACCTCCCGGTCGGCAGCACTGGGGGTCTCATAGGGGAAATACCACTCGCAGCGCTGGACGGATTCCTCCGGACCGAGCGGGACGTGGTGAAAGACGGTCAGATTGCCGCCCGGATAGCTCTCGATCGACCAATTCGGCCATAACAGCCAGCTTGCGAACTCGCCGGGACGGTTCGAACCCTCGGTCCGGGTCGAATAACCGGTGCTGGCGCCCTTGTCGCGACTGGAATGGCTGTGGTGATGCTCAAATGTCACGACCCGATATGAATCGATGTCGAGGGCGCCGTTGACCAGGGTCTGATGCTGATTCGGGCAGTGGTAGCACTCCGAATAATTCTCGACCGAGTTCTTCCAGTTGGCCTTCAGCGGATACTCGTCGCGATGCGCGCATTTGAGCGACGCCGCATGCGGCGAGAAGGAGGCGATTTCAGCCGCCAGCGGTCCGGAAACCGTTTCGAAGGGCGCCGCCGCTCCATCGAGATTGACGAACAGAAAGCCGAGGAAGGATTCGAGCCGGAGCGGCTTCAACCCGAATGCAGCTGGGTCGAATCCGGCAACCCGGTCGGTTGCCCGCGCTTTGCGCAGATTCCCGCCGAGATCGTAGGTCCAGGTGTGATAGGGACAGGTGATCGAGGCCGCCGGCAATTGCCCTTCGCCCTCGAGCAGCCGATGCGCCCGATGCTGGCAGACATTGAAATAGGATCTCAGCGCGCCCTCGCGGTCGCGCAGCACGATCACACTCTGATCGACGATCTCGCGCACGATGTAGCGGCCCGGCGTCGCGAGCATCGAGACATGCCCGACATACTGCCAGGTGCGATAGAAGATCGCGCGCTTCTCGCGCTCGAAGATGTCGGGGTCGTAGTAGTAAAAGCCGGGCAGCGTATAGGAGCGCGCGGGATCCCGGTCGATCCGCTGCAGCGCGTCGTGGGCGAGGTTCAGATGGCTCATCGTGGTCGGCTCCCGCATGGTCGCAATGCGGTCCGGGGGTGAAGCGATTGTAGCGCCTTCCTCGCCGGCGGCAAGCCGCGAGGCCCGGATCGGCTGAGCTTTGCCCGAATCGCGGGCCCGGCGCTATGGTCGCGGTCCATCGGCGCCGTGTGGGGACCGACATGATCGAAACAACCGGGCTTTCGAAGCGGTATACGGTCTATCGCAAAGAGGCTGGTTTCGCCGGCAGTCTGCGTGCGTTCTTCCACCGCCAGCATTACGATGTCGACGCGGTGAGCGATCTCACGATCCGCATCGGCGCCGGCGAGATCGTGGGCTTCCTCGGCCCGAACGGTGCGGGCAAGACAACCACGCTCAAGATGCTGTCGGGGCTGCTGCACCCCTCTTCCGGCAGCGTGAGCGTCGCGGGCCACACGCCGAAGGAACGCAATCGGGAATTTCTGCGCTCGATCGCGCTCGTCATGGGCCAGAAGATGCAGCTGCACTGGGATATCCCGGCGACGGATTCCTTCCTCGTGCTCAAGACGATCTACGATATTCCTGACTCCGATTATCGCGCCCGACTCGACGAGCTGGTGACCATGCTCGATCTCGGCGATCTGGTGAACCGGCCGATACGGCGGCTCTCGCTCGGCGAGCGCATGAAATGCGAACTTGCAGCCGCACTCCTGCACCGGCCACGCATCCTCTTCCTCGACGAGCCGACGATCGGGCTCGACGTCACCGCGCAGGCGGCGATCCGGAATTTTATCATCGACTATAACCGCCGCTACGGCGCGACCGTGCTAATCACCTCGCATTACATGGCCGATGTGACGGCGCTGGCGCGGCGCGTCCTGGTCATCGATCTCGGCCGGCTGGTGTTCGACGGCGATCTGCAGGCACTGATCGAACGACACAGTCCCGACAAGATTCTGCGCGTGCAGTTCGCCGAAGAGGTCGCGCCGGAACGGCTCGCGCGGTTCGGGACGCTGCGGCAGATCGACGGGCTCGTTGCGGAAATCGCCGTACCGCGCGCGATCGTGGCCCGCCAGGCCGCCGACATTCTGGCATCGCTGCCGGTTGCCGATATCGCGATCGAAGAACCCGCCGTGGAGGACGTGATCCGAACCGTCTTCCGCAAGACCGGTGCCGTCGGGAAGCCGACATGACCCGGCGCCGCTTCGATCCCCTCCGGCCGCTTCGCCTCGCCCGCGCGCTGGTCGCGCACAGCTTCAGCGAGTATGCCGCCTATCGGATGGAGATGGTGTTCTGGGTCGTGGGCGGGACGCTGCCCTTGTTCATGATGTTTCTCTGGATCGAGTTGGCCGAACAGCGCGCGACCGGCTCGTTTTCCGCCGCCGATTTCGCCGCATATTTTCTGCTCGTGTTCCTCGTCCGCCATATGACGCCCTTCGTCCCGGTGCCCGAGCTCGAGCGCGCGATCCGGCATGGCGAGCTTTCGGCGCAGTTGTTGCGTCCGCTCGATCCCTATTGGCCGATGAGCGCCTCCCAACTGATGGACATCGCGCATCGGCTGCCGATCACCGTGCCGGTGGTCATCGTCGGCATGATCTGGTCCGGTGCCTGGCAGGTTATCGCCTTCGAAGACTGGCCGCTCTTAGTCCTCGCAGTCTTCGGGGCGATCCTGTTGCACTACAACCTGCTCTATTGCGCCGGGCTCGCCGCCTTCTGGATGGAGCGGGTGCGCGGTTTCGAAGGGCTGATGTGGAATGGCTACTTCGTGCTCGGCGGCGGGCTAGCACCGATCGCGCTGTTTCCCGACCTCGTGCAGCAGATCATCGTCTGGTCGCCGTTTCGCTATATGATAAGTTTCCCGATCGAAATCGCGATCGGCCGTGTTGCGCCCGCCGATATGTGGTTCGGATTCGCGCTTCTCACTTTCTGGGTGGCGTTCAGTATCGGACTCATGCGCCTGCTCTGGCATCGAGGATTGCGCCGCTATGCGGCGTACGGATCGTGATGCGCGTCCTGCGTCTGTTGCGGTCGTTCTGGACCAACGCGCTTCAGGTCGAGCTTGAGTTTCGGGCCGACCTTCTCGTCAATCTGATCAATGCACCACTGATGTTCGGGGCCGGCCTTGCGGTCCTTGCCGCCGTTTTTTCGGAGACGTCGAGCGTCGGCGGCTGGTCCTTCGACGAAGCGGTCGCCGTGCTCGGCGTCTTCCTGATCGTGGACGGATTTGTCGGCACGATCCTCAGCCCCAATCTCGGCCGCCTGCCGGAATATATCCGGCTCGGCAATCTCGACTACATGCTGCTCATGCCCGTCGGCAGCCATTTCCAGGTGTCGCTGCGCAATCTCAACCTCTGGGAAGTGCCCAACCTGCTGCTGGGCACCGCGTTGATCGGCTATTCGATGCTGGCGCTCGGCCGTGTCGATCCAGCGACGATCGCGCTTTTCCTGCTGATGCTCGCCGCCGGTCTCACCACAGCGTTCGCGCTCTGGTCGATCATCTATACGAGCGCCTTCTGGTTCGTGCGCGTATCCAATCTCGAAGTGATGTTCCGCACGCTGGTCGATGTCGGACGCTTTCCTGTTTCAGCCTTGCCGCCCTGGCTGCGTCTTCTGCTGACTGCGGTATTGCCGGTCGCGTTCATCACCAATGTGCCGGCGGAAGCGGTCGCCGGCCGGCTGGATTGGACGACAGGGTGGCTTGCTCTGCTGATCGCCGCCATTGCGCTCGCCGTGAGCCATCTGTTCTGGCGCCGCGCGATCGCGTCCTACACCAGCGCGAGCAGCTAGCCGGCGCTTACGACGATGGTGCGTCGGGCTTGCGGCGCAGGCCCTGCCATCTCGCCAGCGCATAGACCGCGCCGCCGGCGATCAAACCCCAGAATGCACCGCTGATACCGAAAAAAGTCAGCCCCGACGCCGTGACAACGAAGGTGACGATGGCAGCCTCGCGATCTTTCGCCTCGGCGACCGCCCCCATCAGGGCCGATGCGAATGCACCGAGCAAAGCGAGACCCGCCACCGCCTTGATCAGGATTGGCGGCGATGCGGTAAGAAAGGCCGTCGCAGCACCCGCCATCAGCCCGAACAGGATATAGACGAAGCCCGCGGTCGCGGCGGCCCACCAGCGCCGCGCCGGATCGGGATGCGCTTCAGGCCCCGCGCAGAGCGCCGCGGTGATCGCGGCAAGATTGATCGCATGACCGCCGAAGGGTGCCGCCAGCAGCGAAAGGATGCCGGTATCGCGGAACAGCGGCCCGGCATCGGGCCGATAACCGTTGGCGCTCAAGACAGCGATGCCGGTCACGTTCTGCGAGACCATCGTGACGATGAACAGCGGCAAAGCGATGCCGATCAGCGCCTGTAGGGTAAAATCCGGCACGATCAAAATCGGCTGCGGCCAGAGCGAACCGAATGAAGCCATCGAGATGTCGGTCGTGAATGCGATCATCAGGACCGTGACGACAACCGCCGCCGGCACCGCATAGAGCCGGCGAAAGCGCACGACCAGCGCCCATACGATGATGATCGGCAAAGCCTGGAGCGGTACTTCGGCAACCGCCTGCACAGGGGCGAGGCAAAACCCCAGCAGCACGCCGGCCAGCATCGCGTTGGCGAGTGCCGAGGGAATGGCCGTCACCCAGCGGCCGAGCGGTTTCCAGAACCCCGCGATCACGATCAAGAGGCCGACGACGAGGAAGGCGCCGACGGCAGCAGCGAACCCGCCCTCGACCGCACCGGCGGTTGCCAGCAAGGCGGCACCCGGCGTCGACCAGGCAACGCTGATCGGCATGCGCGTGCGCCAGCTCAACCAGATTCCGCCGACGCCCATCCCGATCGACAGCGCGATCAGGCCCGATGCTGCCTCGGCGGGCGTAGCACCAACGCCGGCAAGCCCCGGCAATACGACGACGGCGCTCGAGAATCCGACCAGGGCCGCGAGCAGCCCGGCGACGACGGCCTGAACGGACAGGCCGCGGTTCATAGGGGATGCTGATCGATACGATCAGGCCCGGCGCACATGGAGGACGCAGCAGCCATCGTGGCCCGGCTTCCAGGTGTCGATATCGATCGCGAAGCCGGCGCGTTCGAGCGTGCCGTAATCCGCCTCGGCGGCGATCGAGCAGAACAGCTCGATATCGTCATCCGGCAGGCCCGCCTCGTCCCACGCCAGCTTCAGCGGGCAGCGGCGCATGTGCATGCGCAGCGCATCGGGCCCCTCCATGCTCGAACTCGGCTGGAACATCTTTCCGCTGTCCGGCACGCCCGCGAAATCGGAAACGATCCCGTCGAAATTGGCCGGCGCGTGGCATTTCAGCCCGTCGCCCTGGTCGGCGCCCCAGTTGTAAATCGCCTCGCGCAGGATCGCGATCGCGTTCTCGCGCCCGACTTTTTTCTCGGCGGCGCGGAAGATGGCGACATAGAGTTTTGCCCGCTGCTTGTTCGACTCTTCCAGCGCGCGGTGCATCGTCTCGCCGTCCATGACTAGAGCGCTCCCAGCGCGCGGTCGAGAGCTTCGACCAGAATGTCGGCATGTTCCTTACGGAAGGCCAGCGGCGGCCGGATCTTGAGCACATTGCCGAGCGGACCTTCACGCCCGACCAGCACGCCATTGTTGCGCATATGATTGATGACGCGCTTGGTTTCCTCTGGTGCTGGCTCCAGCGTCCTGCGGTCACGCACCAGCTCGACGCCCGTCAGCAGGCCCGAGCCGCGCACGTCGCCGAGATGCCGGTGCTTGTTCATCAGTTCGCGCATCTTGCTGCGCTTGTATTCGCCGGTTTCCTGCGCGCGCGCCATCAGCCCTTCGCGCTCGATCACATCGAGCACCGCCGATCCCGCAGCGCAGGCAACGGGGTTGCCGCCGAAGGTCGAGAAGAATCCCGTCACTTCGCCGAACGCCTGACGAATCTCCGGCCGGGTGACCGCGACACCGAGCGCGATGCCATTGCCGATCGGCTTGCCGGTTGTGATGAAATCGGGAACGACGCCATGCGCCACGATACCCCACATATCCGTGCCCATGCGTCCGAACCCGCACTGCACCTCATCGGCGATGATCATGCCGCCGGCCGCGCGCACCTTCTCGCAGACCAATTTCATGTAACCCGCCGGCACGTTCGGAATGCCGTTCGACGTAAAGCCGGAATCGATCATGAAGGCGGCAACGCCGTAGCCGGTTTCCTGAAGTTCCCGGATCGCGCGATCCGCATCGGCGGCGTACTTGGCCGCCAGATCCCCGTCGCCGTCCTTATAAGGACCGCGATATGGATCCGGCCCGATCAGCGTCCGAACATGCGGCTGCAGCGGCCGCTTCTTGAGATCGTAAGGCGACAGCGCATCGATCGATTCCGAGATGCCGTGATAGGCCGCTTCCATGACGATAGCGCCCCGATTGCCCGTCATCTGCTTGGCCATGCGGAAGGCGGCGTCGTTTGCCTCGCTGCCCGAATTGACGAACAGGCAGGCTTCGAGCCCCCTGGGCATGGTCGCAGTCAGCCGCTCGGCGTAATCGAGAATGTTGCGATAGAGGTACCGCGTGTTCGTGTTGAGGGCCGCCGCCTGACGTGCGATCGCGCGGGCGACATGCGGATGGGCATGCCCGACATGCGGCACGTTGTTGTACGAATCGAGCAATCGCGTCCCGTCGGCGGTAAAGAGCCAGGGGCCCTCGCCGCGTACGACATGCACGGGGTTCTCATAGGAGAGCTCGAGTGTCTTGCCGAGATAGCGTTCACGCTTCTTCAGCAGATCCCCGGTGTCGTCCGCGATGCCGGTTTCACCGGGTTTCGGGCAGTAAGCGGGGAAACGACAGGCATCGCGCAGCGCCCGCCGCACCTTGTCGCGACCCAATGTCATGAAAACATCGAGCGCGTGATGCGAGGGTGCTTCGTATGATTCGAGGTAACCGGGGCCGCTCGGCTGGCTGTTACGCCAGGCGATGATGACCAGGGTCAGGACATAGCGCGCGAGGATGAGATCGTACATGACATTGATCTCGTCCTCCTCCAGCGGGTTGACCGCATCGTAACCGGCGACGATGGCGCAGACCGAGTCGATCAGGTTGCGCTCTATCTTGGAAAGATCGGACGCGGTCACGGCCGGATCGGCGGCAAGCACGGTATGGATCATGTCGCCGAAATCGATGATGCCGGCGATCTGCTCCGGATTCGCCGGATCGACCACCATGTTATTGCCGTTGGCATCGTTATGGATGATCTGGCCGCGCAGCCGCGACAGGTTCGGCAGAACATCGGCGATGAAGGCATCGAGCGCGCGCTCGACACGGGCGCGGCCTTCTTTGTCCACGATGTGGTGAGCATGCTGGCGCAGCCCAACGACCTGCGTAACATCCCAGAGCAGCGGGTGGCGGGCCGCGGGATGATGATAGCCACGAAGCGCCTTCGCCAGGCGCGCGACTGCGCCGCCGGCATTGCGCAGCAATGTCGGCGTGAGCGGCATATCGCCCAGTTCGGTTCCTTCGATCCAGCTCACGGCACGCACGATGTGGCGCGCACCGGCGCCCATGTCCGCCCAGCCGAACGGCTCGCCCTGCTTCGTCCGCACGACCCGCGGCACCGGAAAGCCTGGGTCGGTCTGCTCGACATGAAGCAGGCCGCGCAACTGCAGATCCACGACGCCCGGATCTTCGTCGACGTTGGCGATCTTGAATACGAACCGTTCGCCGCGGGCGGTGGTAACCCGGAAATTCTGGTCGCGTTCGGAAACCAGCGGCTTGAAGTCGCCCTCGAGGCCGAAGCTCGCGGCCGCGACACGACGTACGAGATCCTCGGGAAAGGCCGGCGGATTGCGATCAAGAAACTTCACGTCGCCTTCCGGCTTAACCTCATTCATGCATCTCTCTCCCGTTGGCCCATGCCGAGCCTTATCCCGCAAGTTCGCCCCGGTCGACCGGTTCGAGGCGGCAGGCTAGCGGGGCAACGGGAGGGGATCAATCGGATCGGCAAAAATTTCTTGGGAAAACGATGGCCCCACCCTCGCCGCGGACGGGCCATGATGGGTCGACGCCGCCGTCGTACCATCGCGTTGTCGCCGCTTCGCCGCTAATTTTGGAATGGCGGGGCCTGCAGCGTCCAATCGCAGGGCACGCAGACATGCCGGAGAACGGGATGAGTATGGACTTCGGAGGAGACATCGTGACGTGCCCCGACTAATGGCCAATGCGTTCACCAGAGGCGTGTTGACACCGTGATGCGCCTCTTCCGCAGTCTTGCGGCCTATTTCGCCATCCTCCATTCCGGTTCGTTCGATCGCCGGTTCTATCGCGTCTGCTATCCCGATTCGGGCACCGGTCGCGTCAATTCGCTTTGGCATTTCCTGACGGTGGGGTGGCGCGAGGGACGATGGCCCAACTCTTCCTTCGACATGACGAGGTTCCTCACCGAGAGGCCCGCACTGAGGGCGCAATCCGGGTTTCCACTGGCTCTCTTTCTTGCGGAACATGCGCAACTGAACGACGAGCGCGCGAAACGACAACCCGCGATCGATCCGCTGGCGGCCGGTACTCACGATCTCAATGACCTGCCGATCCGATTGAAGATGCTGTCCGATGCGGAACGACGTGCGCTGCTGCGTCATCTGCTGGCCTACGAACTTCTGTCATCCGACCCGCAAGCAGGATCGACGTCCTTAACGGACATCGCAAGCGACCAGGCGATCGACCGCATCGCCCAGCGATCGCGCCCGCAAACCCGGAATCGACCGGATGTGTCGATCGTCATTCCGATCTACGGCCAGGAACGGCTGGCGTTGAGCTGTATCGAATCGATCCTGCTTTGGGACTACCAGCACTGCTTCGAGATCGTTGTCGCCGACGATGCAAGCCCGACCGGCTTCCCGATGAAACTTTATGGTCTGCCGGGAGTGACGCTGTTTCGGAACGAAACAAATCAAGGGTATCTGCATACCTGCAACCGTGCCGCGGCCGTTGCCCGAGGCCGTTACCTCATATTTCTGAACAGCGACACGATCGTATTGCCAAACTGGCTCGATGCCCTGATCGATACACTCGAAGCCGTCCCGGGTGTGGGCATGGCTGGCTCGCGCCTGCTGTTTGCCGATGGAAGATTGCAGGAGGCGGGTGCCACGGTCAGGGAGGACGGCACCATCCTGAATTACGGCCGATCGGGGAATGCCGAGGATCCGGCTTTCACCGTCCAAAGGGAGGTGGATTACTGCTCGGGCGCGGCGATCGCACTGCGAAAAGCGCTCTGGGACTCTCTCGGTGGGTTCGATACCCGCTATGCGCCGGCTTATTACGAAGACACCGATCTTGCATTCCGCATTCGCGAACGCGGCGAACGGGTACTGTATCAGCCGCTATCGACGGTCATCCATTTCGAGGGTCAGTCGTCGCAATCGCACCCGGACGGCAGCGTGAAGCCGCGGTATCTCGAGACCAATCGCCAGCGCTTCCTCGCACGCTGGAGGAACGCCATCGAGAATCACGAACACGAAAGTGCGGGAAGCGGGCCTTCAGACCTTCGGGATCGCCGCGTTCGACCGAGTTCCGACCGCGAATCTCAGTAGAAGGTGCGTACGAAACGAAGATCGCGATTCAACGGATCTTCCAGCATACCGAATCGCAAAAATCGCGGATCGCTCTGATCGTCACGATCGCGATTGCGGTTCAGGTTGCGATTCCAATCCCCTTCGTCCTCGCGGAGGAGATTGTCCCACTGCTCGTGCTTGCGGTCGTTGTCGCGATCGCGCTCTTTGTCGCGATCGTCATTCCACTCCCAGCGATCGTTGTCGTCATCGTTGTCAGCGAACGCCAGCGGCGTCGACGTCAGAAAAAGAGCCGCCGCGGCCACCAAGAACACCGGAACGGACAAGCGAGTCATGATTAACTACTCCTTGATAATGTTGCGATGCTGTCGGCGGCCGAGGATGGCAGTTACGGTCTGTGACCGCGCTTAGCCTTCTTCGTTTTCCTTGCGGTCGTCCGGGCTCAGCACACCGTCGCCATTCCGGTCGAACCGCGTGAACATCCGCTCGGCAGCTGCTTCGAATTCGGCCCGCGTGGCGCTGCCATCTTCGTCGCTGTCGATCTTGCTGAAATCCGGACCGCGCCGTTCGCTGCCCGTTTCGGTACGAAACTGAGCGATGGCTTCGTCGAACTCGGTCTCGGTAACCACACCGTCGTTGTTGGCATCGAGCTTGGCGAACCAGTCGTCCCGACCGGTCATGAACTCGTCCCGGTCGATCGCGCCGTCGGCGTTCGAATCGTAGCGCTCCAGCATCTTCGATCCGCTGCCGGCGGTGGCCGAAAGACTGACACCTGCGGTAGCGGCCGCGAATACTGCGGCCATCAGGATTGCTCGGTTCAAAAGGTTTCTCCTTTTAGGTTGGTCGATGCGCGTTAACGCATGTCCCTTTCACGAACCCGAAGGCAAAACCCTGCACTTGTTTCTTACGTAGGTAACGGGACGATTAAAAAGAAGTGCGGGCGCGCCGGCCGCCCAGGACCGGCCGGCGCTCGCCTCGCGACTTAAAGAACGAACAGATAAAGCAGGATGATGATGGGGATCGGAATACCGACGAGCCACAACAGAATACCGCGCATGACGGATGCCCTCTCTTCAGGTTACGCATGGCGGACGGAACCGATATTGCCCCGCCCCGCGCCGGCGGATGCTTGTCCGGGTGTTTGCCGCTATCCCCATCCGCCTGCCTGCCAGAGATGGGGCTGCGTCGCCGCCCATCCAACGCCGGCCACGCTTTTGCCACGCGGGGCGAAGGTGAATGCGTAGAGGGACTTTATGGGTAACGGGAACTTGTCTTAGATCAAAGGTTCGCGGTTGCGCCGCTCGCGCACCCGGATGAGCCCGCCGAGCAACGCTTCGAGATTGCCCCAGAATCCGTTCTTCAGAACCATCCGCCAGCGTCGAAACCGGGTAAACCGCGGCGCCGGCTCGGCCGACATGCGCAGCGCCAGGACCCGGGCCGGCCCCTCGATCTTTCGGGGACGATGATCGTCATGCATCGCCAAGAATTCATCGAGCCCGATTGGCGCAAGCTCGATCGCGCCCGCGGCCGCCGCCTCCGCCACCAGCCGTTCGCCTTTGGCGGTGCGCGCGACGAACACGTTCTGTCCCGGCGCTTCCTTGTGCACCGGCTTGCCGTTTTCCATGACCCAGCCGTCCGGGCAGGCCACATCGGCAAGTTCGCCGATCGCATCCGGGCAGATCTTGCAGCGATACTGAATGTCGTAGCTCCAGGGAACGCCCGGATCGAACCAGACCTTGTCGTAAGTGAGTTCGTGAACGGCGCCGCTCTTCGTCCGGACATGGGTCGGGCCCGGCCAGCCTTCGCCGCGCCAGCGGAAAATTTCAACCTCGTCGGGCGCAACGCCGGAATAGGCGGCGATCTTGCGCGCCGTATGCAGGGTCGGGACGCCGCCGCAGAAATTCGTGATGAGATAAGGAATCTGCGCCTCGACGCGTGGATCGATCCTGGCGAGGTTGCGGATCGCCCCAACGTCGCAGGGTTTGGCGGCAACCGCGAAGCGAACGCCTTCATCGAGCAGGCGATGCACATGAACGAGCGGCGCCGCGGGACCGTAGCGCGATTGCGCGCCGGATATGACCTCCGCGCGGCTGCGACTGACCTGCGCGTCGGTCAGCATCGGTGATTCTGTCGACGCGCAAACATGCAGGATTGCGTCGACGGCATTCGTTTCGAGCAGATGGATGGAGAGCGCAGTCATTCCGCCGCCCGCCGCCGCACGATGACGAATGGCCGGATCGCCGGACCAGCCGCGATGCAGGGTCCGGATTGGCCCGAAGACCGGATCCATGTCTCCGGCCTCGCCTATGTTGGCGGGATCCGGCCCTTCGATACGAATGCCGGGACAGACCTCGCGGATACTCGCCATCGTCGCCTCGTCGACCGGCGCTTTGACGACGGGCCGAATCTGTCCATAGGACGTGATCGTCATTTCGACGCGCGTTTTTCCGGCCAGGCTCTCGCACAGTCCGCAGCCCGCGCACAGTCCATGCGCGACGATGGTCGGCAGATCGATCCCGGATCTCCTGGGAGAGGGCGACGACGCCGTCATTTAGTCTTGTCCTGCTAGTCGGTCAGCGGGAAATGGCAGCGGATGATGCGGCCATCTTCCAGCGGCCGGTCAAGCGGCTCTTCGACCCGGCAACGCTCCTGCGCATAGGGGCAGCGCGGATGGAACTCGCAGCCGGAAGGTCGGCGCGCGAGGCTCGGTACTTCGCCTTCGATCGAAACAAGACTGCGCCTCTTCTCGGGATCAGGCCGCGGAATGCCCTTCACCAGCGCTTCGGTGTAAGGATGAGCGGGCCGGGCAAAGATGCGGTCGCAATTGCCGTACTCGACGATGCGGCCGAGATACATGATCGCCAGCCGGTCGGCAATATGGCGCACCACCGGCAGATTATGCGTGATGATCATGTAACTGAGCCCGTGTGTGCGCTGCAGCTCGCCCATCAGATTGAGAATTTCGCCCTGCACCGATACGTCGAGCCCGGCCGTCGGCTCGTCAGCGAGAATGAGTTGCGGCTGCAAGGCAAGCGCGCGGGCGACACCGACGCGCCGCGCCTGTCCGCCCGACAATTCATGCGGATAGCGCGAGAGAAAGCTGCGCGGGAAGCGCACCATGTCGCAGAGCCGTTCGGCCTCGCGATATCGATCCTCGACTGGCACGCGATGGATATCGAACGGCTCGGTCATCAAAGAGAGTACCGTCTGGCGCGGGCTGAGCGAGCCAACGGGATCCTGAAACATCATTGCCATGTCACGGCGGAGCGGCTTAAAGGCGGCGGCCGACAATCCGGTCAATTCACGGCCGCGATAGGCGACGCTACCGGAATGTGTCTTCACCAGACCGAGAATCGCCCGCGCCGCCGTCGTCTTGCCGGAGCCGCTTTCGCCGACCACACCCAGCGTTTCGCCGCGATCAAGCTCGAAACTGATATTGCGCACCGCATCGACGAAGGGATCGGCGACCCCGGCCAGGCGCGCCCGCAAGGCACCCATCGAGCGGAAGCGGACGCGCAGATTGTCCACCTTGAGCATGGGCCCGTCGCCACTCGCCGCCGTGCCCGACTTGAGCGGGACCGGCGTACTCGCGAATTCCGCCGCTTCCCGGCTCGGCGGCTCGGGTTCGTACAAATTTATCTCGCCGATCGGCGGCGGCCAGCTTGGATCGCCCTTTTCAGGATGCAGCAGATGGCAGCGCGCATCGTGCCCCTCGCCAGCGTCGTATAGCGGCGGCTTCACGGTGAGGCACATATCGAAAACCTTGGGGCAGCGCGGCGCGAAGACGCAGCCCGCCGGCAGATTGCGCAGATCGGGCAGATCGCCGGCGATGGTCGGCAACAGGCGCGAGCGCTCGAGAACGCGCGCAGGATCGCACTCGATCAGTGCCCGCGTATAAGGATGTTGCGCGTTATAGAAAATCTGCCGTACGTCGCCGCGCTCGACGACCTCGCCGGCATACATGACCACCACCTCGTCGCAGAGCTGGGCGATCAATCCGAGATTATGCGAGACCACGACCAGCGTCGCCTGCAGCTCGGCCTGCAGCGAACGCATCAGATGCATGATCTGCGCTTCCATCGTCACGTCGAGCGCGGTCGTCGGCTCGTCGGCAATCAGCAGGAACGGATCCATCATCAGCGCCATCGCGATCGAAATGCGCTGGCGCATGCCGCCACTGAACTGGTGCGGATAGCTGCGGATGCGCATTTCCGGATCGGCGATACCGACTCGACGCATCATCGCGATCGCCAGCTTGCGCTTTTCGGCAACCGACAGGTTGCGGCGGCGATAGAGAATATCCAGCATCTGCTGACCGTAGGTCAGCACCGGAATCTGCGACGTCATCGGATCCTGAAAAATGACCGATACTTCCTCGCCGCGATAGGCGCGCAACGCCGCTTCGTCGAAGCCGAGCACGTCCTTGCCGCCGAAATCGACCTCGCCGCCGGTCACCACCGCATTCCCGGCGAGAAGGCGCAAAACGGTCCAGATCACGGTGCTCTTGCCGGATCCGCTTTCGCCGACGATGCCGAGGATTTTCCCCTTCGGCACATCGAGATCGACATGCCGCAGCGCGTGGACGCGACCGGCCGGCGTACGAAAATCGACGCTGAGATCGCGGATTGCGAGCTGGGTTTCCATCCGCTCAGCGCCCCTTGCGCAAACGCGGGTCGAACACGTCGCGCAGCGCTTCGCCAAGGAAAGTGAAACCAAGCGTCGTCAGCACCAGCGGTATGCCGCCGGCGATCACCAGCCACGGCGTTTCCCGGATGGCGAGATAACCCTCGTTGAGAATCGTGCCCCAGCTTGCCTGCGGCGGCAGCACGCCGAGACCGAGGAAGCTGAGCCCCGCTTCGACCGTCACGACCACCGGCACGTCCATGGCACCGAGAATCAGCAGCGGTCCGACCACGTTCGGCATGATGTGCTTCGCCATGATGCGACTGGAGCTGGCGCCCAGCGATCGTTCGGCCGTGATGAACTCGGTGTTCTTGAGGGCGAGCGTGCTGGTGCGGACCAGTCGCGCATAACCCGGCACCGACGTGACGATGATGATGATCAGCACCAGCTCAAGGCTGGGTCCGGTGACGGCCACGACCGCAAGTGCCAGCACGATGACCGGGAAGGCGCGCACCGTATCGAACAGCAGCAACAGCAGGCTATCGAGCCAGCGCGGGCCATAACCCGCGATGATACCAAGCGCGATGCCCAAGGCCAGCGAGGCCGATACGCCGATCGCGGCGATCTTGAGCGCGACCCGCCCGCCGAACAGCACGCGCGAGAACGTGTCGCGGCCGAGCTGATCGGTGCCGGCAAGATGCGCCCAGCTCGGGCCCTGCATGCGGGCCGGAATATCGAGGGCGTTGGGATCATAGGGTGCGATCCAGGGCGCGAAGATCGCGCTCGCAAAAAACAGCACGACCAGGATGAGCCCGAACATGCCCGGGCCGTTCTGCAGGAACGACAGCAGTTTCTCGCGTCGCTCGCTGAAGCGCCGTTCGACCTTCGCCGGCGGGGCTACCGCGATGTCAGAGGGATTCGCGGACACGGGGATCCAGCTTTGCGACCACGAGGTCGGCGATGAGGGTGACGATGATGTAGATGGCAGTGATGACCAGAACGGCGCCCTGCACGACAGGAAAATTGCGACCGGTGATCGAATCGAAGATCAATCTGCCCACTCCCGGCCGCCCGAAAATAATCTCGGCGAACACGGCGCCGGAAAGCAGGCCGCCAAAGCCGATGCCGATCAGCGTAATGGTCGGCAGGATCGCGACCCGCAACGCATAGCGATAGATGATGGTCTGGCGCGGCAGGCCAAAGGCCTGCGCCGCACGGATATAGTTTTCACCCATCACCTCCAGCATGGACGCACGGACCATGCGCGCGAGATAGCCGACCCAGCCGAGACCGACCGCGAAGGCCGGGAGGATGAGATGCAGTGCCTGGTCTAGCGAATCGCCCGGCTCGCCGGCGCCGATCGCCGGCAGCACGCCGAGCTCGATCGAGAAGAACAGCAGCGCCCAAATAGACACCACGAAAGACGGCACCGCGATCGTGCCGATCGAGATGATGCCGGTGATACGATCGAGCAGCGTGTTGGGGCGCACCGCCGCGAAACAGCCGAGCGGAATGCCGAACAGCATGGCCCAGCCGAGCCCCGCCACGGACAGCAGCAGCGTGAAGGGCAATACCTCGAACACCATGGTGGCGACGCTTCGCTCGGAAAAGACCGCAGTCCCGAGATCGCCCGTCAGCGCGTTCCTGGCATAGACCAGGAACTGAACCAGGGTCGAATCGTCGAGATGCATCTTTTCGGAATACCGCGCGATCGCTTCGGGCGTCGCACGCGGGCCGAGCGCGATCGTGATCGGATCGCCCGGGAGGAAGCGCAGGAGCGCAAACAATACGAACAACGCGGAGAAAACAATGACAATCGACAAGCCGACGCGCTTGAGCGTGTAGATCCACATCGGCCGGACCTAGGGCGACAATCGGGGCGGGAACGAAAAGGCCGGGATCCGAAGATCCCGGCCATTCGCTTTGATCATCAGGCCGGCCGGAAGTCTCGAAGATCCATTTCGCCGGACGGATAGACGTCGATCGCCACGTCGTTCCTGTAGATGAACGTCTCGGGTTCGTGGTTGATCCAGAGATAGGCGCCGGTATCTTCCATGATCTCCTGCATGCGCAGATAGATCTCATTGCGGCGGTCTGAATTGGTTTCGGACAGGCCTTCCAGATACAGCGCCTCGAACTCGTCGTCCGACCAGCGTTCCCAGTTCCACACGCCGACCTGGTCCCGACGGAACCACTGCGTACATTCGTACGGATCGGGTGCGGTGCCGAAGCGCATGATCCAGAGCTCCAGATCCTTCCACTGCTCGCCGGCCGCCTCCGAACCCATTTCCCAGAACGGACCGGAATCGACCGGTGTGACGGTCGCATTGATCCCGATCGCACCGAGATTCGCCTGGATGATCTGGGCCGCGAGAATGCGTTCCTGAACATTGAGAGTCTTGATATCGAGTTCGAGGCCGCTAACGCCGGCCTCTTCGAGCAGCGCCGCCGCCTTCTCGGGATCGTACGAATACTTCGTCGCGGTACGATGGCCGACCAGGCCCGGACAGACGATGCCGTTCGACTTCTCCGTGGTGCCCGAATAAGCGCCCTGGATCACCGAATCCACATCGACAGCATGCTGGATTGCCTGACGCACGCGAATATCCGACAGCTTCGGATGTTCGGTGTTCATGCCCATCCACATGTATTGCAAGGCGCCCGCAACCTTGATCGACGAACCATCGGGCGGGGTGTCGCCATAACGCGCGACGGTCGCAGGCGTGATTTCGGTGCAGGCAACCTCGCCCGCCTCGAAGGCGAGTTCGGCTGCCCGATCCTCCTCGATGATGAGCGCGCGGATTTCGCTGAACGCCGGTGCCGGGCCGGTCCATTCCGGATTCGGCAGGAACGTGATGCGCTGTTGCGGCGCCCATTGCAGAACGTAGGGGCCGCAGGTCGCAGGAAACTCGGTCGTAAACTGACCGCCCACTGCATCCATCGCCTTCCGCGAGAGAACGGTGGCAGGACCCGCCGCCAGTGTGACCATCGGGAACGGCGCGAAGGGCGTGTTCAAGACGATCGTGCCGGTATAGGGCCCGGACACATCGACCCGCTCCATCGGATCGAAATTGCCGCTCCAGTCGGTCGTCTTCATCCGCTCGAACGAATATTTCACGTCGTCAGCAGTCAGCTCGCCATAGCCATTGGTCCACATGAAGCCCGGCTTGAGTTCGAAATCGATATGCAGGTCGTCCCGCTGCGTCACCGAATTGCAGTACACGGTCGCCTGCCAGCCGAGGGCACCGTCCGGCAATGTCGCGTATTCGACCAGCGACGGCATGACCGCCTTCTGCGTTTCGATGTCGACGCCACCGACCATGTAACCGGGGTCGATGACGGCGAGATCGCTGTCGAACCTGACATAGAGAACATTGTCCTGCGCTTTCCCGAAAGACGGGACCACACCGAAAGCACCGGCCGCGCCCGCTGCAAGCGAACTGGCCAGAACCTGTCGGCGTGTGAGTTTGATTGTCGGCATTGTGGTGATCCTCCCTGTTGAACCCCTGTCGAGCCGTTGTTGCGTTATTTTGAACCGGATTGTCTCTCAAGAGGCAAATATTTTGCAATGGCGGATAGTCTTATTTCGCCATGATCCGCCTGTCTGCGTCATCGCCATCCGCGACGCCGGCGTCATATCGGGGCAATCCACCAGCGCCGGGCGGCGCAAATACGGAATTCGGCCGGCCACGCAGAGGCTGGCGCGCTATTGCGGCGCAGCCATCCGGGCGTGACGAGATAGAAGCGCGATCCGGGCGGCGACAGCCCTTCTTGAAGTCCGTCGCCGTGGATCCGTCGCCGTCAGTGCGCGCGGCGGCGCGCGACGAACGCTTCGCTCGGATTTGTGCGGTGCGCGCTATGGACCGCGGCGAGCAGCCGCTGGCCCCAGCGCTGGGCGTCGTTCCCCTGTACCTTGCGCATCATCGAGAGCCAACGCCCCTGCCGCTCCGCCTGTGGCATTTCGGTCGCGCGACGAAGCCCCTCGGCGATCGACCGATCGTCGAGCGGATCGACCAGAACCGCATCGGTCAATTCGCTGGCAGCGCCCGCGAACTGGGAAAGAACAAGCACGCCCGGATCCTCGGGATCCTGTGCTGCGATGTATTCCTTGGCCGCGAGACCCATGCCGGCCCGCGGCCGCGCCATCAGGCCGATCCGGGATGCGCGCAAAAGCGCGAATTTCTCGGCGCGAGAAAATGCGCGGTTCGCGAGATGGACCGGCTTCCACTCGTCGCTGCCGAAACAGCCGTTGATGCAATCCGACATCGCCTTGAGCTCGCCAGCGGCGGCCCGCAGATCGGGACGCGGCGTTGCGCCCATCACCTGCAGGAGGCAGATTCTCTCGGCCAGCTCCGGCGTCTGTTCGAACAGTGTTTCGAGCGCGCTGAACGAACGGAGAATGCCGCTCATTTCGTCAAGCCGTTCGAGACCGACGATCGCGGTCTGACCATGTAGCACCGCACGGATCCGGCGTACCAGCGCATCGACCGCCGACGAATTAGCGATGGTCTGCGCACGCCTCGCGTCGATGCCGGTCGGAAAGGCACCGACCGCGACGCTGCTGCCGTCGATCGAAAGCCGGTCGCCGGCGGCGTTCCCACCGCAATGCTGCTCGACGAAGGACTGAAAATTCGCCTGACACTCGCCGGTCTGAAACCCGACCAAATCGTAACAGGAGAGATCCTCGGCCAGATCGCACGCCCAGGGCAGAGCCCCGAAAATCTCGGGATCGGGAAACGGCTCGCGAAGAAAGAAACCGATCGGCAAAGTGTAGCCCTGACGACGCAGTTCGCGCGCCAACGGAATTTGGTGATGGTCGTAAACGAGAACGCTGTCACTGATCGCGGCGTAACGAGCGACCGTGTCGGCAAAACGCACGTTGACGCGCCGATAGGCGAGATAGCTCGCCTCGTCGAATTGCGCCAGATCGAGGCGGCCATACAGCACCGGCGCGAGGGCGTGTTCGGCAAGAAACGCATGCCCGGCGATCTGCTCCGCTGTCAGCCCGACGCAAACGCGTCCGTAAGTGGCTTCCTGGTCCGGCGTGTCGGCTGTGATTGGCCGATCGGGATCTTCGGCGCCGGCGATCCAGAGACCGGCGGAATCTTCGAGCGCCGAGATCAGCGTTGCTGCCACGCCGCTGTCCTGTACTTCCGCTTTGTTGCCCGGAAGCCGGTTCGAAACGACAATGAGACGTTGCATGGCCTGTCCTCCCTTTTTGAACCGATGCGATCCGGCGGTTTGGCGGCGAGTGATGTGTCGAGCGCCGGGCCGGTGATCATCGGCAGAGCTGTGCGGGAACTCCCCTGGAACCAACCTCCCCTTTCGAATGTCGCTTGAGCCGTAGCAGAGCCCGGAAATGCGAACACTTATTCAGCGCAAGGATTGCGCAGAATCGACGCAGCGACCTATGATAAATTTGTGAGATTGCGTTAGCGCAAGCGCCACCCATATGTGGGAACGACTGGTAAACACTGGAGATATATGACCAGATAAAAGGATCGGCTCTGTAATCCTTTTGTATATGAACTAGTTGACGCCGTGCGTCGCGAAGCCTGCGTCAGTCCATCCCTGCATCGAGATAAGGGCTCCCACGGTCATAGCCGGCATACTGGAAATCTTAACCGGGAAAAGCGAAAAGCCCCCGACAGAAACCCCACTCAGTCGCCGGGTGAGCTCGATCATCCGGCTGACGGCGGACGATCGGGAGGCACTTGCCGGATTGGAGGCAAACTCGCTGAAGCTGCCGAAGGGCACAGAGCTGATCGAACCCGGTGAGGACGGAACGAAGCCGTTTGTGCTGCGCGAGGGATTTGTCATCGTTTCGCGCTCCAGCAGCGCGGGCGAGCGCCTGATCATCGATCTGATGATCCCGGGCGATCTGGGAAACCTGCGGTCGATCGTCCTCGAGCGCACTGACATGTTCTTCGATTCGATCAGCGACGTGCAGATTTCGCGTTTCGATCCGAAGACCTATTACGAACTGCTGACCAAACAGCCGCGCCTCGGCACCGCGCTCGTGTTCGCCAATGCCGTCGACCGGTCGCTTCTGGCGGAACGGCTGTACAGCATCGGACGTCGCAGCGGCTATCAGCGGCTGGGCCATTTCCTGCTCGAGTTGCTGATGCGGATGCGTCGCGCCGGACTCGCGGACGACAATTCATTCCAGGTACCGCTGACATTGTCTGTGCTCGGCGATCTCCTAGGCATGACGCTCGAGCATGTGAGCCGCCTCATGCAGCGTCTGCGCCGCGACGGGCATATCAAGACGGCCCGCGATCGGTTCGAGTTTCCGGATGTCGAGCGTATGGCGAAGGCCTGCGACTTCGATCCGTTCTACCTGCATCTTTCCGACAATCCGGAAGACAAGACTGCGAAGCTCAGTTAGGCGTCGCTCGAATCGGCCGCGCCATGCGGGGTTTGGCCGCGTCCCGAACGCCTGGCTGGGCGCGCCGGACCCCCGATACCGCTTGATTCAGCGCAAAGACCCCCGGCACAATCCGATATAGTTTCTCGACTAACGCGACAATAGGGCGGTCGGGGCGCAAGACCTCGCATGAGCGTTCCTATTAAAAGAGCGAAAATCGCACCGGGCTGCGCAACGATCGCGTCGGCGAGCGTCTGCCCGTGACCACCCCACTTCTCCGGCGATTAAATCGGATCAGCCCCCTTTCGGACGCCGAACGGAAGGCCATCGGCGCACTCGAAACGTGCGGCATGGCGATGGCCAAGGGTGGCGAGTTAATCCGGCCCGGCGATCGCAACACCCAGCCGTTTATCGTGCAAAGCGGCTACGTCATCGTCTCGCGACACAACTCGACCGGCCATCGCGTGATCATCGATCTGGTGATCCCCGGCGATATCGGCAATGCGCGCGCGATCGTGCTTCCAAAGGCGGACATGCTCTACAGCGCCCTCTGCGATGTGGTCGTCTCGCCGATCGCGGTGTCCGCATATTTCGATCTGATGCTGGCCTATCCGCAACCGTCAACGGCGCTGCTATGGACGGGAGCGATCAGCCGATCACTGCTGGCCGAGCGCCTTTACAGCCTCGGAAAACGAAACGGCTATCAGCGGGACGGACATTTTCTGCTCGAGCTGCTGACGCGACTGGAACAGGTCGGGCTGGCCGACGGCGCATCGTTCCGGGCGCCGCTGACGCTGGCAGTGCTCGGCGATCTTCTCGGCCTGACGCCCGAACATGTCAGCCGCATCATGCAGCGACTGCGGCGAGACGGATTCATCAACACGACCCGCGATCGTTTCGAATTCCCCGATCGGGGCGGCATGTCTAAGGCTTGCGACTTCGATCCGTTTTATTTGCATCTGGTGACGGCCGCCGAAATGGCGCCCGCCGAGCGGGCCATAACATAAAATTTACCGCATTTCTTATAATGCTTCGCGCGCGCTTTTCCCAGAAATTTTGGAAAATCGTTTGATCTATCGGAAAGACTTTAGCGATAAAATACTGTATTTTTATGCAACAGGAATAATCGGATTGTTCAGCTATTTCATGGTGGCCCGGCAAGGACCTCCGCCTGAATGACCTCGACAACGCTCAGTCAGGCGGTAGTCGGTGGATACTCGGGAGAAGTTACGGGTCGCCGGCAGCCCTTTTTTGCGGCGAATGGATCGCGGAAGCCGGCTTTCGGAATCGGAGCAGAAAGCCTTTTCGGCGCTCGAGACGCGGGCCGAATCCTTCGCGAAGGGGCGCGATCTGGTGCGGCCGGGCGGGCGATCACAATACGCGGGCTTTCATCGTCCAGAGCGGCTATGTCGTCACCTCCCGACATAATTCGACCGGACAGCGCATGATCATCGACCTGATGATCCCGGGCGATATCGGCAATGCGCGCGCGATCGTACTGCCGCAATCCGATATGCTCTACAGCGCGCTCAACGATGTCGTCGTCTCGCAGATTCCGGTCGAGATGCATCGCGATCTGATGCTTGCCTATCCGCAGCCTTCGACAGCACTCTTATGGACCAGCGCCATCAGCCGCTCCCTGCTCGCGGAGCGGCTATACAGCCTCGGGCGACGAAATGGTTACCAGCGGACCGGGCATTTTCTGCTTGAGCTGCTGACACGGCTGGAGGAAGTCGGGTTGAACGATGGCGGCTCCTTCCATGCGCCACTGACGTTGGCGGTTCTCGGCGATCTTCTCGGCCTGACACCGGAGCATGTCAGCCGCGTCGTACAACGCTTGCGCCGCGACGGGTTCCTCGCCACCAGGCGCGACCACTGGCAGTTCATCGATCGCCTCGGCATGGCGAAGGCGTGCGATTTCGACCCCGGCTATCTCCATACCGCCGATCGTGAAATCGCCAACACGAATTGATACCGCCGGGAACCATCGGCCGCCTGGCACTTCCACCTGATCAGGAAGACATCGCGTCGCGGAATCGGCCGTGCGAAGCTGATCTCGTGTCTGTTGGGATTGGCAATGTGAAAGCATCGCCCGGCCCAGACGGCGGCGCGAAGGCCGGCACGAGGCCGCAAGTCGGCGCCAAGCGGTAAAATTCATCGACAATGTCGACATGGAAGATCGCCCGACCCTCATTCCGGGAGGCGAGGCTCTCCAATGCTGTTCCTGTGGACCCGCAGGGGCTAGATTGCGTGGCGGCGGATCGAATCGTCTTGCCGCCGACGGCGACGCCGTGAAAGTGCGGGCGAGTCGTTTTTTACAAAGGGTGCATGTATATAGTATTGTCTGGCGACAATTGGGGGACGCCAGCAGCGAGCATCAGGTAGATATGAGGATTAACGGCGACCTACCGTGTTTTGGGTAGACATCGCACCCTATCCGCATAACATACTAACGGCGATTGGCTTTGGGGTTTTGCCGATCTGGTGCTCGATGATCCAAGCAGTCCCCATGAGGATGGATTTCGATGCCCGACGAATCGCAAGACGATAGTCTCCGCGTGCTCTTTGCGGACGATCACCGCCTCGTCCGGGAGGCGCTCGCGCCGTTCATCACGCGGATCGCCGCATCGGTGCAGCTCGACGAAGCCTCTTCGGTGGACGAAGCGCTCGTCCTGCTGCGCGACAACGGCGTTTACGATCTGATTCTGCTCGATCTCAATATGCCGGGCATGGACGGGTTCAACGGGTTCAACAAAATTCGCGAGTTGGCACCCGACAAGCCGATCGCCATTCTCTCCGGTTCGCTCGATCCGGACGATGTCAGCCAGGCGCTCGAACATGGTGCCGCCGGCTACATCCCCAAGACAACCACGGGCGGCACGCTCGTCAACGCATTGCAGATCATCCTCGCCGGCGAAGTCTATGTGCCGCCTGCGCTTATGGCGTCGACGGCATCGCGCACCGGACGAGACCAGCGCGATGTTCGCGAGGTTGCGCTCGCCGATCGGCAGATGGAAGTTCTGAAGGCACTAGCCGAGGGGCTACCGAACAAGGAGATCGCGCGGCGTCTGGGCATCGCCGAGATCACCGTGAAGGTGCATTTGCAGTCGATCTATCGGAAGCTCGGTGTCTCCAACCGGACCGAAGCGCTCGCGGCGGCACTCAATCGCGGGCTGGTGTCGCTGAAGCGATAGGATCCGCATTCGCGCGGCCCGACACAAATCTCTAGCTATCGAGTATGGTGCGGATCGCGTTGGCCAGTTCCTTCTTGCGGAACGGCTTGCTCAGGATCGGCACGTCGGAAAGATCGAGCCCGCTGACGGTCAGGGCGTTGGTCGGATAACCGGACATATAGAGGACGCGCACATCCGGCACGAGCTCGCCGGCTTTCCTGCCGACGTCGATCCCGGTCATGCCGCCCGGCATGACCATGTCGGTGAGCACCAGATCGATCCGGCCCGCGTTCTGCAGCATGACAATGGCCGCCGGTCCATCGCTGGCTTCGATGACCCGGTATTTCAGGCTGCGCAACTGTTCAACCGTCACCTCGCGCACCCGCTCGTCGTCTTCGACAACGAGGATAACTTCTTCGTCTCCGATCATGGGGATGTCATCGGGAATCACGCGCACGACCGGCGCAGAGTCTGCAATCGGCAGATAGAGTCGCACGGTCGTCCCGCGCCCCGCTTCGCTATAGATCTTGACGTGCCCACCGGATTGCTTGGCGAAACCGTAGACCATGCTAAGGCCGAGGCCGCTGCCCTTGCCGATATCCTTGGTCGTAAAGAACGGATCGAAGGCGCGCTCGAGAATCTCGCGTGACATGCCGGTTCCAGTGTCCGTCACATCGATCATCACATAATTGCCCGGAGCAACGCCAGGGTTACGCGTCCTGTACTCCTCGTCGAGCACAATGTTCTGCGCCTCGATGGTGAGCGTGCCGCCATGGGGCATCGCATCGCGGGCATTCACAGCCAGATTGATCAACGCATTCTCAAGCTGCTCCGGATCGGCATTGATCGCCCAGATCCCGGCCGCGATCTCGGTATGAATCTTGACGCTGGCATCGAGCGTGCGGGTGATGAGCGGCAGGAAGTTGGCGATCGCCCCGGTCAGTTCGATCGATTGCGGGCGCAGCACCTGGCGCCGGGCGAACGCGGAAAGGCGATGCGTAAGCGCCGATCCGCTTTCGGCGGCGCGCGCGATCAGTTCCGCCATACGGCGATGTTCCGGATTATCCTTGAGCGCATCGCCGAGCAGTTCGCTGTTGCCGAGAATGATGCCGAGGAGATTGTTGAAATCGTGGGCGACACCGCCGGTGAGTTGGCCAATTGCTTCCATCTTCAACGCCTGACGGAGCTGTGCCTCGACTTCATGTTGCGCAGACATGTCCTTGACGAAGCCACTGAATACGACCTCATCGCCCATGCGGATCGGCGAGACCACGACTTCGGCAGGAAACTCTACGCCGTCGCGACGCCGCACGACCATCTCGTTGCGTCGACCGACGAACTCCGACTGGCCCGATTTAAGATACGCAGCAACACCGGCGAGGTACTCCTCGCGCATGTTCTCCGGGATGATCATATCGGCCAGAATCGATCCGCTGGCCTCACCGCGAGGCCAGCCGAACATCGCTTCCGCCTGGGGATTCCATTCCATGATCGCGCCAGCAGCATCGATCATGATGAAGGCATCGAGAGCAGTGTCGATCACCGATCGATAAAGCTGTTCGCGCCGCTGCAGAGCAACTTCAGCCTCGCGTCGCTCTGAAATGTCCTGAACGGTGCCATGGGTGACGATCGAATCGCCATCGGGCGTGATCTCGTTCTCGGCCGTCTCGTAGATCGTCTTGACCGTTCCATCGGCCGCGACGATCCGATATTCGAGTGCATACCCGAAACCCTTGTCGCCGAAGACGTTCTGCACTTTGTCGCGGTCGGCGGGATAGACAAAGTGTTTCAAATACTCGCCGTTCGATACCGAGAGCTCCGGTGCCGGAACGCCGAAGATGGCCGCGGCAGAATCCGAATATTCGGCCGTGCCGCCAAGCTGATGGATATCGCTGCCGCTTGCTCGCCAGATCCAGTGGCCGATTTTCGCCATGCGCTGCGCACGGCGCATACGCCCTTCGCTTTCGGCAAGCGCCTCCTGGATCCGCTGCCGATCCGTGATATCGACATGCGTTGCGAGGAGCCGAATGGGCGTGTCGGATTCGTCGCGGACGATGCGGCCCTTGGCGAGCATCCAGCGATAGCTGCCGTCGCGATGCTTTAGACGAAACTCGGATTCGTATCGCGTTGTCGTACCATCGAGAGCCGCGTTCAGAAGATTGGTCACGCGCGATCGATCGGCCGGATGCAACAACGATTCCCAGGCACCGATGCTGCTTTCAAGATCGCGGTCGGCATAGCCGAGTTGCTGCTTCCAGGCGAGCGAGACATGCAACTTCCCGCTCGATACGTCCCAGTCCCAGATCGGCGTATTCAGAAGTTCGACCCCGCGCAGCAACCGCGACGCGGGACGATGCGACGTTCCATCTTCGTTTTCGTCGCCATTGCCGATTTGGCCCGGCGGAGGCCAATCCTGTACGCCCTGCATCCGGTCTCCTCAGCTTCGCATGGCGGTGATCGGTGACGACTGAAGCACTTCGCGAATCTTATGCGCAAGTTCGCGTTTGCGATATGGCTTGGAGAGAATCGGCGGTCGGCCATTCGCATCCCCGACCTCCCCGATATCCTTATCCAGATACCCACTGGTCAGCAGAACGCGCGTCCGGGGCCAGCGTTCGCGTACGGTTTGCGCCAACTCCCAGCCACCGATCTGGCCGGGCATGACGATGTCGGTGAGAACGAGATCGATTTTGCCGTTGCGCTCGAGACGCTGCAGGGCATCGGCGCAATCGGTTGCCTCATGGGTATTGTAACCGAGGCTTGCCACCATCCCGGCGACGATCCGGCGAACGGCCGGATCGTCCTCGACGATTAGGACGGTCTCATCGCCCTTGGGCATGCCGGGATCGTCCTTGTCGACGACCGCCGAAGGGCTCACCGTGAGCCGCGGCAAGTAGAGACGAACCGTCGTGCCACGCCCCGGTTCGCTGTCGATGCCGACATGACCGCCCGACTGCCGAACAAACCCGTAGATCGTACTCAGTCCGAGCCCGCTGCCCTTGCCGACATCCTTGGTCGTGAAGAAGGGCTCGAAAGCCCGTGCCTTGATGTCAGGATCCATGCCGACACCCGAATCGGTCACCGAAAGCGCGACATACGCTCCGGGCTGCATCGATGCGGTCCAACTTGGATCGCCCGGCAGCATTTCGACATTCCGGGTTTCGATCACCAGACGACCGCCATTCGGCATCGCATCGCGCGCATTGATCGCGAGATTGACCAGGGCACTCTCGACCTGATTGGGATCGATCAGCGTATTCGCGAGGTTGGGCGCCAGCCGGGTCTCAATGACGACCCGCTCGCCCAGCGTGCTTTCCAGCAGCGGCTTGATGTCGAGAACCAGCGTATTGAGATTGGTCTCGCTGGGGCGCAAGGCCTGGCGGCGGGAAAAGGCAAGGAGCCGTTGCGTCAACGCAGCCCCGCGTTCCGCGGCGTTGGCAATCTGCTCGACCGTTTTGCGCAACGCCGGATCGTCGCGGGAGCGCTCGGCCATCAGCTCGCTGGTGCCGAGAATGACCGCGAGGAGGTTGTTGAAATCATGGGCGACCCCGCCCGTGAGTTGCCCGACCGCTTGGAGTTTCTGCGCTTCGTTGAGTTGGCGCTCTTTCTCTTTGCTCTCGGTGATATCGATCGCCATGCCGTAGAGGATCTTGTGGCCTTTTTCGTCGATTTCGACATGCACGATGTCGCGGATCCAGACCAGGCGATTATCGGCCGCGATCATCCGGTATTCGAGCACATAGTCTTCGCCGCGCCGGGTCATCACCTGTTCGAGCGCGTCCATGGTGATCTTATCGTCGGGATGCATATGCCGCTGCCACGAGCCGACGGTGCCCCATTCCTGCTGTGAGATTCCAAGCAGACGCATCGATTGCGGACCAACATAGGTGTATTGCTGGGCGTCGACATCGAAACAGTATGGCACTGCGTTCATACTTTCGAAGAAATGCCGGGCCCGCCGTTCGCTTTCGGCAAGCGCGTGTTCGCTGTTGCCGCGCAGCAAGGCTGCAGACAGGATGTTGGCGATCGCCTGCAGGAAGCTGATGTCCTGTGCCGAGAACCGCTGGCTGCGGCTGGTGTGTGCGCTGAGAACACCGAAGGGCCGATTCGGCCCGCGGATAACGACACTCATGCCGCTGATCAGGTTTCGCTCGCGCATCGCCAGCGGCGGCTGAAACCGGGCTTCGTCGGCAAGATTCGTGACCACAACCGGCTCGCGCGAGATCAATGCGTAACCCGCCTGCGACCGGAGATCGCGTTGCGCCACGACAGTGCCGATAGAATCGCTCGGCCAACCGACGCACGCGCGCAACACCAAACTGGAGTTGTCTGGCATCAGTTCGAGCAGCGCGCTGATTTCGACCGCAAGCCCTTCGGCCATGACCGAGGTCGCCCGGGCAAACAGCGCATCGCGATCGGTTACGGTGACCGCCATCAGGCCGAGCTCGGCGATCGCCGCCTGCTGGCGCGAGCGTCGATCGAGCAAGGCAGCCGCACGATCGATTTCCTGGCCGATCTCTTCGATCTCGTCGATCACGACAGGCGGACGTGGCGTCGGATAGCGCCCGTCGGCGAGAACACGCGCGAGACGCGCAAGACCACGGATCGAATGGGACGTGCGGCGGCCGACAGCCATCGACAAACCGACGCCGAGCGCGAGGAAAGCAATGCCGCCGCCCACGATAGCTGCGGTCGAGTTCGACACGGCAGCCGTGAAGGTTGTCCTGGGGACCGCCATCACGACGGTCCAGCCGGTCAATGGCGAACGTCGAAACACGCCAAATGTCGAAACGCCCGCATCGTCAATGGATTCGAATGTTCCGGTGTCGCGGTCGCCAAGCTGCTCGATCAGATCCGCGGGCGCCCTGTTGCCCAGGATTGTGCCGGCGCCGGTGCCACCGATGATCCTGTGATTGCGATCGAGAACCCACTCCGACCAACCCTCGGGAAGGGCCGACGATGAAAATCTGCGACCCAGTTCACCGGGGTTCAGCACGATCGCCAGCACGTATCGGATTTCCCCGGCGACACGGACGGGCATCGCGACAGCGAGTTGCGGTTTCCCGGAGATCCTGCCGATGAACAGGCCCGTTCCTGCGGAGACCGCGCCGCTCTCAGTTGCTTCGCTAAAGTACGCCATGTCGGCAATACTGGGCGGGGACCTGCCATAAGGCATTAACGTGTGAGCAAGCGGCCGACCGCTCTCGTCCGCCAGGACGATGTAGTCCCAGGCCTCCTGCGATTCGACGACGCGCGTGGCTTCGCTATGGAAGGCCGCGAGGTCGAGCGCCTCGAAATCGTTGGCCGCAACAAGAACCGAGATCGACTGGATAATACCCGTCATATGGGTATCCACAGCATCGACAATGGCGCGCGCGGTGTTGTCGAGCCCATTTCGCAGGGTCGCCTGTTCCTCGCGCGCGAGGATAAACACCGTCGTCGCCATATAGAGCAACGCCGGCAACAAGACCGCCAGCGTCAGCATCAATAGCGAGGTGCGTAGCTTCACCGCTTCACCCTCGGCGCGTTCGATCGCCGCACCATGCCGATGATGCCGGCGATCTCCCTGTCCTCGTCCGGCCGCCCCGCCAAAGGCGCGACGGCATATAGACCCAGCCACGCGCCGCCGTATTCCCGCAGCGGCTCGTGCGAGTTCCTCTCCTCAAACGGGCTGTTTCGGGTTGCCCTGCCGAACATCCGGGTCGTCGAAACGCCGACGATCCGATAATGGCCCATAGCCGAGTAATGGCCGTTCCGGGCCTTCAATCAAGCGTTATTTAGCCACTCAGGGAAATCATCCACATGGACCGACGGGTGTTTCATAATCCTATACGAAGGGATTAATCATTTTGTATAGAGAGGTAGCCGATCAAGAACACAGACGGCGGGGTGATCCGCCAAGACCCGGTGGATAGAATCGTCCACAGGTTCGGTCAGTCCGCGGGGAAACGCCTCTGAAGATCGGCCACCTGGTCGTCGCTCAGCCAGCGGGCGCGTTCGCCCCGCAACAGCAGAAACAAGCGCGCGGTTTCTTCCAGCTCTTCGGTCGCATCGATCGCGGCTTCGAGAGATCGGCCCGCGACGATCGGGCCGTGATTGGCCATCAGGATTGCTGCGTGTTTCGATGCGCGCAGGCGCACCGCATCGACCAGGGTCGCATCGCCAGGCGGGTGATAAGGGACCAACGGCAGCCGGCCGACCCGCATCACGTAGTACGCGGTGATCGGCGGCAGCACGTTGTCGGGATCGACATCGGCGAGACAGGAAACGGCGACCGAATGCGTCGAATGCAGATGCACCACGGCGCTCGCGGCCGGCCGTTCCCGATACATCGCCAGATGTAGAGCAAGTTCCTTGGTCGGCGGATTGCCGGAGAGAACGCGACCGGTCGCGTCGATTGTCGTCAGCGCCGCCGGATCGAGCCGACCCAGCGAGCTTCCCGTCGGCGTCACGAGCCAGCCGTCCGCGGTTCGCACGCTGATATTGCCGGTGCTGCCAAAGGTGAGACGGCGCTCGAACAGCGACCGACCGAAACGGGCAATGGCCTCGCGGACGTTCGCGTCGCTCATGGCAGCATCTCCAGCGCCTCGATAAAGAACATCGGCCCGCCAAAATTACCCGATTTCAGCGCCAAGGCTATCGCGGGTTCACCCTGGCTCGATGTCCAGGGAACGCCCGGCGCAATAGCGGGGCCGATCTGCAACGCTTCAATGCCGAGGCCCGCAACGACCGCACCGGATGTTTCGCCGCCGGCCACGATCAGGCGGCGGAGGCCGGCCGCCACCAGACGGTCGGCAATCTGCGCGAAAGCCTGTTCGACCAGAGCGCCGGCCCGATCGCGCCCGATCTGGTTGCGGATCTCGCTCAACCGCTCGGGCGCGGCGCTGGCATAAACAAGTACGGGCGAGGACGCCATATGTCGGATCGCCCATGCACTGGCCTCATCGACATGCGCGCGGCCATCAGCAAGCGCCAGCGGATCCAGCTGCCAGGACGGCCATCGCACGCGCGCCGCGGCGACCTGGGCCAACGTGGCGGCCGAACTCGACCCCGCCATGATCGCTGCCGGACCGACCGGCCAGACGGGCATTCCGCCATCGACATCGTCGGTCAGCAAACCGCGATGCCTGAAGCTCTCGACCAGCCCGGTGGCGATGGCGGCGCCGCCGGTCACCAGCCGGAGGTCGCGACAGGCGACGGCGATGTCGCCCAGATTCCGATCGTCGATTGCATCGACCACCGCATAGGCGATGCCCTCGCCGCGCAGCGAATCGAGCCGCGCCGCAATTGACGCGGGCCCCCGAACGATGTCGTCATAGGCGATAAGACCGACCCGTCGCGGCGTCTGGCGCGACAGAACGCGAACCAGATTCGCGTCGGTCATCGGCGTCAGGGGATGGTCGCGCATCGGCGATTCCGACAAGAGCTGTGTGCCAACGAACAGATTGCCCTGATAAACGGTGCGCCGGTTGGCGGGATAAGACGGGCACACAATGGTGCAGCGTTCGCCGGTCGCATCGAGCAGCGCATCGCCGACCGGACCGATATTGCCGGCATCGGTCGAATCGAAGGTCGAGCAGTACTTGAACAGAAACTGATGTGCGCCGGCGGCCTGGAGCCAAGCCTGCGCGGCCAGCGATTGATCGACGGCGTCGGGCGCCGGCAGCATGCGCGATTTAAGCGCGACCACGACAGCGCCGGCCTTCGCGGTTTCCTCCAGCGGCACGGACGGTACGCCGATCGTCAGCAATGTCGGCATGCCAGCGCGGACCAGGGCGGAGCCAAGATCGGTGGCGCCGGTCATGTCGTCGGCAATGCAGCCGAGCAGCAATGGCATCGCGTGTCCTGCCCTTCCGCTATGGCGTTACCGATTCCAAGCCAACGCCAAGTATGCTGCCGTTGCACGTCGTACGATATGATATATTATATATCGATATCGTCGCCGGGCAACGCCCGGACAGCAAGGAGACGGGCTATGGCGCCGACGGCAGGACCGCGAAACATCTCGCTCGAACAGATCGACCGCGACCATTTCTTTCATTCGTACACGGTGCTCCGCGCGCATGCGGAGAACGGACCGATCGTGGTCGAAAGCGGTCAGGGCATCTTCATCCGGGACTCGCGGGGCAACGAATATATCGACGGGCTGGCCGGGCTGTGGTGCGTCAATGTCGGGTACGGGCGCGAGGAGATCGCGGAAGCAATCTACCGCCAGGTTCAGAAGCTGCCCTATTACCATACCTTTGCATCGATGAGTAACGAGCCTGCGATCCTTCTCGCGGAGCGCATCGCGAGCAAAACGCCGGATGGTTTGCGCCGCGTCTTGTTCGGCACGTCCGGATCGGATGCGAACGACACTGCGATCAAGCTGGTCTGGTATTTCAATAATATGCGCGGGCGGCCCAAGAAAAAGAAAATCATCGCGCGCGATCGCGCCTATCACGGCGTCACGATCGCAGCCGGCAGCCTCACCGGGCTCGACACGGTGCACCAGGCCTTCGACCTGCCGATCGATCGCGTGTTGCGCACGTCCGCGCCGTACCCCTATCGCGATGCCCAGCGCGGCGAGAGCGGCGAGGCCTTTGCGAAGCGGCTGGCGGCGGACCTTGAGCGGCTGATCGAACAAGAAGGGCCGGATACCGTCGGCGCCTTCATCGCCGAACCGATCATGGGCGCAGGCGGCGTGATCGTGCCGCCGGCCACCTACTTCCCGCAAATTCAGGCGGTCCTCGATCGCCACGACGTGCTGATGATCGCCGACGAAGTCATCTGCGGGTTCGGCCGGCTCGGCACCTGGTTCGGCTCGCAGCTGCTCGAGATCCGACCCGACATCATGACCTTCGCCAAGGGCGTGACCAGCGGATATCAGCCTCTGTCCGGCACGATCGTTTCGGACCGGGTCTGGAACGAGCTGCTCGCCAATATGGGCGAAACGCAGGTGTTCGGCCACGGCTTCACCTATTCGGCTCATCCCGTCGCCGCGGCCGCGGGTCTTGCCAACATCGCGATCATGGAACGCGAAGATCTGATCGGGAATGCGGCAAACAGCGGCGCCTATCTGCAGAAGAAGCTGGCAAGCGAAATCGCCCCGCATCCGCTGGTCGGTGAGGTTCGCGGCGTTGGGCTGATCGCCGGCGTCGAACTATCGGCGAGCAAGACGGCGCGCGTCCCCTTCCCCGCCGAAATCGGGATCGCAAAGCGCGTCAACAACCACGCGTTGAAGAACGGCCTCCTCACCCGGCCGCTGCTCAACAGCGATATCCTCGCTTTCTCGCCGCCGCTGACGATCACCCCGTCCGAGATCGACGAAATGGTCCGCCGCCTGCGGGTCTCGCTCGATGCCGCCCTGGCAGACCTGCCGGCGTCGGCGCGACCGGCATGAACCCGGCCTTATCGAACGCTCTCTATCGGGATCAGGCCCCAACGCATACGCGAGGGAACGCACCGGTTTTCTCGCAGGCATGGCTTCGCCTATAGTCGCAAGGGGGCCCCACGATCGGCGGGCGAGCGCACAACGATCGGTCGACGAGATGACACAGATCAGACATGAAACGCTGAACGAAAAAGCCTATCTGGAAATCAAGAACAGCATCATGTCGGGGCAGGTCGCTCCGGGCGAGGTTCTGCGGATCCGCAATCTGGCCATCGAATACGGGGTGTCGCCGACGCCGGTCCGTGAGGCGCTGAAACAGCTCGTGGCCGAACATGCGCTTGAGGTCCTGCCCAACCGGTCGATCGTCGTGCCGCAACTGACACGCACGAAATTCCAGGAGCTCACAAAGATCCGGCTCGCGCTCGAAGGGCTCGCGGGCGAGCTGGCGGCCAGCAAGGCGGACGCCAAGCTGCCGCTGGAGCTCGAGCGCCTCGATAAACGGATGCACGATGCGACAAAGGCGGAGAACGCGCGGCTCTATCTGCGGCTGAATGAGGAGTTCCACTTCACCCTCTACCAGGCCGGCGATTCACCGAGCCTCCTGAACTTCATCGAAGTGCTGTGGCTCCAGGTCGGGCCATTCCTCAATAATCTCTTCAAGATCGGGCGTTTTCAGTACGACGCGAACGAGTGCCATGGCGAGATCATTGCGGCCCTGCGCCGCGGCAATGCCGAAGCGGTGGGACAGTCGGTCCAGCACGACATCGCGGTTTCGAGCGAACATCTCATCAAGTTTCTCTAGCGCCGCCCGCCTTTATTCGAGCCGGCTCACGAAAGGAATCTCGCGTGGCAACCTCCAAACCCGCTAAGCGGATCGGCATGATCCATACCGTGCTTGGCCTCGCCGGGTTGATGGATGGCCTCATCAAACAGCGCCATCCTGGCGTCGAGGTGTTTCATTTCGTCGACGAAAAGCTGCTCGCCGATCTGCTCGCCAATGGCGGTCTCGATGCATCGATCACGCAGCGCATGACCCGCTATGGCGAGATGGCGCAACAGGCCGGCGCGGATCTGGTCTTGTCGACCTGCTCGTCGACCTCACCCGCGGTCGATTCCGCCCGGAAAAGCGTGACCGTGCCATTTCTAAAAATCGACGACGCCATGGCTGAACGGGCCGTCAGCGAGGGCACGAAAATCGGACTGCTATGCACGGCATCGAGCACGGTTTCCGCGAGCCAGGGCTTGCTCGAAAGCCATGCGGCGGCGAAGGGTCGGTCGGTCAAGATCTCGGCCGTGCTCGAGGAAGAAGCCTATCGCGCTAAATTTGCGGGCGACCAGGCGCGGCACGACACGATCGTCAGCGAGGCCGCCGCCAGGCTCGCACGGGACAACGACCTGATCGTTCTGGCGCAGGCTTCGATGGCGCATCTCGCCGACGAGATCGGCAAGAAGATCGGCAAACCGGTTTTGGCGAGCCCGCGTCTCTGCGTCGAATCGCTGTCGGCTTGGCTTTAAGGCGCGGGCAAACGCGGAAGGTCGACGGCCCCCGTAAGTCTACTGTGCGAGATAGCCGCCATCGACCGGCAGATCGAGCCCGGAGATAGCAGCCGCGCCATCCGAGACAAGGAACAAAACGGCGGCGGCGATGTCGGCCGGTCGGCCGAGCCGCCCGATCGGATGCTCGAGGCGCCATTCCTCCCAGAGCGCGGCGGCATTGCCGCCGGGCAGCTTGGCGAGCGTTTCGCGATGCTCACGTTCGACCAGCGGCGTCATGATGCAGCCCGGATGAACGGCGTTGACGCGCACCGGCAATCGTCGCTCGCGGCAATAGCGCGCCGCGGCCTGGGTCACCGCTTGGGCGGCGCCCTTGCTGGCGCAATAGGGCGCGTTGAACTCTTCGCCGACGAGTCCGTAGGTCGAAATGACGTTCACGATGGCGCCTGCCGGTCGGCCCGCTCGCTGGGCCATGGCCGCGATGCCGCGCACGGTCCCGAGATGCACGCCGCCCAGATTGACCCGCATATGGGCGCGCAGATCGTCGAGATCGGCTTCCTCGATCGATTTTGCCTGCTGGATCCCGGCATTGTTGACGAGGATGTCGAGCGCGGTGCTGCCCTCCCGCACATGGCGGAGTGCACGCTGCCAGCTCGTGCCGTCGGCCACGTCATGCTCCACAAAATCGACATCGTGTCCGTCGCCGGCCAGGCGTTGGCAGAAGGCAAGGCCCGGTGCTGCGTGACGATCGCTCACGACGACCCTGGCGCCGGCTTGTGCCAGCCGTTCGGCGATCGCGGCGCCAAGACCGGATGCGGCACCCGTTACCAGCGCCGTGCGTCCGGAAAGATCAGCGGCCATGATGCGCCGCCCGATCCAGATCGATTTCAACGCCCGTGACAAAGCTGGCGTCTTCGTTGCCGAGCCACACGATCGCATCGGTCGCCGAGGCGATCGCCGCCGCGTCGCTGCGCCCGGCCCGAACGAAGTTGACCCGGATGCGGTAGCCCGACTTGCCGACATGAAGCGCTGCGGATCGGGTGAGGTTCGCGACGGCCCCGCCGACGGCCTCGAACAGAAGATCGTTGCCGGGCCGGCCGGCAGCACCGATGAGCAATGTCACGATCGCGCCGCCTGTCTCGCGCATGCATACGATCGCCTGGCGAAGTCCGCTAAACACCGGCTCGACCAACGTCGAGACCTCGTCGGCGAACCCGTCGCGATCGCTCGCCGGCAGATCGGCGCCCGCCACCACATGCGCCAGCGCGATGACGACATGCGGTTTCCCGGCCGGCAGGGCCATCGGCTCATGAACCGCAATGCCGCGTTGCAGCAGCGCCGCGGTCAGATCTGCCGTGAGAGGCGATGAAGCGGGCGATGCTACGAGAACGGCATCGGTAACGGGCATACCGAATTCGGCGCGACGATCGTCTGCATCCACCGCGATCACCCTGACTGACCGGTTCCGGCCGCTAACCGCGATAGCGCGTGAGCCGCATGGCGATGATGCTGATCGCAATCGTCAACGACATCAGCATCATCGCCACGATGTTGAGCTGTGGCGAGATGCCCTTGCGCAGCATACCCCAAAGGAACGTCGGCAGGGTATTGCCGCCACCGATGGTGAAAAAGGTAATGATGAAATCGTCGAGCGAGATTGCCATCGCCACCAATGCGGCACCGATGATCGACGAGCGCACGATCGGCAGCGTGACGGTCCGGAACGCATAGAAGGGGCTGGCACCGAGATCGCGCGCCGAGGCGACCGCCGCATAGTCGAATCCAACCATGCTGGCATGGACGATCAGGATGACGAAGGGCTGGGTAAAGAGAATATGGGCAAGGATGACGGTATCGAGGCCAAGCGGGATACCGGCGCGCGAGAAGAACGACAACAGCGCGACGCCAAGCACCAGCGGCGGCAGCATGACCGGCAGAGTGAGCAGCGCAATCCAGATACCTGCGCGGGCGGTTGCCATCCGGGCGAGCGCGAACGCAGCCAGCGTGCCTATAATGGTGCTGACCGTACCTGTCACGGCGACGACGACCAGGCTGTTTCGCGCCGATGGCCAGAATGTCGGGTTGGCGAACAGCTCGCCCCACCATTTAAACCCGAACTCTTTGATCGGAAAGGCGATCGCGCGATCCTCGCTGAAGCAGAAAACGGCCAGAATAATCAGCGGCGACAGCAGGAAAATGCAGCAGAAAGCGATGAACAGCGTCCAGACCAGCTTCGAGATCATGCCGGCACCTTGAGGATGCGGCGCAACAGCAGGTCGAAACTACCGATCACCAGGATGCAGATTCCGATCGCGGTAAAAGCCATCGCCGCGCCCATCGGTGCGTTGAAGCGCATACCGAACTGAAGCTGGATGATGACGCCGAGCATCGATGTATAGGGACCGCCGACCAGCAACGGGGTGACGTAATCGCCCGCCGCAAATAGAAACGAAAGAGCGAACGAGAAGACGATGCCGATACGGCATTGCGGCAGGATGATATCGAAGAAGACCCGCCAGCGGCTCGCGCCAAGATCGCGGGCGCCGCGCAAGGGTGTGTCGGCGATGTTCCGCAGCGATCCGTAGATTGGCAGGATCGCGAGCGGCATCAGATAGTGCCCGAGCGTCACGATGACCGCGAAGGGATTATAGAGAAACAGGCCAATCGGCTCGTCGACCACGCCGAGCGCCATCAGGGCCGTGTTGAGAATGCCGGTCTGGCCGAGAATGGTTTTCCACACATAGATTTTAGTCAGATAGCCGCCGAACAACGTAACCAGCGCGACAAAGATCAACAGAATGCCGAAGCGGCCCGCCTTGAAGCGGACATAGAAGGCAAACCCGAACGCAAGCGCCGTAACAGACAATGCGACCGCCAGCGCAATTGCGAACGTAAAACTGATCGACTGGAAATAGTCCCGCCAAACACCGATGTAATTCTCGCCGGTGATCGTCGTATCGATCTGGTAGCTGACGATCCGATAAAAGCTCAGCAGCAGAAAATACGAAAGCGGTGCGACAAAGCACAGAAGAAAGATCGCGGTCGACGGCGCGAGAAGGGCGTATCGGCCGCGTTGCGCAATCACGACTATTCTTCCGGCAGAACCAGATGGTCCGCCACCGCCCACCAGACGGCGACCTGATCACCGATTTCGACATTCGGTGCCGCACGCCCGCTACCGGCATGGACGATCAGCTCGGCCCCCTCGACCTGCACCGCAAACCGAACATAGGTGCCGACATAGATGATGTCCTGCACCACCCCGGAGAGAAGCACCCGGTCAACGGCGGCGCCGGTCGCCGCGGAGGGTCCGATCTGCACTTGCTCGGGGCGAACCACAGAGACAACCGGTCCGTCGACACCTGCATGCGGAAAGCTTGGCCCCGCGGCCAATGTGACGCGTCCGTCCCGCGCATGGCCGTGCAACAGATTGGCATCGCCAATAAAAGTCGAAACAAACCGCGTGCTGGGCGCATCGTAGATCTCGCGCGGCGTTCCCTGCTGGACGATCCGGCCGCCCTGCATGACAGCGATTCGATTGGCGAGCGCCATCGCCTCGCCTTGATCGTGAGTCACGAACACGAACGTGCCGCCAATCGAACGATGGATGCGCCGCAGTTCGATCTGCATTGCCTTGCGCAACTGAAGGTCCAAAGCCGCGAGCGGCTCGTCGAGCAGAAGAACCTTGGGCCGCATGATCAGGGCACGGGCAAGCGCCACGCGCTGCTGCTGCCCGCCGGAGAGGCCGGCCACGTTGCGCCGCTCGAGCCCGTCGAGATGCACCAGCGCCACCATTTCGGCCACGCGCCGCTTGCATTCGTCGGCCGGCGCGCCGGCCACGCGCAGCCCATAGGCGATGTTCTGCTCGACGGTCATATGCGGGAAGAGACCGTAGCTCTGGAACACCATGTTGGTCTCGCG
>JAWXBK010000094.1:0-57682 GCA_034439975.1 Rhodospirillaceae bacterium | reverse complement strand
TTGGAGGTTCATTCTCCCGCGGCGGCGGCCCGACATCTTCTCGCCGTCGTCGATCAACTCACGGCGGATGCCAACGGCGGGTTCTTCGACTGGCGCGGCCAGCCAGTGCCTTGGTGATCCAATGGCTCGGATGCGTCGCAAGATCGATCTGCCGACTAAGCTCTGCGTGGTTTGCCGTCGGTCCTTCGTCTGGCGAAAGAAATGGGCGCGCGACTGGGTGAACATGAAATACTGCTCGGAGCGCTGCCGCGCTGCGTCGTCCCGACCCGCGTCGGGGCCTGGACTGGCCCCGTCATGACCGTCCTGAGAATTATTCTCGGCGACCAGCTGTCTCTGGATCTGTCTGCGCTGGACCACCTCGATCCAGACCGTGACGTCGTCCTGATGATGGAGGTGATGGAAGAAAACACCCACGTCGGGCATCACAAGCAGAAGATCGTGCTGGTGCTTTCGGCGATGCGCCACTTCGCGGAGACGCTCCGGCAGCGCGATCTGACAGTCGACTATGTAAGGCTCGACGCGCCGGCAATACCGGCAGCTTCACAACCGAGGTCCAACGCGCCGTTGCGCGGCATCGCTCGAGCCGCATTGTGGTGACGGAACCTTCGGAATGGCGCGTCCAGGCGATGGTCGAAGGCTGGGAAGCCCCCACCGGCACGCCGGTGGAAATCCGTTCCGATCATCGCTTCTTCGCGAGCCGTGCGAGGTTCGTTGCCTGGGCTTCCGGGCGCCGCGGCTGGCGGATGGAACATTTTTATTGCGAGATGCGGCGCGAGCATGGACTCCTAATGGATGACGGCCAGCCGGCGGGCGGCGAATGGAACTATGACTGGGCGAACCGCAAGAGCCTTCCGGCACAGAGTGTTGAACCCGCGAGGCGGCGGTTTTCGCCGGACGAAACGACACGAGCGGTGATGGCGCTCGTCGACCAGCGCTTTCCCGATCATTTTGGAGAGCTTCAAGAATTCGGATGGCCGGTGACGCGGGCCGATGCGTTGCGCGCGCTGGACGATTTCGTCGCACATGGACTACCGGACTTCGGCGATTATCAGGACGCCATGAAAGCTGGCGCTCCGTTTCTGTATCATTCGCTGCTGGCGCCAGCTTTGAATCTCGGGCTGCTTTCCCCCCTCGAACTTTGCCAGGCAGCGGAAGCCGAGTGGAGGTCAGGCGCGGCGCCTCTGAATGCCGTGGAGGGTTTCGTACGTCAGATCCTGGGCTGGCGGGAATATGTTCGCGGTGTCTACTGGTCTCTGATGCCGGGCTATGCGGATCAAAACGCACTTCATGCAACCCGCAATCTGCCGGCGTTCTATTGGTCCGGCGCCACCGACATGCGGTGTCTCCGTGAGGCGATCGGCAGTACGGCGAAACACGCCTATTCTCACCATATTCAGCGGTTGATGGTGACCGGCAACTTTGCCCTGCTGGCAGGCATCGCACCGCGGCAAATCGAGCGCTGGTACCTCGCCGTTTATGCCGATGCGTTCGAATGGGTGGAGATGCCCAACACGCTCGGCATGGCGGTATTCGCGGATGGCGGGCAGATGGCGTCCAAGCCCTATGCTGCTTCGGGAGTATATGGCCAAGATAAACAGCCCGGTCGTTTCTGGAATCAGGAGCGCGGCCCATCCCGCCAATGACGCATGACGCTCAAGACGTTTATCGGACTCGCTGGTGCAAATCGCGCAGGGGTAGGTTTGTAGCTCGCCCTGACGGACGAAGGTACGCGAAGAGCGGGGATGTCTCGCCATCGATCAGAATCAAAAACCCCGCGGAACGAACCGCGGGGTTTTCAACAAGCGCCCGTAACAAGCGGGCTTTCATAAATTGCTGCGACTAAATCAAGCCGCCTTCGACTCGATCGGCGCGCTCTGGCGCAGCGTGTGCCCGGTGAAGGAGCGCGTCTCGGGCGAGGGCAGGCCTTCCGACTTGATCTGCGCCATCAGCTCCTTCTTGCGCGATTGCATGCGCGCACCGAGATCGTCGACGTCGAGGCCGGCTTCCTTCGCCTGCGCGAACAGGCCCGCGGAACGCTTCTCCTCTTCCTTGACGTGATGCTTGATCATCTCGGACAAAACCTTGACCTTCGCATCGTAGAAATGGTCGTCCGGGTCGCTCGCCTCGATCTCGGCCATCAGCACCTTGGCGCCGTCATGCTCGACATAGGCTTCGTCGAGCAGATCTTCTTCGACCTCGCCCTTGCAGGCGGGATAGAAGATTTCTTCCTCGATCGTCGAATGAACGGTCAATTCGGTGCAGATCTGTGTCGCGAGATCTTTCTTCCGGCTCGCGGCCTTCGCGGATTCGAATTTTTCGAACAGTTCTTCCACTTTGCGGTGATCGGCTTTAAGCAACGCGACGGCGTCCATGTCGTTGGCAGGCATCTTTGTCTCCCCGGCAGGGTTGTGGATCGGTAGCCGCGAGTGCGGCGATGTAGGCCCAACGGTCGGGGCGCGGGAAAGTTCCCCGTTTGACCGAGCGCAAGGCGCGGCTTGCCGCGCGTTTTCGATGGCGGTTTCGGCCATGGCTCGTCCTGCGCCTTTGTGGCTGGCGGGTGGCCGGGAACTTCGCCTTTGTCGGGGGGTTGAAATGGGCGGTCAGGGGTTGAATATGCTCCCTGCGCCTGTCGCATTTTCCGCCTCCCACATATTCTTGGGGGATATCGTCATGGCCGAACGCCCGATCTGGAACGGATACCTGAAGCTGTCGCTGGTTTCCTGTGCGGTCTCGCTGTTTCCGGCGACGACGCAGGCTGAGCGTACGCGCTTCAACATCGTCAACCGCAAGACCGGCAATAAGGTGCGCCGGGTCTTTGTCGATTCCGATACCGACAAGGTCGTCGAATCCGAGGACCAGGTGAAGGGATTCGAGGTCGATAAAGGCGAACATTTGCTGATCGAGGACGACGAGATCGACGAGATCCGCATCGAAAGCACGCATACGATCAACATCGAGCGCTTCGTGCCGCGCGACGACGTCAATTCGCGTTTCCTCGACAATCCCTACTATCTGGCGCCGGACGACAAGGTGGCGCAGGAAGCCTTCGCCGTCATCCGCGATGCGATGGAGAAAGAAAACAAGGTCGGCATCGCGCGCGTCGTCATGGCGCGGCGCGAGCGCATGGTTCTGCTCGAGCCGCTCGGCAAGGGCATCCTCGCGACAACCCTGCGGTACCCCTACGAGATGCGCGACGAGGAATCGCTGTTCGATTCGATTCCCGCTGTGAAGGTCGATGCCGAGATGCGCGATCTTGCGACCCACATCATCAAGAAGATGTCGGGCCCGTTCAAACCGGCGGAGTTCGAGGATCGCTACGAGGAAGCACTGGTCTCCCTCGTGCAATCGAAACAGAAGGGCAAGCCGCCGAAGACGCCGGCCTCGGCGCCGAAGCCGTCGAACGTCGTCAATTTGATGGACGCGCTGCGCAAGAGTGTGCGCGCCGAAAAAAGCGGCGACAAGGTCGCGGCGAAGGACTCGGGCAAGACCGCTTCACGCGCCAAACCGAAGGCCGCCGCGCGAGCGAAATCGCGACCGGCCCAGCGCAAGCGGGCCTCGGCCTGATTTGGCGGCGAAACGCGCTGCGCGGCAGACCACCAGGTCCGGGCGCAAGATCCGGCGCACCGGTACGATTGCCGAGTACAACGCTCGACGCGACTTCAAGACGACCGCGGAACCCAAGGGCGAGCGCGCCGCTAAGTCCGGCAACCGCTTCGTCGTGCAGAAACACGATGCGACGCGGCTGCATTTCGATCTCCGCCTCGAACATGACGGCGTCCTGAAAAGCTGGGCGGTGACGCGGGGGCCGAGCCTCGTGCCCGGCGACAAGCGGCTTGCCGTACAGACCGAAGATCATCCGCTGCGCTATCTCGATTTCGAGGGCGTCATCCCGAAGGGCGAATACGGCGGCGGCACGATGATCCTCTGGGATCGCGGTACCTGGGCGCCGGATGGCGATGCCGCCAAGGGTTTCAAGAAAGGCCATCTGCATTTCACCCTCAAGGGCAAGCGGCTGAAGGGTGCCTGGCACCTCGTGCGCATGCGCGCGAAGCCGCGCGAGAAACGTTCGAACTGGCTGCTGATCAAGAGCGACGACGAGGCGGCGCAGACCGGTGTGGTAACGCCGATCGTCGAGGCCGAAGATTCATCGATCAAGACCGGCCGGACCAATGCGGATCTGGAAAAGAGCGGAACACAGCGCGCCGATCACAAAGCGCGCCGCAAGGTCGCCACGGCGCGCGCGAAGCCCGCGCCAAGGATCGATATCGGCAAGAAAGGTATCCTGCCCGGTTTCGTGGAGCCCGAACTCGCGACCCTGGTCGATCATGTGCCGGAGAGCGAGGGCTGGCTGCACGAGATCAAGCTCGACGGCTATCGCGTGCAGGCGCGCATCGACGGCGGCAAGGTTCAGCTCTTCACGCGCAAGGGTCTCGACTGGACCAAGACGTTCAAGCCGGTTGCCGAGGCGCTGAAGGCGCTGAAAATTCCATCGGCCCTGATCGACGGCGAGATCGTGGTCGAGGACGAGAGCGGGCGCTCCGATTTCTCGGCGTTGCAGCAGGCGCTCAAGGGCAGCAAGCCAAGTCACTTTCTCTATCGCGTGTTCGATCTGCTCTATGCCAACGGACGCGATCTGCGGTCGGCCTCGCTGATCGAGCGCAAGGAGGCGCTCGAGGCGCTGCTGGCCGATACGCCCGCGGATGGTGTCGTGCGCTACAGCGGGCATATCGCCGACGACGGCGCGTCGATCATGCGCCATGCCTGTCGGCTCGGGCTCGAAGGGGTCGTCTCCAAACGTGCCGCGTCGCTCTATCGCTCGGGCCGCGGGCGCGACTGGCTCAAGATCAAATGCACCGACCGGCAGGAATTGATTGTCGCCGGCTATGTGCCGTCGCGCGTCGCGAAGAGTTCGGTCGGATCGCTGGTCGTGGCCCTCCACGAGAATGGCGAGCTCGTCCATGTCGGGCGGGTCGGCACCGGTTACACGGCGGCAATAGCCCGCGATCTCGCGAAGCGTCTGCGGCCGCTCGAGATCGACAAGCCGCCTTTCAAGGCGAAGCTGCCTCGCCTTGCGATCAAGGATGTTCGCTGGGTCAAACCCGAACTGGTTGCCGAGGTCGAACTGCGCGGCTTTACCAGCGACGGGATCATTCGTCATGCTGCCTTCAAGGGATTGCGGGACGACAAGGATCCGGAGGATGTCGTGCGCGAAACGGCGAAAGCGGAAGCGGCGACCAGGGCGCGGATGAACGCCGGGGCGGCCAGCAAGACGAAGGCCAAGGCAAAATCGAAAGCCGATTCGGCACGCGGCGGTTCCGAAGACGACGCGCCGGCCTCGACGAAAAAATCGTCGCGCTTTCCGCTGACCCATCCCGATCGTGTCTACTGGCCGGATATCGGGCTCACCAAGCTCGGCCTCGCAGAATATTACGATTCGATCGCCGCGCTCATCCTGCCGCATATCGTCCGTCGGCCGATCGCGCTGATGCGCTGCCCGACCGGCACCGCCGCGCAATGCTTCTTCCAGAAACATGGCTGGGACGGCATGCCGAAGGCGATCCGCACAATAAAGGTCGATGGCGAGGAATGGGTCTATATCGACAACAAGGACGGGCTGATCGGGCTGGTGCAATCGGGTTCGCTCGAAATCCATCCTTGGGGATCGACCGTCCGCAACATCGAAAAGCCCGACCGTATCATCCTCGATTTCGATCCGGGTCCGGGCGTTTCATGGGAAGACGTGATCGCCGGCGCGTTCGAGGCGCGCGAGCGGCTGAAGCAATATGGCCTGCAGAGTTTCGTGAAGACAACCGGCGGCAAGGGATTGCATGTGGTCGCGCCGCTGACGCCGCGCCTCGGCTGGGACGAGATCAAGGATTTCACCCGTTCCGTCGCCGAGGAGATGGCGGCCGATGCACGCGATCGCTACACCGCGACGATGTCGAAGAAGAAACGCACCGGCCGCATCTTCATCGACTATCTGCGCAACGGTCGCGGCAGTACCGCTGTTGCCGCGTTCTCGACCCGCGCACGCGAGGGCGCGCCGGTCTCGACGCCGGTTGCGTGGAACGAACTCGGGCCGGATCTGACGCCGAACCGCTTCACGGTCGAAAATGTCGGGGCCCGGCTCGATAATCTGAAGCGCGACCCCTGGGCCGGGTTCTTCGCGCTGAAACAGACGATCCGGAAGCGGCGTTGAATTCGGTGCATTCTGGTGGGCCCCCCCCGCCCGAACTCGCCCCGGTTACGCTAGAGTAAAGCTGCGGTGCTGCTCGGCCGGATCCGACCGAAGTATCCGCATGGAGGAGAAATGGGCGATTTCTGGAGCAGGATCGGTCCCTGGCCGAGGATTGGCCTCTGTTTTCTCGGCGCAATCGCGATTGTCTTGCTGGTCATGGTGATCGTTAACTGACGCGGAACCGCCGCGCTCCCCAGGGAGGCGCGGCGGCAGGTTTACCGGACTATGGCGATCAGGCGCTCAGGCGGCTTCTTCCGAGCGCTTCTGATAGGCCTGCGTGCAATGCGCGTGGCAGTAGGGTCGGCCGGCTTCTGCCGGAGCCTCGCAGAAATGGAAATTCTGATCTTTGGGATCGCCGAGCGGCCACATGCAGGCCCGGCTGCCGCCACTGGCGGCGCTGCGGCGTGGCGCAGGCTTGGGAGCGGGCGCCTCGATGCGAGGTGCCATCGGGACCGTCGCCGTTGCCGGCGCGGTTGGCGCTGCAGCGGCGGTTGCGAGACGGGCGCTGCTGCGCCGGCGGGCCGGGCGCGGCCCGGTGCTCACCCCGCCGCGGATCGGCGAGGGTCGCGAGGAAAGGCCGAGGCGATGGGCCTTGCCGATCACCGCATTCCGGCTCACGCCACCGAGCCGTTCGGCGATTTGGCTCGCCGTCATGCCCTGGCCCCAGAGCTGTTTCAACAGACTGATTCGTTCGTCCGTCCACTGCATGGCTCGACCCTCCGCCTGGCTGTCATCAGCACGACATATTGTGTGAACCGGATTTCAGCCCACTACATTATGTATTTCAAGCGCCAAATCCGAGGTCGCCCGGTGCAAGCGCGGTCAGATCTTCCAAGTCATTGATTTTATTGTGAAACGACCTGAAGGCGATGGGCGATTGCGGGCAACACGTCGTCGAGCGTACGGCCGGCCCGGAGGCGCTGGCGGCCCTGATTGACAACGAAGCTCGCTCCGTCATCGTTCGCCTGCAGTTTGACCACCGAATAAAGCGGCCGTTCGCGGCTCGAGCGAAACACCGAAAAGACCGCCATGCCGGGGCGATGATCAATCGCATAATCGCGCCACTCGCCGCGCTGGACGCGGCGGGCGTACTCGCAAAGAAGGGTCTGAAGTTCGCGCTGTGTAAAATAGACGGGTCGGCGGGTCGCCTTGTAGTCCTTGAAACGGATCAGTTTGGCCATCGGGCGTTTGGCTCTCCCGCAACGCGCATTCTGCGCTCGCATCCTGCGTCGGATGACAGTTTTCCTGAAATTCGTGCCCTGGTCCAGCGTGGATTTCGATCCGGAAGGCAGCGGGATCAATGGTTTGCCTTGGTTTGGGCGGGTCTGTATGTTTGGCCGCCTTGGCCGGTTGGAGGTCCGCACGTGGCCGATATTTTTCGCGAAATCGAAGACGATCTGAAGCACGAGCATTATCGCCGGCTGTGGCAGCGCTACGGCAAATGGGTGCTCGCGGCGGCAATCGTCCTCGTGCTCGGTACCGCGGCAGCGGTCGGCTGGCGCGAATATGAGACATCGCAGCGGCTCGAAGAGAGCGCCGCCTACGCATCCGCGCTCGCCGCGGTTGGCGTTGCGCCCGAGGAAGCGGATGCGGCGCTTGCGACGCTTGCCGATAAAGGCGGCGTCTATGGCGCGCTCGCGCGCCTCGAACGCGCCGGCGTTGCCGTGCGCGCCGGGAACTATGAAGATGCAGCGACGCAGTATCGCGCGATTGCCGATGACGGCGATATCGATCCGGTCCTGCGCGATCTCGCGCTGACGCAATGGGCAACGCAGGCTCTTGCCGCGGGTGAGGATCCCGCCGCCATCGAAGCCGCGTTGACGCCGCTCACCGAGAACAGCAATGCCTGGCGCCACATGGCGCTCGAGCTGCAGGCAATCGTCGCACTGCAGAATGGCGACACGGCGAAGGCCCGTGAATTGTTCGGCACCCTCGCGGACGATCCCGAAACGCCGCAATCGATGCGCGCGCGGGCCAGCGAGGCGCTGGCGGCGCTGGCCGAATAGCGGGGCATCGAGCCATGCGCGCAGAACCGACCATCACCGGCACGAAACGAATCGCCGTTGCGCTCGCGACGGCGTTGCTGCTTGCCGGTTGCGGCGCGACGGAGATGTTCGATTCCAACGACGAGGAGCCGCTGGTCGGCGAACGCATCTCGGTGCTCGAACACGGGCAGGGTTTCAATCCCGATCCAGAGGTGGCGGCCCTTCAGGTCGTCCTGCCGGGTGCCTTGACCAACGATGCCTGGCCGCAGGCCGGCGGCGACCCGAACCATTCGATGCAGCATCTCGCTCTGGTCGGCACGCTGAATCAGGTTTGGCGCGTCTCGGTCGGCAGTGGCGGCGATTCCTACCGGCCGCTGGTGTCCGAACCGGTTTCGGCGGGTGGACGCATCTATGCGATGGACAGCGCGACCAATGTGGGTGCCTTCGATGTGTCGACGGGCGACCTCGTCTGGCGCCGCGATCTGACGCCGGAGAGCGAGGACGAATTGTTCGGCGGCGGTCTCGCGACCGACGGCGCGCGCGTCTACGCGACAACGGATTACGGCTATGTCTATGCCGTCGATGCCTCGAACGGCGAAATCATCTGGACGACGCGCATCGATTCACCCGTACGGGCGCCGCCGGGCTTCGCCGATGGTCGCCTCATAGTCGTCACGCTCGACAATCGCACCTTGGCGATGTCGATGGAAACCGGCGAGATCCAGTGGACCCATACCGGGCCGGTCGGCCAGGCGAGCCTGCTCGGTGCGACGTCGCCGGCGATCGAGGGCGACACGGTGGTGGTTGCCTATACATCGGGCGACGTGTTCGCGCTCGACGCGACAACCGGCGAAGCGCGCTGGAGCGACGCGCTGACCTCGCGGCTGATGCGCGAAAGTGCGACGCGGGTGGGCGGCGTTACCGGGCGCATCGTTATCGATCAGGGCGTCGTCTATGTTTCGGGGAATGCCGGAACGACGGTAGCGGTCGATCAGGCGACCGGCCTGCGCGTCTGGGAGCGCGCGGCGTCGAGCTCGAAGGGGCCGTGGGTCGCCGGCGATTTCATCTTCATGGTCACATCCGATCAGGTTCTGATTTGTCTGACGCGCGGCGGCGGCCAGATCAAATGGTACCAGGCGCTGCCGCGGTTCCTCGATCCGGAAGACAATAGCGGGCCGATCAGCTGGAGCGGGCCGGTGCTCGCGGGCGACCGGTTGATCGTCGTGAGCTCCGAAGGCGCGGGGATGACGATTTCGCCCTATACCGGCGAGGTCGTCGGCCAGTTCGAGTTGGCCGCCGGTACACGTATCTCGCCGATCGTCGTCAATGGCGGACTCTATCTTTTGCTCGGCGACGCGTCGCTCGTCGCGCTGCGCTGATCCGATCATGACTGCCGTGGTGGCGATCGTCGGTCGGCCGAATGTCGGCAAGTCGACGCTGTTCAACCGTCTCATCGGCAAGCGCATCGCGATTGTCGACGACATGCCCGGCGTGACGCGGGATCGTCGCGAGGGCCGTGCGACGCTCGGCGATCTCGAATTCACGCTGATCGATACGGCAGGCCTCGAAGAGGCCGAGAGCGAGAGCCTGGCGGCGCGCATGCAGGCGCAGACCCAGCGCGCGATCGCCGAGGCCGATCTCGTGCTGTTCGTGATCGACGCGCGCAGCGGCCTCATTCCCGACGATCGTCATTTTGCGGATTTGCTGCGGCGCAGCGGCAAACCGACGTTGCTGCTTGCCAACAAGAGCGAGAGCCGGGCGAGCGATGCCGGCCGCTACGATGCCTTCGCGCTCGGCTTCGGCGAACCGCTGCCGATTTCCGCCGAGCATGGCGACGGCATGAGCCTGCTGCTCGAGGCGATGCAGGAGCATCTCGATCCGCTTAATGCGGAAGAGGCTGCGGCTGACGCCCTGGACGAAACCGCCGAGCCCGAACCCGATGCGCCGATCGCGATCACCGTGGTCGGCCGCCCGAATGTCGGCAAATCGACATTGGTCAACCGGCTGCTCGGCGAAGAGCGGGTGATCACCGGTCCCGAAGCGGGGATCACGCGGGATGCGATCACGATCGACTGGGAATATGGCGGCCGTGCAATGCGCCTCGTCGATACTGCGGGCCTGCGGCGGCGCGCGCGCATCTCCGAACGGCTGGAGCATCTCTCGGGCGCCGAGACGGCGCGCGCCCTGAAATTCGCGCAAGTCGTTGTGCTCGTACTCGACGGCACCGAGAGTTTCGAGAAGCAGGATCTGACGATCGCGCGCGAGGTGCTCGAGGAGGGCAGGGCGCTGGTCATTGCCGCGAACAAATGGGATGCGGTCGCCGATACCGATACCGCGCTGAAGGCTCTGGCCGACCGGATCGAGCGATCGTTGCCGCAGGCGCGCGGCATTCCGTTGGTGGCGATCTCGGCCGAGACGGGCGCGGGAATATCGAAGCTGATGCGCCGGGTGTTCGAGATTTACGAGAACTGGAACCGCCGTATTTCGACCGCCGATCTCAATCGCTGGCTGAGCGGAATCACGGATCGTCATCCGCCGCCGATGGCATCGGGCAAATCAGTCAAACTGCGCTATGCGACCCAGATCAAGACACGGCCGCCGACCTTCGCGATCTTCGTCAACCGGCCGACCGAGCTGCCGGATTCCTACCTGCGCTATCTCGTGAACGGGCTGCGCGAGACGTTCGGGCTCGACGGGGTGCCGCTACGGATCACTTTGCGCAAAGGCAACAACCCCTACGCAGGTAACTGATCAGTGCCGCCGGCGCGTCAGGTTTGGCGCCACGTCGATGCGCTCGCCATGACGTGTGCAGTCGGCTGACGCAAGTTCGACAAACAGATCGGTGATGTCGTCGGGTGCCGGCAGGGTCATCGGATCTTCACCCGGATAGGCGCTGGCGCGCATATTGGTGCGCACCTGGCCGGGATCGATGATGTTGACACGGATCTTTGTCTTCGCGGTCTCGGCCGCATAGATGCCGACCAGCATGTCGAGCGCCGCCTTGCTGACCGCGTAGGTGCCCCAATAAGCGCGCGGCGCCGTCGAGGCGCCGGACGACACGAACATCGCCCGGCCGGCGGGCGAGGCCTGCAGCAGCGGATGCATGGAGCGGATCAGCCGCCAGTTCGCGGTCACATTGATATCCATCACCTGCTGCCATTCCTGCGGCCGGATTTGATGGATCGGTGTCATTGTGCCGAGCAGGCCTGCATTGCCGACCAGCACGTCGAGCCGCTTGTGGCGTTCGAAGATCGCCTGGCCGAGCCGGTCGATCGCCGGGTAGTCGCCGAGATCGAGCGGCACCAACGTCGCATGGCCGCCGGCTTTTTTGACCGCATCGTCGGTCTCTTCGAGCCCGCCGACGGTGCGCGCAACGAGGATGAGTTCCGCGCCTTCGGCGGCATAACGCCGCGCAACCGCAGCGCCGATGCCGCGCGAGGCGCCGGTTACGAGAGCGACGCGCCCGGCAAGGCGGCGGGTGTTGTCGGCCATTGCGTGCCGGAACTCAGGCGGATTCTGTGAGCAGCGAGAGCTGCGCGGGCGGGCGGCCGTCGCTGCGATCGGTCAGCGGGATCGGATAATCGCCCGTGAAACAGGCATCGCAATAGAGCGGCAACGCCGGATCGCGCCGCGGCATCCCCATTGCGCGATAGAGTCCGTCGATCGAGATGAATGCGAGGCTGTCGGCGCCGATCAGTTTCGCCATCGAATCGGCGTCGTTCTTGTAGGCGAGCAGCGCTTCGCGCTCGGGCGTGTCGATGCCGTAGAAGCAGGAATGCGCCGTCGGCGGGCTCGAGATGCGCATATGAACCTGCTTCGCCCCGGCATGGCGGATCATCTCGACAATCTTCCGCGAGGTGGTGCCGCGCACGATGCTGTCGTCGACCAGCACGACATTGCGGCCCTGGATCATCGCCCGGTTCGCGTTGTGCTTGAGGCGCACGCCGAGATGCCGGATATGGTCGCTCGGTTCGATGAATGTGCGGCCGACATAATGGTTGCGGATGATGCCGAGCTCGAACGGGATCTTCGCCTCTTCGGCATAGCCGAGCGCCGCCGGCACGCCGGAATCGGGTACCGGGATGACGACGTCGGCGTCGGATGGCGCCTCGCGCGCCAGTTCGGCGCCGATCCGCTTGCGCGCATCGTAGACGCTCGTGCCTTCGACCACGCTGTCGGGCCGCGCGAAGTAAATGAACTCGAAGATGCAGAAACGCTTCTTCTGCTGCGGAAACGGGCGCAGGCTTTCGATGCCGTTCGATCCGATCACCACGATCTCGCCCGGTTCGACGTCGCGCACGAATTCCGCGCCGATGATGTCGAGCGCGCAGGTTTCCGAGGCGAGAATATGCGAGGTGCCGAGCTTGCCGATCACCAGCGGCCGCACGCCCAGCGGATCGCGTACGCCGATCACCCGGTCATGCGCGAGCGCGACGAGCGAGTAGGCGCCCTCGACCTGGCGCAGCGCCTGTACCAGCCGGTCGACGACCGTGCCGCTGCCGGTCGCCATCAGATGGGTGATGACCTCGGTGTCGGTGGTCGACTGGAAGAGCGAGCCGCGCTTTACCAGTCCGCGCCGCAGCGTATAGGCGTTGGTCAGATTGCCGTTATGCGCGATCGCAAAACCACCAAATTCGAGATCTGCGAACAGCGGCTGCACATTGCGCAGCACGGTTTCGCCCGCCGTCGAGTAGCGCACATGCCCGATCGCGGCATGGCCGCTCAGCCGGTCGATGACTTTCTCGCTGGAGAAGTGATCGGCGACCTGGCCGAGCGCGCGATGCGCGTTGAATTGCCGCCCGTCGAACGCAACGATTCCGGCCGCTTCCTGGCCGCGATGCTGCAGCGCATGGAGGCCGAGCGCAACCAGGGCCGCGGAATCTTCGGGGCCGTAAATACCGAAGACCCCGCACTCCTCGCGCAGATGGTCGTCGTCATAAGGGTGTGTGGTCAGCGTCGGCGACATGGACAGGCTGGTGCCCTCCTTCGGTTCGGCGCTCATTCGGTGCTCTCGATCAGGCGGTCGAGGTCGTTCCGCTCGGCGTCCTTATAGCCGTCCGGCGGCGTCTCGGCAGCATCGGAATTCGAGCCCGTTTCGCTCTCCCCCGAGCCGGTCCCGGTCAGCGTTTCCACGGCCTCGCCTGCCTCCAGAAGCTGTTCGGCATCGTTTCGCAGCCCGCCGGCCGTATCCTCGCCATCCTGCAGGATCTCGGCCGGGAGCAGCGAGGCCAGGAACTCGGCGCCGCGTTCGACCAAAGGCGTCGCGCGGGCATTCAGGATCCAGGCCGGCCGGTCCTCTTCCTTCGGGATCGCCCAACTCATCGCCAGATAGGCCGCACAGATGAGAACCGCGCCGCGCACGAGGCCGAATAACAGGCCGAGCGAACGGTCGACGGCTCCGAGCGAGCTGTCCCGGACATTGCGCGAGAGGGCATGGCTGATCACGGTCAGTATCACCAGCGCGACGATGAAAATCGCAAGACCCGTGACCGCATCGGCCAGGAGTGCGATTTCGATCTGTTCGCGCACATAGGGCTGCGCGTAAGGGAACGCGTATATGGTGGCGACGATGGCGCCAATCCAGGCGCCGATCGACAGCACCTCGCGGACAAATCCGCGCACGAAGGCGAGCAGGGCGGAGAGGATCAGAACCCCGATCAGGGCCAGATCGACGATTGAGATGGGAAGATCGTCCAACAGCGTCCCCCCGCGGCCTAGCCGGTCCGCCGGCTGCTGCCGGGGCGGTTATCCTGCCCGTCGCCGGCGAGGCGCCCGACCAGATCGGCCAGATGGCGGATTTCATGGATCGCAAGGCCGCCGGGCAGCGCGCGCCGGCCCTTGGCCTGGGGCGGCATGTAAGCCCCCACAAAACCGAGTTTCGTCGCTTCCCTGAGACGGAGTTCCGGCTGGCTCACTGCCCGCACCTCGCCGCCAAGCCCGACTTCGCCGAAAAACACCGTGTTCGCCGGCACCGGTCGATCCGCTGCGGCCGAGACCAGCGCCGCCGCGACCGCGAGATCGGCGCCGGGTTCCGCGATTCGCAGGCCGCCAGCGACATTCAGATATACGTCCTTGCCGGCCAGCACCAGCCCGCAGCGCGCCTCGAGAACCGCCAGCAGCATGGCAAGACGCGCACTGTCCCAGCCGACGACGGCGCGGCGCGGCGTGCCGAGCGATGAGGGCGCAACCAGCGCCTGGATTTCCACGAGGACCGGGCGTGTGCCTTCGATTCCGGCGAAGACCGCCGTGCCGGACGAATCCTCGCGCCGCTCGCCGAGAAACAGGAACGACGGATTTTCGACCCCCATCAGCCCGGCATCGGTCATCTCGAACACGCCGATCTCGTTGGCTGGGCCGAAACGATTCTTGACCGCGCGCAGGATGCGGAATTGATGGCCGCGCTCGCCTTCGAAATAGAGCACCGTGTCGACCATATGTTCGAGTACGCGCGGGCCGGCGATCTGGCCTTCCTTGGTGACGTGGCCGACCAGCACGACGGTAAAGCCGCGCCGCTTGGCGAGCCGGATCAGTTCGGCCGCGGCGCCGCGCACCTGGGCGACCGTGCCGGGCGCCGAATCGAGCGTGTCGACATACATCGTCTGGATAGAATCGATCACGACCAGATCCGGCACCTGCGGCCGGTCGATCGAGGTGAGAATGTCGCGCACGCTGGTGGCGGCCGCGAGTTCGACGCCGCTCGCCGCGAGATCGAGCCGGCGCGCGCGCATCTGCACCTGCTCGACCGATTCCTCGCCGGTGATGTAGGCGACCGTCGCCGGTCGGCCGCCGCCCAAGGTGGCCGCCACGGCGTTGGCGATTTGCAGCAGCAAGGTCGATTTGCCGATGCCGGGATCGCCGCCGATCAGCAGCGCGGAGCCGGGTACGAGCCCGCCGCCGGAGACGCGGTCGAACTCGACATTGCCGGTGCTGCGCCGTGCGACTGGCGCGCCGGTTCCCGTGATTGGCTGGAAATCGATCTTTTGTCCGCGTCCGGTACCGATCCCCCTGGGGGCCGCTTCGCGCGGCGCCTCCTCGACGATCGTGTTCCACTCCCCGCAGGCTTCGCAGCGGCCGCTCCATTTCGAGGCGAGCGCGCCGCAGGCCTGGCAGACATAGCGGGCAGCGGATTTGGCCAACAGGATCCTTTCCGGGCAGAGCCCGTCAGAGCGGCCGGACCGGCATCTCGATCGGGCCTTCCGCCCGGCCGTTGATGAACTGGTCGACATAGGGATTGCCCGAGCGATCGATGCGATCGACCGGTCCTTCCCACACGATCCGCCCGTCATGCAGCATCGCGACCCGATCGGCAATGCGCCGCACACTACCCATGTCGTGCGTGATCGAGAGTGCCGTGGCGCCCAGCTTGCCTACGCAAAGCCGGATCAGACCGTTGATGACATCGGCCATGATCGGATCGAGTCCGGTCGTCGGCTCGTCGAAGAAGATGATCTCGGGTTCGGTCGCGATCGCCCGGGCCAGCGCCACGCGCTTCTGCATGCCGCCGGAAAGCTCCGAGGGCGACAGATCGCCGACTTCGGCTCCGAGCCCCACGGCGGCGAGGTTGCGCAAGGCTACTTCTTTGGCCTCGCGCCGCGGCATCCGTTTGCCCGCCGTCAGGCCGAAAGCGACATTTTCCCAGACCGGCAGCGAATCGAACAATGCGCCACCCTGGAACAGCATGCCGATTTTGCTCATCGCCGCCTGGCGTTCCGAGCCGCTCATCTCAGCCAGCTCTTCGCCGTCGATTTTGATCGAGCCCGCATCCGGTTGGATCAGGCCGAGGATGCATTTCAGCATGACCGACTTGCCGGTGCCGGAACCGCCGATGACCACCAGAGACTGATGCTGCGGCACATCGAGGTCCACGCCGCGCAGCACATGCTTGCGGCCGAAGGATTTATGCAGGCCGCGAATTTCTATCTTGGGCGGCTTTCCGTTCATGTCGCGAAAAACAGCTCGGTGATGATGTAGTTGAAGATCAGCACCATGATCGACGCCGACACGACGGCGTTGGTCGTGGCGATGCCGACACCCTGCGCACCGCCGCGCGAGTTGAACCCATGAAAGCAGCCCATCAGCGCCACGATAAAGCCGAACGCGGCAGCCTTCACCAGACCGGAAATCACGTCGAGCGGTTCGACGAAGTTCATCGTGTTCGTGATGTAGGTGATCGCGTTGAAGTCCAGTTTATAGACGCTGACCAGATAACCGCCCATCACGCCGATGATGTCGGCGACTATGACGAGCAGCGGCAGCATCAGCGTGCCGGCGAGCAAACGGGGCGCCACGAGATAGCGCATCGGATTGGTCGAGAGTGTGGCCAGCGCGTCGATCTGGTCGGTGACGCGCATGGTGCCGATCTCGGCCGCCATCGCGGCGCCAATTCGACCCGCCACCATCAGTCCGGCGAGTACGGGACCGAGCTCGCGGGTGATCGACAGCACCACGACGTTGGGGATCGCCTGTTCGGCGTTGAAGCGGGTGAAGCCGGTAAAGCTCTGCAGCGCGAGCACCATGCCAGTGAAGATCGCGGTCAGGCCGACGACCGGCAGCGAATAGAATCCGATTTCGACCATCTGCCGCAGGATCAGCCGGGGGTAGTAAGGCGGCTTGATCACATGAAGGAGGCCGAACATGGCAAACAGTATGAGCCGCCCGATCAGCTCGCAGGAGTTCAGCGTGCCGCGACCGATGCCCTGGACAAATCCCATCAGGCAGCCTGCCCGGGCATGTCGGGCAGATAATGCCGCGCATAGCGCGACCCGAGCAGCGTGAGCAGCTCATAGCCGGTGGTGCCGGCTTGGGCTGCAAGCGAATCGAGTTCATTGCCGGGCCCGATCAAATCGACGAACTGCCCCGGACGCACGAGTGCATCGGGCAGATCGGTCACGTCGATCGTCAGGAGATCCATGGAAACCCGCCCCACCACCGGAACCAGTCGGCCGCCGGCTACGGCGTAGCCGCGATTGCCGAGCGTGCGTAGCAGCCCGTCGGCATAGCCGGCACCGATGGTAGCGACCCGCCCCGGCCGGGTCATCCGATGCGTGGCACCATATCCAACGGTCGAATCACTGTCAACGTCCCGTAATTGCAGGATTTTTCCGCGTAAGCCGACGACCGGTCGCATCAGATTGGGCAGGCCTGTCTGGGTCGCGATGCCGTAAAGCGCCGCCCCGGGCCGGCCAAGATCGAAATGGAACGAAGGGTCGAGAAAAATCCCGGCCGACGCTACCAGGCTGCGCGGCACGCTGGCGGGAATGGCGAGCACGGCACAGGCATCGCGGAAACGATCGCACTGCTTAGTATTCAGCGTGTGAGCCGGATCGTCGCCGCAGGCGAGATGGGTCATGACGAAATCGAGCGGCAGTGTCGCCATGCGGCTCGTGCCGGCGAGCATCTCGACTTCGCGCGGCGGCATGCCGAGCCGCGCGATGCCGGTATCGATATGCAATCCGGCGGGCAAACCGGATGTCGCGGCGAGCCAGGCGTCGATTTCGGCGATGCTGTTATGCACCGGCAGGAGGCGATGCTCGACGAATACGTCCGCCGGACCTGTGGTCAGACCATGCAGCACGGCGATGCGCGCGTCGGCCAAGGTCGAGCGCAGCGCGATCCCTTCATCGAGCGATGCGACAAAGAACAGTCGGGCACCGGCGCGCCACAAAGCGGGCGCGACCTGAGCGGCACCGAGCCCGTAGGCGTCGGCCTTGACCGCGACGCCGAGTGAGTTGCCGGCAAACCGCTGCCGCAGGATCCGGAAGTTCTCGGCGACCGCCGCCAGGTCGATGGTGAGAACGGCGGTGGCGCGATCAGTTGTCGCCATCGGGAAGCTGATCGGGTCGTACCAGATCGCCGAATTTCGTCACCATTCCATCGAAGAAGAGTTCGATGACGCCGATCGGGCCGTGGCGCTGCTTGGCGATGATGACTTCGGCAACATTGTGGATGCGTTCGCCGCGATCCTGCCAGCGCTGCATGCGCTCGGCGAACTTCTCGTGCGATTCCTCCTCGCGCTGCTGGGGAATGCCGCGCTCGTGATAATATTGCTCGCGGTAGATGAACATGACGACGTCTGAATCCTGCTCGATCGAGCCCGATTCCCGAAGGTCGGCGAGCTGCGGGCGCTTGTCTTCGCGCTGTTCGACGGCGCGGCTGAGCTGCGAGAGGGCAAGAACCGGGACGTTCAGCTCCTTTGCGACCGCCTTGAGGCCGCGCGTGATCTCGGAGATTTCCTGCACGCGGTTCTCGTTGCGGTTCAGGGTCGACGGCCGCATGAGCTGCAGATAGTCGACGACGATGAGCCCGAGCCCGTGCTGACGCTTGAGGCGGCGCGCGCGGGTGCGCAATGTCGAAACCGAGATCGCCGGCGTGTCGTCGATGTACATCGGCAGATACTGCAGTTCCGAGGCAACCGCGGCGAACGTCGAGAAATCGTCGGTCTTCACGTCGCCGCGCCGGATCCGGTCCGAGGAAATTCCGGTCTGCTCGGCAAGAATACGGGTCGCGAGCTGTTCGGCCGACATTTCCAGCGAGAAGAAGGCAACCTGCGCGCCCTCCTTGCCGCCACTCTCGTGATGGGCGCGGGCGGCATTGAAGGCCATGTTCGTGGCGAGCGCGGTTTTGCCCATCGAGGGACGGCCGGCGAGGATCACCAGGTCCGAGGGGTGCAGCCCGCCGAGCTTGCGGTCCATATCGCCGAGCCCGGTCGTGACCCCCGTCACATGGCTCTGGCGCTGATGGGCGGCCTCGGCGATGTCGATGGCCCCGGTCAGGGCGTCATTGAAGGTGCGAAGCCCGATTTCGGTCCGCCCGGTCTCCGAAAGCCCGTACAGCTTCTGTTCGGCCCGTTCGATCTGGTCGGACGCGGTCTCTTCCGCGTCGAACCCGTAGGCCTCATTGACGACTTCCTCGCCGAGATTGATCAACTCGCGGCGAATAAAGAGATCGTGAATGGTGCGCGCATAGTCGCCCGCATTGACGATGGTGACGAGCGAGCTCGCCAGCCGTTCGAGATACTTGCCGCCGCCGGCATCGGCGAGGCCCGGATCCTGGTCGAAGATGTTCTTCAGGGTGAGCAGGTTGGCGATCTGCCCGCGCTGCACCAGTTTGCCGATCGCATCGTAGATGCGGCCGTGCACGGCGTCGGCGAAATGCTCCGGCCGCAGAAACTCGTTCACCTTGTCGAAGACGAGGTTGTTGCCGAGGATCGCGCCGAGCAGCGCCTGCTCCGCCTCGTAATTATGTGGCGGGGTGCGGAGCGGTGTGTCCCGCTCGGCGCCGGTGCGCAGCGGTCGAACGTTGTTCGACATCGGTGAGGTTTCCATGATCAGCCAGTGTTAGGGCCAATCGATCCTAACAGCCAGCACCGAGTCGCTGTGATTAACGGGGATATCGGGCAAGAAAAAGGCGGCGATCGTCGCCGGTCAGGATGCGGCGATCGCAACTTTGGCGGCGTTCTGCCGTTCGTAGTCAGTTATATACTCGCGGGTGAGCGGTACGGCGTCCTGCCGGCGCGCGATCTGTATTTGGAATACCATTTGGTCCAAATTGCGGAACGCATATTCGCAGCCGAGCAGATAGAACTCCCACATCCGGCAGAAACGCTCGTCATAGAGGGCTCTGACGCGATCGCGGTTGCGCACGAAGCGGCGATACCATTCGTTCAAGGTCTTCGCGTAATGCAATCGCAGGATTTCGATATCGGTTACCCACAAGCCGACATCCTCGACCGTGCGCAACACTTCAGACAGGGCGGGGGAATAGCCGCCAGGAAAAATATACTTTCGCATCCAGGGATTGGTTGCACCGGGCGGCTCCATGCGGCCGATCGAATGCAGCAACATGACGCCGTCCTCAGTCAGCAGGTCCTTTGCTTTCGAGAAAAACTCGCGATAGTGGCCGGGTCCGACGTGTTCAAACATGCCGACCGAGACGATTCGGTCGAATTGGCCGATCTGATGGCGGTAGTCGCGCAGGTGAAATTGAACCCGATCGGCGAGGCCGGCCTCGACGGCGCGCGCCTGCGAGATCTTCTGCTGCTCGGTCGAGAGCGTGACGCCGGTGACGTCGACCTGTTCCAGCTTCGCAAGATAGAGACCGAGGCCACCCCAGCCGCTGCCGATATCGAGCAGTTTCTGGCCGGGTTCGAGCAGGAGCTTGGCCGCAAGATGGAGCTTCTTGTTGTGTTGGGCCACTTCGAGACTGTCATTGTCGGTCATGAAGTAGGCGCAGGAATATTGCCGATCCTGGTCAAGGAACAGGTCGTAGAGTGCGCCCGACAGGTCGTAATGGTGCGCGACGTTCTTCTGGGCGCGGCCGACCGGGTTGTGGGTGAGCAGGAAATGGAATGCCTTGTCGATCCAGTTCCGAAGCGACTGCATACTGCCATTCTCGATCGCCGCCATGTTTCGCGTCAGCAGATCGAGCACATCGGCGAGGGTGCCTTCTTCGACCGTGATCCGGCCGTCCATATAGGCTTCGCCAAAATGCAGCTTGGGATTGGTGAGGAGCTGCCGTTCGATGCGCCGGTCATGCAGGCGTATCGTCACGGCCGGCCCGGGCGCTGAGCCGGCAATTTCATGCCGGCGCCCCGCCGCATCGATGACGGTCAGGCGGCCTTCGCGCACGAGCCGCCCCAAAAGGCCCGCGATCAACATCGTAGCCGTCGTCCTCCCGGTTTTCCCACCCGACGTGCGGCCGGGACGGCCGCATATCGAGAACCGACAGATTATCAGAGCCGGCGCCGCCGTCCATGCGGCGATGCAGGCATCCGAGTTTGCCTTAGTCCGTCGCCTTGCCGGAAGCGCTCTCCCCCGAGGGCTCTTCCTTGACCGCCTGGGCGGCTGCTTCGGCGGCCGCTTCGTCGGCCAGATAATCGACGTCCGGCTCGTCCCGCTCGCCGACCACGGCGGCGCCGGTCTTCAACTGAACTTCCGCTTCGTCGAGCGACCGCGCGACGTTGACCGTCACCGTCACCGACACTTCCGGATGGAGAACGACACGCACCGGAACCAGACCCAGCTCCTTGATCGGCCGATCGAGCAGAACCTGCTGCCGACCGATCGTGACGCCCTTGGCGCTGACTGCATCGGCGATGTCGCGGGTCGTGGCGGAACCGAACAGCTGACCGGTTTCGCCGGCCTGGCGGATCAGCGTGACCACCATGTTGTCGAGGCTCGGCGCAACCTTCTCGGCTTCCTGACGGCGCTGCAGGTTGACCGCTTCAAGCTGAACGCGCTGCTCCGAGAATCGCTTCTTGTTGCTTTCGGTTGCGCGCAGCGCCTTCTTCTGCGGCAACAGGAAATTGCGCGCGAAGCCCGGGCGCACCTTCACGATGTCGCCCATCTGGCCCAGTTTCTCGACGCGCTCGAGCAGGATGACTTCGACCATGATGACTCTACTTCAGCAAATAGGGCAGCAGCGCCAGAAAACGCGAGCGCTTGATGGCCTGTGAGAGTTCACGCTGGCGCTTGGCCGAAACCGCGGTGATGCGGCTCGGCACGATCTTGCCGCGCTCGGAAAGGAAGCGCTGCAGCAGCCGCGTATCCTTGTAATCGATCTTCGGCGCGTTCGGGCCGCTGAACGGACAGCTCTTGCGGCGACGGAAACGCGGCCGGCCGGAACCGGCCCGGGTAACGGTGGGACCGCTCATGCGACGTCTCCCTTGCCGGCGTCAGCTTCGATATCGCGCGGTGCGCTGTCGCGGCGCGGGCCGCGATCGTCACGTCCGCCCCGATCGTCGCGATCGCGACGGCCGCCGCGATCACCGCGATCGCCGCGGTCACCCCGATCGCCGCGGTCGCGGTCGCCACGCTCGCTGCGCTCATCGCGGCTGCGCATCATCGGCGAGGGACCCTCTTCGAGTGCCTCGACGCGAATGGTCAGATAGCGAAGCACGTCTTCGTTGATCCGCATCAGCCGCTCCATCTCAACCACCGCCGCCGAAGGGGCGTCGATGTTCATGAGCGTGTAGTGGCCCTTGCGATTCTTGTTGATGCGATAGGCGAGGCTGCGCAGACCCCAATTTTCGCGCTTGCCGACCGTGCCACCATTTTCTGTGATGACGGTGGCGAAACCTTCGGTCAGGGCTTCCACCTGGGCAGGCGAAGCGTCCTGACGTGCGATGAACACGTTCTCGTAATACGGCACTCTGTGGCTCCCTCTGGCTGATCGAACGATGCGCCGCGCCGGCCGAACCGGCAGTCGCCGCATCTCTAGCCGGCTCGGAGGGGCGTCCCGTGCCTGGGACGGCCGCTCGAAACCGGCAAGGAGTCGGTTTTGCGAAGGCGCGGACTATACACATTTAAATAGGGGCCGCAAGCGGCCGGAAACCGCTGCGCGGCTTGCTTGACAGGCCCGGAATCCCGCGCCTTCAATGCCAGCCCGCGATCAATTTCCGCACATTGTAAGGGACTAGTGGATGGCGCGCGCGTTCCTGTTTCCCGGCCAGGGCTCGCAGGCCGTCGGCATGGGCAAATCCCTCGCCGAAACCTTCCCAGCCGCGCGCGAGGTCTTCGAGGAGGTCGACGACGCCCTTGGCCAGCGGCTGAGCCGGCTGATGTTCGAGGGCGAGGACAGCGACTTGCGACTGACCGAGAACGCCCAGCCCGCCCTGATGGCAGTCTCGATGGCCGTCCTTCGGGTGCTGGAGCGAGAGGGCGGGCTCGATCTGCGCGACAAGGTCGCGTTCGTCGCCGGCCATTCTCTCGGGGAGTATTCGGGACTCGCCGCAGCCAGCGCGTTCAGCCTGGGCGATGCCGCCCGGCTGCTGCGCCGTCGCGGCAGCGCCATGCAGCGGGCGGTTCCGGTGGGCGAGGGCGCAATGGCGGCGCTGCTCGGCCTCGAATTGGATGTCGTGCAGGCGGTCGCGGCGGAAGCCGCTTCATCGGCGCCGAAAGAAATCGGTCCCCAGATCTGCGATACCGCGAACGACAATGCGCCGGGCCAGGTCGTGGTCAGCGGCCATCTGGCGGCCGTCGAACGCGCGATCGCTCTCGCCTCGGCGCGCGGTGCCAAACGCAGCGTCATGCTGCCGGTCAGCGCGCCCTTTCACTGCGCGCTGATGCAGCCGGCAGCGGACGAGATGGCGGAGGCGCTGGTTGCCGTTCCGCTGATCCAGCCGTTGGTGCCGCTGATGGCGAATATCACCGCAGCGCCGGTCAGCGATCCGGATACGATCCGCGATCTGCTGGTGGAACAAGTGACCGGCATGGTGCGTTGGCGCGAAAGCGTACTCGCAATGAAAGCAGCGGGCGTCGAACAGATGTTCGAGCTTGGCGCCGGCAAGGTATTGAGCGGCCTGGTGCGGCGGATCGATCGCGATCTGGCGGCGCAGGCGGTAGGCGAACCCGCCGATATCGAGGCGGCGCTCAAGCTGCTCTGAATTGTTGCAGAACCGATAGCGGACGAGGATGGCAGGGCATGTTCGATCTGACGGGTAAACGGGCGCTGGTCACCGGCGCTTCGGGCGGCATCGGCGGCGCGATTGCGCGCGGCCTCCACGAGCAGGGCGCCATTGTTGCGCTCTCGGGAACGCGGCGGGAGGCGCTCGAGACGCGCGCGAATGCCCTGGGCGGGCGCACGCATATCCTGCCGGCCAATCTCACCGACGCCGGCGCCGCCGACAAACTGATCGGCGAGGCCGAGGCGGCGATGGGCGGGCTCGACATTCTGGTCAACAATGCCGGCATCACCCGCGACGGTCTCGCGATGCGCCTCAAGGACGACGACTGGGAGGCGGTCATCGAGCTCAATCTGGGGACGGTCTTCCGTCTGACCCGCGCGGCACTCAGGGGCATGATGAAGCAGCGCGCCGGCCGGATCATCAGTATCGGCTCGATCAGCGGCGTGATTGGCAATCCGGGCCAGGCGAACTATGCGGCCGCCAAGGCGGGCATCGTCGGCATGTCGAAGGCCATCGCCCAGGAGGTCGCGACCCGCGGGATCACAGTCAATTGTGTGGCACCGGGCTTCATCGCGACCGCCATGACCGACGCGGTCAGTGAAAAGACACGCGAGCGCTTTCTGTCGGGGATCCCGCTCGGGCGCCTCGGGACGGTCGAAGAGGTGGCGGCTTGTGTGGCTTTTCTGGCCGCCGACGAGGCGTCTTATGTCACCGGCCAGACCTTGCACGTCAACGGCGGAATGGCGATGATATAAGCGCGTTTTCCTAGGGTCCGCGGCGCTGGCCAAGCTTCGGCCGCTGTGTTATTGGACGCCGCCCTCAAGGTCGGCCGTCCGGACGACTCGCAGCAAGCGGCGGGTTCGGATCCGAGGTTGAGGGCCACGACGGCAGCAACGTTTTTCGAGGGGTTATATCGACATGAGCGACATCGCCGAACGGGTGAAAAAGATCGTCGTCGAACATCTGGGCGTCGATGAAGCGAAGGTCAATGAAGGCGCAAGCTTCATTGACGATCTCGGTGCCGACAGCCTCGATACCGTCGAGCTGGTCATGGCTTTCGAGGAAGAGTTCGGGTGCGAGATTCCGGACGACGCCGCCGAGAAGATCCAGACCGTCAAGGACGCCATCGCGTTCATCGAGCAGCACGCGGCGAACAGCTGATCCGCGGCCGGTGCTGAGACCGCGCTTCTTCCTTCACAGACCTGCATGACAGCGATGCGACGTGTCGTCGTCACCGGTATGGGCATCGTGTCGCCGCTCGGCTGCGGCGTCGAACGCGTCTGGAAGCGGCTGATCAATGGCGAGAGCGGTATCGGCCCGATCCAGGCGTTCGATGTTTCCGATCTTCCCTGCAAGATTGCCGGCAACGTCCCGCGCGGAGACAAGGCCAATGGCGGATTCGACATCGAATCCTACATTCTGCCCAAAGACCGGCGGAAGATGGACGCGTTCATCCACTACGCCATCGCGGCAGCGGACGAGGCCGTCGAGGATTCCGGCTGGAAGCCTGAGGACGAGGAATCGCGCGAGCGCACTGGCGTCCTGATCGGTTCGGGCATCGGCGGATTGCAGGGTATCTACGATGCGTCGATCACGCTGCACGAACGCGGCCCGCGACGGGTCAGTCCATTCTTCATTCCGGCAGCGCTGATCAATCTCGCGTCGGGCCATGTATCGATCCGGCACGGTTTTACCGGACCCAATCATTCGGTAGTGACCGCCTGTGCGACCGGCGCGCATGCGATCGGCGATGCGGCGCGGTTAATCGAATTCGGCGATGCCGATGTGATGGTGGCCGGCGGCGCGGAAGCCTCGATCTGCCGTCTCGGCGTTGCCGGGTTCGCGGCCGTGCGCGCTCTCTCGACCGGCTTCAACGATACGCCGCAACGTGCCTCGCGCCCTTGGGACGTCGACCGCGACGGTTTCGTCATGGGTGATGGTTCGGGCATCGTGGTTCTGGAGGAGCTGGAACACGCCAAAAAGCGCGGCGCCAAGATGTACGCCGAGATCGTCGGCTATGGTTTGTCGGGCGACGCCTATCACATTACGGCCCCGGCCGAGGACGGCAGCGGCGGTTTCCGCGCGATGCGGGCCGCCCTGAAGCGCGCGAAACTCACGCCGGACGATATCGACTATATCAATGCGCACGGCACCTCGACGCCGCTCGGCGACGAGATCGAGCTCGGCGCGATGAAACGGCTGTTCGGGCCGGCGGCCTACAAGGTGTCGATGTCGTCGACCAAGTCGGCGATCGGCCATTTGCTCGGTGCAGCCGGCGCGGTTGAGGCGATCTTCTCGATCCAGGCGCTGCGCAACGGTATCTGCCCGCCGACCCTCAATCTCGACAACCCCTCGCCGGGCTGCGATGTCGATCTGGTGCCGAAACAGGCGAAACAGCGCCCGATCCGCGCCGTGCTTTCGAATTCGTTCGGTTTCGGCGGCACGAACGCGAGCCTGGTGTTCGCGGGCGTTCACTGATCCTGCCGGCCGATGCGCCGGTTTCTGCTGATCGCACTGGCTCTCTGTATCCTGGTCGCCGCTGCGGCCGCGGGGGGCGGCGCCTGGTGGTTCGATCGCGCCTTCCATAAGCCGGGACCGACAACCGAAGAGGTGACGCTCGTCGTTCCGCGCGGCGCCAGTGTCGCTGCGATCGGCGATCAGCTCGCGGAAGCGGGCTTGCTGGAACATGACTGGGTGTTCGAGTGGGGCGTGCGAATTTATGGTCGCGAGCGCCCGCTTAAGGCGGGTGAGTATATTTTCACTGCGGGGATCAGTCCCGCCGGCCTCATGTCCATGCTGTCGGACGGCCGCCAGGTCCAGCATCGCCTCACAATTCCCGAGGGGCTGACCAATCGGCAGGTGCTCGATCTCGTCGCCGCAGCGGACATGCTGAGCGGCGATGCGCCCGATGCATCGCGCTTTCAGGAAGAGGGCGCGTTCCTGCCCGAGACCTATTTCTATTCCTATGGCGACGACCGCGCGGCGTTGGTTGAACGCATGAACGATGCGATGCGGCGCACGCTGGCGGAACTATGGGAGGCCCGCGCGGACGATTTGCCGTTTAATACGCCGAAGGCCGCGCTGACACTCGCCTCGATCGTCGAAAAGGAAACATCGCTCGAGAGCGAGCGCGCCCGGATCGCCGGTGTCTTCGTCAACCGGCTCGAACGCGGCATGATGTTGCAATCCGATCCGACGGTCATCTACGCCGTGACGCAGGGCGAAGCGCCGCTCGGCCGTCTCCTGACCTATGACGATCTGGCGATCGACGACCCGTACAACACCTATCGCTATGCCGGTCTGCCGCCGGGGCCGATCGCCAATCCGGGGCGCGATGCGATCGAGGCGGTGCTCAATCCGGAGGCAACCGAAGATCTCTATTTCGTTGCCGACGGTACCGGCGGCCATGCCTTCGCGAAGACGCTGAGCGAGCATAATCGCAACGTCGCGCACTGGCGGAAGATCCGCGCGCAGCAGATTGAAGATGCCGCCGCCGCGGCCGCCGAAGCCGAAGCGGCCGCCGATGCGCTGGAGACCGAAGAAGAGGCCGCGACCGAATAGCCGCCGGCGCCGGCTGTGATCAGCGCCGGATCTGGCCCGCCTTCGCCGGCAATCGTCGCAACAGCGGATCGATCAGCGCGGGCGGCAGCGAGGCAACCAGCGAGACCGCCGCGTAAAGCCGCCAGGGAAATGCGATCCGGGCGCGGTTGCGCGCGAGGCCACGCCGGATGATGGCGGCCGCCTTGTCGGCCGACATCAGCAGCGGCATCCGGAAATCGTTCTCCGCGCTCATCGCCGTTCTGATAAAGCCGGGGCAGATGACGCTTACGGCAATGCCGCGATGGTGCAGCGCGCCGCGCAGTGCTTCGCCCCAGATCTTTACCGCCGCCTTGCTGGCGCAATAAGTCGGCGCACCGGGAAAGCCGCGCAGCGCGGCGAGCGAGCTCATGATCGCGATCTGGCCGCGACCGCGCGGCAGCATCGCGTCGATCGCCGGCTGCACCGTGTTGACGACGCCATCCACGTTGATCGCGAACAGCGTACGCACCTGGTCGCCTTGTTCGGGTCCGCCGAGCGTACCGGCCGAAACGCCGGCATTCGCGATCACCAGGTCGAGCGGCGCAGTCGCATCGCACTCGGCAATCAGCGCGGCCATTGCGGTGCGGTCGGTCACGTCGACGATTCGCGCGTCGGCCTCGGCGCCGAGCGCCTGGCAATCGGTGACCACGGCATCGAGTCGGGCGCGATCCCGTCCGGTCAGGACCAGGCGGACGCCGGTGGTTGCATAAACCGCCGCCAACGCTGCCCCGATGCCGCTGCTGGCACCGGTGATGAGGATCGATCGCGGGTGGCGCATGAACAGGAACCGGCTGGGAATCTTTGCGGACGAGGGAAGCTTGGCGCGGTATCCACCGCCGGATATAGTGGCAGTAGGGGTCGGAACCTACAAGATCGAGAGGGATCGCGTGTCGGCCAGCGCCATCGCCAGCATGACCGGATTCGCGCGCGCCGAAACAGAAATCGGCGGCACGCGCTGGGTCTGGGAACTGCGCAGCGTCAATGCGCGCAATCTCGATCTGCGCTGCCGGCTGCCGACCGGGCTCGAAGGGCTCGAAGCGACGCTGCGTCAGCGCATCCCCGCCTTCTGCCGCCGCGGTAACGTCACCGTGCAATTGAGCCCCGTTCAGGGCGCGCAGCGCGCACTGACCTTCCGCATCAATCAGGAGGTGCTCAAGGCCTATCTCGATGCGATTGCAGCGCTCGGCGCGACGACCATGGCGCCGCCGCGGCTCGATGGCATGCTGGCATTGCCCGGCGTGGTGGAGCGCGACGAGACCGAAGCACAGCCGATCGACGAGACGGCCCTGCTCGCCGCGTTCGAAACGGCGCTGGCGGCGCTCGCCGAGATGCGCCGGATCGAAGGCAGCCGCCTTGCGGCGATCGCGCAGGCGCAACTGGCTGATCTCGAACGTCTGTACAACGAAGCGGCCGCCACGGCGGCCTTGCAGCCTGCAGCCGCGAAGGCGCGGATCGAGGCGCAGCTTGAGCCTTTGCTCGAAGCGATGCCGATGCTGTCGGAAGAACGGCTCGCACAGGAAGTCGCGCTGATTGCCGCCCGTGCCGATATCCGCGAAGAGCTCGACCGGCTCGAGGCCCATGTCGCCGCCACCCGCGATCTGGTGACGCAGGGCGGTGCCGTCGGGCGCAAACTCGATTTTCTCTGTCAGGAGCTCAATCGGGAAGCCAACACGATCTGTTCCAAATCGGCCGATCTGCGATTGACCGAGATCGGGCTCGAACTCAAGACGACCATCGAACAGTTGCGCGAGCAGGTGCAGAACATCGAATGATGCCCCCGACCGGATCCGAAGCATGAGCGGTCAGAAAACCGCGGAAACGCCGTTCACCATCCGGCGCCGCGGCCTGATGCTGGTTTTGTCTTCGCCGTCGGGCGCCGGCAAGACCACGATCTCGCGCGAGCTTCTGGCGCGCGAACCGGGCCTCACCATGTCGGTTTCGGTTACGACAAGGACCAAGCGGCCCGGCGAGACCGGCGGCGTCGATTATCATTTCATCGATCCGACCGAGTTCAATCTCCGGGTCAATCGCCGCGAGCTGCTCGAATATGCCAAGGTGTTCGATCATTATTACGGTACGCCGCGCGCGCCCGTCGAAGCGGCGCTCGCGGCCGGGCGCGACGTATTGTTCGACATAGACTGGCAGGGAACGCAGCAACTCGCCGAGAACGCGCGCGACGATCTGGTCAGCGTGTTCGTTCTGCCGCCGTCGACGCGCGAGCTGGAGCGTCGGCTCAAGGCCCGGGCGCAGGACAGCGACAAGGTCGTCTCCGGCCGCATGAGCAAGGCGGCCGACGAGATGAGCCACTGGGCGGAATACGACTACGTGATTGTTAACAACGACATTCCCGACAGCGTCCGGCAGATTCAGGCGATTCTGCAGGCCGAGCGGCTGCGGCGCGATCGCCAGATCGGCCTGCACGAATTCGTCAAGGCTTTGCGCGAGGGGCAGTAGGCCCCCCTCGCGCGGCGAAGGCGCGCGCGAGGGCGCAGAACGCTTCGATCGACAGCGTTTCCGCGCGGGCAGTCGGATCGATCCCGGCATCGGCGAGCAGGCTCTCCGCATCCGGCCCGAGCGTCCGCAGCGCCTGGCGCAGCATCTTGCGGCGCTGCCCGAAGGCGGCCGCGACAACCCGTTCGAGACAATCCGGATCGGCCGGAAAGAGCGGCTCCGCGCGCGGTTCGATTGCGATCACGCTCGAGACGACTTTCGGCGGCGGCGTGAATGCGCGCGCGGGTATGTCGAACAGCCGCCGCACCTGTGCGCGCCATTGCGTCGCGACGCTGAGGCGCCCGTAATCGCGGCTGCCGGGTGCGGCAACCAGCCGTTCGGCGACCTCTTTCTGGAACATCAGCGTCAGGCTTTCGAACGCGGTGAGCTGAGGCAGCCAGGCGACGAGAAGCGCGGTAGAAATATTGTAGGGCAGATTGGCGACGATCTTGCGCGGGGCGCGCCCGAGGCGCGACACGTCGAGCGCGAGCGCGTCCGCCTCGATGATCTCGAGACGGTCCGGCCAGACCGGATGGAGTTCTTCGAGCGCGGCGATGGCCCGGCGGTCTTTCTCGATCGCAATGACACGATCGGGCCCGGCTTCCAGCAGCGCGCGGGTGAGGCCACCCGGTCCCGGGCCGATTTCGATCACGCAGCGGCCGGCAAGATCGCCAGCGGCGCGCGCGATGCGGCGCGTCAGATTGAGATCGAGCAGAAAATGCTGGCCGAGGGTGCGACGGGCGGTCAGGCCATGACGCGCGATGACGTCGCGCAGCGGCGGCAACGCCGGATCGGGGTCGTCCCGGTCAGTTTCGGATTTGAATGATGGCACTGCGCCGGAGCTCGGCGAGATAGGTCTTCGACGCGTCGTTGAGCGCCTCGGTGCGCAGTCGTTCCTGAATCTGGTCGCGGTTCGGCGTGACCGGGCCCCCTTCGCGACGGTCGCAGACCATGTAGATTTCGAAGCCCTGGGTGACCCGGTGTGCGGCGGTCGGAGCGTTGATTTCGGCGGCTTCGATCAAGGGCACGATTTCCGCCGGCAATTGCGAGACAAGACCGAGGCCGAGCTGTGGATTGGCGTTCAGCACCGGATCGATTTGCCGGGCAAACGCCTCGAATTCGGCGCAACTCGTCACCTGGCCGCGGATCGAATTGGCGAGGCCCTCGGCTTCGGCCACGTCCTCCGCCGGGGCCGCCGGCTGAACCGGGACGACCATCCGCGCGAGCTGGACCTGCGTGCCGCTGATTTCGTCGCTCTCGCGCTTGTCCATCAGGAAAACCAGCAGATAGCCGCTGGTGGTGCGAATCGGCCCCGCGACCTCGCCTACAGCAAAGCCAACCACGGCCGATTCGATTTCGGATTCGAGCGATGCGGAATTGAGCCACCCGAGCTGCCCCTCGTTGAGCGCGCTCGGTGCCTGTGAAAATTGCTGGGCCAACAGCGAGAACGGTACGCCGCTGCGAATCAACGCCAGAAGATTGTCGGCCGCGAGCCGCGCCTGCGCATCCTCTCCCGGCTGGCTCACCGCAACCAGCAATTCGGCAACCAGATACTGGGTCAGGCCGCTGCCGGATTCGATGCGCCGCAATCGCTCGTCGACCTGCGGGCCGGTGACCTGGATCTTCGAGCTGAATCGGCGCGAAATGGCATCGTTCCAGGCGAGCTCGGCACGGATCTGGTCGCGCAGCGTTTCGATGAGTACGCCGCCGCGATAGAGCATCTGTTCGAACTGCTCGATCGTCATATTGTTTCGGCTGGCGACGAACGCGAGGCGCTCCTCGACAACGGCTTCCGGTGCCGTCGTTCCTTCAAGCGCCGCGCCGTGAATTTTCAGGCGCTCGTCGATCAGAATCCGCAGCACATGCGGCTGCAGTTGTGCCTCGATCTGCGGCGTGTTCGGCAGCCCGCCGGCGAGGATGACCAGCTTGGTTCGCGTCGCGACGTCGAGGATCGTGATGACGTCGTCGTTCACCGTCGCTGCGATGCCGACGAGGCTTTGCCCGGCGGCCGGCGCGAAGAGGCCGGGGCCGGTCAGCAGCAGGATAAGGAGGGCGAAGAGCGAGCGGCGCAAGGCTGTACCGATGATGGGGTGGGTTGGGCTCGAGCGAGCTAATATAGGGGGCCCGGCGCGGCACGACAATGCGGCGGCATGCCTCAGAAAGGCAGGCCGACATCGCCAAGATACTTGAATCCGAGCTGCAGCAGGAAGTCGGTCGACGGGTCGTTTTCGTCGTCGCTGTAAAGATTGTGGATCGCCGAAAAGCGGACCAGGAGACACTCGTCCTCGTAGGTGAGGCCGCCGCCATAGGTCAGGAATGTGCTGGCGTCGATGTCGTAGCGGCTGACAAGGAACGCCGACCAGGTGTCGCTCATCTGCGAACTGATCGTCCCGGTCACCTCTTCGCGGTCGCCGAAATCGTTGCCGCTGCCGTCGATGAAGGTATACGCACCGGCGACGTTGAACGCCGGCGGTCCGATGATGAAACCCACCTCGTTTCGTTCGAATCGCGCGCCATTGACGTTGACCCGGAAGCGGTAGATCAGATCCACATATTCCATCGGGGAAACCTGGATCCGCCCGACCACGTCCGAGAAATCGTCGCGCAGGCCCGACCCGGCGCCGAACGCGCTGCCGCCGGCGATCCGGATGCTCTGGCCGAAGAACACACTCATCGACGCGCCGTCGTTCTCCATCGAGCTCCATTTGAACCCGTAGTCGACGCGTGTGCCGCTATCGACCCGGTCGAGCCCGGTGAAGCGGTCGGGATCGAACAGATGGGTTTCGTCGAACTCGAAATCCTGACTGTCCTCGTTCGGGATATCGCCGGTATTGCCGCCGCCCGGGCTCGCGATCAGCGAGAAGATTGGCTCAAGAACTTCGTGCGAATCGCCGACATGGCGCACCAGCGGCAGACTCCATTGGAAGGCGAGCTGCGGGAAGATTCGGCCTTCGAATCCGTCGACGGTCGGGCCGCTCGGATCCGGGTCGTCGGAATGCGGGTCGACTTGATTGACCCAGTAACCATCGCCGCGCAGCGACGCGGTAAAGCGGTACGTGTCGCCGAGCGGGCCGATATAGGGCAGCGTCCATTTTCCAGCGACGGACAGACGCGAGCTGTCGCGGCCGTCGATCCGGTTCAGCGACATCAGGCTCGCATCGAACGTGTAATAACCGCCGCTGACGCCCGGTTCGGTCAGGTAGTGCAACTCCATCAGCGGCGCCACGATCGGCGCTTCGGCATTGTCGTCGAAGTCGCGCGTGCCCTGGAACGCATAGGCATTGATTGCGGCGTAGCTGCGCCCGTAGAAGCCCTCCGCGAAGGCGCGGCTGGTCAGCGAGCGCGCGGTGCTGAGATCGTAGAGCCGCATGTAGGTCTTGTCGGTCGCGCGCTCGACGTCGAAACCCCAGCGCCAGTTGCGGGTCAAGTCGAACCGGCCGAATGCATCGATATGGCCGCGCAACTGGTCTTCCTTGATTACCGTCTGGCCGCCTTCCTCGTCCTCGCGATCGGCAATCGTCGCGCTCAGTGTGACGTTGAAAATGCCATTGCTGACCCGGCGTCGATACTCGCCCATCGCGACGATGCTCTGCTTGGTCGTGATGATGGGCATGAGAGTAAGATCTTCGTTGGGCGCAATCGCCCAGTAGTAAGCCGGCTGAATGGCGAGCCCGAGATCGTCGGTCGCGCTGAAGTTCGGTGCCAGAAAGCCGGACTGGCGCTCGACGGTCGGATCGGCATGCGAGAAATACGGCGTATAGAAGACCGGAATACCCGAAATCTCGATCCACGCATCCTGATACTCGATGCGCTGGGCTTCCTGGTCGTGCACCACCTTGATCGCCTTGATCTGCCAGAGCGGTGCGCGCATCCGGTCTTCCTCGCACAGATCGCAGGGCGAGAAGACGGCGCGGTTCATCAGGGTCCGGTTGCCCTCGGTGCGTATGGCGGAGGCGGCGGCGAGACGCGACCCGTCGTTGAGCAGAATGCGGATGCTCTGGATTGCGCCCTCGCGCAGATCGTCGGTCAGTTCGACGAACTCGCCGAAGAACACGTCGCCGGTCGGCTCGATGATACTGACATTGCCCGACGCGGTGACGGTGTTGGTGCGCTCGTTGTAGGTGACGCTGTCGGCGAGCAGAACGCGGTTGCCCTGCGAGATTTCCACATTGCCGGTTGCGACCACGACGCCGAGTTCCTCGTCGTAGACGACTTCATCGGCCAGCAGCAGGGCAGGCCGGTCACGGTCGGGTAGTTCGACCGCAAGACCCGCTCCCCCCGCCATCAGCAAGATCGCCACGGCGAGCGCCACAGCCCATACCGCCGCGAAGTGCCGCCCCAACGCCATCCGTCCCCCTGATTCTTGGCCGTCCTGCGACCTCCATTGTGCCCGATGCGCTCGCTGTCGGAAACACGGGTCTCGAAAAAAGCTAGTCGGGCTGTTGCTTTATCGTCGCAGGCCTCTGTGCTAGACGAGGCGGCAATCCGGCAACCCCCCGAGGCCCGTCCATGAAAATTGCCTTCGCCAAGCCCGAACTGCCCAAGAGCGGCACGCTCGCCGTCGCCGTCATGGACGATCGCAAGCTCGGCCCGTCCGCTGCCGCACTCGATCGCAAGACCAAGGGCGCGGTCGCGCGCGCCATCGCCGCCAGCCGGTTTCGCGGTCGCCCGGACGATCTTTTGGCATTGCTGGCCCCGGCGGGACTCGAATTCGACCGCCTGGTGCTCTTCGGCACCGGCAAGCCGGAGAAATTGAACGATCTCGGCCTGCAATCGCTTGGCGGACGGTTGATCGCTCATCTCAACAAAGCGGGCGCCGATTCCGCGGCGATCGCCATCGACGCGCTGCCGGGCCTCACGATGACACCGGCCGCTGCGGCGGCCGAAATCGCCTATGGCGCGCGGCTGCGCAGCTATCGCTTCGACAAGTACCGCACCAAGGAAAAGCCGGACGCGAAACCCACGCTGAAGAAGCTTTCGCTGCTTTGCGAGGAATCGGGGAAGGCGCGCAGCGACTTCGAGCCGCTCGAGCAGATTTCCGAGGGCGTGTTCTTTGCTCGCGATCTCGTGAGCGAGCCGGGCAATGTCATCCATCCCGAAAGCCTGGCGCGCGAGGCGCGGCGCCTGACCGAACTCGGCGTCAAGGTCGAGATCATGGGCGAGGCCGCGCTGAAGAAGCTCGGCATGAACGCTCTGCTCGGCGTCGGCCAGGGCAGCGCCCGCGAGAGCCAGGTCGCGGTCATGACCTGGAACGGGGCCGGCGACATGAAGCGCAACCGGCCGATCGCATTCGTCGGCAAGGGCGTGACGTTCGATTCCGGCGGCATTTCGATCAAGCCGGCCGCCGGCATGGAAGAGATGAAATGGGATATGGCCGGTTCCGGCGCCGTGATCGGTGCGATGCGGGCGCTGGCCGCGCGCGACGCCAAGGCGAACGTGATCGGCATCGTCGGGCTGGTGGAAAACATGCCCTCCGGCACGGCGCAACGCCCCGGTGACGTCGTGCAGTCGATGTCGGGCCAGACCATCGAGATCATCAACACCGATGCCGAAGGCCGCCTCGTACTCGCCGATATACTTTGGTACTGCCAGGACCGGTTCAAGCCGGTCGGCATGATTGATCTCGCAACCCTGACCGGCGCGATCATGATTTCGCTCGGCAAGGAACATGCCGGGCTGTTCTCGAACAACGACGATCTGTCGGCCGCGGTCGCCGCGGCGGGCAAGTCGGTCGGCGAGACGGTGTGGCGCATGCCGATGGGCGATGTCTATGACAAGCAGATCAATTCCGACATCGCCGACATGAAGAATACCGGCAGTCGCTATGGCGGTTCGATCACGGCGGCTCAGTTTCTGCAGCGCTTCGTGAATGACGTGCCCTGGGTGCATCTCGACATCGCGGGCATGGCCTGGAGCGACAAGGATGCGCCGACCATTCCCAAGGGCGCGACCGCTTTTGGTGTGCGCCTGCTCGATCGGCTGGTTTCGGACCGTTACGAAAAGAAATAACAGCGATGGCCGAGGTCCGGTTCTATCATTTGCAGCGCTCGACGCTGGAATCGGTCCTTCCCAAGTTTCTCGAGCGGGTCGTCGAACGTGGCCAGCGCGCCGTGGTCATGGCGGATTCGCCCGAGCGGGTCGAGGCACTGACCAATCAGCTCTGGACCTACAGCGATCGCGTGTTTCTGCCGCACGGCAATATCCGCGACGGGCATGCCTCGAAGCAGCCGATCTGGCTTACCGATACGGACGAAAACCCGAACGGCGCGCAGGTGCTGTTCCTCAGCGACGGCGCGACTTCGGCGCGGATCGGCGAGTTCGAAACCTGCGTTGAGCTGTTCGACGGTAATAACGAGACCGCGGTCGCTGCAGCGCGCGACCGCTGGCAGCGTTACAAGGCCGACGGTCATGTCGTGATCTACTTTCAGCAGGACGAGCGCGGAAGTTGGGAGGAGAAGGCGCGCGGTTAGGCGCGCTGCCTCGCGAAATGGCAAGCGATCCATCGGCCACAGGCGGCGCACCGCGCCTCGACGATCTGCTCGATCCCGAGCGGGCGCTCGAATCCGACACGATTTCCTACGGGCTGCGCCAGTGTCGGCACGGGCCAATGCTGTTCAACCGGCGCGATCTGTATATCGGCTGTTCGCTCGAAGCCTATGGCGAATTTTCCGAAGGCGAGATCATCGTTCTGTCGCAGTTGCTGCGCCCCGGCGCGGTGATCGTCGAAGCCGGTTCCAATATCGGCGCTCATACCGTGCCGCTGGCGCGCATCGCCGGCCCGTCGGGTTTCGTTTACGCCTTCGAGCCGCAGCGGCTCGCCTTCCAGCTCCTCTGCGCGAATGTGGCGCTCAACGCGCTCGCGAACGTATCGGCGTGCTGCGAAGCGCTCGGGCGCGCAACCGGCACCGCGCATGTGCCGCAATTGCGGCCCGATATCGAGCAGAATTTCGGTGGTGTCGCGATCGAGCATCAGGCGGCCGGCGAAAAGGTGCCGGTGACCACGATCGATAGCCTGGGTCTGAAGCGGCTCAATCTCGTGAAGGCAGACGTCGAAGGGATGGAGCAATCCGTGCTCGAAGGCGGCCGCGAGACGATCGAACGGCTACGACCGATCCTCTATCTCGAGAACGACCGCCGCGACCATTCGCCGGCTCTGATTCGCCTGATCGAATCGCTCGGCTATCGCGCCTGGTGGCATAGCCCGCCGATGTACAACCCACATAATTTTTTCGGCACGACCCGCGACCTGCTACCCGGCGCTATCTCGCTGAATCTTCTGGCGCTGCCCGCGGACCGCCGCGCGGAGATCAATCTCGAACCCGTCGCCGGGCCGGATCACTGGCCCATCCCTTAAGGGCCTTGTGCTTCGGTCAGCGCTTCCTGCGCTCGAAACCAGGCGGCTTCGGCCTTCGCGATCGCGCTCTCGGTTTCCTTCAGGCGGCGCTGCAGCGCGACGACACCGTCGGCCGGACCGGTATAGAGTTTGGGATCGGCAAGACGGGACTCGATGACCTGCTTTTCGGCGACCAGCGTGTTGAAGCGTCGCTCCGCGGCTTCGGCCGCGCGGCGAACCGGCGCAATCGCGGCCCGCGCTTCCGCACCTTCGCGCCGCCGGTCCTTGCCGCCGGCCGCGTTGTTGCGCGCATCGCCATTGCCCGATTTGCGCCCAAGCCCGGCGACATAATCGTCGAGGTCGCCCTCGAACGGTGCGCAGGCCCCATCGGCCGCGATCCACAGCCGGTCGGCCGTGAGGCGGATCAGATGCGGATCGTGCGTTACCAGCAGGACCGCACCGTCGAACGAGTTGATCGCATCGACCAGCGCGCGCCGCGCGTCGATATCGAGATGGTTGGTCGGCTCGTCGAGCAGCAGCACATGCGGTGCCGCGGCGCTCATCAGCGCGAACAGCAGCCGCGCCTTCTCGCCGCCGGAGAGCTTGCTGACAATCGTCTTCGCTTTTTCCTCGCCGAGACCGAAGCGCGCAAGCTGTGATCGGCAGCGTTCGTCGGTCGCGCGCGGCATGGCGCGCTGCATATGCAGGAGTCCGGTCGCATTGCGATCGAGTTCGTCGGTCTGGTGCTGGGCGAAATAGCCGACGCGCAGGCGCGTGTTGCGCTGCAGCTTGCCTTCGAACGGCTGCAGCCGCCCGGCGAGCAGCCGCATCATCGTCGATTTGCCATTGCCGTTAACGCCGAGGATCGCGATGCGATCGTCGGCATCGACCCGCAGATCGACATGGCGCAACACAGGATTCGCGGGATCGTAACCGACCGTCACCTCGTCGATCACCATGACCGGCGACGACAGTTCCTCGATCTCGGGGAAGTTAAGCGTGGTGGTTCCGGTCTCGATCACCGGCGGGGTCGCGTTCAGTTTGGCGATCGCCTTCAGGCGCGACTGCGCCTGGCGCGCCTTGCTCGCCTTGTAGCGGAAGCGGTCGACGAAGGCCTGCATATGCTTGCGCTGTACGTCGGCCTTGGCCGCGGCGGCACCCGCCTGCATGAGTTGCTGGCTGCGCGTCGATTCGAACGTGTCGTAGTTGCCGTTATACGACGTCAGCTTTCGCTGCTCGAGATGCACGATGCGATCGACCGCGCGGTTCAGCAGTTCGCGGTCGTGGCTGACCAGGATCAAGGTGCCCGAGAAATTGCGCAGCCAATCCTCGAGCCACAAGGCTGCCTCGAGATCGAGATGATTCGTCGGTTCGTCGAGCAGCAACAGATCGGGCCGTGCGAACAAAACGGCCGCCAGTGCGACGCGCATCCGCCAGCCGCCGGAAAACTGCCCGACCGGACGCTGCTGCTGTGCCTCGTCGAACCCGAGGCCGGCGAGGATACGCGCGGCCCGCGCGGGCGCGCTGTGTGCATCGATGCGCAGCAGCTCTTCATGCACTTCGCCGATGCGATGCGGATCGGTCGCGGTCTCGGCTTCGATCAGCAGGGCGGCGCGCTCGCGATCGTTGGCCAGCACCGTCTCGACCAGGCTCTGCGGCCCCTCCGGCGTCTCCTGCGCGACGGTCCCGATCCGCCAGCTCGAAGGAATGTCGATGGTTCCGGCATCGGGCCCGATCTCGCCGAGCAGCAGGCGCAGCAGCGTCGTCTTGCCGGTGCCGTTGCGGCCGACCAGGCCGGCATGCTGGCCCGGCGCAAGCGTAAGCTCGGCATTCTCGAGGAGAGGCCGGCCGGCGACGCGGTAGGTGAGGTTGTTGATCCTGAGCATGGCGGCGGGTCCTAGCATTCCGCCCGGCCCGGCGGAAGGGGCGGGCGATCCGATCTCGGTGGCGGGGCGGCGGTTGCCCGGGCGCGGAGCAGCCGTTATAAGCACGCGGCTTTCAGAAACTGGAGTTGCAGCAATGGCCGTCGAACGTACGCTCTCGATCATCAAGCCGGATGCCACGCGGCGGAACCTTACGGGCAAGATCAACGCCCGCTTCGAAGATGCCGGCCTCCGCATCGTGGCGCAGAAGCGCGTCCGATTGTCGCGTGCCCAGGCCGAAGCGTTCTACGGAGTGCATCGCGAGCGGCCGTTCTTCGACAGCCTCTGCACCTTCATGACCAGCGGCCCGGTCGTCGTTCAGGTGCTCGAAGGCGAGAACGCCGTTCAGCGCAACCGCGACATCATGGGTGCGACCGACCCCGCCAAGGCCGCCGCTGGCACGATCCGCAAGGATTTCGCCGAATCGGTCGAAGCCAACTCGGCGCATGGGTCGGATTCGGCCGAGAACGCTGCGAACGAGATCGCCTTCTTCTTCAAAGAAAGCGAGATCGTCGGCTGACGATCGTCGGTCGGCCTGCCGTCTAGAGCAGGAACAATCCCATCAGGATCAACGCGAGCGCGATCGCGACCGACGAAACGGCGGCGAGTTTGACGAAACTGCTGTAGGTACTGCGGTGGTCGGTCAGCATCTGATCGTGTTCGGCCATCTCGTATCCTCGTATGTCTCGACCCGGATCCGGCGGTTGTTTAGCGCGCCGCGGCCGCGCGGGCAAGAATCCTCACGCTTCCGGCGGATTGAGGATGAATTCAGGGGCCGGCGGTCGCGCATCGACAATGGCCCGTTCGTCGACGACCCGGACGCGGCCCTCGGCCACCAGGCGCAGCGCCAGCGGATAGGCCCGGTGCTCGGCCTCCAACACCCGCGCCGCCAGCGCGTCGGGCGTATCGTCGGCCCGGACCGGGACGGCTGCCTGCACGATGATCGGCCCGGTGTCGGTTTCGAACCGGACGAAATGCACGCTGCAGCCGGCGAATTTCGCGCCGGCTGCCAGGACGCGGGCGTGGGTATCGAGGCCGGGAAAGGCCGGCAGCAGCGAGGGATGGATGTTGATCATCCGGTCGCGCCAGGCGGTGACGAAATCGCGCGTCAGTAGACGCATGAAGCCGGCAAGGCAGACGAAATTGGCGCCGGCATCGCGCAGCGCCCGGTCGAGCACGGTGTCGAACGAGGCGCGGTCGGCAAAATCCTGTTGATTGACGATGTGCGTGGGGATACCCGCCTGTCGCGCGCGGCCAAGTCCGGCCGCCTCTGCATTGTTGGAAATGACGGCGACGATCTGGGCCGGCATCGCGTCATCGCGGCAGGCATCGATCAGCGCCTGAAGATTGCTGCCGCGGCCCGAAATCAGCACGCCGACTTTCAGCGGCGTTGCCGGATCGGGCGCCCGCACGTTCAGCGCCATGTCTCCAGACCATGCAACGCGACCGCCGGATCGGATTCGCCGCGTGCGACGATGTCGCCGATCGCGACCGTTTCGATGCCCTGCTCGCGCAGCAATGCCGCAACCGCGTTGGCATCGTCGGCAGCCACGACGGCGATCATGCCGATCCCGCAATTGAATGTGCGCGCGAGTTCGAGCGGTTCGATGGCGGCGCTGGCCATAAGCCAGCAAAATACCGGTGGCAGCGTCCAGGTGCTCGCATTGAGCCGGAAGCCGCAATTCGCGGGTACAACGCGCGGCGGGTTTTCGACGAGGCCGCCCCCGGTAATGTGAGCGAAGGCCTTGACCTTGCCGCTGTGGCAGGCGGCGAGGCCGGGCCGGACATAAAGTCGCGTCGGCACGAGCAGCGCCTCGCCCAGCGATTGGTCCGGCGCGAAAGGCGCGGGCGCGTCATAGCCGATGCCGGCTTCGGCAACGACGCGGCGGACCAGCGAGAATCCGTTCGAATGCACGCCGCTCGCCGCAAGGCCGAGCACGATATCGCCCGGGCGCACGTTCTCGCCCGTGAGGATCCCGTCGCGCTCGACCGCGCCGACCGCAAATCCCGCAAGATCGTAATCGCCCTCGCTGTACATGCCGGGCATCTCGGCGGTTTCGCCGCCGATCAACGCACAGCCTGCCTCGCGGCAGCCGGCGGCAATGCCGGCGACGATGCGGCGGCCGGCCTCGACATCGAGCCGGCCGGTCGCGAAGTAATCGAGGAAGAACAGCGGTTCGGCGCCCTGCACCACAAGATCGTTGACGCACATCGCGACCAGATCGATCCCGATCGTGTCGTGGCGGCCTGTCTCGATGGCGATCCGGAGTTTGGTCCCGACGCCGTCGGTGGTCGCGAGGAGGAGGGGGTCGCGAAAGCCGGCGGCCTTCGGATCGAACACGGCGCCGAACCCGCCGAGCGCGGCGCCACTTCCGCTGCGGGCGGTCGCGCGCGCAAGCGGTTTGATCGCATCGACAAGGGCGTTGCCGGCATCGATATCGACCCCGGCATCGCGATAGGTAAGGCCCTGGCCTTTGCGCCCGCGGTTTATGGTCACCTCCCTGGGGATCGGGTATAAGCTTCGGGCGCGGGCGTTGCCGGCATGTTCCGGCCGCGAACCGCGGGAAACATAGCCCATCGCGGACGCTTTGCAATGCCACGTACCCTGTTCCGGAATGCCCTGCTGATTGCCTGCCTGACGGGCTTCGGTGCCCTTGCGGCGCCGGAGGCGGCGCGGGCCCAGGAACTCCTGACGGTCAGTGGTGTCGAGGTCGACGTGACCGGAGAGAACGCCTCGGCGGCCCGCAACGCCGCGATCACGCTCGGCCAGCGCAAGGCGTTCGAAAAGCTGCTCGCCCAAATGGTGGATTCGGCCTCGGTCGCTTCGTTGCCGCCGGCGTCCGACGATCAGATCGGCGCCATGGTTTCGGATATCGAAATCGAATCCGAGCGCACCTCGGCCGTGCGTTATCTCGGCGTGCTGACCTATCGTTTCTATGCCGATGCGGTGCGCGCCTATCTCTCGGGCAGCGGCGCGCGTTTCTCGGCCACGCAAAGCCCGCCAGTCCTTGTGCTGCCGGTGCTGATCGAGGGTGCATCGCAAACATTGTGGAGCGATCAGAATGGCTGGCTTGCCGCCTGGAGCGGCTATACCGGCAGCGGGCTGGTACCGCTGCGTGTGCCGCTCGGCGATCTCGAAGATCTCGCGGCGATTGATGCCGAAAGGGCGCTGGCCGGCGACCTCGCCGCGCTCGATGAGGTGGCGCGACACTATGGCGCAGCCGACGTGCTGGTCGCCGAAGCGCGGCTCGAGCCCACCGGAGGAACCGACGGCGCCCAAGGCGCGAAGGTGCGACTGACGGTAAAACGCTATGGCCCGACCGGGCTGACCGACACATTTGTCGATGAAGTGAGCGGCAGCAGTGCCGATGTTTCCGCCCTGTTTACCGCTGCCGTCGCCACCGTCGATGCCCGGCTGCAGGAGAGCTGGAAGGCGCAGGCAATTGGAACTTCCGCCCTGTCGGGTGGTACAGGCCGCCTCGAAGTGACCGCGCCGCTGGCCGGGCTCGAGGAATGGCTGGAGATCCGTCGGCGCCTGGCGCAGGTGCCGTCGGTTCAATCGGTCGATATGCGCTATCTCGCGCTGACCGAAGCGCGCTTCGACCTGCTCTATGGCGGCGATCAGCCGAGCCTCGAGCGTGCGCTCGCCGGGCGCGGTCTGTCGCTGATGGCCACTACCGGAAACTGGACCCTGCAACTGAGTGGCGGATTCACACCGGCGCCCTTGCCGGTCGAACCGGTTGCCGACGAGGCGCAACTCGATGACGTCGGAACCGATCCGGCCATCGATCCGGGGGTCGACGCCACCACCGATCCGACGCTGCAACCTTGAACCTCTTCTCCGGATCGGCGTTGCTGCCGCTGTTACCCAACCTGATCACGCTGACGCGGCTGTTTTCCGTACCGCTGATGGTCTGGCTCATTCTCGAGCAACGCTTCGCGCCGGCCTTCTGGCTGTTCGTTGCGGCCGGGGTGAGCGATGCGCTCGACGGATTTCTCGCGCGCAAGCTGAAGCTCCGCTCGACGGTCGGCGCGTTTCTCGATCCGCTCGCCGACAAGGCACTGCTGGTCGGTGTCTATGTGACGCTCGGCCACATGAACTATGTCGCCGAATGGCTGGTCATCATCGTGGTGTTCCGCGATATCATCATCATCGGCGGCGCCATCCTCTATCAGACACTCACCCAGTCGCTGAAGATGCAGCCCTTGTTCGTGAGCAAGGTAAATACTGTCGCCCAGATCGGGTTGGCGGCGCTGCTGCTGGCGCGGCAGGGGCTCGGCTTCAACGATTTCGGGCTGACCGATTATCTGGTCTATGCCGTTGCGGCGACGACGATCGTCTCGGGCGGCGCCTATGTCTTCGTTTGGGGGCGCCGGTACATCGGGATGGAGCCTTCCAAATGAACCGCGTGAGCATCGAACGGCGCGTCCTCTGGTCGCTTGCCATCCTGCTGGCGGTCGGATTCATCCTCTACATGCTGCGCGGTGTGCTGCTGCCGTTTGTCGCCGGCATGGCGATCGCCTATTGCCTCGATCCGCTCTGCGACCGGATCCAGCGGCTCGGCTTGTCGCGCACCTGGGCGACGGCGGTCGTGACCACCGTCTTCGCGCTCATTGTGTTGATCCTGCTGGCGGTGCTGGTGCCGCTGCTCTATGAGCAGTTCGTCGCACTCGCCGAAAACCTGCCGGAGTATATTGGCGTGATCGCCGACAAGATCGATCCGCTGCTGGCCGAAATCCGCCAAATTGCGCCGGGCGCGACGTCGCCGGACCTCGGCAGTGTTGCCGGCACGATCAGTAGCGCGATGTCGTGGATTGGTGGCGCGATCGGCGGCATTCTCACCGGCAGCCTGGCCTTCTTCAATGTGGTCTCGCTGATCTTCGTCACGCCGATTGTCGCCTTCTATCTGCTGCGCGACTGGGACCGGATCGTCGCGAAGATCGATAGCTGGCTGCCGCCGCGCCATGCGCCTGTTGTTCGCCAGCAGATGCACGAGATCGATCGCACGCTCGCCGGATTTGCGCGCGGCCAGGCGACGATCTGTCTTTTTCTCGCGGGCTTCTATGGCATAGGCCTGACCGCGATCGGACTCAATTTCGGTCTCGCGATCGGCGTGTTCGCCGGGCTGCTCTCGTTCATTCCCTATGTCGGCAGTATCGTCGGGCTGATCGTATCGGTCGGGCTTGCCTATGTGCAGTTCGATAACTGGGCGTGGGTCGCCGTGACGGCCGGCATTTTCATCCTGGGCCAGGCGATCGAGGGCAATATCCTGCAGCCGAAGCTGCTCGGCGAAAATGTCGGGCTGCATCCGGTCTGGGTGATTTTCGCCTTGCTCGCCGGCGGCGCACTGTTCGGATTCCTCGGGCTGTTGCTGGCGGTACCGGTCATGGCGGTGATCGGCGTCGTGTCGCGTTTTGCGCTCGGCCGCTTCCTTGCAAGCCGCCTTTTCGATCCCGACGGTGCGGACAATCCGCCGACGTCGTTGCCGCCACCGCCCGCACTCTGATTTCGATCCGATGATGGTCAGGCGATGACCGGTGCGCGTGGCCAACTGCCCTTCGAATTTTCGCACGAGCCCGATTTTCGGGAGGAAGCGTTTATCGTCGCCGCCTGCAACCAGGCGGCGCGGGCCTGGATCGAACGCTGGCCCGAATGGCCGGGCCCCGGCCTCGCAGTGCATGGCCCCGCCGGCAGCGGCAAGACGCATCTCAGCGCGATCTGGCAGGCGCGGAGCGAAGCCGCCGCGATCGATCCGGCTGCCCTCGAACCCGCGCGGGTTCCCGAGCTTCTGGGCGATGCGCGCGCCGCACTTATCGACTGGCCAGGCGATCCGACGCTATCGCCCGCCGGCGAGCAGGCGCTGGTCCATCTTTACAACCTGCTGGCCGAGCAGGGCGGGCATCTGCTGCTGCTGGCGCGAACGCCGCCGGCGCGCTGGCCGATCCGGCTCGCCGATCTGCGATCCCGGCTTGCGGCCCTGCCGGCGATACGGATCGATCCGCCGGACGACGAATTGCTGCAGGCCTTGTTCGCCAAGTTGCTAGCCGACCGGCAACTCGAAGCCACCCCCGATGCGATTGCCTATCTGCTGGCGCGGATGGAGCGGTCTTTTGACGCAGCCCGCTCGCTTGTGGCGGAACTTGACCGGCGGGCCCTCGCCACCGGCCGCAAGATCACCATATCCCTGGTGCGAGAGACGTTGGCTGGAAGCGGGGAAACGGCGCCCGATCGGACGTAGACGGCGCTGTCATGAATCCGTAACGGTTCTTTAATGGAATCGTCGCTTTTCTGCCGGAAATCCTTCCGCTATGCACGTCGAGGCGCAGGGGGTTGTCGAGCGACGCATGTCCCAGGAATTCGAGCTGAAACTGCATTTGCCGGAGCGGCAGGTGGCTGCGTTCCGTCGCGAAATGCTGCTGCAGCGTTTCGCGCGCGGCCCGATTACGACGCGCAATCTGCGCAGCATCTACTTTGACACCGCCGACCGCGACCTCTCGAAGGCCGGCATTGCGCTGCGCGTGCGGCGGGTCAATCGTCGATGGCTCCAGACGATCAAGCTGCCGGTTCCGACCGCGAGCGCACAGGTCCACGAAGAGATCGAAGCGCCGGTCCGGGGCGCGGTGCCGGAACTGGGTGCGCGCGAGCGCGACATTCTTGCGCGCACCTGCGATACGGCGATCGATCCGGCGGCGCTCGCGCCCATCTTCGAAACCAGCATCAGGCGGACGATCTGGCCGCTGCGTTTCGAAGGTACCGACATCGAGCTCGTCTACGATCGGGGCCTGGTCGAAGCCGACGGGCGCGAGGAGCGCATCTCCGAGATCGAACTTGAGCTCGAGAGCGGCGCGCCGCAGCGGCTCTTCGACGTTGCGCTGAAGCTGATCGAAGCGCACCCGCTCACGATCGAGCCGCGGACCAAGGCGGCACGCGGGTTTTCGCTCGCAGATGGATGGCAGCCCGAACCCGTGAAGTCCGCGCCGCTGGTGCTCGATGCCGATATGACCGTCGGCGCCGGTCTTATGGCGATGATCGAGAATTGTCTGCAGCTCTACCACCGCAACAGCGTCGTGTTGCGTCATGGCGACGATCCCGAAGGCATCCATCAGATGCGGGTCGCCTTGCGCCGCCTTCGGGCCCTCATTGGCGCCTGTCGCGACACATTGCCGGCCGATATGTTCGCGTATCTCACGGAGGCGCTGCGCTGGTTGCAGCAACAGCTCGGCCCGGCGCGCGACTGGGACGTGTTCATTGCCGAGACGCTGGCGCCGATGCAGCGCCGGCTGCCCGACGACGGCGATCTGCCAACACTGCAAATTGCTGCCGCTGCGCGACGCGAGGATGCGTATCGTCACGCCAAGGAAACCATCGACGACCGACGCCATTGCGAGATCATGCTGCGGATCGGCGGGTGGCTTGCCGGCGATGACTGGCTCGAGCACGACGGCGATGCGCCGCTCGGCGATTTTGCCCGCGATCGGTTGCAGGGTCGCTATCGCCGGCTGCGCCGTTTCGGCAAGGCCGACAACTTGGCCCTGGTCGAACTCCACGAGTTGCGCATCGCAGCCAAGAAGATGCGATACTTGGCCGAGTTCTTCCGCCCGATCTATCCGCGCAAGGCAAGCAGGGCGTTCCTGCTGGCGCTGGCCGAGCTGCAGGACGATCTGGGCTCGATCAACGATGCGGTTGTCACCGAGCATCTGATGGCCGATGTCGAGCCTCTACTCGTCGCACACATCGGCAAGGTCCGGTCGGCGCAGGTGCGTTCGCTCATCGCCGGTTGGCAGGCACAGCGTGTCGAGCATGATCTGGTCCGCTTCCGGAAGGTCTGGAACCGATTTCGCAAATGTCCGGTCTTCTGGCCGAAGCCGCCCAAATCGCAATCCGTCGAAGACGATCTCGAGTTGCGCGGCCTGGTCGCCGACGAACGCCCCTAATCGAGTTCGCGCGGCGCGATGAAGCGGCGCAGCGTCGCCTTCGCCGTACCGATATCGCGCCAGCGATCGATGTCGAGATCGAAGACGGCGAGCCCGCCGGTCGGATACTTGCCGCGCAGGCGTTGCATGTCCTCGCTGCGATCGCCGCCGCCCAGTTCGGACGCGAGCGTCTGGATGCCGGGATTGTGGCCGATCACCATCACCTGGTCGGCGTTCGCTGGCAGTGCGGCCAGCAGGCTGCGGATAGTTTCGGGCGCAGCCAGATAGAGCGCGTCTTCGAACTGGATCTCCGGCGGGGGCGTCCAGCCGGCCGAAACGAGTACACAGGTCTCGCGAGTCCGCCGCGCAGTCGAGCACAGGACCAGACGCGGCGTCAGGCCTTCGCTCTCGATGAACCGCCCAATCGACGGAGCGGCGCTTCGGCCGCGTTTGGAGAGCGAACGCTCGAAATCGGACCCGTCCGGGTCGTCCCAGCTCGATTTCGCGTGCCGCAGCAGGTAAAGCCGTTTCATCCGCGTCCTTTCGGGTTTCGCCGATTCGGAGCCAGAGGGGCCGCGACAGGGCGGGCCGACATGATAAAATACATATTATGACATTAGTGTTGGAGACGCGGCCGGAAGCCGGCGCCGCCGGGAACCGGATTCGCGGGAGCGACCTATGAACGAGATGGCCTTGCCCGACCGGGCGATGGGTGCGACCGAGGAAAGCCGGTTCATCAACCGTGAGCTCTCCTGGCTCGCGTTCAACGAGCGCGTCCTCGAGGAAGCGTTCAATGTTCGTCACCCGCTGCTGGAGCGGCTGCGCTTTCTGTCGATCTCGGCGAACAATCTCGATGAATTCTACATGGTGCGCGTTGCCGGGTTGCGCGGCCAGGTCGCCGCCGGCATCTCGACGCCGAGCGAGGACGGACTCACGCCCTTGCAGCAGCTTGTCGCGATCAACGCGCGCTCGTTCGATCTCCTGCGCACGCAGCAGGTCTGCTGGCGCGAGCTTCGTCACGAGATGCGAGAGGCGGGCATCGCATTGGTGGATGCGGCCGAACTCACCGAAACCGAGCGGCAATGGCTCGACGGCTATTTCCAGGACGAGATCTTCCCAGTCCTGACGCCGATGGCGGTCGATCCGGCGCATCCTTTTCCGTTCATTCCGAATCTCGGCTTCTGCATCGTGCTCGAATTGCACGGTCGGGAGGAGGGACGCCAGATGCGCGCGCTCCTCCCGCTGCCTGCACTCATCACGCGATTCATACGTCTGCCCGGCGAGCGCATCCGGTTCGTGCCGCTCGAGGAGCTGGTCGGGCTTTATTTCGACCGGTTGTTCCCCGGATTCGATGTCATCGCGCATGGCCGCTTCCGCCTGATCCGGGATAGCGAAATCGAAATCGAGGAAGAGGCCGAGGATCTGGTCCGCCTATTCGAAAGCGCCCTCAAGCGCCGCCGGCGCGGCAATGTGATCCGGCTCAAGGTCAATGAGGGCATGCCCGAAGAGCTGCTGTCGTTTGTCATCGACGAGCTCGACGTGTTGCGCAGCGATGTGTTCGTGCTCGACGGGCTGCTCGGCCTTGCCAGCATCTCGAAGCTTATCGTCGATGACCGGCCGGATCTCAAGTTTACGCCGTTCAACGCGCGTTTCCCGGAGCGGATCCGCGACATGGGTGGTGACTGTTTTGCCGCAATCCGGCAGAAGGACATCGTCGTCCATCACCCCTATGAGAGTTTTGACGTGGTGGTGCAGTTCGTGCGCCAGGCGGCGCGCGATCCATCCGTCATCGCGATCAAGCAGACGCTCTACCGTACCAGCGACGATTCGCCGGTGGTCAAGGCGCTGATCGAGGCAGCAGAGGCGGGGAAGTCGGTGACCGCCCTGGTCGAGCTCAAGGCGCGTTTCGACGAGGAAGCAAACATCCGCTGGGCGCGCGATCTCGAACGGGCCGGCGTGCAGGTCGTCTACGGGTTTCTCGAGCTCAAGACCCACTCGAAGATATCGCTGGTGGTTCGTCGCGAGGGCTCGGCATTGCGCTCTTATGTGCATTTCGGCACCGGCAATTATCATCCGGTGACGGCGAAGATTTATACCGACCTATCGTTCTTCACCTGCGATCCGGCGCTCTGCCAGGACGCCGTGCGCATGTTCAACTATATGACCGGCTACGCGCGGCCGGAGCGGATGGAGAAACTCGCGATCGCGCCGCTCACCTTGCGGCCGACCTTGCTCGGCCTGATCCGCGAAGAGATCGAGCATGCGAAGGCCGGGCGGCCGGCGGCGATCTGGGCGAAGATGAACGCGCTGGTCGACTGCGACATCATCGATGCGCTGTACGAGGCATCGCAGGCGGGCGTTTCGATCGAACTCGTGGTGCGCGGCATCTGCTGCCTCCGGCCTGGGGTGCCGGGTCTCTCCGAGAACATCCATGTGAAGAGCATAATCGGGCGGTTCCTCGAGCATTCGCGCATCGTCTGCTTCGGCAACGGCAACCGCCTGCCTTCGCGCAAGGCCAAGGTGTACATCTCTTCGGCCGACTGGATGCCGCGCAATTTCGACCGCCGTCTCGAAGTGCTGTTGCCGATCGAGAATCCGACCGTTCATCAGCAGGTGCTCGACCAGATCATGATCGCCAATCTCAAGGACAATCTGCAGAGCTGGGTGCTGCGACCCGACAGTTCATACCGACGGCTCGACCCGGAACCGGAACCGTTCAGCGCGCATACCTACTTCATGACCAACCCGAGTCTTTCCGGCCGCGGCAGCGCGCTCAAGCGCTCCCGTCAGGTGCCGGGCAGCCTCCAACTGGCTCGCGGCTGATCGAAGCGCGGATGCCGGCAGCCAGGCGAGGTCGCGGCAGCGAACGGATCGGCGTGGTCGATATCGGGTCGAATTCGATCCGGCTGGTCGTGTTCGACGGCGAGACCCGCGCGGCGCAGGTCGTATTCAATGAAAAGGTCCTGTGCGGCCTCGGGCGTGGCCTCGACGAAAGCGGCCAGCTCCATGAAGAGGGCGTCGAGCAGGCGCTCGCCAATCTCAACCGGTTCGTCCGGCTTGCGCGCGCGATGGCCGTCGGCGAGCTGCATCTGCTGGCAACCGCGGCCGTGCGGGATGCCTCCAACGGACCGGAATTCTGCCGCCAGGTCGAACAGCAATGCGGCGCGCCGGTGCGTGTGCTGAGCGGCGAAGAAGAGGCGAAATTCTCCGCATCCGGCGTCGTCGCCGGCACGCCCGAGGCCGATGGCATGATGGGCGATCTCGGCGGCGGCAGCCTTGAGCTGGTGCGGCTCAACGAAGGGAAAATCGGCGCCTACGGCACCCTGCCGCTCGGCCCGGTCCGGCTGATCGGCAGCGCGCTCGGCGATCGCGAGAGCGCGCGCAAGATCATCGACCGGCATCTGACCTCGCTGCCCTGGCTCAACGAGATCGCCGGCAAGCGTTTCTATGCGGTCGGCGGCGCGTGGCGAAATCTCGCGCGCATCCATATGGAGCAGACGCATTATCCGCTGCATATCATCCATCAATACCGGTTGAGCCGCAGCGAAGGGGAAAACCTCGCGCGCGTCGTCGGCCGGCTCGGGCGGCGGAGCCTCGCGACCATCCGCGGCGTCTCGCGCAAGCGCGTCGAGACATTGCCCTTCGCGGCCCTGCTGCTGGAGCGGCTGCTGCGGCATGCCGCACCGTCGGAAATCGTGTTTTCGGCCTACGGGTTGCGCGAAGGATTCCTGTTCAATCGTCTGACCCGCACCGAACAGCGCAAGGATCCGCTCATCGCCTACGCGCGCGAACTCGGCACGCGCGAAAGCCGCTTCGGCGATCCCGGCAAGGACCTCGCCGCCTGGATCGCACCGATCCTGCCGCCGGCGGAACTTTTGTCGGAACGGCTGGTGCGCGCGATCTGCCATATGAGCGATATCGGTTGGCGCGAACATCCCGACTATCGCGCCGAACATAGTTTTTACCGGATGCTGCATCTGCCGGCCGTCGGCTGGAACCATCGCGACCGCATCTTCGCGGCGACCGCGATCTCCTATCGCTATGGCGGCGAGATGGCCGAGAACAGTGCGGTCGAACGGTTGCTCGACGGCGACGGACGGCGCCAGGCTATCGCGCTGGGCCTGGCGCTGAGGCTCGCCTTCTCGATCAGCGGGGGCGGCGCCACGGGATTGCTGAAAAACGCAGCCTTGCGGCTCGAGCCCGAACGCCTCGCGCTGGCGTTGCCGACCGGCGAGGTCGCGCTCTATGGCGAGGCGGTGAAACGCCGGCTCGAAGCGCTCGGCCGGGCCCTGGAGCGGCCCGTGACCTTCGTTGCGACCGACGGGGCTGCCAATCGCTGACAAAGGCGGGTTAGACTTCACGCCCGAGAGGCGAGGAGACGCTGTGCTCTATCTCGTGCGTCACGGTGAAACGGCCTGGAACGCGGCCGGGCGCTATCAGGGGCGGCTCGATTCGCCACTGACCGAACGCGGTCGCGCGCAGGCCGATGCGGTCGGCTGGTTGCTCGCGAAGATCGTCGGTACTACGGAACGGCCGCTGCGCGCCTATGTGAGCCCGGCCGATCGCGCGCGCGAAACGGCGGCGATCATGGCGCGCCATGTTCCGCTCGACCCGGTCGACGACGCGCGGCTCGGTGCCGTGACCACCGGCTCGTGGGACGGGATGACCGAACCAGAAATCGAAAAAGAGAATCCCGGCATCTTCGATGGCGCCGGTCCCTTGGATTATTTCTTCAGCGCGCCGGACGGCGAGCGCTTTGAGGCGGTGTCGGATCGCGTCGCCGGCTGGCTGAAGGATTGCAGTACGCCGGCGGTCGTCGTGTCGCACGGCCTGATCCTGCGGATCGTTCGCGGCCTTCATCTCGGCTTGTCGCGACCGGAGATGCTGGCATTCACGATGAAGCAGGATGCCATATGCGTCCTCGGCGATGGCGCCGCGCATATCGTCGAAAACAATCCGCCCGCGCGCTAGAGCGAGGGAACGAGAGCGCGGTGCTATTCGATCGGGATTTCGACGATCTCGTCGATCAGCACCTCGTCGACCCCATTGATCGAACGGATGACCTGGTATTCGCCGCGATAGATGCCGGGATCGATCCGCCGCCCATTCAGTTTGTCGCCGACAAAGCCGAAGGCCAGCACACGGTTCTTTTCAGCGATGCGGTCGGTCTCGGCAATCACTTGCTCGCCCGGGCCGACCAGCCGCACGAGTTCGCGATCGCCCTTGGCGATACCGAACATGTGATACCAGAAGGCGATCACCTCGCCGTCGGTTCGCGGCGGGGTTCGCGTATAAACGCCGTCTTCGGCATCTTTCACGTTCGGCATCACGTCGGCAAATCCGGTGATCAGCAGTCCTGCCGGGCGATACTCGAGTGCGGCCAGCGTGTCGGGCGCCCAGAGGGCACCGCTGGTATCGCCGCAGGCCGCATCGCCTTCGCCGGTGAACGGATCGACGTTTTTGTTGTTGTGCTTCACCATGAAATGAACGTGGGGGAATGTGGTGAGCCCCGACAGGCCGACCATGCCGATCGGCTGCCCGGCGGTCACCTGATCGCCTTCGCGCACCAGCACGCTGTTTTTCAGCATATGACCGTACGCCGATTGCCAGCCATTGCCGTGCTCGATGATGACGGTGTTGCCGAGCCCGTATTTGCTGATCTCTTCGCGGCTGTCGGTATTTTCGACGACCGACACATCTTCAACCCCGTCGCGTGTCGCCTTAACCACGCCATCGGCCGCCGCCAGCACCAGCACGCCCTCGCGCATCGCGACGAAGTCGCGCACCCGCATGTCGATGCCGCGATGATCGTCGCCGGTCAGGAAGCCGCATTCATGATCGCGCACACCGGGACCAGAATCGTGATCGAAGTAACGCAGCACCCAGCAATCGGTGCCCATCTCGCATTGCAGCGGGAGTTGGAATTGGGGGGCGTCCTGCGCGGCACTGGCGCCAGCTCCAAGCCAGGCGACGAAAGCGAAGGTCAGCGAAAGCAGCATCATGCGGCCAGGCCGCATCGTCCGGATCACAGCAGCGACGACAGTCTTGGCGAAAGGCTTGGCGACAGGCTTCATGGGCGGATCACCCCGTCTTTATGTTTCGCAAGATCGATGGTGCGGATGCGGTGCCCGATGACCGCGAGCGCGAGCGTGCCTTTCTTCAGCGCGATGGCGTCGGCACCGAAAATCTCGCGCCGCCAGCCTTTGAGTGCCTGCACATCCGCGCCGTCGTCGGCCGCGATACGCTCGAGGTCGGCCGAATTGGCGACCAGCTTCTGCGCGACCTCGTTGGTTTCGCAGCGCAGCTTCAGCAGTACCTTGAGCAGATCGACCAGCGGTCCCGATCCGTTGGCGCCGACCGGGCGCGGCGCGAGATAGGGGCATTCGCTTTCCGGCAGCGCTTCGGCCTCGGCGATCGCCGCCAGCATCGCCTTGCCCCCGGCGTTCTCGGCGAAGCCGCGGGGCAAACCGCGCGCGCGCGACAAGGCTTCCGCCGTTGTCGGCGCTTGCGCTGCAATATCGAGCAAGGTGTCGTCGCGCAGCACCCGGTTGCGCGGCAAATCGCGGCGGTCGGCTTCGCTTTCGCGCCAACCCGCGACCGCGCGCAGCACCGCGAGATAGCGCGGCTTGTTGGTGCGGGGCCGAAGGCGCATCCAGGCGCCGTCGGGATCGACCTGATAGGTTTTCGGGTCGGTCAGGATTGCCATCTCGTCCTCGACCCATTCGGTACGGCCGGCGGCGGCGAGCTTCTTGTGCAACCGCTCATAGACCTTCCGCAAAGGGATGACGTCGCTCATCGCATATTCGATCTGACGGTCCGACAGCGGCCGGTGCGACCAGTTGGTGAAGCGCTGCGTCTTGTCGATATGGGCGCCGGCCAGTTTGTTCGCCAGCGTCTCGTAGCTCGCCGCTTCGCCGAAGCCGAGCACCATCGCCATGACCTGGGTGTCGGCGAATGGGTAGGGCACCTGGCCGGCCATCTGATAGAAGATCTCGAAATCCTGCCGCGCCGCATGGAAGACCTTGATCGTCGCCGGATCGGCCATGAGGTCGTAGAGCGGCTGGAGATCGATGCCCTCGGCCAGCGGGTCGATCGCGGCGGCCGTCTCGGGACCGGCGATCTGGACCAGGCAGAGCTGTGGGCGGTAGGTCCGCTCGCGCATGAATTCGGTATCGACGGCGATGAATTCCGCGCCGCGCTGGCGGGCGCAGAATTCGGCAAGAGCCACGCTATCCCGGATGGGGGTCATTGGGATGTCTATTACACGATTTGCATGGGGGGCGGAAGGCGGCCGGAAACGGCGCCTCGCCTTGACAGGGCGCCGGTTTCCGTGCCTTTTCGCGCCGGTTTCTGGCGGGGAATTGGATGCATCGTTATCGGACGCATAACTGCGGCGCGCTGCGGAACGGCCATGTCGGCGAAACTGTCCGGCTCTCGGGCTGGATCCATCGTCGGCGCGACCATGGCAACCTGCTGTTCATCGATTTGCGCGATCATTTCGGGGTCACGCAATGCGTCGTCGATTCGTCAAACACGGCCTTCGGCGCGGTCGGCGAAACCCGCCTCGAAAGCGTGATCACAGTCACCGGCAAGGTGGTCGCGCGCTCGGCGGAAACCGTGAACGCCAAGCTGCCGACCGGCGCGATCGAACTGCAGGTGGCCGAGTTCCATCTCGAGGCGACATCCGACATGCTGCCACTGCAGGTCAACAGCGACGAGGATACCGGCGAAGACATCCGCCTGCGCTATCGCTTCCTCGATCTGCGGCGCGAGCGCGTCCATGCCAACATCATGCTGCGCAACAGGGTGATCGCCTCGGTGCGCCGCCGGATGCAGGACGAGGGCTTCACCGAATTCCAGACGCCGATCCTGACCGCGAGCTCGCCCGAGGGCGCGCGCGACTATCTGGTGCCAAGCCGTATCCATCCCGGCAAGTTCTATGCGCTGCCGCAGGCGCCGCAGATGTTCAAGCAGCTGCTCATGGTTGCCGGTTTCGACCGCTATTTCCAGATCGCGCCCTGTTTCCGCGACGAGGATGCTCGCGCCGACCGTTCGCCGGGCGAGTTCTATCAGCTCGATTTCGAGATGTCGTTCGTGACGCAGGACGACGTGTTCGCAGCGATCGAGCCGGTCCTGCACGGGTTGTTCGAAGAGTTCGCGAATGGCCGAAAAATCTCGCCGGCGCCATTCCCGCGCATCGCCTTCGACGATGCGATGCTGCGCTACGGCTCCGACAAACCCGATCTGCGAAACCCGCTGCGCATATCCGATGTCACCGAACCGTTTCGCGGCGGCGGCTTCGGGATTTTCGCCAAGCAGATCGAAACCGGCGCCGTCGTGCGCGCGATCCCGGCGACGGGTGCGGCATCGCGGCCGCGCAGCTTCTTCGACAAGCTCAATGACTGGGCCCGCGAGCAGGGCCAGCCGGGGCTCGGTTACATCGTCTATGGCGAAGACGGACCCAAGGGTCCGATCGCGAAGAATCTCGATCCGGCGCGGCTCGATGCGATGCGCGAAACGGCCGGGCTGTCGACCGGCGACGCGGTCTTCTTTGCCTGCGGGCCGGCGGCCAGTGCTGCGAAGTTCGCGGGCGTCGTACGTACGCGGCTCGGTGAAGAGCTCGGCCTGATCGAGCAGAACGCGTTCCGTTTCTGCTGGATCGTCGATTTCCCGATGTACGAACTGAACGACGATACGAAGAAGATCGAGTTCAGCCACAACCCGTTCTCGATGCCGCAGGGCGGGCTCGATGCGCTCGAAAAACAGGACCCGCTGACGATCAAGGCCTATCAGTACGACATCGTCTGCAACGGCGTGGAACTCTCCTCGGGTGCGATCCGGAACCACAAGCCCGAGATCATGTACAAGGCCTTCGAGATTGCCGGCTATGATGCGAGCGAAGTCGAGGCACGGTTTGGCGGCATGCTGGCCGCGCTCAAGTTCGGCGCGCCGCCGCATGGTGGCTCCGCGCCGGGCATCGATCGCATCGTCATGCTGCTCGCCGACGAGCCGAACATCCGCGAGGTGATCGCCTTCCCGATGAACCAGCAGGCGATGGATCTGATGATGCTGGCACCGGCCGAAGTGCCGCCGGAACGGCTCCGCGAATTGCATATCCGGCTTGAGCTTCCCAAGCCCAAATCGCGCTGACCCGCGCGCCCGCGTACCGATTGCGCACCGGCAGGTGCGCCCCTAGACTCCGCCCCCGGATTGAAAGAGGACAGAAAGCTTGGCAATTCCCGCCGCTGACGGGTTCCGACTGCCCGCGCCCTGGGCACCGCATCTGCGCTGCTGGATGGCGTGGCCGGCACGCGAAGAAAGCTGGGGCGAGGACCGCGAGGCGGCGCGCGCGGCCTATGCCGAGATTGCGGGCGCGATTGCGCGCTTCGAACCGGTCACCTTCATCGCCAAACCCAAGAATGTCGCCGAGGTGTCGATCGCGACCGGCGAGAACATATCGACCTTCTCGCTGCAGCATGACGACGCGATCCTCGGCCATAACGGGCCCGTCTTCGTCGTCAATCGGGACGGCACCGTCGCCGGCGTCGACTGGCAGTGGAATGCCTGGGGTGGTCGCTATATCGATCACGAGCGCGATGCCGCCGTCGCTGCACTTATCCTCGAACATCTCAAGATGCGTCGCTACGAGCCGCCGCTGGTGCTCGATGGCGGTGCGATCGTCGGTGACGGCGAAGGCACGGTGATCGCGAGCGAGCGTGTCATCCTCGATCCCGCGCGCAATGTCGGTCTCACCCGCAGCGATGCGGAGATTGTGCTGCGCGATTATCTCGGCATCGAAACAGTTATCTGGCTGCCCGACGGGCTCGCCTGGCATGGCGGGCCGGGCCATGTCGAAACCGTCGCCTGTTTTGCCAAGCCCGGGCTGGTGCTGGCACTCGGCTGCAGCGACAGCGCCGATCCGAATTTCGAGCTGCTGCAGGAAAATCTAGCGCGGCTGCGCGCTGCGCACGATGCCGCCGGCCGCACGCTTGAGGTCGTTGAGATCGAACAGCCGCGCGCACGGGCCGGGCGCGACGGCAACCGCCTGCCGCTCTCTTATGTCAGCCTCTATGTGGCGAATGGCGGCGTCGTGATGCCAGCCTTCGAGGATCCGCAGGACAAGCGTGCCTACGAGGCGGTGTCGCGCGCCTTCGCCGGCCGCGAGGTAACCCAGGTGCCGGCCGGCGACATCGCCGACGGCGGATCGGGCCTGCATGCGATCACGCTCGCCCAGCCCGACGGTCCGCCCGCCGCGCCTTAGTTTGGTGCGCCTTAGATCGGCGCGCCCGTGAGGTGAGCTAAGTACGACCCCGATTACCCTTTTTTCGTCATCGCCGGGCTTGACCCGGCGATCCACGGTACGGCCGGGTTCCGAATCACTGGTCTGATTGCGGTGCCTCGGCATGGTGGATGCTCGGGTCAAGCCCGGGCATGACGGCTTTTGATTGGTGCGAGACAGAACCGACCAGCCGACCTCAGACCACCCGGTTGGGCGGCGCCTTGCCGGCGAAATAGGCATCCATATTCTCGAGCGCCTTGAAGCCCATCGCGTTGCGCGTCTCGGTCGTCGCACTGCCGAGATGTGGCAGCAGGAACGCATTCTCGAGATCGCGATATCTCGGATTGATGTTCGGCTCACCGGTATAGACGTCGAGCCCGGCGGCGAACAATTTGCCCGATTTGAGCGCCGCGATCAGCGCCTCGTCGTCGACGATCGGCCCGCGCGCCGAATTCACCACGATCGCGCCGTCCGGCAGCATCGCGATGCGCGCCGCGTTGAGGAAGCCGCTCGTCTCCGGCGTCGCCGGACAGTTGAGC
>JAWXBK010000093.1:0-12319 GCA_034439975.1 Rhodospirillaceae bacterium | reverse complement strand
GGATGGGGAAGTAGCGGCGCACCTATCTGAGCGCCCTCGCCTTGCCCCACCCGCCCGCGCGGCAGAGCGCGTACTCGACCGGAATTGTGCTCAGAACTTCGCAGCCGGTCTCGGTGACGACCAGTGTGCGACCGGCCGACATCGCATAGCCCTTTGGCCGGTCGACCAGGATCGCGTGCGTGAAGAGCACCATGCCGGCTTGCGCGATCGTGCGATTGCCGGAAAACAGCATCGGCGGCGTGTCCATCCAGTTCGGTCGGTATGTGGCGCCGAGCGAATAGCCGCAGGCGGCCATGCGCGCATGCTCGAACCCCGCCTTGTCGTAGGTGCGGCGATGTGCGTCGTCGATTTCGCCGAGCGGCCGGCCGGGTTTGGCTGCCTCGCTCATCGCCTCGACCGCATCGCGCGTCGCCTCGAACATGCGGCGCTGATAGTCGTCATGGCTGCCGATCGCGACCGTTCGCATGATGCAGGCGTGGTAACGCCGATAGACGCCGGCAAACTCCATCGTGAGCTGGTCGACCGGATCGAGCTTGCGCGGGCCGGTCGAATTGCGGATGAGCAACGCGCGCTCGCCCGAACCGAGCACCGGACCCGAAGCCGCGACATCGCCGCCGCCGCGCCAGATTGCGGTCTGGCCCGCTGCCTGAACGTCGCCCTCGAACACGCCCGGCCCCGCCGTCTCGATCATCGCCGCGAGCGCGTTGTCGGCAAGCTCGGCGGCCTTGCGCGTATAGGCGATCTCGGCCGGCGATTTGACGAGCCGCAGCGACCGCACGATCTCCGATCCATCCTCGAGCCGGCACCATGGGGTGAGAGCGCGCTCGATACGTACATAATTCGCCGCCGTGAGCCCGTAGGTCGCAAGCTCGATCCCGACGCGCGCGCCGGCAAGCCCCATCTCGGCGAGCAGCGATTTGAGATCCTCGGCCGGATCGGCGTCCTCGGTGTCGTACCAGATGCGGATATCCTCCATGATCGAGGTGATCCGTGCCTGGGCGAGGTCGGGCTTGCGCGTGAGCAGCACCATCGGCCGCTCGTCGGCGGTCAGCACGGCACACTGGAAGAAGACATAACCGTTGGTATCGAAGCCGGTCAGGTAATAGTGGCTCTCCTGCGCGAACACGAGCAGTGCATCGAGCCCCCGCTCCCGGAGCTTTTTCTGCGCGGCCGCGATCCGTCTTTCATGCTCGCCGCGTTCGAACTGCAGTGCCATCCGCTCCTCCGTCCCGATTCTTCCAGACCGGTTATTGCTGTTGGGCTACCCGATCCGCCAATATAGTGCGCCACGTTAGCGGCGCCGCGGGAAGCCGCGCCATCAAAAAGATCGCCTGCGCAGCCGGGACCGGCGGCACGCGATCCGGGAGGCTGCATCGATGATCGAGAATCCGATTCCCTGGCCGACCGGCGCGCGCTGCGCGGTCGCCATCACCTGGGACATGGATGCCGATAGCGGCCTCAATTATTACAACCAGGCGAACGCCGACAATCTCGTCGCCTCGCAATCGCAAACGCGCTACGGCCCGCTGATTGCCATCCCGCGCATGGTGAAGCTGCTGAAAGAGCGCGGCATGCGGCAGACGTTCTTCGTGCCGGGCTGGTGCATCGAAAAGTATCCAGCCGCCATCGATGCGCTGCTGTCCGGCGGTAACGACATCGCGCTGCACGGTTACATCCACGAGCGGCCGAACGAATTGTCGGCCGAAGACGAACTGTACTGGCTGCAGCGCGCCATCGCGTCCTTCAAACGCCATCTCGGGGCGGCACCGCGTGGCTGGCGCGCACCGAGCTTCGCATTTTCGAGACAATCGCTCGCCTATCTGATCGCCGAGGGCTTCGTCTGGGATTCGTCGCTGATGGGCGACGACATTCCCTATCGCCTGACGCACGAGACCGGCAGCCTGATCGAGTTGCCGACCGACATGGCGCTCGACGACTGGCCGCATTACATGCACAACCGCGACTTCCGATACATGATGCCGATCGCCTCACCGCGTCAGGCGATGGAAGTGTTCCGCTCCGAGTTCGATTCGGCCTGGAAGCATGGCGGGCTCTGGGTCAGCGTCTGGCACCCCTTCGTCAGCGGCCGCCTCGCGCGCTTCGATGCGATCGTCGAACTCATCGACTATATGCAGGAGAAAGGCGGCGTCTGGTTCGCGACGCTCGACGAGATCGCGCGCCATGTCGAGGCGCTGGTTGCGGCTGGAACCTGGACACCGCGCGAGGAAAAATTGCCGCTCTACACGAGCCCGGTGCCGGAGTTGTCGAAGACGCCGTTCTAATTTGCCGCCGGCGCAGGGCAGCCACGCGCTCCGGTTGCTTGCTCCGATCGGCAAAGCGTGGCTATCGTTGCAGCGGAATCGAGCCTCGGGAGGAAAATCGATGCCGAAACTGCTGTCACCCGACGCCGTCGCGCAGTTCCACGAGCATGGCTATTTCTATCCGGTCCCGGTTCTGGCCCCGGAGGAGACACGGCATTTCCGCAGCGGGCTCGCGGAATTCGAGACCCGCGAGGGCGGCACGCTCACCCCGGCCGGGCGCAACAAGTCGCATCTGTTTCTCAAATGGCTGCACGACCTGGTGACGCATCCCAAGGTTCTGGATGCGGTCGAAGACCTGCTCGGGCCGAATATCCTCCTCTATCACGCCCAGTGGTTCGTGAAGGAACCCAGGACACCGAACTTCGTCTCGTTTCACCAGGACACGGCCTACTGGTCGCTGAACCAGCCGCAGGGGCTCTCGACCTGGATCGCACTCGAGCCGGCGCCGGTCGAAGCGGGCTGCATGAAGGTCATCCCCGACACGCACAAGACCGCGCTCGCGCATGGCGAAGTCCGCACCAGCGACAACATGCTCTGGCGTGGCCAGACGGTCGCCGAGGCACTCGATACGACCAAGGCGGTGCCGATGCCGCTCGGCGCCGGCGAGATGTCGATCCATCACGCACGCATCGTGCACGGATCGGGCCCGAACACCTCGAGCGGCCGGCGCATCGGCTATTCGGTGCGCTATCTGCCGACGCATGTATCCCGTACCGGTCCGCGCGACAGCGCGATGCTCGTGCGCGGCGTCGACGAATACGGGCATTTCGATCTCGAGCCGGCACCGAAGGCCGATTACGAACCGGATGCGGTCGCGCTCCATGCCGAAATCAACCGGCAGTTCATGGAGCATTACACGACGGCAAAGCCGGAAGTCGCAGCGTAGGCGCGACGGTTTGCGATGCGAACCCTCGCCCGCAAAGCGGGAGAGGGTAGCTACGCGAGCATCGGCGAGCGTAGCCGGGTGAGGGCTTGCGGCGGAGATGTGCCACCGCAGTTACCCTACGGCCGACGCCCCTCATCCTGTTTCGGGTAAGGCGCGCCGTTGCCGCGCCAACCCTCCGCGTCCTTCTCCCCGAAGACGGGGGAGAAGAATTCTCATTTTGCGGCACCGATCTCAGAGCGTGTTCTTGACGATCGTGCCGGCCTGCATGATGAGCGAGAGATGCTCGCCCTGTCCGGCGAGCAGATCGAGATTTGCGAGCGGATCGCCGTCCACCACGATTAGATCGGCCAGCGCACCCGGCGCCACGATTCCGATCTTGCCCTTGAGCCCCATCATCTCCGCGTTCGTCGCGGTCGCCGCGACGATCACTTCCCAGGGCGACATCACCTGCGCCTTCAGCGCGAACTCGCGCGACTGATAGGGGTGGAGGATCCCCTCGAGGTCGCTGCCATGGCCGATCTTCACGCCGGCCGAATGCACCCGGTCGAGACCTGTCACCGCCATCTTGCCGAGCTCGGCGAAACGGGCGGTCACGTTGGGCGCAAACCCGAGATCGGCGCCGTGCCGGTGATAGCCTTCATAGACCGTCATGGTCGGCACCATGTATGTGCCGCGCTCGGCCATCAGCTTCGCCGTGGCATCGTCGATCAGGTTGCCATGCTCGATCGAGTGCACGCCGGCTTCGACGCAGCGCCGGATCGCGTAGGATTCGTAGGCATGCGCCATCACATAGGTGCCGGCGGCGGTGGCCTCCTCGACCATCGCCTCCAGCTCGGAGACCGCGTAATGCGCCTGATGGATCGGCACGCGCGAGACCATGCCACCCGACGCCATCACCTTGATCTGGTCGGCGCCCTTACGCAGCTCGTCGCGCACGGCCTTGCGCACCTCGTCGACGCCGTCGACCACGCGGCAGAGCGAACGCATGGCGTTGCAGCAGGGACAACCGAAACTGTCTTCCACGCGCGTGCGCACATCCCCCTGCCCGCCGGTCTGGGCCAGCGCGAGGCCGGCCACATGAAGGCGCGGCCCGCGAAAATAACCGCGCCGAACCGCTTCGGCGATGCTCCATTCCGCGCCACCGGCATCGCGGGCAGTCGTGAAGCCGCGCGCCAGCATGCTTTCCAGAATGCCTTTCGCCTGCGCGGCAACGAGATAGGGCGGGATGCGGGCGAGCGCCGCCAGATCTGTCGTGACGCCGATGACATGAACATGGGCGTCGATCAGGCCGGGCATCAGGGTGCGGCCGCCCAGATCGATTATGCTTGCGCCGACCGAACGGATCGGCCGATCGCTGACTTCGCGGATCGTGTCGTCCTCGATCAGCACGTCGATGCCGGTGCGTCGCTCGCGCGCATTAGCATCGACCAGCGCCGCGTTGCGCAGCAGCAGAAGGCCCTTCGCATCCATCGTCGGTTCGGTTCTCCCGGATCGGTTCTGCGACAGCCTAATGCGCTCAGCGGTTTCGTCCAGCAGGAAATCCGCCATACCGCGTCAAAGGCGGCCGGACCCCGACCCCGGCCCTGATCGGTTCGCGCTCGATTGCATGATCACGGCGTTTCGCGTCACAGTGCGCCGCCCGTCCACGGCCCGACGAGACCGCCCGTGCCCGCCCGCGCCATTCTGGTCACCGGTTGCGACCAGCGATATTTCTACCTGTTGCGCATGTTCCTGCGCTCGTTTGTCGATGCCGGTTGTCCTGAGATCCTGGATCTCGGCATTTTCGATATCGACTTCACCGCGCCACAGAAAGAATCGCTCGCGAAAGTCGCGACACATATTGTCCCCGCCCGCTCACCGATGGGGGCACTGGTTCCGGTCGAGAAAGACCGTCATCCCCTTCCCTCGCTGGTGCGCCCGTATCTGCCGGATCTGTTTCCGGGCTACGACATCTATCTCTATTCGGATGTCGATGTCTGGGTGCAGGATCGTCGCGGGTTCGAGCTTTACATCGAGGCCGCGGCGCAGGGCTGCCTGGGCATCGCGCCGCAGGACGATCGCGCCTACCGGCATGACGACCGCGCCCTGAAAATCCGCCATGATCGCTACCGCGAGGTGTTCGGTAACGCCGTCGCCGACGAGCTGATGGCGGTGCCGCATCTCAATGGCGGCATCTTCTCTCTGCCGCGCGAGGCACCGCATTGGGCGCGCTGGGGCGAAATCTGGGCCGATGCAATCGCGCGCAAGGCTCAATGGTTCGGCTCCGGCCAGGCGATCCTCACCCGGATGATCTACCATGACGGCATGGCGGCCGTGTTGATGCCGGCCTTGTGCAACTGGCAATGCCATCTCGCCTTGCCTGCCTGGGACGAGCTGCGCCGCTCCTATGTCGAGCCCGGGCCGCCACACGAGAAGATACTGCTGATGCACATGACAGCGAACACCAAGGGGCAGGCGCACGATATCGCGACAGTCCAGGGCAACATCCTTCGCGGCGCGAAACTCACCTATCCCTATTACCGCCGCCTGGTCGACGGAACCGCGTAGTTATCCCATGGCCGAAAAACCAATCTCCTTCACGCGGCCATCGCTGACCGGCGACGAGATCCGCTACATCGCCGAAGCGCTGCAGAGTGGCCAGCTCGCGGGCAATGGCACCTTCGGGCAACGCTGCGCCGCGCTGTTGCGCGAACTGACCGGTGCCAATCTGGCGCTGGTCACGGGGTCGGGTACCCATGCGCTGGAAATGGCATTCCTTGTTCTCGGTCTTGAACCGGGCGACGAGGTCATCATGCCGTCATTCACCTTTGCCTCGACCGCGAATGCGGTCGCGCTGCGCGGCGGCGTGCCGGTCTTTGTCGACATTCGCGAGGATACGCTCAACCTCGACGAAGAGAAGATCGAGGCGGCGATTACGCCGCGCACCCGCGCGCTTCTGCCGGTTCACTATGCCGGTGTCGCCTGCGCGATGGACAGGATGCAGGCGATCGCCGAACGACACCGGCTCGACATCGTCGAGGATGCCGCGCATGCGATCGGTGCGACATGGCAGGGCCGGCCGCTTGGCGGGCTCGGCCGCATGGGCGCGTTCAGTTTCCATCAGACCAAGAATCTCTCCGCCGGCGAGGCGGGGGCGCTGCTGATCAACGATCCCGCCTGGATCGATCGGGCGGAGATCGTATGGGAGAAAGGCACCACGCGGCTTCGATTTGGCCGCGGCGAAATCGGCCGCTACGAATGGACCGAACTCGGTTCGTCCTATCTTGCGAGCGAACTCGTCGCGGCGATGCTGCTGGCGCAGATCGAAGCCATGGCGTCGATCACCGCACGCCGACAAAATGTCTGGCAGCGCTATCACGCTTCATTCGAACCGCTCGAACAAGCGGGCCGCCTGCGCCGGCCGGTCGTGCCGGCGGACTGCGGACACAACGCGCATATCTACTATCTGCTGGCGGAAGACGCAGCCGACCGCGATCGCATCATTCGTTTCCTCGGCGAGCGCGGCATCCGGGCGGTCTTTCATTATGTGCCGCTCCACGAGAGCAAAGCGGGCCGCCGCTACGGTCGCGCGCCGGCGCCGTTGCCCGTTACCGAGCGTCAGGCGGCACGGCTGCTGCGTTTGCCGATCTATCCCGATCTGGACATCGAAGACACCGATCGCATCGTCGCCGCCGTCGCCGCCGCATTGGACTGAGCAAACGCCGCGCGACGCATTTCAGCGCCCGCGCCGGTTCACTTTCGTGTGGATCTCGGTGAGCGCCAGAAACGGCTGCAGCGGATCGTCGGGATCGCCGGGATCGACGAAGGTCGCCATATCCTGCAAATGCAGCAGCATCACGTATTTGGTACGGGCAGACCGGTTCGTCACCGAACCGTGGATCAACCGCGGATCGAACAGGACCGCATCCCCGGCCGCCAGTGCGAACGAACGCAGTTCGAAACCGAGCCGGGCGAGTTCGGCATCGTCGATATGCGGGTAGTCGGTGTTTTCGGTCACGTAGCTATAGGGACCGCCGCGATGGCTGCCGACCGCAATCCGCAATGTGCCGAAATGTTCGTCCACGTCGCGCAGTGGAACCCATAGTCGCCAGGCGGTGCGGCAACGCGTGGTCGCATAGTCCTGGTGCAGCGGGAAGCTGTAGAGATCCTCGCCGGGCAGATCGGCGCGCAGCGTCGGCCACAGGATCGGCACTTCGATCGCAGCGTGCCGGAACAATCCCAACGCCTCGAGCTGCCGTCCGATGTCGCCGGCCAACCGTTCGATCACATAGAGCCGCTTGATATGATCGAACATCATGCTGCGATGGCGACCGGCCGCGCGCAGAGCCGCCGTCAACGGTTCGCCGCCTTGGGGATCGACCCCGTGTCGTGTGGCGAAACGCGCGCCCAGCAGCGCGATGTCATGCTCGAAACGCGCGAGATCGTCGGCGCCTACCAGGCCGGGCAGAATGGCGTAGCCGTCGCGGTCCAGTGCCTCAAAATCGAGCGCCCCCGCGTTCTGCTCGCCCGCCGAAACCCGGCTCATGGCATTCCCTCCGGCCGCGGGATTTCGCCGATGACGCGCGCCGGGTTCCCGGCAACGATCGCAAAATCGGGTACATCCCGCACGACCACGGCACCCATCCCGACGACACAATAGCGCCCGATCCGCAGTTCCTCGCGGATCAGCGCGCCGGGACAGAGATGGGCGCCGGTTTCGATCTGCGTATAGCCCGCAACACAGACGCCGACCCCGATCATGCAGAAATCGCCGATCCGGCTGTCATGCGCGACCGTCGCCCCTTGCCGTACGACGACATGGCGGCCGAACCGGACCGCCGGCATCACGATCGAATGCGGTGCAAGAAAGCAGCCGGGCCCGAAGACGGTATCCGGCGCGACGATCGCGTCGGGATCGATGATATGCGCCCAGCGCGCGTCAGGAATGCCAAGCGCTTCGATCAGCGCAGCACGCGTGGGCGCTTCTTTCACCTTGTGCAGCGGGGCAAGGAAAGCGGTCTCGTCCGGCAGTGTGCGCCAGGCGGAAAACGGACCAAGCACCGGGTTGCTGCCGATATTCGTGCCCGGCGCAACAATATCGTTGAGCAGCCCGAGGAAACGCTGATCGCCGCCGCGTGCTTCGATGCGGCGCAGAATCATCGCCGCGTACGCGCCGCTGCCGGCACCGCCGAACACGGCGACCGGACGAACGGTTTTCGTCGATTGACCTGCCATCCCGGTCGCGCCCGATCCCCTGAGCCCCGAACGCCGCATGCGTCACGCGCATCCGCCTCACGCGAACGCGCATCACCATACAGTATTGGAATGGTTGGATCGGAACTGCTGGAAGGCCCCGGCCCATCCGCGCCCGCCGGAAGAAGGCGGGGCGCGCCGGGGGCATGATGCGCCTCGGCGCGCCCCTGCGGTGTCTGGGACCATAGTTGGAGCTAAAGGGCCAGAGCAACCGACCCGACCGTCGCCGGCAGGGTCACCGACTATTGCATACTCAAGTATGACTGTCGATATGATGAACCTTTGGTATACATATGCAATTTCAGTATGTTAGCTCATTCTACGGCGATCAGGAAAACAGCCCAAGGCCAGCGCGCCTCGTCCTCGGCCGTGGCGGTCGCGCCGTCGCGGCGCTGGTATACCAGCCAGGCCGGTCCGTGCTGCCCGATCCCGAGATCTCGTCCGTCGCCGCGGATCGCAAGAATCCAATCCTGGTCGTCGAGTTCGGCACGCTCGATCCGCTCGGCATAGCCATCGAGCGCGACCAGCGTAATCGTATCGCCCGTGGCGCCCGCCTGGTCGAGAACGTCGCGCAACAGCGGACCCTCGAAGCGGATCGGGCCCGGCCAGCCGGCATAATCGATCGTCGCTTCCTGCATGCCGAGTGCCTCGAGCATTGCCCGGTCGAGTTCCAGCGCTTTCTCGAAGCGGTATTCGTGATACCCGATGAACGCGTCTTCGAAGGCGTCGAAGGGTGGCCGGTTGGTCGATCCGATCGCATCGATCACGGTCACGATGACCGCCCCCTTGGGCGCGGCGACCTCGTCTGCCCGGACAAGGATCGGCCCGGCCAGGGCAATCCCAAGGGCGATCACCCCGGCGGTAATAAATGGAAAGGCTCGACCTGCTCGATAACTCATTCGTTACCCCGCCCTCTTGGCTGCGACGATTGGCGCTTGGCGCAGGACAGCTTTGAGCCCGACGCCGGAATCGATCGGATTCCTCGATTTCTGCCCGAGTTTCGTCGTTTTTTGCACCATTTTTCCAGGCCAGACCGGATCGGCACAGCGTTCGTCCCGGCTGGTAATTCGCCCCGTTTAGCGCCATATTAGCGTTCATGGAGAACATTCTGGTTGACGACACGCCGACGGAAACTGTCACAGAATCCGTCAAAAAGCGCCACTGCCTGCGCTGCTCGAGCGAGTTCGAGAGCACGTGGGCGGGTCATCGGATCTGCCCGCGCTGCAAGTCGACTTCGGCTTGGCGGGCCGGCGAATCCGCGCATTCGCATCCCTCCTCGCGTCGCCGCTAGCGCGGGTTTCGCGCTTCACATCGGGCAACGCGTTCGGCGAGATTTTTCGGCGAACCATCGATCAGCGCAGCCCCCCGGCGCGATGCGGAACTGCGTCCGGATCGAACACGGCGAACATGGAACGATCCGGCGGACGATCCGGAGACACCGATGTCGCGCGCAGCAGCGATCGGCCGTCGAAATGCGCGGGCGACGCAGCCCCTGTCATTTCCAGCAGCGTCGGTCCGACATCGTAGGGCGTTGCCGCTGCGCGATCGCCGGCCGGCATACGCGGATCACGAAACCAGGCAAATCCGTTTCGCGAATGTCCGCCGGTTCGTCGTAATGGCACCGGCCCGATCCGGCCCACGAGCGGACTGTCGGCGACGTCGCACGGTTCCTCTTTCCATTCCACGATCAGATCGGCGGGCGGCAGATCCGGACCGTCTGCGAGCGGATCTCGGCGCGTCCGGAAGAAGCGATTGACCAAAGGCCTGCCCGAACGCGCATCGCGCAGGCCGGCAATCGCGCGCGCGACATCCGCCAGCCGCGTTTCGTAGTCGGCCGGCGCAACGCGACCGAACGGATCGCGGCCCTGTACATTGAGCCGCACCATGCCCTCGTCCAATCCCGGCAGCGCGAACACATCCATCTGCGGCCAGTCCGGTGCATACCAGGCGGCGGGCACCCAGTTGATGCCCTCCGACATCGCCGGTTTCGGCCGCCCGATATCGAAGGTCGCGTCCCAGACCTGATCGGCCCAGTACCACGCACCCGCGCTTGGAGGCGGCAGCGCGCCGGTCGTATGGCGGACGCGCGCGGGAAACGCGATCCGATGCAACAGCTCGGGCAGAATGTACATCGTGTCGATGTCCCAGCCGTTGCGCACCATGCCGTGTATCGAGAAGACCGCAACACTGGCATCGGGCGGGGCCGCCGCGAGAAGATCGGCGATCGAGCGGTCGACCGCGCGCGCCAGGGCCAGCATGCGATGTCCGGTCGGTCCGTCGCCGATCAGCGTGTAGTCGAGATCCTCAAGATGCATGAAGCAGTGCGCGGCGGAATGAACCTCGCTGTAACAGGCGAGAAAGAGATCCCACGCCTCACGCGACAACAGGTCGCGATGCACCGCGCTGCGCAGGCGCACGCCGTCATGCAGTTTCTCGTAAAGAAGATCGAGCTCGGCCGTCTGCCAGGGTTCGAGGTGATCCTGTTCGAGTGCCGGATGCAGACCGTATTTCCGAACGAGTTCGCCGAAGATCTCCGGTGGATTCGAGATCGACGGATTGAGCGACCCGTGCGCGCCCCAGTTCAGCACCTGGATGCCCGCAGCGACACGCGCAAGGCCGGCCTTCGGCAAGTCGAACTGACAGACGGCGAGCCCCGGCGTGTAGTCGAAGAAGCTGCGGATCTCGCCATAGTCGTAGGCCCGCGCATAGAGCGGCGCGCAGTGCGCCCGGTCGTAGTCGAAGGCGCCCCAATATCCGGCTTTGGCTGGATAGGTTGACGTCAGCAGCGCGTGGGTCGGCAACTCGCCGGTAAAGGGATGGACGCCATGAAGCGGTACCCGTGCGCTTTCGGCATGGAGCCGGGCCAATGTCGGGAGGTAACCTTCGGCGAACCAGCGCTCGATCCAGGCGGGCTCCCAGGCGTCGAGCAAGATCGCGATGACGGGTCGGTGCATGGGGCCTACCGCTACGGTGACATTCACCGTTCGCTACCAGTCTATGGTTTCAGCGCCGCCGCGCATACCCAAAGCGACAGCGCCGGCTGGCGGCTACGTTGACATCGACCCGCCTATCAACTCAGATTCCGAACGTCGCCATCGGGCCTGAGCCACGGGCCCGCCGTCGTTCCGTTTCTGCAGGGGCACGCATTGAAAAAGATCGAACAAATAAGTGCGACACTGAGTTTCGCGTCGCCGATCTGCTGGTTCAAGATACCCGACAGCGATCAGCTCAACGCCGATCTGTTGCGGGACGGCCAGGCATGGCGCACCGTTTCCGACGGCGTCACGGTTTCGAACCAGAACGGCTGGCACAGCGACCCCCTCCTGTTCCAGCGGCCAGAAGAATCCTTCAAGGCTTTGTGCGACGCCATCCGCGAATGCGTGCTGGCCGTCACGCGCAAGGGCGCGCCGACCTTCGATTTCGACAAATCCACGCTGTTCTGCAATGGCTGGATCAACATGAATCCGAAGGGCGGATATAACTCGCCGCACCGTCATACCGGCTTTCTCTGGTCGGGCACCTATTACGTCCAGGTTCCCAGGACGAACGCCGAGCACAGCGGATCGATCGAGTTCATCGACCCGCGATCGCGCAACGACATGCATACCATCCGGGAGAGCGACCTGTTCGCGACGAAACTGATGTTTCAACCCGAAGCCGGGCAGCTGGTGATTTTTCCCTCCTATCTGCTGCACTGGGTCTATCCGAACGAAGAAGCGCAGGAGCGCGTCTCGATCGCGTTCAACGCACGGTTCGGCAAAAAGAAAAGCGACACCCGACCCTAGAGGCTGCGGCGCACTCTTCCCCGTCTTCGATTTTAGTGGTGCCCGCTGCCGGACTCGAACCGGCACGGCCCTTTCGGGCCAAGGGATTTTAAGTC
>JAWXBK010000092.1:0-61876 GCA_034439975.1 Rhodospirillaceae bacterium | reverse complement strand
GCAGCGCTTCGATCGCCTGCTCGCGCTCACCCGCGCCGCGCAGCGCGATCGCGCGATTGAGCTGCAGCCCGGGGTTCGTCGCATCGAGTGCAACCGCGCTTGCATGCCACTCGAGCGATTCCCGGTGCGCGCCGCTTTCATAGAGCGCGTTCGCCAGATTGCCGACGAGCGACGCGTCGTTCGGCATCCGCTCGACGGCTGCGCGCAATAGTCCGATGGCGCGATCCGCCGCACCGCTGCGGAAGAGAATCATCGTGGCGAGATTGATCGACGCCGCATCGTTCCCGCCAAAGGTCAAAAGCGTCTCGACATCGCGACCGGCCGCCTGCCAGTCGCTGGCATTGGCGTGGCGCCGCGCGCGTTCATAGACCTCCGCCAGGCTCTCGTTCATGGTGGCGGTCCTATCGGGTCGGAATATCGATTGTGCCGGGCTGCTGGCCGGTACAGGCGCGCCGCCAGATCGCGCGATAGGCCTGCTCCACATGGCGGACGAAACCCGCCGTATCGAACAAGGGTGCCGTGCCGCGGTTGGCGGCAATCCGTGCCTTCAATGAGGCCAGCGCCGCCGGGTCGCGCGCCAGCTTGAGGGCGATCACCCGGTAGGTTTCGGCATTGCGCGCAATCAGCTCGGGGAGCTTCATCGATTTGAGCAGGCTCGCGGAAACCCGTGCCTGGAAGACGCTGCCTGGCAGCGTCACCACCGGTACGCCCGCCCAGAGCATGTCGATCGTCGTGGTGTGGCCGTTGTAGATCCGGGTGTCGAGCGCGAGATCGGCCAGTTGCGCCCGCGCCAGATGCGCCGCCTTGTCGGGCCGGTCGGCGAAGACGAGGCGATCAGGATCGATGCCGTGCGTGCGCGCCGCGCGGCGCAACTGGCGCGCCGCCGGTTCGTTATAGGCATGCAGCCACAGCACGGAATCGGGCACGTCGCGCAACAGGTCCATCCACAGCGCGAACATGACCGGTTCGATCTTGTGCATGTTATTGAACGAGCAGAACACGAAACCGGTTTCCGGCAGTCGCTGCGACGCGCGCGTCGGCATTGTCTCGGCGATCGGCTGTTCATCGTCGGTCATCAGGTAGGAATGCGGCAGGCGGCACACCGCCTCGCTGTAAAACTTTTCCTCGCCATGCGGCAGTACGGTCGGATCGGCCAGCAGATAGTCGATAAACGAGGCGCCCGTCGTCCCGGGATAGCCAAGCCACGAGACCTGGATCGGTGCCGGCCGCAGCGCGGCCACATCGAGACGCGAACCGGCGGTGTGCCCGGTCATGTCGATCAGGATGTCGATCCCGTCGGCACGAATCTGTTCGGCGGCATTGCGATGCGACATCGTTCGGATATCGCGGAACCGGTCGGCTTCCTTGGCAATCGTTTGCCGCAAGGCGCTGCCGTCATCGGGCCCCGACATGTAGGCGGTCACATGGAACGCATTACGGTCATGCAGCGGAAAGAGCCGCCAGGAAAGCTGTCCGACAGCGTGGGTACGGAAATCATGCGAGAGATAGCCGATGCGCAACAGGTGCTCCGGATCGGCCGGGGCCGGCGATGGCGGCAGTTTCGCTCCGGCGCGGCCTTCGATGCTGCCGCTCACATTGCGCGCGAGCGCCTGGATGCGCGCAGGGTCTTCTTCGTAGGACAACTGCGCGAACGGCAATTCGTCGGATCGACGGTGGGCGGCGATGGCCGCATCGCTCTTTGCGACGAGACGCGCGCGCAGCGGCGCCAGCTCCGGCCAGATGCAGGCACGTTCGAGCTCGAGCACGATGCGCGCCAGCGCGGCACCGTTCTCCGGATCGAGCTCGAGCACATGCCGATAGCAGTCGATCGCTTCGGATACCTTGTCGAGCCGCCCCAGCAGCACGCCGAGCCGGTTGCGCGTATCGATCGATTTCGGATCTCGCGCGATGGCCGAGCGATAAAGCACAACCGCCTCGGCGATGCGGTCCTCCGCTTCGGCGATCACGGCAAGACGCGTCAGCGGCCAGGCATCCTTGGGTGCAAGTTTCGCGAGCCGTTCGAGACAGGACCGAAGTTCGCCATGCCGGTCGGTGCGAATGAGTGCGGCGGCAAGATTGCGCAAGGTTCCGGCATCGTCGCCGCTCAATTCGATCGCGCGCCGATACGCTCCGATGGCACCCTCGACATCGTTCTGCCCGAGCCGCGCATTGCCGAGATTGCCGAGAATGCCCGGATTGTCGGGTGCCATGGTGGCGGCGTGCTCGATCAGCGCGAGGCCGCCTTCTTTCTCGCCGATATGGTAGCGTGCCATCCCGGCGAGGTTGGTGAGGATCGCATCCGCAGATCCATCCTCGACACGCGGCCGGCACAGCGCCCAGCAGGCCGCGTGCTGCCCGCCCTGTAACAACGCGACGGCCTCCGCGATCAGGGCGTCGTCGGCTGCGGTCACGATGCCTCCTCGATTGTCAGCGTGGCCGGCGGCTCACCGCTTCGGTGACGCGCCCACATGGTTTCGTACGCGCGCTCCAGATTGCGTACGAATCGGCCGGTATCGAAGAACGGTGCGCTGTGGCGCGCCATGTGGAGCTTTTCGCGCAGGGCGCCGAGCGCCGCCCGATCGCGCGCGAGTTCGATGGCACGATCGCGATAGGCGTCGCGATCGGCGGTCACGAGTTCGGAGAAGCCGGCGGCGGTAAGCAGGCTTGCGGAGACGCGGCTTGCGAAATGCCGGCCAAGCACAGTCACGACGGGCACGCCGGCCCAGAGCGCGTTGCTGGTCGTCGCATGGCCGTTATAAGGCATGCTGTCGAGCGCGAGATCGGCTGCGCGCAGTCGCTGCAGATGCTGCGGCAGCGTAACCTTGCCGGCGAAGATGAGCCGCGCCGGATCGATGCCCTGCGCGCGGGCGCGCTCGCGCATTGCCGTTTCGGCGCGCTGGTTGCGGCCCCAGAGCCAGAGGCAACCGTCCGGCACGGCGGCGAGGATCGTCAGCCAGAGATCGAACAAGGACGCATCGATCTTGAACGCCTTGTTGAAGCAGCAGAAGACGAACGCATCGTCGGGCAACCCTGCCTCGGCCCGCGCGATCGGCGCCTCGGGAATAGCGAGCCGGTCATCGTTCACCTGGTATGTGTTCGGCAGACAGCAGAGCCGCTCCGCAAAAAATTCCTGCATCGCGGGTGGCGTCACGATGCGATCGGTCAGCACATAATCGAAGAAATCGGCGCCGCAGCTGCCCGGGAACCCGAGCCAGGTGGCCTGCAGCGGGGCCGGCCGCAATGCCGCGATCTCGAGCCTTGCATTGCGGGTGAAGCCCTTGAGATCGACCAGGATCGCGATGCCGTCGTCGGCGATGCGCTGCGCGGCCGCCGTGTCGCCGAGCGCTCCGATATCGACGCGGCAATCGACGCTTTCGACTGCGCGGCGATGCCATTCGCTGCCGTCGTCGCGTCCGTAAGTATAGAGATGCACGGCGAAGCGGTTGCGGTCGTGCCGCCCGAACAGGCCGGCAAGCTGATGGCCCACCGCATGATCGCGCAGATCGTCGGAGAGATAGCCGATCCGGAGACGATCGCCGGCAGCAGTCTTCGGGCGCGGGCGCGGCAGCCCGTCGACGCGGCGCTCGACTGCTGTCGCCCAGCCGCGTGCGACGGCAAGATTGCGCGCGAGATCTTCATGGATCGCGACATCGACGAACGGCGCTTCCGGCGGACAAATGTCGGCCGTCAGCGCGCGCTCGACGATCCGGTCGATCGCCGGACGCAGCGCAGCCGCTTCGTCCCAGCGGCAGGCATCGCGCAACGCGATATAGAGCCGCGTCAGTGCGTCAGGCTGATCCGGTTGCACCGCAAGTGCGCGCCGGAAGGCATCGATTGCCGCCTCACTGTTGCCGCTGCGCGTTCGCAGATCGCCGAGTGCGGCCAGCAGATCGGCGCGGTTTGGCGCCAGCCTGACAGCGGTCTCGAACGCCGCGGCGGCCTCATCGATCTCGCCGCGGCCGAGCAGAACGAGACCCAGCGCTCGCTGCGCATCGGGCGAATTGGCCCCGGCTTCGACCGCGAGCCGTGCATGGCGCAGCGCATCGTCGGGCCGGCCTTGTTCGTTCGCGATCTCGGCGGCGAGCGCCTGAACGGCGGCCGGCATCTGGCCCTGCGCGATCGCGCGGTCCACGATCGTGCGCGCCGCTTCGAATCGAAGGTTCCGATGCAGCAGCCGGGCGAGCAACAGCAGCGAACCGATCTCCGGCGGATCGATGGCGACGCCATGCTGCAAGGCCTCGATCGCACCCGTATGGTTGCCGTTTGCGACCCGCGCTTGTGCCAACGCAGCCCAGAGCGGCGCATTGCCGGTCTGAGTCGTGAGTGCCGCCTCGGCCTCGCGCGCGGCGGCTAGCGCATCGCCGGACTGGTGCAACGCGCGGACGAGAAACAAAGAGGCGGTCGTATCGTCCGGTGCGGCCGTGCGGGCATGGCGGAAACAATCGAGCGCCGGCGCGACTTCGCCGCCACCGGCCAGCATTGCGCCGAGATTGAGCAAGGCCGGTGCATAACCCGGGCGCAACTCGATGGTCCGACGAAAGGCGGCAATCGCCTTGACGCGGTCGCCGGCGGCGGCCGCAGCAACGCCGAGCAGTTCCCAGGCCTGCGCCGCGTCGGGTGCCTGGTCGATGATGGATTCGCATTGCCCGATGGCGGCGCGATGGTCGCCCTGTTGCAGCAGGGTCGCGGCGTGAGCGAGGCGGGCCGCGACCGCTCCCGGTTTTACCGTGCGAGGGGCGGCGTTCATGGCGCGACCGCGAAGCCGGTCGGCGAACCGCCGGCTTGATAGCGCGCCGACATCTGCCGATAGGCGTCTTCGATATGGCGGGTATAGCGCGCTGTGTCGAACAAGGGTGCCGTGCGTCGCCGCTCCTGCAACCGCCGACGCAGCGCCGCATTGGCGGCGATGTCGCCGCCGAAACGGATCGCCAGCGCCTCGTACTGGGCCAGATCGCGCGCAATGAGCTCATCGAGACCGAGTGCGGACAGCGCGCTTGCCGAAACGCGGCTGGCAAAATGACCGCCCAGCAGCGTGACGACCGGTACGCCCGCCCAGAGCGCATCGCTGGTCGTCGTATGGCCGTTATAGATGCGGGTATCGAGCGCCAGATCGGCAAGCCCGAGCCGGCGCATATGCATCGGCTTGTCCGGCCGGTCGGCGAACACGATTCGTTCGCCCGCAACGCCGCGGGCCGCTGCTTCGCGCCGCAGATTGTCCTTGAGCGCTTCGGGCCCGTCATGCAGCCACAACGCCGATCCCGGCAGCGCTGACAGAATCCGCATCCAGGTGTCGAACATGACGGGTTCGATCTTGTACGGCCGGTTGAACGAGCAGAAGACCGGCGCATCGAGCGGCAATCCATAGTCGCGGCGCGTCACCGGCAGGCCGGCGATCGCCTGCTTGTCGTCGTTCGGCTGGAACGTATCCGGCAGCAGGCACAAAGCCTCCGTGTAATGTTCGGCATGGTCCGGCGGCGTGACGATCGCATCGCTGATCAGATAATCGATGAACGGGCAGCCGCTGGTGCCGGGGAACCCGAGGAACGTCGCCTGAATCGGCGCCGGCCGCGACGCCATGATGCGCAGGCGGCTGTTCATCGTATGGCCGCCCAGATCGACCAGCACATCGATCCCGTCGGTAGCTATCCGCGCAGCAGCCGTGTCGTAATCGTCATTGCCGATATCGACGAAACGATCGACCCCGGCTTCGATGCGTTTCCGCATCGCGCTGCCGTCATCCGGTCCATAGCTGTAGGCGCTGATCGCGAACGTCGAGCGGTCATGCAGCTCGAACAGGCGGCAGGTGAGCTGCGCCACGGCGTGGCTGCGGAAATCGTAGGAGAGATAGCCGATGCGCAGGCGCCCGTCGGCGGTCATCGCGCGCGGCTGTTTCGCTGGCGGTGCCTTGGCTGCGGGCAGAGAGAGCGCGCGGCCCCAGGCAGCCGCGATCGCGCGATGCCGGGCCGCGTCTTCGCTGTGAATGAGATTGAGGAACGGCGGTTCGATCGGCGTTTCTCCGGCCGCAATCGCCCGTTCCGTCAGCTGGTCGATCGTCTTTTCGATCGGCGCCATCTCGGCCCAGGCGCAGAAACTGGCGAGGCCGAAATAGAGGCGGTGAATGGCTGGCCCGTATCCTGGCTTTGCGGCGAGCGCGTGCCGGAACGCGGCAACGGCACCGGCGGGATCGCGTTGTTCGAGCAGCAGCTCGCCCAGTTCCATCTGTGCGTCGACATGATCGGGCTTGAGTTCGATCGCGCGACGATATTCGCGGTTCGCATCCGCCTTGCGGCCGGCAAGGCGCAGCACCATGCCGAGCCGGCGCCGCGCTTCCGGATGATCCGGCTTGCGCGCAAGAGCGGCCTGCAGGATGCGGCCCGATTCCTCGAACGCGCCGCGCCGCGACATCAGATCGGCAAGCCGCAGCGCGGCATCGATGTGACCGGGCTGTTGTGCGATGACCTGCCGCAGCGCCGCGATCGCGGCCTCCTGGTTACCGCGCGCTTCCTCGCTGATCGCAAGCCGGAAGCGCGCATCGTGGCGTGCGGGCGCCAACGTCAATGCCGTGTCGAGGGCGGCGATCGCATCCTCGTGGCGGCCGAGCTGTTGCAGCGCCTGGCCGAGAAAGAGCTGGTTCGACGCATCGTCGGGATTGAGTTCGGCGGCGCGGCGGAAGCAGGCCAGCGCCTGTTCGGCCTTGCCTTGTCCGCCCAGCAGCGCGCCGAGATTGCGCTGCAGTTCGGCATGTGCATCGTCGATGGAGGCCGCCTGACGCAATGCTTCGATCGCCGAGGGCGCGTCGCCCAGCGATGACAGCACGATGCCCATCAGGTAGTTGGCTTCGAAGCTGCCGGGATCCTCGTCCATCGCTTCGTACAACGCGGTGCGTGCTTCGGCATGACGACCGGCCTGAAAATGCTCCTGCGCGAGACGGATCGCGTGGCTGCTCATGCCCCGAGCTCCGGGACCAGGGTTCGAACGACCGAAGCCCAATCGCCCGGTGCTTTCTGACGAACGAGCCGCATCGTCGGATACCAGGCACAGTCCGACCGGTCGGCGCCCCAGCGCCAGTCAGCGACGAACGGCAGCAAGGTGATCGTCCGACAGCCGAGCGAGCCGGCGAGATGCGCAAGCGACGTATCGACGGTGATCGCAAGATCGACCGATGAGAGGATCGCCGCGCTATCGAGAAAGGCGGCGCCCTTGGGATCGAACGGTTCCGCCGGCACGATGACGGATGGATGCGGCGATGCAGCGTTCTTCTGCAGACTGATGAAACTGAAACCGGGCAGCGCAAAGAGGGGTGCCAGCAAAGCCGGCGGGATCGAACGCCGGTCGTTCTCCGGATTGTCGTCGCCGCCGCGCCAGCAGAGTGCGATCCGGCGGCCCGGCACTCGCGCGAGAATTTCCTGCCAACGCGCGACACGCTGCGGTTCCGCCACAAGGAGGCCGGTCAAATTCGGGATCGTCGCCTCGGTGATGGTGAGGCGCTGCGGCAGGTCCATCAGCGCGAGATGGCAGTCGAACGGCGGCAGCGTGGTGCCTTGGGCGACCAGAGTCGCGTGAGCGCCGAGCGGTTGCATGAGCGGGATGAGCAAGGCCGGCATCTCGAGAATGAGTTGCGTGCGATCGACGCCGAGTTTCGGCAGAAGCTGCGCGAACTGGATCGTATCGCCGAGTCCCTGTTCGGCATGGATGAGCAGCCGGCGCGATCCGAGCGCGCTGCCGTCCCATTCCGGCACGGTGAACGGGCGGCGATGATGTAGCAGCGGCGGCGTTTGCCATCGCCTTGCGTAATGCGGCCAGGCTTCGGCGAAGCGCCCGCGCGTCAGGAGCGCAAGGCCGAGATTGAGATGCGCCTCGGCGCGATCGGGTGCCTGTGCGATCGTGGCGCGGAAAGCATCGATGGCGCCGTCGAGATCGCCTCCATCCTTGAGCGCGAGGCCGAGTCCGAGCCAGCCGTCGGCGCCGGTGGGTGCCAGATCGATCGCGGCGCGATAGGCTTCGACAGCGTCGTCGACGCGATCGCACTGGCGCAGCGCCAAAGCCCGATTGAGATGCGTCGCGAGATGGCGCGGGTCGGATTGCAGCACGATGTCATAGGTTGCGATCGCCTCGGCGAGACGCCCGTTCTGATGCTGCAACTGCCCGAGATTGTAGCGCGCGAGCGTGCTGCCGGGTTCGATCGACAGTGCGCGGCGCTGCGCAGCTTCGGCTTCATCGCGTTTGCCGGCGCGCTGCAAGGCGAGCCCGAGATTGGTCGCGGCTGCGGCGAAACCCGGCTTGAGCGCGAGTGCCTTTTGGAACGACGCGATGGCATCGTCGAGCCGTCCCTGACCGAGCGCCAGTGCGCCGTCGGTCAGGCGATAGAATGGATCGGTCGCATCGAGCGCGATCGCTTCGGCAACGGCGGCCACCGCCTCGTCGCGCCGGCCGGTTTCCTGCAAGAGAACAGCGAGGAAATGCCATCCATCGGCGAGATTGGGCGATGCGGCCAGTAAGGTGCGATAAGCGGCCTCCGCCTGATCGCGGCGGCCGGCCCGATGCAACGAGAGGGCGTTCTCGATCGAGACGATGTGCGGCGCCGGATCGGTCACCGCGCCGCGGCTGCCGGCCGCTCCAGCCGGCGCATATACTGGGCGTGAAAATCGAAACCCAGCAATTCGCTATAGGCTTCCATCAGCCGCCGCGTGACCGGACCGGGGATCGATTTTTCGGCGACCGGATTGCGGTTGATGGTTCCGACCGGGCAGATGCAGAGCGACGTCGAGGTGAGGAACGCTTCTTCGGCGGTATAGGCATCGAACATGTCGATGTCGCGTTCCTGCAGCGGGACGCCGATTTTCTCGGCCAGCTCCATCGTCACGGCGCGGCTGATGCCGGGCAGCACGTTGCGCTCGCGCGGCGTCATCAAAATGCCTTCGCGCACCATAAAGAAATTGCAGCCCATGCCTTCCGAGATATTGCCCTGCGCATCGAGCAGCACCGCCCAGGGATGGCCGGGTTGCCCCTGCATTTCGAGATCGGCCATCACGAAGTTGAGATAGTTATGCGTCTTCGCGCGCGGGCTCAGCATGTCCGGCGCGGTGCGCCGGCCGGATGCGACGATCACGTCGATGCCGTCACGGAACATCGGCGCGCGCGCCTTGAACGGCAGGTTCTCGCATTCGACGATCACGGTCGGCACGAACTCGCCGCCGGCCCATCGTCCTTCCTTGTTATAGCCGCGCGAGATGCGCTGCGAGATCCAGTAATCCTCGTCGCGGTCGATCAGATGCAGATTGCGCTCGACCACCTCTTCGGTGATCGCCGTCATCTCGGCCGGCGTAAGGCCCGGATCGATCTGCAGATAGCGCAGCGACCGATAGAGCCGGTCGATATGTTCCTTCAGCCGGAAGATCTTGTGCCCGAACGTGCGCTCGGTGTCGTAGACGGCATCGCCGAGGATGAATCCGCGATCCCGGAACGGGATCAGAACCTCGCTCTCGGGTATGATCTTGCCGTTGAAATAGCTGACGCGTTCGTTGGCGCGGATGGTCATGCGTGTCTCCCGATGGTCGCGGCGGATGATAGGAGCGGGCGCCCCCCAGCTGCAAGAAACGGGCCCTCGAAGGGGCGGTGGGAACGCGGGGGTCGTCCGAACGTCGCGCGATTGTGATTCCATAAAATCACCCTCCCTTGCCGCGGCGGGCCACGGCGTGAGGGAGGGGATAGGGGGAGGGGCGATACTTACCTTAGGCGCCCCGGCGCGATGGCGGCCGGGTCGAGCCCGGCCTCGTGCAGATCCGCAGGCAGAGTGCCCTCGGCGATCAGGGCGGTCGTGGTCCGGCCCAGAACCGGCGCCAGCATAATCCCGTAACCACCCTGGCCGGCGAGCCAGAAGAACCCCTCGACCGACGGGTCGAACCCGACGACCGGCGCCCGGTCGGCGACGAAGCTGCGCAAACCCGCCCAGCGATGGCGCACCTGGCGCACCTTCAGCGTCGTCACGGTTTCGAACCAGTCGATCACGATCGCGACGTCGAGATCCTCGGGCTGCGCATCCTGCGGATCGACCGGAGTCTCGTCGCCGGGTGAGAGCATCAGCTTGCCCGCTTCCGGCTTGAAATAGCGCTCGCCCTCGTCGCTCGCGGCGTCGACGGCCGGCCAGCCTTGCACATCGACTTTGTCCGGCCCGTCGACGATGACGGCGGTGCGGCGCATCGGCTGCAACCCGACCGGCTTCACTCCGGCCATGATCGCGATCTCGTCGGCCCAGGCGCCGGCCGCGTTGACGATCACCGGCGCCTCGAACGCTTCCGCGTCGCTCGCGACATGCCAGACATTGCCGTTGCGCGCGATCGAGACGATGCGTGCTTCGCAATGCGGTGCCGCGCCCTGCCGCGATGCGGTACGCAGATAGCCGCGATGGATCGCGTTCACATCCATCGCCAGCACGTCGGGATCGTAAAGCGCAGCGGCAACGCCTTCGGGCCGCAGGATCGGCACCGTCTTGCAGGCGATAGCCGGTTCCATCGGCTGTACGCGATGGCCGGGCCCCATTTCGGCAAGCTGCCGGTCGAGCGCATCGACATTCTCTTCCGCCGCGAAGGTCAGCATGCCGCGCGGTTCGAGCAAAGGGTTCTCGCAGAAACCCTCCGGCGGCTCGAGGAAAAAATCGCGACTGCCGGCGATCAGCGTGCGCACCAGCTTGTTGCCGTAATGCGGCGTCCAGAGCGCGGCCGACCGTCCGGTCGCGTGATAGCCCGGCTGGTCTTCCGCCTCGAGCAGGAGAACGCGACCGTGCGGCGCCAGATAGGCCGCCGCCGCTGCACCGGAAACGCCGGCGCCGATCACGATGAAATCCGCCGTCTCGACCAAACCCGAATCCCCCGTTGCCCGGTCGCGCCCGCGGCCGGATGGCGCCGATCCTACCCGTCGCCGCCCGGACTGCAATGGTTGCGTTTCGACTGGGCAGCGCGGAGGTTCTGCGACTAAAGTTCGCGCCTGAAATGGAACCAAGGGAGGATGCGGTCATGATCGTCAGACGGCTGGAAGAGCTGGAAGGAACCGACAAGGCAACGAAGGTCGCGAACGGGACGGTGAGTGTCGTGCGCTATCTGCTGCGCGACGACGCGGCGGGCTTCAGTGTTTCGGACGTAACGATTCCCGCCGGCACCGACAACATCCTGCATTACAAGCATCATATCGAGGCCAATCTGGTTCTCGAGGGCGAGGGTACGGTCGAAGACTTCGCAACCGGCAAGACGCATCGCCTCTCGCCCGGCACGATCTATGTCGTGTACCCGCAGGACCGGCATCGCGTCCGGTCCACGAAATCGATGCGCGTCATCAGCATCTTCAACCCGCCGCTCGCGGGCACCGAGAATCACGACAAGGATGGCGGCTATCCGCCACCTCGTTAACGGGGATCGCCCTCGCGTCAATAACCCGAAATGACCATAGAGAGAGGAATAAACGGAATGAAACAGAAAGCGATCGTGCCGGCGAAAGAAGGGCGCGCCTTCCATGTGAAGAAAGGCCAGCATTTCCGGATTGCGACGCCGCATGGCGGTCAGGGCGCGGATTTCTTCGCCTACAATGCCGACAGCATCGCCGAGTGGCTGTCGCCGACCCACACCTGGCATTTGACCCGCTCGCTGCGCCCGCGGGCGGGCGATGTGTTCCTGTCGCGGTTCCGGCGGCCGATCGTCAAATTCGTCGAAGATGGTGCGGAGGGCATACACGACATGCTGCTCTCGGCCTGCGACCAGTTCCGCTACGAGCTCATCGGCGTCACCGGACCGCATGCGAGCTGTTCGGACAATCTGATGACGGCGATGCGCCGCGAGGGCTACGAGATCAGCACGATCCCGCAGCCGGTCAATTTCTTTTGCAACACGAATGTGCGCCAGGACGGCACGATCGAAGCGCCGGGCAACAACGTGAAAGCGGGTGCCTATGTCGTTCTGGAATCCCTGATCGACACGATCTGCATTGTATCGTCCTGTCCGTTCGACGTCGTCGTCGACGACTGGGAGATCAACCGCGACAGCAAGCCCACCGAACTCGAGATCGAGGTGAGCTGACGCCGCTGATCGGGCTTACTCCATACTCTGCGGTCGGGCGCGCGTACGGTGGTTCTTCCGTGCGCGCGTTTCCCGTGCGCGCGTTTTCGATCCCGTTTCGGATCGATCGCCCGCGCCGGGGGCGATTGCTTCGCTCAACCAGGCATGACCGGCGGCACTCGCTTCGCGCCAGTTGAAATAGACCGGCCGCGAGAATTCGTCCGCGCCGCGAACGGGAAACAATCGTCCGGCCTCGACATGCGCCGCCGCGAGACGCCACGGCAGATAGGCGGAGCCGCCTTTGCGCAGCAGATGCTCGAGCGCCCAGTTGCTGTCGGCATAGGTGATGCGCGGCGTGTCGTCGCCGGGCCAGGCGAGCCGGTGACCGCGCCGGAACGCCGGCCCGAGATCGACGTAGATGTAAGCCTGATCCCAGGCCTGCACATCGCGATCGATTGTCGCCACCTGCACCAGGCGGTCGCGCATTATTGCGCGGCTCGCCACGCCGTCGCCGGTAACGGGCTCGAGCGTGAAGGCGGCATCGACCAGACGGGCCGACAGCCAGCGCCGGATCTCGGCCGGTTCGCCGGGCCACACTTCGAGCGCCATTTCCGGATGAGCGGCCTGAACGACATCGACCCATTGTTCGCCGATTCCGGTCCAGAGTTCGGACTGACAGGCGAGGGAGACGATGCCGAGAAATCCCTTCGGCAGCCCGACCGCCTTGCGACCCTGTTCCCAAGTCTGCAGCAGAAGCTCGGCATGCCGCTCGAAGGCGAAACCGGCCTTGGTCAGATGGGCACCCTTGCGCGAACGCACCAGCAGCCTTTGCCCGAGCGTTTCGTCCAGCGCATCGAGCCGCGCGGTCACCGTCGACTGGGTGACATTGAGCTGCTCGGCCGCTTTATTCAGATTGCCGGCCCGGACCACGGCCAGAAAGGTCTGGATCGCCGCGATGTTCATCGAAAATAAATCGAACTTTTCGAATTAAATGTCAATTTAAATTCGTTTTACAGATTGTTGTTTTGGCGTCACTCTGACTTTCGAAGCACCGAGGAACCGGTCATGGAATTCAACCACTTCATCTCCGCCTATTACCCTGACGTCGAGTACGGCGGCGATCGTCTCTATGCCGACATGATCGAGCAGGCAAAGCTGGCGGATGCGCTCGGCTATGCGTCGGTTTCGATCCCGGAGCATCACCTCATCAACGTGCTGCTGACGCCGGCGCCGCTGCTGATGGCGGTGCATCTCGCCTGCGTCACGAAGCATGTGAAGCTGATGACGTCGGTCGTCGTGCTGCCGCTGCACGACATGCGCACCTACGCGGGCGAAGTCGTGATGGCCGATATTCTCACCAATGGCCGGCTGATCCTCGGCGTCGGGCGCGGTGCCTTTGCCGTCGAGATGGAGCGCCTCGGATCGCCGATTTCAGAATCGCGCGAGAAGTTCGACGAGTCTCTTGACGTGCTGCAGAAACTGCTTGCCGAGAAGGACGTGAGCTGGTCCGGAAAATACTATAATTTCGATGCGCTCACCGTGATGCCGCGACCCGTCCGCGACATCCAGTTGATGATGGCCGTGATGGTGCCGGACGGCATCTACGCCTGCACCAAACGCGGTTTCCACATCCAGACGACGCCGCTGTCGGGCAGCCGCGAGATGATGTTCGGGCAGGTGAACTCGTTCCATCGCGCCAAGGCCGAAATGGGCGATTCCGGCGCGCATCTCACGCTTTCGTTGTCGCGCGTCACCTGGCTTGCCCGGAACGAGGCGGACAAGAAGCGCCGGATCCAGATGGCCTATGATTATTATTCGCGCTTCGACAATGTCTATACCGGCCCCGGCCTTGTTTCGGGCGGTGCCATCGCGCCGCTGCCGCGCAAACAGACAATCGAGGAACTCGAGGAAAACCTGGTCGTCTGCACCCGCGACGAGATGATCGACAAGCTCGCGATCTATCACGAGGCGGGCGTCGACGAGATCATCCTGAACCAGAATATCGGCGCGCCGAACGACGAAACGATGGACAATATGCGCGCGATTGCCGAAGAGTTGATGCCGCATTTCTCGGCCCGCCGCCGGGCCATCGCGGCGGAATAAAGTAGAGAAGGGGAATCCGGTAATGCCGATCATTCGTGTCGAAATGTTCAAGGGCCGGACGCGCGAGCAGAAGCGCAAGATGGTCAAGGCACTGACCGATGCCATGGTAGAATCGACCGGCGCCAAGCGCGAGGCGGTCTGGATCGTGGTCTCGGATGTCGAAAAGGAAGATTGGGGTTTCGGCGGCGAACTCGGCGTCGACAAGTATCCCGGCTAGTCGCCCGGCTATCCCCACCAAGCCATGACCGACGCGATCGACTGCGCCTACACCGTCGAAGGTTCAGGCCCACCTTTGTTCCTGATCCACGGGATCGGGGCTGCGCGCGATGCCTGGCGCTTCATGGTTCCCGAATTGCGCGAACGGTTCACGGTCGTCTCCTATGACCTGCGCGGTCACGGCACCTCGCCCTTGCCGAAAGGCGAATTCGGGCTCGATGAGCTGGTCGCCGATCTGGAGCGCCTGCGCGAGCGCACGGGGATCGAGCGGGCGCAGTTCGCCGGCCATTCGCTCGGCGGCATGATCGGTCCCGCCTACGCGCGCCGATATCCCGAACGGGTGGCCGGTCTCGCGATGCTGTCGACCGCCGCCTTCCGCGCCGACGACGACAGCGCCAAAGTCTGGGGCGTCCTGAAAGCAATGGAGGAGAAGGGGATTCCCCAGATCCTCCCGACCCTGACCGCGCGCTGGTTCACCGACCCGTTCATCGCGACGAACCCCGACATCGTCGAGCGCCGCCTGAAGCAGGTGCTGTCGACCGATCCCGCAATCTTCATGAATGTCTTCCGGATCTATGCCGGTATCGAGATGGGCCCCTGGCTGCACGAGGTGACGGCGCCCACGCTCGTTCTCACCGGCGAGAACGATGGCGGCAGCAATCCGCGCCTCAACAAACTGATCGACGCGGCGATGCCGAACTCGGAACTGGTGGTGCTGCCGAACTACCGGCACTCGATCCTGGTCGAGGCGCCCGACGCGGTGAACGCGGCGCTGATCCGTTTTCTGGGATCCGTTCAGATCGGGCGCTGATCGGGCTGAAATCCGCGCGCTGCGACGTCGGGGTACCCGCCGGCGCCCGTGCCAAGTGCTGGCTCATACCGATCGGGCTCGCATTGATTAGGAAAAACCTAACCGCTGCTTAGAAATATAATATTTTTCCTTATCAGGCATATCCCATAGGCTCCGCTTCAGACCTGCTGAACGTGCCGAAGAGGGATCCGGACATGGCGATCGAAAAAATAGAGACGCTCGTCGTCGGCGCCGGCCAGGCCGGCGTTGCCATGAGCGAGCATCTCGGCAAATGCGGCGTGCCTCACCTGGTTCTCGAGCGGTCCCGCATTGCCGAACGCTGGCGCACCGGGCGATGGGACTCGCTCGTCGCCAACGGTCCCGCCTGGCATGACCGGTTTCCGGGGATGGAGTTTTCGGATACCGGTCCCGATGAATTCGCGCTGAAGGAAAGCGTGGCCGACTATTTCGTCGCCTACGCGAAGAAAATCGCGGCCCCGATTCGCTGCGGGGTCGAAGTGAAGAGCGTGCAACGGAATGTCGGGCGTCCCGGCTTCCGCGTCGAAACGTCCGACGGCGTGATCGAAGCGACTTACGTCGTTGCCGCAACCGGACCGTTCCAGCGCCCTGTCATGCCCGCGATCGTTCCCGACGATGCCGGTGTCATGCAGATCCATTCGAACGCCTATCGCAATCCCGGCCAGTTGCCGGAAGGCGCTGTGCTGGTCGTCGGCGCGGGATCGTCGGGCGTGCAGATCGCGGACGAACTCTTGCGGGCGGGAAAGCGTGTTTACCTCTCGGTCGGTCCGCATGACCGGCCGCCAAGAAGCTATCGCGGCCGGGATTTCTGCTGGTGGCTCGGCGTCCTCGGTAAATGGGATGCGCAGACTCCCGGGTCGGGGATGGAGCATGTCACGATCTCGGTCAGCGGGGCGCATGGCGGCAACACGGTCGACTTCCGGCGTTTGGCAGCACAGGGCATGACGCTCGTCGGGCGGACGCAATCGTTCAAGGACGGTGTGCTGAATTTCGCGCCGGACCTTGCGCATAATCTGGCGAAAGGCGACGCCAATTATTTGTCGGTCCTGAACGAAGCCGATGCTTTTGTTAAACGCAACGGTTTGGACCTGCCGGAGGAGCCCGAGGCCCGCAAGGTTCTCCCGGACCCGCGCTGCGTGACCGATCCCATTCTGGCATTGAATCTGAAGGACGCCGGCATCACGTCGATCATCTGGGCCACCGGCTTTGCCGTCGATTACAGCTGGCTGAAGGTCGATGCCTTCGACGACAAAGGGAAGCCCAAGCATCAACGCGGCGTTTCGGCCGAGCCCGGGATCTATTTCCTGGGATTACCGTGGCTGTCGCGGCGGGGATCGTCCTTCATCTGGGGCGTCTGGCACGATGCCAGATATCTCGCGGACCAGATTTCCATTCAACGCCAGTATCTGACGGTTGGTACGTCTGCTGAGGGCCAGACCGCGCGCTGACCGAATTCACCCGCTCACGCCGGCGCGATCAGGCGCCGGCTTAGTGCATGAAAGCGCCAGGCCAGCAACACGGCGGAGATCGTCAACCCGACCGCGGCCGCCCAGAGCAGAGCCGGTGCGCCGCCCTGATGCGCGACGCCCCACCACCAGGCGAGCGGCACGCCGATGATCCAGAAACTCCCCGCATAAATCGCATTCGGAATCCATATGTCGGCGGCGCCGCGCACCGCACCGAGCAACACGGCCTGCACGCCGTCGGTGATGCAGACGGCCGGGATGACCGCGAGTGCTGCCAGCGCGAACGGCACCACCATCGGATCGTTGGTATAAAATCCGACCACGACCTCCGGCACGAGGAACACGAACAACGCGGCAAGACCCATCGGCACCAGCACGAGGCCGGTTCCGACCCAGCCGGCGATACGCATGCCGGTCTGATCGTTGCGGCCGATCGCATTGCCGACGCGCACCGCGGTCGCGGTCGAAAGTCCGAGCGCGAGCATGTAGATGAGGGCGTTGAAATTGATCGCCGTGTGATAGGCGGCGAGCGGCATCGCACCGAGCCAGCCGGCGAATGTCGCGATCGTCGCGAACGCCGTGGTCTCGAGCCCGATGCCAAGTCCAAACGGCGCACCGAGCGCGATCAATCGCTTGGCTGTGGCCCATTCGCCATGCAGGCTGCGGCGAAGCCCGTAGCGCGCATGATCGATGCCGAACCAGATGTACGCGGCCATCGCAAAGAACATGACCCAGCGCGCGATCGAGGTTGCGAGTGCGGCCCCGGCGGCGCCCATTTCGGGCAGACCTGCGTTGCCGTAAACCAGCAGCCAGTTGAGCGCCGCGTTGAGCAGATTGGCGCCGAGCATCACGATCATCCCGGCGCGCGGTCGGCTCAATCCTTCGAGGAAAAAACTTGTAGCCATGAAGAGCGTGAGAGCGGGCATGCCGACCGCCCACATGGCGATGACGCGTCCGCCCGATTCCGCGAGTTCCGCGCTTTGGCCGAGCGCCAGCAACAACGGTTCGCCCTGGGTCAACAAGGCCGCGAACAGCGATCCCATGACTGCCGCGATCAGCAGCGCGTAGCGCAGGATGATGCCGCCGCGAACCGCTTCGCCCGCACCGTCCGCTTGTGCTGCCAGCACCACGGTCCCGGTCAACATGGCGGCGCCGATCGTCACCATGATGATCTGCGGCACCATCGAGATCGAATAGGCGGCGAGCTCGGCACCGCCTGCGCGGCCGACCATCGCGGTATCGACCGTGATCATGACGACGAGCCCGAGCCGCGCCAGCATCACCGCCGGTGCCAAGGCGACCGTCCGGTTGATATGCTCGCGCAAGCTGACGGCCGGCGGGCGCAGGGAAGTGGGGCCGGCGGGACTTGGGCGGGCCGGTCGGGAATCCGGTTGGTCGGGCATGAAGCGGGCTATAGCCTGTCGCGGCGCGGGACGCCAAGGGGAAGCCCCACTATCGGGCAGGTTTTGCCCGGGAATCCGCCTGTTTGCGGCACCGGCGAGCGCCAAATCGCACCGGCCGGGGGCCTGTTGACTTGGGCGGGGCCGTCGCCTAGGTTCCGCGGCCTTCGAAAACCAGCAGAAATCGACCCGGAATCGCGGCCATGAAAGTCAGAAACTCGCTCAAATCGGCCAAAGCGCGCGACAAGGATTGCGTCGTGGTTCGGCGCAAGGGTCGTGTCTACGTCATCAACAAGAAGAACCCGCGCTTCAAGACGCGCCAGGGTTGATCTTTCGCGTTATGTGACCGCCGCGCCCGGGGCCGAAAGGCCTGCCGGGCGCGATTGCGTTTGGCCTCTGAAGATCTCTCAGCCCGCGTTCTCGCCCGCGAACTCGGCAAAGCCGGCGACGAACTTGCGCAGTCGCTCGCGCAACGCATCGTCGTTGAGATTGCCGTCGGCATCGAACACGTCCTCGGCGCGCGAGACCATCAGCCGCCCCCCGAACCAGGCTTTGGTGCCAAGTGTGCGCAGCACCGGCAGCCACGCATCCTGACTGAGGATCGTGCCGAAATTGCCCGGTGACGCCCCGATCGTCGCAACCGGTCGGCCGCGCCACACGCGTGCGATGTCGGAAGAGGGGCGCGTCGTCCAGTCGATCGCGTTCTTGAACGCGCCGGGGATCGAGTTGTTGTATTCCGGCGTCACCAGCAGCACGCCGTCCGCGCCGGCGATCAGATTCTTGAGCGCGGTGACCGTCGCCGGAATGCCATCCTTCGTCTCGACATCGCCGTCATAGACCGGAATGCCTCGGATCGTGCCGATCGTGAATTCGACGCCCTCGGGCGCAAGCGCAACCGCCGCCCGCAGGAGGGCGCTGTTGTAAGACCCGGCGCGCAGGCTACCGGAGATCCCGACCAGTTTCGTCATGCAGGTCTCCCGAATTTGTCCAACCCACCTCATCCCGAGCTTGTCGAAGGATGAGGCCGAGCGTCGCAATCATGTTCCGGGTTCTTTACTCGTTCACCACAGATACACAGAGAACAGACTAGAGGCACAGGAACGATCGTCAACACACGAACCGATTTCAGCTTTCTCGCCGTCTCTGTAGTGAACTTACCTTCTCTTACGCTTCTCTCCGGCGTCGCGATCGGGCACGACCGACCGCAGCGCGGGGAGGGGAAGCAGTATCAACTCAGAACCGCCCGGCATTGAAGTCGGTGATCGCCTGGCGAATCTCGTCTTCGGTGTTCATCACGAACGGACCATAGCCGACGATCGGTTCGTCGATCGGTTCGCCGCTCATCATCAGCAATGTCGCGTCTTCCGATGCGGCCAGCTCGATGACTTCGCCATCGTGATCGAACAGCGCGAGTTCGGCAGTGCCGACCGTCTCGCTGTCATTGACCCGAACGCTGCCGCGCAGCACCAGCAGGATGCCGGTGAACCCGTCGGGCAGTGTCAGCGTCGTGCGGCTCCCGGCCTTAAACCGAAGGTCCCAGAGATTGACCGGCGTAAAGGTCTTCGCCGGGCCCTTCGTGCCGTTGAAATCGCCGGCAATGATGCGCGCGATGCTGCCTTTGTCATCGAGCGAAACCGCCGGGATCGTGCGATCGACGATTTCCTGATAGCGCGGTGCGGTCATCTTGTCCCTGGCGGGCAGATTGACCCAGAGCTGCACCATCTCGAGCGTGCCGCCTTTCTCGGTGAAGTCGCGCCCGTGCATCTCCTCATGCAGGATGCCCTTCGCCGCCGTCATCCACTGCACGTCGCCGGGGCCGATGCGGCCCTCATTGCCGGCTGTGTCGCGATGCTCGACGTCGCCCTGATAGACGATCGTGACCGTCTCGAAGCCGCGATGGGGATGCATCTCGACGCCGCGCGGCTGCGATGCCGGCTGGAACTCGGCCGGGCCGGCATAATCGAGCAACAGAAACGGGCTCACCTCGGCGCCGTGCCGGTTGTACGAGAACATGCTGCGCACCGGGAATCCGTCGCCGACCCAGTGGCCGGGCGGCGCGCGATAGACGCGGGCGACCGCCTTGCTGCGCGGCGCCGTCGCCAATGTTGCGGTCTCTTTCGTGCGGGTCTTGCTGGCTGTCGTCATGGAGCGGCCCTCCTCAGGCGCCGCAAGGGATCGAGCATGAAACATGGTCTCATGCCGTTGCATCGTCTAAAAATAGGTGTACAGGCTAAACGGACAAGTACGATCCTTCGGGATACCGTAAGCGATCGCCCGCGACGGAGCCCCGATCGCCAGGAATCCAATGGCCAAGAAAAGTGTGTCCTGCCCGGTCGAAACCACGCTCGGCGTCCTGTCGGGCCGCTGGAAGGTGATGATCATTCACCAGCTCCTCGAGGGCACCAAGCGGTTCAACCAGCTCCAGCGCGAACTGACCGGCATCACGCATCGCACGCTCGCGAAACAGCTCCGCGAGATGGAGCAGCAGGGGCTGATCGCGCGGCACGATTACCGCGAGATTCCGCCGCGCGTCGACTACACGCTGACGCCGCTCGGGCTCACGCTGCGCGACATATTGCAGGCGATGCATGTCTGGGCGGAAAAGTACGGCGGAAAAATTTCGTCGCCCGACTTACTGGATATAGCCGATGGCGGTACGGCGCGATCCGCGGCGCCATCGAAAGCAACGATCCGAACGGCACGAAATCTGTTCGGGCGTTGACCGGCGCGCTGCGCGTTCGCGACGACGCGCTCACGCTGCCGGGGCTACGACCTTCTGACGCCGGACGAACGGCATCTCGGCGACGGTTGCGCCACGATTGCCGGTCGGTACGTCAACGTCGATCCGGTTGCCCGGCCGCGCTTCGCCGGCTTCCAGCATGGCATAACCGATGTTCCGTGAGAGCCGCGGGGAATGGAGTGCAACGGTGACATCGCCGATCTTTTTGTCGTTGCGCCGCGCGGGCCAGCGCGCGCGAAACGATCCCGCCGGCAGCGGCGCACCGTCGATCTCGATGCCGATCAGCCGCCGTGCAACGCCGTCGTCGCGAATCCGCCGAAGTGCCGCCTTACCGACGAAGTCGGCCGGCTTGTCGAGGGCTACCAGCCGATCGAGGCCGGCTTCGAACGGATTGACGGCGAGGGATATGTCGCCGCAATGCCCGAGCCCCAGGATGCCGGCCTCGACCCGGCGGATGTCGGAAGGGCCGGTGATCGCCAGACCGTAAGGCCGGCCGGTCTCGACGATGAGGTTCCACAACGTCTCTGCCTGGCCGCTGTCGCGCAGAAAAATTTCGTAACCGAGCTCGCCGCTCCAGCCGGTCCGGGTCAGGACGACGGGCATGCCGCGGAGCTCCGTTTCCAGAAGCTGGTAGTAACGCAGTTCGCGGCCCCGCTCGCCGAACAGGTCGCCGACGAGGGCGCCCGATTTTGGACCCTGGATCTGGATCGGCGCGACATCCGGTTCGCGAACCGTGACATCGAAACCGGCGAACACGGCCATACCCTTGATCCAGAGCAGCAGGTCGCTGTCGGATGTCGAGAACCAGAACCGGTTTTGCTCGAACCGGAGCATCACCGGATCGTTGACGATCCCGCCTTCGACGCTCGTGAACAGCACATAGCGGCAGAAACCGACCGGGCAGGCGGCAATGTCGCGCGTACAGAGCAGATCGACGAAAGCCGCGGCATCCGGTCCGACGATTTCGACCTGTCGCTCGTTGGCCACGTCCCACAGCGTGACCCCGTTGACCAGATGCCAGTATTCCTGGATCGGATCGGCGAAGCCGCTGGCAATGTACATGTGGTTGCCGACCGAGACGCGCCGCGCGCCGGCGCGGCAGGTCAGGTCGAAATAGGGCGAACGCCGCAGCCAGTAATCGAGATCGAAACCCATGAAGGCGCTCCGTGCGATTGGTCGGGGAAGGGAAAGAAGATCGGCACGCAGCACCGCCGATCGGACGCGACGAGCGTCCGTCCGGGCGTTCGTGACGATGGGGCGATATCTGCGGCCGCCTGTTGGGGTCGAGCGGCCGCAGATGAATCGGGCCGCGGTCGGACTATTGTCCGGCCTGTGCCTCGCTCCACATCGCGATCAGCCGGTCTCGATTGTCCCGGTTGACCACGTCGAAGAAGCGCCCGTTCGCGAAGAACTCGTCGATATCGCCCATGCCGAGCGCGGCAACCGCTGCCGGATCCGCAACGTCGAAGGATTCGCGATTGGAATGGCCATAGCCCCATTCGATAAGAACCTTGCCCGCGGCCGGATCGAGCAGCGCATCGAGAAACTCATAAGCCTGGTCTTCCGAACCCGGCGCATCGGTGTTGAGCGCATAGCCGCATGCCCAGGTGAGATTCGGCGGCACGACTTCGATCGGAATGCCCTGGCCGCGCAGCGTATTGATCGAGTCCGACCACAAATAGCCGATCGCGACCTCGCCGGAAGCGAACGCCTGTTCGACTTCGGATCTGTCGGTCCACAGGATGCGCGAATTGTCGAGCATCTGGCGCCACAGGCCCGGCAATTTTTCGATCTCGGATTCGGTCGGATTGAAGAGATCGGGGAATCCGCCGATCACGCCGGCCACCATGATGGCCACGTCGAACTGGCTGTTCATCGCCACGCGGCCCTTCGCGGCCGGATCGACCATCATGTTGAAATCAGGATTGTCGCTCGGCAGCAGCTCCGGATTGTAGGCGATCACCGAATAGCCCCAGTCCCACGGCATCGCCCATACTTCGCCGTCCTTCTCGAAGCCGTTGATCCCCCGCAGCTGCGGCAGGATGTTGTTCCAGCGCGGAATGCGCGCCGTGTCGATCGGGTGGATAACGCCGGCATCGCGCCAGCGCTGGATGTTGGCACTGCAGGGATGCGAAACGTCGACATTGTAGCCGCCGCGCATTTTGGTGAGCGCCTCCTCCTCGTCGCCGAACAAAGCGAACTCGGGTTCCGCGCCGTATTTCGCGGAGAACTCGGGATGGAGCGAGGGATCCTCATAACCGGTCCAGTCGTAGACCGTGAGGTTCACATCGGCGGCAGCGCTGCGGTGCGACAGCAGCGGCATCGCGACGCTGGCAAGACCGGCGCCTGCCAGGATGCGATTGAAATCGCGACGGCCGATTTCGCGGTTGACGATACGGTGCACGAGTTCTTCCGGTTTCATGGACTTGTTCATCGGTACCTCCCTTGAGCGAGCATCTGTTTGGGGTCCTTGTTCACGAAAGCAGTTCGTCTTCGTACGGAAATGTCGACAGGAGCTCGACACCGTTCTCGGTGACCAGGACCTGCTCCTCGAGCTTGACGCCTTCGTCGCCGTTCTCGTGTCCGATATAACTTTCGATGCAGATCGTCATGTTGGGTTCGAAGACACCGTCATAACCCGTATTCGCCCAGTCGAGCGGGTGCACGATGTCGGGGTATTCGTCGACCAGCCCGACGCCGTGCGCAAGGCATACGTAGCGGTTTGCCAGGAACTCGTCCGGAACGATCCAGGATTTCTCCGCAAACTCGCGAAAACTCATGCCGGGCCGCAGCAGGTCGATATTGAACCGCACCTGTTCGTAAGCGCGACTATAAAGTTCGCGCTGCCCGTCGGTCGGCCGCCCCGGTCCGCAATGGAACGTGCGGGATATGTCGACACAGTATCCGAAGGGCCCCACGAGATCGGTATCGAATGCGACCAGTTCGCCGGCGCGGATGAGCTTGTCGCCGCACTCCTGGTACCACGGATTGGTCCGCCCGCCCGATGTGAGCAGCCTCGTCTCCATCCATTCGCCGCCATGCTCGGCATTGGCTTGGACGAGCAGGGACCAGAGGGCATTCTCGGTGATTCCCGGGCGCAACGCCTCGCGCATGCGGGCGATGCCGCCTTCGCAGACCGAGATGGCGGCGCTCATGCAGCCGATCTCGTCGGCGGACTTGATGCAGCGGGCGCGCTCCATCGGTTCCTGGGCGTCGTGCAGTTGGATGCCGAGCCGATGCACGGGCGCAATCCCCGCCGGCCAGAACCGGTCGACCGCGAGACGGCGGTTGGCGCCGCAATGCCGGCGCATCAGCGCATCGATCTCGGCCGCCCATTGCGCCGCCGCTTCCGCGACGCGGTCGGCTTTCGCTTCGTAGTACCAGGTCGTGGCGGGGCGGACTTCCGTCACCGTATCGGATACCAGTGCGGATTTGCCGGCGAAGTACCCGTCGAACAGGATGACCGGTCCGCCGGCAGCGACAAAGGCGTACCGGTCCGGGCTGTGCTGGGTCCAGACCTGCATGTTCCGGGTGCCGGTCGCATAGCGAATGTTGATCGGATCGAAGAGGACGCAGGCACCGTAATCCAGCCTGGCAAGCTGCTCGCGCAGACGGGCAAGGCGATAGCGACGCAGCCGGCCGAAATCGATCGGCGATTCCAGTTCAGTCGGCCGGGTGGGCGGTGCGTTGCGGGCGGCAGAGAGGCTGCTTGCGCGTCGTCCGGGATGGGTCGCGGTACAGGTCGCGATGTCGACAAGATTTTCGGTCGCCTGTCGCATTCCCCGATATCCGCTTCAGGCGCTTGGCGGGCGGTATTCGGGATCGAACCAGACGATCGGGAACAGGTCGTCCGGCAGCTTGTCGCCATCGGCAAGGCCGATATCGTGGTAGGGCGGCGAGGTCTCGCCCGGCCGCACGGCATAGCGCACATCGTCGCCGACCCAGCGGGTCGAGAAGCCGCGCCGCCGCGTGGCCTGGCTGTTGCCGGCGGCGCCGTGCAGCGTACGGAAATCGAACATCACCGCATCGCCCGGCTCGAGTGCCCAGCTGAGGATGCGATAGCTGTCGCGATCGGCGTCGATGTCGGGGACCGGGCGATAGCCGTCGCCCGCATAATCATAGTCGGTCGAATCGATGAATCGCCGCGGATAGAACAATGTTTCCCAGCGATGCGAGCCGGCGACGAATTCAAGCGAGCTTTCCAGCGGCACAGGATCGAGCGCGAGCCACAGGCTCGCTGTCTTGCGTCCCTGCACGTTGTAATAGGGCAGGTCGTGATGCCACGGCGTCCGCTTGGCGGTGCCCGGCTCCTTGATCAACACGTGCTCGTGAAAGATGCGCACGAACGACGCACCCGTCGCCTGTCCGGCAACGGCTGCCGCGCAGGAGTTTTCGACGAAGGCGCGATATTCGGGAATGCGTCGCCAGTTGCAGTAATCGTCGAAGAAGCGCCCGGCTTCCTCCGGCCCGAGACTGTTGCTGCCGAAGCGGCTCGGATGCTCCTCGTTATAGGCGACGCCGTCGCGCAGCAGATGGACCCATTCGGTGAACAGCCCGGGCAGATGAACCGCACCGTCGGCCCTGAAATCCGCGATGTCGCCGCCGCTCAGGATCGGCGCATCGGGGGCCGTTGCGATTTTCGTGGCGGCGCTCACGCCACCCGTCCGTAGAACAGCCTGCGGGTGAACTCGGTCAGCACGACGCCGGGTTTCGTATCGTAGCTCAGGATCGCGATGATGCGCGGCCGCGTACCCTCGACCGGCGTGACGCGATGCAGCGAATAGCGGCCGCGGAACAGGACCAGCGCACCCGGCGCAATATCGAGTGACCGTACGGCGGCGCGCTCGCCGGCGAGAACGCGGCCGACGGCATCGTAATTCTCGTCCGTCGGCTGGCGCAGGTCGGGGCAGTACTCGAACGCGCCGCCGGCGTCGGAATCCTGCAGCAGGATCGTCGTCACGAAATCGGCATTGTCGTAGTGCCAGTTGAGCTGCTGGCCGGCGTTCTGAAGGTTGATGTTCAGCGAGCCGAGCGGATCGTCGTACGGGTAGAGCGCATCGAAACCGAGGATCGCCGCGATCGCGCCGCGAACCTCGGATGCGTTGTAGACGTGGCGAAGCAGGCTCGACGCAGGAATCAGGTCGTCGGCGAGACAACCGACATCGCTGACATTGAGGGCGTTGCGCGGATGATCGGCCGGCAGGCTGTCGTCGTTGGCAGCGAGATAAGGATTGTGGCTGTGCGCGCAGTAGTAACATTCGTCGGCCATCGCCTCGGCCTCGCGCAGGATCGATGCGATGGCGGTCGGGGTCAGGAACTGCGGCAGCACCAGCACGCCGTTCTCCCGGATACTGCGGCGCCATGCCGCGAGCGCCTGGCGGCCTTCCGGCTGGTCCAGCCGATCGATCGGGTAGGCGGCGAGATCGACGATTCCGGTCAGGAACTGGTGCGCCATGGAGTCTCCCCGGGGCCGCAAAACCGGCGTTCCCGCGAAACCGAGTGTTCCAGCAAGCCGGTACCTCGCCAAACGATTATCCCGTATCATTCGCTTAACCTGAGGTTAACCGGATCGGGCGATGCGACGGATCCTGCCCAGCCTGACAGCCCTGCGCGCCTTCGAGGCCGCAGCAAGAAACGGCAGCTTCAAGGCTGCCGCCGGTGAACTGCATGTGACCGAAGCCGCCGTCAGTCGTCAGATCCGGTTGCTGGAAACCGATCTCGGCGCCCGGATGTTCGATCGCCTGAACCGGCGGGTGGAACTGACGCCGATGGGGGCGGCGTATTTTGCATCGATCCGCGAAGCCTTCGACATCATCGACGGGTCGACCCGTCGCGCCTCGCGCCGCAAGTCGCGCCGCACGCTCGTGCTCGCGGTCGACCCCGGCCTTGCCGTGCGCTGGCTCATTCCGCGCATGCGCGCCTTTCGAACCGCCTGCCCGGATATCGAGGTCGAAATTCATCCATCCCTGGCGCTGACAAATTTGCCGCATCCGGAAATCGACGCCGCCATCTTTTACGGTCGCGCGAACGACGCGTCGTTGCGTCAGGACTTCATGATGGACGTGACCGCGTTTCCGGTCTGCATCCCGGCCATGCTGAAGGGATTGAACCCGTTGCGGCGGCCGGCCGACCTGGCAAACCGTATTCTGTTGCATGAAACATCGACGGACTGGTGGGAGCGGTGGCTGGCGGCGGCCGGTTGCGCCAGCGTCGACGGCAAATCCGGAACGATCTATCACGACACGAACTTCGCCCTCGATGCCGCCGTGCTTGGCGAGGGCGTCGCCGTGGGCGACGATTGTCTGGCCTATGTCGATCTGAAGGCGGGCCGGCTGGTACGGCCGTTCCCGCTCGCGCTGAATTCGGGCTCCTATTTTCTGATCTATCCGGGCGATGCCGGGGCCGAGCGGCAGCTCGCGCCGTTTCGCGAATGGTTGCTGGGGGAATGTCGTGTCCACAATGCCGAGATCGCAGACTATCGGGCTCGATTCGAGAATGCGGACCGGCTCGAACCGGTCGAGCGGTAATGCGCACGTCTTACGAAATCCGGTCGACCGGAAACGACAGCGTGCAGGGGTTCACGGTCGGGACGACGGTCCCGCGGATCATAATTGAAGGCTGTCGATGAAGCTGACCGAGCGTTTCGAACTGATCGCCGGATTGGCGTTGCTGGCGCTGCTCGCGGCCGGCTGCCTGGTCGTGCTGCTGCCGTTCATGTCGTCCATCCTGTGGGCGCTGATCCTCTGTTTCTCGACCTGGCCGATCTACACGCGATTGCTCGGCTGGCTCGCGGGCCGCAGCACATTGGCCGCCACGCTGATGACGCTGGCGGTTGCGCTGGTGCTGGTCGTGCCGCTGATCTTTCTCGGCGCCTCGCTCGCCGATCATGTCGGCGGGGTCATCCAGGTGGCGCGCCTCCTGCTGGACGAGGGATTGCCGGAACCGCCCATCTGGCTGCTCGACGTCCCGCTGGTCGGCGGCGACTTCCACGATTACTGGGCAGATCTCGCCAGCAGTGACACCGGCTTCCGCATCGCGGCCGAACCCTATCTGCTGCAGGCACGCAACTGGGCGCTGACCAGCGGCGCCAGGATCGGGCAGGGCGCGATCGAACTGACGTTGAGCGTGCTGATCTGCTTCTTCTTCTACCGCGACGGCCGCCATGTCGCGGCGCAGATGCACTCGGGCATCCGCCGCGTTGCCGGCGATCGCGCACAGCATCTGCTCGACGTCGCCGGCTCGACGATCAAGGGTGTGGTCTACGGTGTGATGGGCACCGCCTTCGCGCAGGGCCTGCTCGCCGGCATCGGTTTGTGGATGGCCGGCGTGCCGGGCGCCCTGCTGCTCGGCTTCGCCACCTTCGTGCTGTCGCTGGTGCCGATGGGGCCGCCCTTGATCTGGGCGCCTGCGGCACTCTGGCTTTTCTACACCGGCGATACCGGCTGGGCGATTTTCATGGCGCTCTGGGGCTTCCTGGTCGTCAGCAGCATCGACAACATCATCAAACCCTGGCTGATCAGCCGCGAAAACCGGCTGCCGATCCTGCTGGTGTTTCTCGGCGTCATCGGAGGGCTGATCGCCTTCGGCTTCATCGGGATCTTTCTCGGACCGACCTTGTTGGCCGTCGGCTTTACCCTGTTCCAGCAATGGAACTCGTCGCGCCTGCGCCCGGTCGGATTGGCCGACGACGAGACGGCCGATGGCGAGTTCTGAGTTCGACGGCCGGGCAGGAGACCGCCCATGAAGATGCCCCTGCCGGACCGCGCCACGATTGACCGCCGCGATGCGATCGCAGCCGATCTCGCGCGCATCCTGCCGGGCGATGCGGTGATCCACGAGGCGCGCGAGCGACGGGTCTATGAGAGCGACGGGCTGACCGCCTATCGCACCATGCCGCTCCTCGTTGCGTTGCCGCGTACGACGGAGGAGGTTGCCGCCGTGCTGCGTTATTGCCACGGCGAGCGCATCAAGGTGGTGCCACGCGGCGCCGGCACCTCGCTCTCGGGCGGTGCGCTGCCGCTCGAGGACGGGCTGCTGCTCGGCATGGCGCGCTTCAACCGCATCCTCGATATCGATCTCGCCAATCGCTGCGCCACGGTGCAGCCGGGTGTGACCAATCTTTCGATCTCGGATGCCGTGCGGCCGCTCGGGTTTCATTACGCGCCCGACCCGTCGAGCCAGATCGCCTGCACCATCGGCGGCAATGTCGCGGAAAACTCCGGCGGCGTGCATTGCCTGAAGTATGGTTTGACCGTGAATAACGTGCTCGGCGTCGAGTTCGTCACGATCGACGGCCGCATCCTGCGCTTCGGCGGCAAGCATTACGATGCCGGCGGCTACGATCTGCTCGGCCTCATCAACGGGTCCGAAGGGTTGCTCGGTGTCGTGACCGAGGTGACGGTGCGGCTGACGCCCACGCCGGAAACGGCGCGCGCGCTGCTGCTGGGTTTCCCGACCAGCGAGCAGGCGGGCGCCTGCGTCGGCGCGATCATCGCAGCCGGAATCATCCCCGGCGGCATGGAGATGATGGACCGGCCGGCGATCCATGCGGCCGAGGACTTCGTTCATGCCGGCTATCCGCTCGATGTCGAGGCTTTGCTGATCGTCGAACTCGACGGCACCGCGGCCGAAGTCACCGAGCTGATCGGACGGATCGAGGCGATCGCGCGCGCGAACGGTGTGGCGCATTGCCGAATCAGCGCCGACGAAGCCGAGCGACTTTCCTTCTGGGCCGGGCGCAAGGCCGCGTTTCCCGCCGTCGGGCGCATCTCGCCCGATTACTACTGCATGGACGGCACAATCCCGCGTGCGGCCTTGCCGCGCGTGCTGGCGGCGATGCGCACGATGTCGGAAAAATACGGGCTGCGCGTCGCCAATGTGTTTCATGCCGGCGACGGCAATCTGCATCCGCTCATTCTCTACGACGCCAATGCCGAAGGCGAACTCGAACGCGCCGAGAATTTCGGTGCCGACATATTGCGGCTCTGCGTCGAGGTCGGTGGCGTGCTGACCGGCGAGCATGGCGTCGGCGTCGAGAAACGCGATCTGATGGGCACGATGTTCGACGAGATCGATTTGAACCAGCAGCAGCGCGTCAAATGTGCGTTCGATAGCGAGGGGTTGCTCAATCCGGGCAAGATGTTCCCGATCCTGCATCGCTGCGCCGAGCTCGGCCGGCTGCATGTGCATCGCGGCAAGCTGCCCTTTCCCGACCTGCCGCGGTTCTGAGCGGCGGTTCGCCCATGACCGACGTCGAACCCGGTAACGAACCACAAATCGTCGAATTCCTGCGCTGGGCGCTCAGCGAGGAGGCGCCGGTCGAACTGATCGGCAATGGCTCGAAGCGGCGCCTGGGATCGCCGGTCCAGGCAGCGCACACATTGTCGACGCGGGCCATGACCGGCATCACGCTCTACGAGCCGGAAGAACTCGTGCTGCGCGCGCTGCCAGGCACGACGATCGCCGAGATCGAAACCGCGCTCGCCGCTCAGAACCAGATGCTCGCCTTCGAGCCGCCCGACTGGGGGCCGTTGTTCGGGATGCCCGCGAAGACCGGTACGCTGGGTGGCGCCATCGGCTGCAACCTCACGGGACCGCGGCGCGTGCGCTTCGGGGCGGCGCGCGATCATATTCTCGGCTTTCGCGCGGTCAACGGCCGTGGCGAGAGCTTCAAGTCGGGCGGCCGCGTGATGAAGAACGTGACCGGTTACGATCTGCCGAAGCTGATGGCGGGATCGATGGGCACGCTGGCCGCGATGACCGAGATCACGCTCAAGGTGTTGCCGCGCGCCGAGAAGATGCGAACCGTGCTGCTCTACGGGCTCGATGCGGAGGCGGCGAACGCGGCGCTCGTGAGGGCGCTGCAAATGCCCTTCGAGGTCACGGGCGCGGCCTTTCTGCCCGCCAACATCGCCAGCGCGAGCGGCGTCGATCTGGTGCGCGGTGCCGGTGCGAGCGTGACCGCGATCCGGCTCGAGGGCGCACCCGAATCCACATCCGATCGCTGCACGCGGCTGCGCGCGCTGATGCGCGAGGCGACAAACGCGCTCGACGAAGAATTGCACGGCACGCGCTCGGCCGCATTCTGGACCGAGATCGCCGACGTCGCACCCTTGCTGCCCGATCCTGCTGCGACGATCCTGCGTCTCTCGGTGCCGCCCGCATCCGGCGCGCGGGCTTTGCTGCGCACGAAGGCGCTCTGTGGATGCAAGGGCTATCTCGATTGGGGCGGCGGTGCCGTATGGCTCGCCGGCCTCAATGGCGCGGCGCTCGCGACCGCCGCGCAGGCAGCGATCGCCGAAACCGGCGGCGTGGTGCAGCCGATCCGCAACGCGGCGCCTGGTATGATGTTGGCCGGCCTCGTTGCGCCCGACGAACTCGCGCGCGCGATCAAGGCCGCTTTCGATCCCAAGTTCATTCTCAATCCGGGGCGGATGGGTTAGGGAAGGGCCGTGCAAACCTCCTTCACCCTCGCGCAGCTCGCCGATCCGGATATCGAGGCGGCGAACGGCATCCTCAGAAGCTGCGTGCATTGCGGCTTCTGCCTCGCGACCTGTCCCACCTATCTCTTGCTCGGCGACGAACTCGATTCACCGCGCGGTCGCATCTATCTGATGAAGTCGATGCTCGAGGAGGATCGCGCGGCCGACGCCGAGACAACGACGCATATCGATCGTTGCCTTTCCTGTCTCGCCTGCATGACAACCTGCCCCTCGGGCGTGCATTACATGCATCTGGTCGATATCGGCCGCGCGCATATCGAGAAGACCCGGCGCCGGCCGTTTCTCGACCGCGCACTGCGCGCCGTACTCGCACACACGATGCCTTTCACCGGCCGCTTTCGCGCAGCCTTGCTCGGTGCAGCATTGCTGCGACCGCTGCGGTTTCTCGTCGGCGGTCGGCTGCGCGCGATGCTCGCTCTCGCTCCCGCGATGCCGGCCTCGCGCTCGTCTATGGAAGGCGCGCAGGTCTTTCCGGCGCAAGGAATGCGCCGCGCGCGCGTTGCGCTGCTCGAAGGCTGCGTGCAGCCGGCGCTCAAACCCGCGATCAACGAAGCGACGATCCGGCTGCTCACGCGGCACGGTATCGAAGTCGTGCAGGCGCCGGGTGCCGCCTGCTGTGGCTCGCTCGCGCATCATATGGGGCGTCAGGGCGAAAGCCACGCGCAGGCGAAGGCCAATATCGATGCCTGGCTGCGTGAGGCCGATGAAAACGGGCTCGATGCAATTCTGGTCAATGCCTCAGGCTGCGGCACCACGCTCAAGGATTATGGCTTCATGTTTCGCGCCGATCCCCTGTGGGCAACGAAGGCCGCCCGTGTCTCCGCGCTCGCGAAAGATGTGACCGAGTTTCTGGTGGCGCATGGCATCGGCGAGCCTTCCGGTGCGCGCGAAAGAAAAGGCATCGCGGTTGCCTATCATTCCGCCTGTTCGATGCAGCACGGGCAGAAGATCCATCGCGAGCCGCGCGACTTGCTGCGAAAGGCCGGGTTCGAGGTTCGCGAGATTCCCGACGGTCATCTCTGCTGCGGTTCGGCCGGCACCTACAATATCCTGCAATCGGATCTGGCCGACGATCTGCGCGCACGCAAGGCGTCTAACATCGCGAAGACCGGCGCCGACATCCTCGCGACCGGTAATATCGGCTGCATCGCGCAGCTTGAGCGCGCGGTCGGCATGCCGGTCGTGCATACGGTCGAACTGCTCGACTGGGCGACCGGCGGGCCGAAGCCGGCGACGCTCACCAGTTTGGGATAAAGCGGCCGGTTCAGTTCAGAGGCGCGGCGAGATCGCGGTCGGAGGTCGGGGATGACTGTCCCGGCTGATCGGGCCCGCGGTCGGCCTCCTGCCGGATCAGCCGAGCGACCTTCCGCATGTATTGAATGGTCATCCGGCTCACCGGTCCCGAGACGCTGACCGCGCCGATGACGCTGCCGAGCCCGTCGAACATCGGCACGGCGACGCAATGCTCTCCCAGTTCCATCTCCTCAAGATCGAGCGCATAGCCGCGTTTGCGGATCTCGACGAGCTGTTTCTCCAAAGTCGGAACGTCGGTGATCGTATTGGACGTGAACGATACGAACGGCTCGGCTTCGTAGATCGCCTGGCGGACAGATTCAGGAAAGTAGGCGAGCATCGAACGGCCGCTCGCCGTGCTGTGATACTTGTACCGCCCCCCGGCGAAGCCCTTTGCACGGACGGAGAATCGTCCCTCGACACTATCATAAATGAACACTTCGAAACTGTACGGGACCGCGAAGCTGACCGTCTCGCCGATCTCGTGCACGAGACGCAGCAGCAGCGGCTTCGCGACGGCGTCGATCGGAAACCGGTTCTGCATCTTGCGGCCGAGCTCGAGATTGCGCAGCCCAAGCCGATACTTTTTGGTAGCCGGATCGAAAGCGAGGAAGCCGAGTACGGTCAGTGATCGCGCGAGATTGAAGCAGGTGGTTTTCTTCAGTCGAACGACGTGGCTGATCTCGACCAAAGTCAGTTCGCCGGCTGGCGATGCCGCGACGGCTTCGAGAATCGCGTTCGCGCGACCGAGTGCCTGAATTTTCGGAGTGCCGTTCTGCATGCTCCAATTCACCGTTCGGTCGCACTCATCAGAGAGCTACGCTTATCGGTCGATGATACGAAGCATAGCAGCAATCGGCGATGGTAACGCACGCTTCGCTCATACACCCGACATGGTGTCGACGCATCGATCGTCGGTGCGTTTCGATCGATCCGCCGACGCAGGAACGAATTGACTCTGCCCAAAAGCAAGGTCAGTAATGAAGAACACTAGCAGGTATTCGTTCTATAATATAGAACATGCATGCTGACCCATCGGGTTGACCGCTGAAGCAGACACGCATCGGCGCGCGCCACAGGGAACTCGCAAGGAACAGCAGACAAGCCATCGGGGGAGCGGCCATGAAAGAACAGCGCGAACACAGTTATCTCGGAACCCTGGTCAACAAGCTCGAACAGGGCCACATCACCCGCCGCGAGTTCCTGCGAACCTCGACCTTGCTTGGCGTTTCCGCGACCGCGGCCTACGGGCTTGCCGGCGCGGTCTCGGGCGAGGGACCGATCGCCAGCGCGGCGGCCGACGACATTCCGACCGGCGGCACGATTCGAATCGGCATGCCGATCGATCCGGTGAGCGATCCCGCGACGTACGGCATCGGCGGCGGCGGCCCGCCTCAGTCCAACATCACGCGCAATGTCTGCGAATATCTGACGCAGACCGGCACCGACAATCTGACGCGTCCGCATCTGCTTGAAAGCTGGACGCCGAGCGAGGATCTGAAAACCTGGGATCTGCATCTGCGCCAGGACGTGAGCTGGCATAACGGCCGTCCTTTCGTGGCCGACGATGTGATATGGAACATCGCCCGCGCGCTCGATCCCGCCACCGGCTCGTCGGTCATCGGCTTGATGCAGGGCTACATGATGAACGACGAAGGCACCGCGCTCTGGGATGCCAACGCGATCGAGAAGATCGACGATCATACCGTGCGGCTGAACCTGCGCGTGCCGCAGCTCGCCGTTCCCGAGCATCTCTTCCATTATCCGCTCCATATCCTCGATCCGGAGGAGGGCGGCGCATTCGGCCCCGGCTCCAACGGCACCGGTGCGTTCGAACTGGTTGAGCATGCCGTGCGCGAAAAGGCCGTGCTGAAGGCGCGTAGCGACTATTGGGGCAACGGGCCTTTTGTCGACACGCTGGAATTCATTGATCTGGGCGAGGAATCCTTTGCCCAGATGACTGCGCTCACCTCCAAGCAGGTGCACGGGATCTGGCAGATCGACGTCACGCAATTGACCGCGCTCGAGCAGATTCCGCATGTGCAGCTTTATCAGGTGGCGACCGCGCAGACGGCCGTCGCCCGCATGAAGTCGGTTGCGCCGTTCGACGATCCGCGCGTCCGCAAGGCATTGCGGCTCGCCATCGATACGCGGCAAATGCTCCAGGTCGGCTATGCCGGTCTCGGGGCGCCGGGCGAGCATCACCATGTCTCGCCGATCCACCCCGAATATGCCGAGCTGCCGTTCATGGAGCGCGATGTCGAGGCGGCCCGTCAGTTGCTGGCCGAAGCCGGCCATCCTGACGGTATCGACATCGAGATCAACTGCGCCAACGATCCGCAATGGGAGCAGATCACAGTGCAGGCGATGGCCCAGCAATGGGCAGACGCGGGTATCCGCTGCAAGATCAATGTCATGCCGACATCGGCTTACTGGGACGTATGGGACCAGGTGCCGTTTGGGTTCACGTCGTGGACCCATCGCCCGCTCGGCGTGATGGTGCTCGCGCTCGCTTATCGTTCGAACGTGCCATGGAACGAATCGGGTTATTCGAATCCCGAGTTCGATCGCTTGCTGACCGAAGCCGAAGCAACGGTCGACGTCGAGGCGCGGCGCGCGGTCATGGTCCAGCTCGAAACGATCATGCAGGAAGAGGGGCCGATCGTGCAGCCGCTCTGGCGCGCGGCTTTGACGGCCTGGGACAAGCGGGTAAAGGGTTTCCAGCAGCACCCGACCAACTATATCTTTGGCAACGAGCTCGGCATCGAGCCCGGCGAGTAACGCTCGAGCCTTCTACCCTGCGTTTGCGATCGCCCGGCGGCGGGAAACCGCTGCGGGGCCGTTGCATGGCGCGAAGCGAACGGAGGCGGAGTGACGCACGCAATCGATCGGGTGGGCCTCTGGTCCCCGGGCGGCGGCACCGAACGCTCGATCGTCGTTCATCGGTTTGGCACTGCTGGCGCGGATTCAAAGGTCTATCTGCAGGGCGGGCTTCACGCCAACGAAGCGCCCGGGATGCTGATCCTCCATCACCTCATCCCCCTGCTGCGCGACGCCGACAAAGCGGGGCAAGTGCGCGGCGAGATCGTCGTCGTTCCTGAGGCGAACCCGATCGGCATGGGCCAGTTCGTTCACGGCTATCAATCGGGCCGCTACGATTTCACCAGCGGCGTCAACTTCAACCGGCAGATTCCGCTGATCGGCGATGCGGCGGTTGCGAAGATGGCGGATGCGCTCGGACGGTCCGAGCAGAACGTCGCGCACGCCCGCGCCGCGATGCGCGAGATTTTGTCGGCGCGCCGCGCCTCGTTCGAAAGCGAGTTTCTGAAAAGCACGCTGCTCGGCTTGGCGATCGACGCGGACATCGTGATCGATTGTCACAGCGCGGGATCGGCGATGCTGCACGTGCTGGTCTGGCATGCGAACTGGCCGGAAGGCGGCGATCTGGTGGCACAACTCGGGGCTCCGTTGGCCCTTGTGATCGCCGATAGCGGCGGCGGCACGTTCGAGGAAGCCTGCGCGAGCCCCTGGGATGCGCTGGGCGATGCCTATCCCGATGCATTTCCGGTTCGGCCATCTTTCGTCGCCGGTCTCGAACTGCGCGGCGATTCCGATACGGACGATGCAATCGTCGCTGAGGATGCCGCGAACCTGTTCCGGTTCCTGCAGCGGCGCGGTGCGATTGGCGGCGATCCGGGTCCGATGCCGGCAATAATCGCGCAAATTGCGCCGATGGAGTCGATCGACGTCCTCCGCGCTTCGGGTGCGGGTATCGTCGTCTATCGCCAATCGCTCGGGGCGATATTGCAGCCCGGCGATATTGTTGCCGATCTCGTCGATCCTTCGAACGCCGACCCGTCCACGACGCGAACCCCGATTCGCACAACCCGGGGCGGGCTGCTCTTCGCGATGGCACCGCATCGAGTGGTAGCGTCTGGCCATCATGTGGCGATGGTCGCGGGCAGTTCGGGAAGTGTGAGCGGCGCGCATCCGTGGATCGACTAAATCGTGTATCTGATAGAAAGCGTGGCAGGAGCGGTGATGACCCAAACCCTCGATATTCCCATTCAGAAACTGTCGGTCGAAGCCTTTCGGCCCTATGGAACGGTCGTCACGCCGCTGCCCGGTCCGACGACCTGGAGTCGCCCGGGCCTCGATGCGTGGACGCTCGATTTCGCGCTCGAAGGCGCACCGGAACTGAAGGTGGTCCGCTATCACTACAAGGCGCCGGCGGCGGGGCAGGAGTTCTCGCTGTTGGAGCGGCATATCACCGTCACCGAAACCCGCGTGCCGCTTGCGGGAAGCCGCGGCGTGCTGATCGTCGCGCCGGCAACGCCCATTGGGCGCGGTCCCACAAGACCGTCGGTTGCGGATCTGCGTGCGTTCCATCTCGATGGCTCGCAGGGCGTCATGCTGGCCAAGGGCACATGGCATGCGCTGGATTGCTATCCGATTGTGGCACCCTTCACCGATTTCCTGTTCATCACCGAGGCAGAAACCGAGATCGAGGTCGAAAAGTTCGAGGACATGGCACTGGCGCGCCGCACCGAGATGAAAGACATGGCGGCGGACGGTATTCGATTCCGGATCACCGATCCCCAGCAACTTTGCGCGTAGCAGCGAATCAGAAGGCGCGGCTGTTCAAGATTTCGATCGCAACCCCAATGAGCGCGAAATCGCCGGCGTTCAAGGGCCGCATCGTGCGCAATGTGATGATCGCTGCGATCGGTTTATCATCGGCCCGGATCGTCAGCGAGATCGAATAGAGCCGCGTGCTGCCATCGATGCGCGCGGCGACCGCGACGGTGTCATGTGCCGACGTTGGAATGCTGCCGACGAAGTGCAACGCGCGGCTCGCCGATTTTCCCGACGATGCAAACGCACCGCCGAACAACCGGTCGAAGGGCAGTTCATCGAACGCGCGCGTGATATCTTCCGCCGTCGCGATTTCGAATCGTTCTTCGGCCGATGCGATGCGCCCGTCGACATAGAGCGCGCGCCAGTGAAGCGCCGGATCGTCGCGCAACAGGATCGCGATGGAAACAACGCCATCGGGCTTGAACGCGCCGTGGCTCACCTCATCCATCGAATCGACCGGCGGAATCAGGAGAATCGTATCGATCGCGCCGCCGAGCGCCGCTTCTCGATAGCCCGGATCGATCCAGTCTTCGGGCACGGAGAAGCCGATGGCACCGAGGTTGATTTCGACGATGGCGTTGTCGGTGGCGAGGGCGCTTTCTGTCGCCAGCAATGCAGCCAGATAAAGCGTCGCGGCAGGAACCAAGCCAGGGACCGGTGCACGCATTCTCACGACAAGACCGTCATCGCCGGGCCCCCGGGTCCGGCCGAAGGCTGGCGCGAGGACATGCTTGACCCGGCGATCCACCGAACGGCTGGATTCCGCTTGTCAGACATGGCCCGGTGCATCGGCCTGTCATGGTCGGCCGCGACTGATCGCGGCGTGAATGCCCGGGTCGAGCCCGGGCATGACGAATTTTTTAGAGCCGTGCGTTGATCTCAACGCCCACTCACGTCTCAGTGACTTCTGTGTCTTCGTTGCTTGTCATTCAGCACCCTACCTCATTCCGGCGCGTCGAGCGGCTATTTCGCCTCGTCGCTGGCGAGGTAAATCGCCGCCCGGCCGATATCGTCCGGCTCGTGATGCGCCCGGCCGGCAACCGTGGCGCGCCGGCCGAAGCGCTTTCTGGGCAGGCAGCGTGAAACCGGGTCGCCGGCCTATTCGTTGATGATCACGCTGAGCAACGACGCATGGACTCGCATGCCGCCGTTCAGCTCGATGAATCCGAGTTTCTGGAATCGGTCCATGAAGAAATCGATGCGTTCTACGGTCGTACCGACGCTTTCGGCGAGTATCTCGAGGTTCGCGAGCGGAACGACCTCATCCAGCTTTGGGTTCTTGCCGAAATCGGCAAGCTGCAGGAGAACCCGCGCCAGGCGCATCTCGCTCGAATTGAACAGCTGCTTGACCAGCGATGCCTCGATCTGGATGTTACGCGACAGCAGGAATCCCATGAAGAGCCGCGAGAAATTGGAGTTGCCCTGCAACATTCGCACCATCGTATCCTTCTCGATCCTCATGACCGTGCTGTCGGCCACTGCAGTGCCATTCGCACTGTGCAGCGGTTGGCCGGCAAGGCAACCTTCGCCGAAGAAATCTTCGGCCTCTATGACCGATACGACCCCTTCCTTGCCCTGATCGGAGATGGCCGTTATCTGGATTCTTCCGGTCTTGAGGTAGTAGACCGCATCGCAGGGGTCGCTCTGACGGAAGACGTGCTGACCCGGCTGGTATTGCTTGAACGAATGCCCGTTGCCAATCGACTCGACGATCTTCCCGACATCGCCTCTCGCTGGTTTCTTTGACATCGTGGCTGTCCTTTCCGCCGCCCCATGGTCTTCGATTCCTTCAGGGCGGCACCCGGTGCCTCCCTGCCAGGGGACGGTCGGGCAAATCTGGTTCTGCATCGGTTCCCGGTGTCGCGGGGGCGGCATCAGGACGTGTCGAATGAAAGCGATTCGCTCGATCAGCACGGGTGGGGCGATGCCCGGCCGGTTGCACTGGCAAGCGGAGCGTTCCATCGACGACGGCCGTCCGATCGTTCGCCATCCGATCGTTCGCCGTCTGATCGTTCGGTTGTGACCCGCATTTTCATAGCGGCCCGTGCCGACGGCAGCAGTCCCGGATTGCACATCCCCGGATTGCCCAAGGGAAGCATCGGTGAAGGGGTGATAGCCGGAGATTTCGCTGGCGGAGGGCACCGGCTGTGCCGGCGTTGGCTGCAGGGCCGCTGGCCCCGGCGCATCGACGTCGCACCTGCAAAAACGGCGCCGGGAAATTCCCGGCGCCGCTTCGCTGTCGTCGGATCCAGACGTACTTACTGCTGGATGATGATCTCCGCGCGACGATTGGCCTGCTCGCGAACACCGTCGGCGGTCGGTACCGCCGGTTCCGCTTCGCCACGACCCGCCGTCGTGATCTGGCCGGGTGAGATGCCCTGGGAAATCAGGGCATTGCGGACCGAGTCCGCGCGTCGCAGCGAGAGGCTCGCATTGTAGTCGTCCGAACCGGACAGGTCGGTGTGACCCGTGACCGAGATGGGCGGGCTGCCGAGCGATGCCGCGGCGTTCGTGACATCGGCGATGACGGCGGCTGCGTCCGGACGGATATCCGAACGATCCCAGTCGAAATACACGATGTAGATATCGGGCACCATCGGTTCCGGTATGACGATCGGCACTTCCGGTGCCATCAGGCCTTCGAGTTCTTCGAGCGCCGCCCAGAAATCGTCGCGACAGGCGATGATGTGGGCAATCTGATGATTCTCCTCCTGCTGCTCGAGCCAGCAATCGAACCGGCCCTGCGCGCGTGCGGCGAGCTCCGGATACCGGTCGCGCGCGCCGTTGTTCAGCACGGTCATGAGGCGGGCGCGGCCGTCGGTCATTTCCGCGACGCTGCCGCCGGCGACCCATTCATCCGTGAGCTGCCAGTCGCGCCAGAACGATTCCTCGGGCGGTTGCCACCAGTCGCCGATTTCCTCGGGCAGAACGACTTCGCCCTTGGCGGCCTGCAGGCCCTTGTCTGCAAAGTAATTGGCGTCCGGCCAGTCGTACATTTCCTCGGCTTCGGACGTCACGGTGCTGCGGTACTCCTCCGTCAGCGCCTGGGTGAATGCCGAGCCCGTGCCCTGCATGACCTTGGCCCGCTGGATATCCGTCTGTCCGCAACTGGCCAGTAACGCGACCGCCAGGACTGCGCCCAGGATTTTGATTTTTGACATTGTTCCAATCCCTCTTTCCCGATGGATTATCCGTTGCCACAGGCAATTTGTACTTCTGGAGACTATCCGACCCTAGTGGCTCGCCGCGCAGCCGGGAGTCCCGGATTGCACACAGGGAGCTGCTGAATTGCCGCCGTCTTTGCCGCACAGAGTTTTTTCGAGAATGGATCCGGAGGGAAGGCCCCCCTCGGGGGCGGGCTGCTAGTCGCGCACGATCACATTGAGCAGCGAGGAATGAACCTTGAGATGGCCATTATACTCGATGAAACCGAGCCTGCGGAATTTGTTCATGAAAAAATTGATCCGGGACCGCGTCGTGCCGACCCGCGCGGCCAGCGTTTCCTGATTGATCGGCGAAATGACCGTTTCCAGTTTCGCATCCTTGCCGAAATGGGCGAGCAGCAGGAGACAACGCGCGAGGCGCTTTTCGCTGGAATTGAACAGATGTTCGACCAGGTCTTCCTCGATCTGGATGTTCCGGGTCAGAAGAAAACTCATGAACTTCTGCGAGAAGACCGGATCGTCCTGCAGCATGCGGATCATCTCGCTTTTGCTGGTCTTGACGATCGAACACTCTTCCCGCGCGATGGCGCTCGCCATATGCAGCGGCTGGCCGGCGAGACATGCTTCGCCCAAAAATTCCCTCGGCTCCAGGATGCTGATCACGCCTTCCTTGCCCTGGTCCGACACGACCTTGATCTCGACCTTGCCGGCATAAATGTAGAAGACGGCATCGGCGGGATCGCCCTGCCGGAAGATATGCTCGCCGGGTGCGTATATTGCGGCCGGCCGCCCGTGCCACACCGTCTCGAGGAAGGACCGGTCCACTTCCCGGCTTCGATGGTTCCTGGCTGGCGGCTTGCCGGTCGGCTTGCGCCCGGACTTGACGGCCGATTTTCTCTTGCCGCCGGATATGCTGTCGGTTCCGCGCGCCATCGGCTTGCCCCTCAGGCTTCCTAGGAACACCCCCTTGTAGTGCTTAACTTGCACGATCGCTACACAATTCAGGCGCCCGCGCGTAAGCGCCATCGTCAGGCTCCGGCGCAGCGTCAAAGGCGCAGCGGACCGGCTCCGAACCTGTCGGTTCGCGTTAACGGATGCAGCGCCGATCAGCGCAATGGCGCCCGCGGCGGGCGGCGGGCCGAAACTGGCGGGAGAAGGGATGGCTGGCGGTCATGCCAACCGATGATCGACACACGCCCGCCGCCGCTCACGTCGGTGCGTCGAGCGGCCATTCCGGCAGGATCTGCCCGCCATCGACGATCAGGCTCTGTCCGGTCACGTATTTCGCTTCGTCGCTGGCGAGATAGACCGCAGCCCAGCCGATATCGTCCGGCTCGCCGATATGGCCGAGCGGAATGACCGCGGGCACGATCGCGGCGCGGGCCGGTGAGAACGTGTCGGGGCCGCTTGAGTTCCAGATATTGCCGGGTTCGATCGCGTTGATCGTGATGCCGAGCGGGCCGAGTTCGACCGCGGCCGCGCGCATGAAACCGTTGAGCCCGCCTTTGCTCGCGGCGTAATGCGTCCAGCCGGCGACCGCGACACGCGGACCGGTGATCGACGAGGTCAGCACGATCCGGCCATAGCGGTTCTTCGTCATCTCGGGAATGCAGGCCTGCACCGCCAGCATCGCGCCGCGCAGATTGACTGCCATCGTGCGATCCCATTCGGCGATCGTCATGTCGGCCAGCGGCGATTGCGGGAAGATGCCGGCATTGTAGGCAAGGATATCGACGCGGCCCCATTCGCGCAGCGCCGTCGCGACCAGCGATGGTCCCGCGTCGGGCTCCGCCATGTCGGCATGCTGGAATTTCGCGCTGCCGCCGTCCTGCGCGATCGACCTGGCCAATGCGTTGCCCGCGTCGTCGTCGCGCCCCGCGATCAGAACCTTCGCGCCTTCGCCGGCGATGCGGCGTGAGATTGCAGCACCCAGGCCCTTGGTGCCGCCGGCGACGATTGCGATCCGGCCGTCGAGTCTTCTGCTCATGTTCCCGCGAGCCCCGTCACGGTGCGGCGAAACACGTCCATGCCCCGTTCATGCACCATCGTCTTCCAGTCGTCATGCTCCTGATAGAAGGCATCGCGGATCTGCTTCTTGATCGTGCGGCCCTGCGTGCTGTCGAGCGTGCCGTGCGCATGCAGCCAGTTGTCGGCGCGCACCGAATCTATCACCGCATCGAGCGGCTGCGTCCCATACTCGAGCGTGATCGAGGTGACCTCTGCATTCGGGCAATGGTGGATGTAGTTGTGGGCCGTATCGCCATGCACGACGGCCGAGGCGGAATTGCCGTCCTCGTTGCTGGTGGTTTCGGCGCCGTACCATTCCTTGGCGCGCGTATAGCCGATCTCGCCGGCGCTGTGCCCGTTGATGATCTCGCCATAGCCGTACGGGCCGAGCCCGGTATGGAGATCGATCATCGCCACCTGTTTGGCGACCGCGGCATGGCCGCGCGCGACGGTGCCGAGCAACTTGTTCGACCAGGTATGGGTGCGCCCGCCATAGAACACACCTTGTTTGTCCCACCATTGTCCGCTGGTGATGGCGGATTGCAGCGCCATCGCCCCTTTCTCGCGGCCCCAGGCGTCGAGCGTCGTGCGCGAATGCGCTTGCGCCGCCTCGCTCCAGTCGGCGGGGCAGATCAGATCGCGCAATTCGCGATAGCCGGGATTGTCGGGATAGTCGGCGGTGAAATGATCGACGAAATTCCGGTTGAGATCGACATTGTCTTCGTTGACCCGGCGCAGCCAGGAAAACCCATGCGGATTGACCGCGTGGACGAATACCACCGTGACGCCCTCGGGCCGCTCCTTCCACAAACCGGACGTGAGCAGGCCGGTCTGGATCCCCGAGCCGCAAAACCCCTCGACGCCGTGCGTCGCCGACTGGACCACCAGGACGCGCTCGTTCAGCAGCGAGCCGGCCCAGGCGACATCGGTCGCAAGTTCCTCGCCCTGGGCGCCCTTCAGCGGGTGCCGATGCGTGGTCAGAAGCAGCTTCTGCTCGTTCACCGCGTCGAGGAATTTTTGCCGCGCCTCGGCATAAGTCGCTGAAAAGCAATCGATCGGGTTCATAAGGCCTCGCTCATTCCTGTCGGGTCGGGCGCCAGCATCGGCGCAAGCGCCGGTGCCGGGCAAGACCTTGGGCAAGCGGGCCTGCCGCACGAACCTGTGTCCGGGGCCGGAAGGGGCTTTGCGCGACGGCCGAACACGCCATAATGACGCCCATGGGACGCTTCATCCGACGAAAATCCAGCCGCATGCGGGTTGCGGCGCTGGCGGCGCTTCTGCTGCTGGGCGGGGCTGCAACCCTGCAGGCCGCTCAGGACGACCCGCGGCTGCCGACTTACTTCGATCAGCTTGTCGGCGCCCCCGATCCGATTTCCGCCTACACGATCGAACGTCAGATCTGGCAAATCTGGTACGAGCATGAGAATGGCGAGATCGAGACGCTGCTGCGCGACGGGGACGTCGCAATGAACAGTGGCGACTTTCCGACCGCGCTCGCCGATTTTAATGCGGTGATCGAACAGGATCCGGATTTCGCCGAGGGCTGGAACAGGCGTGCGACCTTGCGTTTCCTGATGGGCGATTACGAAGGGTCGATCGCCGATATCGACGAGACGCTGGTGCGCGAGCCGCACCATTTCGGCGCGCTGGCCGGGCTCGGCCTCGTCAACATGGAACTCGGCGAGGACGAGCAGGCGCTCGATGCGTTCGAACGCGCGCTGGTCGTGCATCCGCAATTCGCGGGCCCGCGCGCGAATGCCAAGTATCTGCGCAAGAAGATCGAGGACGGGCAGATTTAGTTTCCGTTGTCGTTGCCTCCAGCAAACCAGATTCGTCATCGCCGGGCTTGACGCGGCGATCCAGGGGTCTTGGGGCGCACCCGCGCCCGGTCACCCTTCCGCGAAATTGAGCTCGATCCGGATGCCGTCGGGGTCGGTGAGGAAGAGCTGCTGCGCTGCGCGGCCCGGCACAGTCTGGCGACGGTAGGCGATTCCGCCGGCATCGAGCCGCTTCACGGTCGCCTCGATATCCTGGGCCGTGAACGCGATATGGTCGAACGCACCGGTGCGCGGCGCGCCCCCGTTCCCTTCGCCCGCCACATCCGCGACGAAAAGATGCACGATCGGCCGTTCGCCGGCATAGAGCCATGCGCCCGGGAAATCGAAGGGCGGGCGCGGCCCGCTTTTAAGGCCGATGGCGCTTTCATAGAACGCCACTGACCGGCCGAGATCGGTCGTCCCGATCGTGTAATGGTCGAGGGCGGTAATCGGCATGGCTGACCTCCGTTTTCGTCCGCCAGTCTAGCCGAGGGCAGCCTCCGGTCGCGATATGCCCGCGCCTGACTTGCCCGTCGGGTTTTGCTAGCCTCTGTTCGCAAGCCGGGGCAAACGCTGCCGAAACCGGCTCTGGCCGGGAGAATGCGCCATGACGAGCTCCGTCGAAACATTGCTCGGAAGCGAGGCGATTGCAGCCCTGATGAATCCGAACCCGGAGAAGGCCAAGGGCCTGCCCGGCCGGGCCTATACCGATCCCGAATTCTTCAAGCTGGAACAGACGGATCTGTTCCCGCGGCGGTGGATGTCGGTTGGCGTCGCCAACGACGTGCCGGCGCCGGGCGATGCGAAGCCGGTTTCGATTGCCGGCTGGCCCCTGGTCATGGTGCGCGGCCGCGACGATCGTCTGCGCGTGTTCCTCAATATCTGCCCGCATCGCGGCATGAGCCCGATCGCCGAACCATGCAAGGGTCTCACCAACATCCGCTGTCCCTGGCATAGCTGGACCTACGATCTCGACGGCGCGCTGATCGCGCAGCCGAATATCGGCGGCGTCGGCGTCAACAAGCAGGACGGATTCGATCGGTCGGCGCTCGGCTTGCGTGAGCTCCGCAGCGAAATCTGGATGAACACGGTGTTCGTCAACATCGACGGCAAGGCGCCGCCTTTGTCCGAGCATGTCGGGCATTTCGAGCGCTATTTCGGCGAGTATGATTTCTCGCTGCTGCGCCATGGCGGCTATCACGAGCTCGACATTCCGGCGAACTGGAAGCTGACGGTCGAAGGCGGCATCGAGGATTATCATCTGCCCTGGATTCATTCGCAGATCTTTACCGGCCGGCCGAACTGGTGGGGCCGCTCGGTGATCGAGGGCACGATGATCGGCACCGAAAGCTGCATCCCGCAGGCCGATGATGGGAACCTGATCAACACGCGGTCGGCGATGCTGCCGAAATTTCCGAACCTGAAGCCGGAAATGCGCGACATGGGCAATTTCGTGTGCCTCTTTCCCAATCTCGGCATCACGGTCCTGACCGACCATATCGCGGTAACGCAGTTCATGCCGCAGGCCGCAGATCGCACGCATTACCGTAAAGACTACTACTTCGTCGGCGATGAAGCGGGCTCGGGCGCCGCCTATGCGGAGTCGCGTCAGGCGGTGTCCGACGGCTGGAAGCTGATCAACGCGCAGGACGGGCCGCTGGTCGCGGTTCTGCAAAAGAACCATGCGGTGCGCGATCGCATCGGCATCGATAATCGCTTCACGCCGGCCTGGGAGGGCGCGGTGCAGCGCTTCCAGCAGCTCGTGATCGAGACGATGGCGGATTAGGCTCTCTACGCCCTTACAAATAAAAACCGTCATCGCCGGGCTTGACCCGGCGATCCACCATGCCGATGCACCGGGCCACCATCCGACAGGCGCAGCCCGTCCGATCGATGGATCGCCGGGTCACGCCCGGGCATGACGATCTGAGTGAGGCTGCGATAACGCTTGCGCCCTTCACGCCCGCCGGATCGAGACCTCGACGCCGTGCACCGCGGTGCTGTCGCCCATATCGGCACGAAGCCCGGGATTGAGCGCGTTGATGTTCGCGCGCAGGGCCGAATTCCGGACCCAGCGGCTCTTGCCGCCGAGCGCCACGCCGCGCGGAATGACGTTCTCGATGCGCACCGGAATCTCAAGACGCGCGATCGACGTCTCGAAGATCGCCATGTCGCCATCGGCGAGGCCGAGTGCGGCGGCATCGTCGGGATGCAGCGCGATCGATTCCGGCCCGTTCTTCTCGACGATCTTCTCGTCGTTGCCGTAGATCGAATTCATCAGCCACGGCGTCGCCGGCGTGAGCAGGCGATAGAGGCCCGCCGCCGGCCGCGGATCGGCATGCGGCGTCGGCGCGGCGGGCAGCCCGTCGGCGGCGGCGCGTTCGCTGGCGATTTCGATTTTGCCCGAGGGCGTCGGAAACTTGCCGTCGGCGAAGCGGATCACCGGTTCGCGCGAGGGATAGATCGTGCCGACTTTTTTCAGCGCGTCGAACCCACCCTCGATTCCGGCATTGGCGACCAGCCGGTCGATGATCGAGCGATCGTCCTCGAACAGCTCCGGATCGTTGTAGCCCATCGCGCGCGCAATGCGGCGGAAGATCTCCTGGTTCGGCAACGCTTCGCCGACCGGCTCGAACGCCTTCGCCTGCGCGCCGACAGTGAGATTGAAATAGGACGTCACGATATCGTCGAACTCGAGAAAGCTCGCCGCCGGCAGAACCAGATCGGCGAAATCCGCCGTGTCGGTGCGAAAGAGGTCGAGCACGACGAGGAACAGATCCTCACGCTTCAGTATTTTATGCAGCCTCGCCTGATCGGGATTCGAAGCCGCGATGTTGATGTTCCAGCAGATCAGCGCCTGAGATTCCTGCGGCTTTTCAAGGAGCGCGCAGAGATCCATGTGGCTCAGCGATTTCGTCGGCGCCTTCCGGAGATGCGGGGCCGTCATATAGGTCTCGTCCATGCCGCGGTCGGATGAGCCGTTGAGGAAGAGGATACCCGTGCCGGGCTTGCCCAGATTGCCGGTCGCCGGCGGCAGCAGGCCGCAGGCGCGGAACACGTTGCCGCCGGACGGCTGGCGCTGCAGCCCCTGGCCGAGCCAGAGCATCGACGGGCCTTCGGCGTAGAGCCGCGCGACGCGCTCGATGTCGGCGGCAGGCACGCCCGTCGTTTTCTCGCCCCATTCGGGCGTACACGCGTCGAGTTGCGCCTCGATCTCGTTCCAGCCGAGCGTGTGCTTGTCGAGATAGTCGCGATCGAGCAGCCCCTCGCGGCGGATCACATGCAGCAGCGCATAGGCGAGCGCCGAATCGGAACCGGGGAAAGGCTGCAGATGGATGTCGGCCTCGACGGCGGTCGCATGGCGCACCGGGTCGACCACGACGACGGTCGCCGGCGTCTCCTTGAGCCAGTGCTTGTGCTGATGCGGCGCCGAGGCGTGCGGATTGGCACCCCACACGATCAGGCATTTTGCATCCTTCGCGGTGCGCGGATCGAAACCGCGTACGCTGGTGCCGTACATGTAGCCGAGTGCCAGATGGCCGGCGAGATTGCAGATGCTGTCCGGCTCCATTTCGCTCGCGCCAAGCCGGTTGAAGAATCGCATCGGGAAACCGCCAGCGATCTGCGAACAGGTGCCGGTGTAATGCGCATGCCAGATAGCGGCCGGGCCGGATTTGTCGGCGATGGCCGAGAGGCGACGCGCGACGGTCTCGATCGCCTCGTCCCACGAGATCGGTTCGAACTTGCCCGACCCTTTCGGGCCGACGCGCTTCAGCGGCAACCCGAGGCGCTGGTTCGGGTCGCGCCAGGCGCCGTTATAGCCGATCGCGCATTTGCCGCAGAGCGCGCCGCGGGCGACGGCATGATCGGGATCGCCCAGCACACGCGCCTTCGCACCATGCTTGACCACGGCGATGCCGCAGGCGTCGTAACAGTCGCGCGGGCAGGTGGTACGGATAATCTCGCGGCCGTCGTCCATTGTTCAGACCTCCGGTTTGTGCCAAAGCATCGCACGGACGCGGCTTCCGGCCAATCCGCGAGGCCCAATCCGCGAGGCCCAATCCGCGAGGAATATTCACTTTGCAGCGATCAGGAACCGCAACGACCGCCGCCAGCAGCGAGACGCGGCTTGGCCTTGCCTGCACCCTGGCTGCCTTCCTGCTCTGGGGCTTCAACCCGTTCTATTTCAAGGCGGTCGCCGATGTCCCCGCCCTCGAGGTACTGGCGCATCGCGTGGTCTGGTCCTTCGCGATGTTGCTGCCGGTCTATCTGGTCACGAGCCGCCCCTGGCCGTTCCGCACCGCGTTCGGCAACCGTCGCATCCTGACGATGCTGCTGGCCTCGACGACGATCATGGCGGCGAACTGGCTGGTCTATATCTGGTCGGTTGTCAGCGATCAGCTTCTGCAGGCCTCGCTCGGCTACTACATCACGCCTTTGGTCAATGTCGCGATCGGAATCCTGATCCTCCGCGAACGGTTGCGACCGGTGCAGGCGATCGCGGTTGCTCTTGCGGTTGCCAGCGTCGTCCTGCAGGCGATCGGCCTCGGTGCCGTGCCGTGGATTGGACTCGGCATCGCGATCACCTTCGGCACCTACGGACTGTTGCGCAAGCAGATGGGGATCGGCGCGCTGGATGGTTTGTTCATCGAGGCGCTGCTGATGCTGCCGGCGGCGCTCGGCTTTCTCCTGTGGCTGGAGATCGTCGGCAGCGGCGCCTTTGGTCGAGGGGGGCTCGCGCTCGATCTGCTGCTGATGGCGGCGGGGCCGGTGACGGCATTCCCGCTGTTCCTGTTCGTCACCGGCGCGCGGCGCATTTCGATGATCGCGCTCGGCTTCTGCCAGTATCTGACGCCGTCGATCTATTTCCTGTTGAGTCTGTTCTGGTATGACGAACCGTTCGGCATCTGGCAGCTCGCGAGCTTCGCGATCATCTGGGTGGCGATTGCGATTTTCACGGTCGACACGCTGCGCGGCTACCGCCGCCGCGCGGCCGAGCTACGCTGAGGCCTGGTCCTCGATCCAGGCGATGCGCAGCACGTTGGTCGAACCGGGTGTGCCGAACGGCGCGCCGGCCGTCACGACCACGCGCTGCCCGGGCTCGGCCATGCCTTCGGCGCGCGCGATATCGCAGGCCTTGTCGACCATCTCGGAAAAGCTCGCGACATCGGGGCTCTCGACGCAATGTGTGCCCCAGACCAGCGCCAGCCGCCGCGCCGTCTCGCGCGCCGACGTAAGGCAGAGGATCGGCGCCTCCGGTCGTTCGCGCGCGACGCGCAGGGTCGTCGAACCCGACGTCGTGTAGGTGACGATGACCGCCGCCGACACGGTATGTGCGACCTGCGCCGCGGCGGCACTGATCGCATCGGCCGCCGTCGTTTCCGGTTCGGGATTCTGCGCCGCGATGATGCGCGTATAGGCGGGGTCGCGTTCGACCCGCGCGATGATGCGATCCATCATCGTTACGGCTTCGATCGGATAGCGGCCGGCCGCCGTCTCGGCCGAGAGCATCACCGCATCGGCACCGTCATAGATCGCGGTCGCGACGTCGGAGGCCTCGGCGCGCGTCGGCTGCGGCGCCGATATCATCGATTCCAGCATCTGGGTCGCGACGATCACCGGCTTGCCGCGCTCGCGGCAGACGCTGACGATGCGCTTCTGCAGGATTGGCACGTCTTCCGGCGACATCTCGACGCCGAGATCGCCGCGCGCGACCATCACCGCATCGGCCAGATCGACCAGCTCCTCGAGCCGGTCGATGGCTGCCGGCTTTTCCAGCTTGATGAGCACCGCCGCGCGACCGGCGATCAGGCGTCGCGCTTCGGCCACGTCTTCCGGCCGCTGCACGAACGACAGCGCGATCCAGTCGCAGCCCAGATCGAGCGCGAACTGCAGGTCCTTCTGGTCCTTTGCCGTCAGTGCCGAGATCGGCAGCAGCACGCCAGGCAGGTTGACGCCCTTATGGTCGGATAGCTTGCCGCCGACGCGCACGATCGTTTCGGCGAAATCCTTGCCGCAGCTCTGCACTTCGAGCGTCAGCCGCCCGTCATCGAGCAGCAGCTTGGTGCCTTCGTTGGTCGCCGCGAAGATTTCGGGATGCGGCAGGCTCGCGCGGTTCTCGTCGCCGATCTTCGGATCGAGATCGAGGCGGAATTTCTGCCCGGCCTTCAGCATCACATGGCCGTTGGCGAAACGGCCGACGCGCAATTTCGGGCCCTGCAGGTCGGCGAGCGTGCCGATCGGCCGGTGCGTCTCGAGTTCGACCTGGCGGATCAGCTCGTAGCGCCATTGATGCTCTTCATGCGTGCCGTGGCTGAAATTCAGCCGGAACACGTCGGCGCCGGCCATGAACAGCGCGCGGATCGTGTCGGTATCGCTGCTGGAGGGACCCAGCGTTGCGACGATCTTGGCCTTGCGATGTCGTCTCATGGGCGGTGTCGTCTCATGCGGCCGGCCCCCTTGCTGCCGGTCTCGGGCGCGATCCGTGCCGGCCGATCAGCGCAGTCGCTGCGCCGGATCGACCAGGATCGCCCGGAAGTCGTTCACGTTCGTCAAAGTCGGCCCCGTCACCACGAGATCGCCCAGCGAATCGAAGAATCCATATCCGTCATTGTCTGCCAAACGCGCCTTGGCGTCGATGCCCGCGGCAGCGGCGCGCGCCAGGGTATCGGGGCCGATGATCGCACCGGCATTGTCCTCGCTGCCGTCGATCCCGTCTGTGTCGCCGGCAATCGCATGGATGCCCGCAGCACCGCCGAGCGCGATTGCCAGCGCCAGCAGGAATTCGGCATTGCGGCCGCCGCGTCCCTTGCCGCGGATCGTGACCGTCGTCTCGCCGCCGGAGAGCAGCAGAGCGGGCTTCGCCGCCGGCTGGTCGTGCGCGAGAACCTGGTGTGCGATCCCGGCATGTACAATCGCAACCTCGCGTGCTTCGCCCTCGATGGCATCGCCGAGGATGACCGGCGCGATGCCGGCCTCGCGCGCCACTTTCGCCGCGGCTTCGAGCGAGGCCTGCGGTCGCGCGACCATGATCGTTTCGGCGCGCGCCAGACGCGGATCGCCCGGCTTCGGCGTTTCGTCCGCACCCGCGTCGAGCCGCGCGCGCACGGCGGCGGGCACATCGATCTTGTATTTCGCGACAATTGCGCGCGCGTCGTCGTAAGTCGTTGGATCCGGCACGGTCGGGCCCGAGCCGATCGTTGCCGGATCGTCGCCCGGCACATCCGAGATCAGCAAAGTCACCAGCCGCGCCGGTGCGGCGGCGGCACCGAGCCTGCCGCCCTTGATCGCCGAGAGATGTTTCCGCAGGCAGTTCATTTCCGAAATGGTCGCCCCGCAGCGCAGCAGTTCGCGATTGACCGCCTGCTTGTCGGCCAGCGTCAGACCCGCGGCCGGCAGCGCGAGCAGCGCCGAGGCACCGCCCGACATCAGACAGAGCACGAGATCGTCCGGCCCGAGCCCGCGAACCTTTTCGAGGATGCGGCCCGCCGCTTCGCGGCCGCGCGCATCGGGTACCGGATGCGACGCCTCGACGATCTCGATCCGCTCGCAGGGCGCAGCGTAGCCGTCGCGCGTGACAATCAGACCATCGAGCGGTCCGTCCCAATGTTGTTCGACGGCGCGCGCCATCGCGGCCGATGCCTTGCCCGCGCCGACCACGATGGTGCGGCCTTTGGGACGAGCCGGCAGATGTGGTGGCAGACAGCGCATCGGGTCGGCGGCCGCGATCGCGGCGTCGAACAGGTGGCGCATGAAATCCTGCGGCGTCATCGGGGCGGAGCAAAGGAGGGTGAAGGGGTCATCGAATGCCTGGCTGCGGTGGCGGGGCCTCGGCGGCGGGGCGCGGATCGTAGGGAGAGCGGCGACAAAGGGTCAAGCAGTTGTCGCGTCACGGGGCCGGCGGTTTTCGGGTGGAAGGGGCGAAGCGGCTTTTGTCCAGGCGCGCGAGCAGGATCCCGAACAGCAGGATCGCGCCGCCGGCCGCCTGCAGCGGCCCGAGCGCTTCGCCGAGGATCAGCCAGGCGAGCAGCGTGGTCATCAGCGGATTGATCAGGAGCGTGATCGACGAGAACGAGGCCGGCAGATGCGCGAGCGCCCACGCGATCAGGCTCTGCCCGGTGACATGGCTGATCCAGGCAAGCGCGCACACGACCGCAAGACCGGCGAAACTGGTAATCAGGATCGTCTCGCTGCCGACGAGCGCCGCGACGAGGCAGAGTGCCGATGCGGACAATGCGCTTGCGGTCATCACGCGCGCGGTCGTGAAACGCGCGCGCACCGATTTGAGCGCCAGCAGATAGGCGGCATAGAGAACGCCGGCGAGCACGCCGAGCCCGTCGCCGAGCAGATTGATCTCGCCCAGATCCACGCTCGATCCGACCAGCAGGACGGTTCCGGCGATCGAGAGAGCAAGGCCCGCGAGAAAGCGGCCGCCGAAGCGTTCGCCGAAGAAGAGCCAGCCGGCCAGCGTCACGAAGATCGGTGCCGAATTGCCAAGCACGGTCGCGTTGGCGAGGCTGGTCATCGTCAATCCCCAATGCCAGACCACCAGATCGGCGCCGAGCAGAAATCCCGGCAGCACCAGCATCCACCAGTCGCCGCGACTGGCGGGTCGGGGCGGCGGCGTCTCGGCATGGCGCTGCTCGAGCGCCTGCCACAGCCAGAGCAGCGGCAGCGCGAGGATCATGCGGTAGAAACCGGTCGCCGACGGGCCGACCTCGGAGAGCCGGACGAAGATTCCCGAGAACGAGATCGTCACGCCGCCGAGGATCAGCAGCGGCAGCGCAAAGCGCGGGCCGGAAAAGGCCTTGAGCAGCAGGCGGGAGACCATGGCGAGGGCTTATAGACCGCGCGCCTCGGCCGCCGCCATCGCCAAGGTGGATCGAGGAAATTTGCGCTTCCCCCTCTCCCTTTTGCCGCGGCCGGCCGTGGCAGTCCGCGGCGTCCGGGGGGCGGAAGGGGGCGGGTCCAGTCGAACGCTTGACCGCCCGATCCGGGCGGGGGCAGGTTGCGGCTTCGGACAACCGTTTCTCGAAGGGGTGGCGTTCATGGCGACGAATACTGGGGCCGCGAATACTGGGGCAACCGGCTGGTCCGGCATCTTCCCCGCGATCACCACGCAGTTCCGCGACGACGAAAGCCTCGATCTCGAGGGAACCGCGGCGCAGATCGAACGCATGGTGAAGGCCGGTTGTCACGGCATCATCATGATCGGCACGCTCGGCGAGAACCGCTCGCTCGAGCTCGAGGAAAAGCACGAGCTGATCCGTCTCGCGGTCACAACGGCGAAAGGGCGCGTCCAGGTGCTGACCGGCGTTGCCGAGAACACGACCGCGCAGGCCTGCCGCTTTGCCGAAGCGGGCAAGAAGGCCGGGCTCGACGGTCTGATGGTGCTGCCGGCGATGGGTTACAAATCGGATCGGCGCGAGACGCTCGAACATTATCGCACCGTCGCGCGCGCGACCGACCTGCCGATCATGGTCTACAACAACCCGGTTGCGTACTCGACCGACGTGACACCCGACATGTTCGCCGAACTGACCGGCGAGAAGACGATCGTCGCGATCAAGGAAAGTTCCGACGACGTGCGGCGGCTGACCGACATCGTCAATCTCTGCGGCAACCGATATACGCTGTTCTGCGGTGTCGACGATCTGGCGCTGGAGAGCTTCATGCTGGGCGCGACCGGCTGGGTCGCCGGTCTGGTCGCCGCCTTCCCCGACGAGACGGTCGCGATCTGGAAGCTGGCGAAGGCTGGGCGCTATCAGGAAGCGCGCGATCTCTATCGCTGGTTCATGCCGATGCTGCATCTCGACGTGTCGCTGAAGCTCGTGCAGTACATCAAGCTGGCGCAGGCGATAGTCGGTGTCGGCAGCGAGACGGTGCGCCGCCCGCGTCTAGCCCTGGTCGGCGACGAGCGCGCCTATGTCGAAGGCGTCGTCCGCGCGGCACTCGCCAAGCGCCCGAATCTCGCGGCGTAAGAAAGCCGGACAAACCCTCGCCCCCGTTTACGGGGGAGAGGGAAGGGTGAGGGGGCGTCGATACCGAACGCGGTATTTGCAACGTCCTCAGCCGGCCGCACTCGCGAAGCGCCCGAATCGCACGGCGTAGAGACTCAGAGTTGCGTTTATCAGCCCTCTCCCGCGTACGGGAGAGGGTGCCGGCGCGCGATAGCGGGCGACGGCGGGTGAGGGCAGCGCGCGACATTGCCCCCTCACCCCGACCCTCTCCCCCTGAATGGGGGCGAGGGGCAGAGCTCACACCAGCTGAAACCCGTGTCTGAACGGATCGCGATCGTCGATGAAGATCGTGTTGAGCCCGGTCATGCGCGCCCAGCCCTCGATCGAGGGAATGATCGCATCGTGATTGCCGACTTTCGCTGAAGCCTCGACGCGGCCGTTGAACAGCGAGCCGATGATGCACTCATGCACGAAATCGTCGCCTTCGCTAATTTGCGAGCGGTTTACGAGAAGTAATCGTTTGCGACGTCGCTTTCGTACAGTTCTTTGATAGTTTTTGCCGACATGATCCGAGATCGGGCGGCCGGCTCGGTAAGGTCGATGACTCGGAACTTACCCCCGACTTCAGCAATTACCTCGATGCGCCGATAGACATCAGCATTTTCCTCAGCGTATTTCGCCAATCCCTTCAGTTTCGGGAGCGCATCGCTGAACTGTATACCGTGTGGATCGACGATATCGGCGACAACTGTTCCGTCAGGCAACCGCGCGAAGAAGATAAAATCCGGGCGAACGACTTTTATTTCGTCGCCGTCCTCGTAGATCACACCGAGTGAATCCTGGCTGGTACGAGGCGGGTTCCGGTACCAGCCTACTGTGCCTTCGCGCTTGAGCTCTTCCGACACGACCTTGCCCTCCCACGAATTGAAGTCCTCCGGGAACAGGCCATCTTCATCGCAAAGCAAATGCTTCTCGAAGCGCGGCAGGGCTTCTTCCGTGCCATCGGGTTTGCGGGCCGTGGTCATCTGGAGCCATGTATTGGGGCGCGCGAGATCGACCGGCAACGGATCGGCGCTCATTTCGCGTATCTGGCGATAAACCTCCTGCCGTTCGTCTGAGAGATTCTTGATCGAAACCCGATTTTGCGTGAGCCACTGGTTGGATAGCTTTTCCGCTTCGGCTTCCAAATCGACCTTAATGTCCGACACCAAACCCATCGCCGCGACCACGGTATGGGCTTCGACTAGCGCGTCCTCGGGATCCTCATCTGCTGCCGCCTTGCGGGCTAGGTGCTCGCTATAGGTCATAGCCAAGTCAGGGCTGATGATGCGAGCGGCGCGCCTGTAGGCGTCCTCGATTACGGCGTAATCCGCTGCTTCAACAAAGTCGTTGAACGTCATGCTTTTGGTTTCGACATCGGCCTTTACTGTCATGCCTTCGACGGTCAGAACGGAGTCGCGCTCCTTCTTGATTTTCTCGGCATAGCGGACCTGTGCCCCATCAAGCACCTTGTACATTTCCGCATGCGCCTTCTTGCCCGCATCGGCGAGTAGACCGTCTACAGCGAGTTCATGCGCCAATGCCGTAAGCCGCTTGACCGGGCGCGCCTGCCGCTTCGGAAGCGTCTGAGACGGCAAGGACAAAAGTTTCTGCCATACCTCCTCGGGGATCCCCGGATTGGGCTTCATCTCAAGCGGATTGATCAGGATGCGGCGGTCGGGCAGTTGCTCGCCTGCTTCGGTCCCCGTCATCAGCGCAGTAACAACCGTTTCGACCGATTTCCTGTCGAAATGTGGAAGCAGGCAGTCCACCGCGTTCAAACGCTCATTGCCGGGAATCCGACGCGCCAGCGGCGTACGCACCATGCGCCCGAGTAGCTGAGTGATGTGGGTCTTGTCCGATGCAGCCCGGAAGGAAACCATGACTTCCGCGCGCGGGCAGTCCCAGCCTGTACTGATAGCGTCCTTCGCAACGAGGATGCGCACCGAACGGGATTCCTGAACGCGCTCCGGGGCGATGTAGGGAACCGAGTACCTGCCGAAGGTTTCCGTCTTGTGTTCGCCAAAAACATTGGCGGCGCAATCGTGCGGGAGCTCCGGCCATTGTTCGAAGATCGTGTCGAGCCACTTGGCGATTTCTCTGGGATCTGGCGAATTTGGAACCTGCAACACCATGAGCGGCAGAACAGTATCGGCATCGTCCTGTTGCTTCGCATATTCCGCCCAGGCGTCGGAAATCTCGCGCAGCTTGGATGTTCCACGGCGGAGAAGGACAGTCGAGAAATCCCCGGTCTCGGCCGGCACGTCGAGATTGATTGTGTCCTTGAGAAGACCGGATTCCTGAACCTTCCTGGCATCAACGATCACGGGGGACAGGGTGTCGCGCCCTTCCATTCCGGCCACGGCGTCGTTGAACCGCTGCACCGTCGCCGAGATACCCCACACGATGGGAATTCCCGGTGTGCCGCCGGAACCGTTGATGAGCTGCCTGACGATGGTCGGTTTACCATTGCCGTTCGACCTGCCTCCCTCCTTCATGCCCCTGTGCGCTTCATCGAGGATGAGATAGAGGGTCAGATCGAGATCTTCGATGGTGTTCTGAATTGTGTCCCAGATGGTATGCGATCGCATGTCGGGCAATATTCGCTGCCCGTCAGCGACCTCCAGGGCGGGATCGTCCGGATCGTGTCCACGAACCAGAAGGCTGTTCTTCGAAAGCTTTTGCGTGTTCAGGAAGTAGATCTTGCCCGGCTGGAACTTCTCGCCGGCGAACGTGTTCCCCACGGTCACGAGGTCGGAGAACGTAAACTTGTCGGATGCCTCCAGAAGGCGCCATCGCGATTGCTCGTTCAACGAAGGATCGTCGCTGAACCAGATCACAACGGCACCGGGGTCGGGCTCGAAGTCGTGGTCGTCGTTCCCGTAAAAAAGGGCTTCGAAGACCGCCGCTGCCATGACCGTCTTACCCGCTCCGGTGGTCGCGGTCAGCGAGAAGGCGTGCTTGTCGCCGTCTTCGTGCCAGCGTTTGCGAGCCTTCTTCAGCCGGTCCAGAACCGCTTCGACGGCTTCGTCCTGATAATCCTTCAGGGTAAACTTCATGAATCACCGACCCATCGAGAATCGGAAATTGTTCAAGTACGACTCGTAAAGCCGCACCGGCTCGACGGCATCGGGCAGGTGGCGCGTTACCGACTGGAAGCGCCGATCGTCGTCCGTAACGATACAGGCAATCCGAATGTTGCCCTTGGCCTCGATTGCCCTGCAGAACGCAGCGGCTTTATCCAGGTCGGTCAGGAGCCCGTAGGTGTCCGCGACTTCCCAACCTTTCACCGGAACAGAATCGATCCGCCGCCCCTCGTTGCCCGCCCGCATCCAGAGGAGCGGTGCAATGCGTGCGAAAGAGCGGTTGTGATTAACGGAAACGGGTGTCTCGTAGGTCAGGGTGAAGAACTCGGCGTTTTCGTCGAAGCCTTCGGCCATCGGGAATTCGTCGGTGAATTTGTAGTCGCCCTTGATGTCTTTCCCATCTGGCGTCTTTCCCGTTATCGCGGCGGCGATGCGCGGCTTGGTGATGTAATCGCAGATGCCCCATTTCTCCCAATCAGTATCGCCAGGGCGAAGGCCCACTTTGCGAAGCGCTGCCTGTTCTTCCGCCGCCACCTCGTTGTTGGTGACCGAGATGCATTGCCGTCGTCCGCCGTCCTGCCGGTTGAGGCGCATGACTGCGTGGGCAGTGGTTCCGGAGCCGGAGAAAAAGTCGAGAATGATTGCGTCGCGCTTCTTGCTGATCACGAACCTGAGGCAATCTTCAACGGCATAGACTGATTTCGGGTATGGGAATCGCCTGCTTGGAACCATTGACTTCAGCAGGCCAGCTCCGTGCTCCGAGGCACTGTGAGCCACAAGATTCCAGATGGTTGCGGGACTTCGTGTTCCGAACGCGTCAGCGAACTCTAGCTCAAGCGCGCCCTCGGCATCTTTTCCTACTGAAATGACTTCTCCGCTTTTTAGCATCTGTCGTATCCCAGCTTGCAAGTAAGAGACTGAGCGAAGCCCGGTTTCCTTGTCCCTCTTGCCGAACTTCGCATGCCCGATTGCGAGATAATCTCGTAGGGATGGCGGACTTAGGCGCCACATCAATTCCTGTCCGCTTTTGTCAATCGGCCAGATTGCCAATGTTCCCGGTGGCGAGGAGACATCCTCGGGTCGGAGCTGGGGAGATGGCGGTTCACCCGTTGAATGGTACCTTCCCGTTCTGGTGTCGATGTATATGGGGAAGAACATCGACGGTATTCGTTGGCGGCGACTTCCCTCGCCGTTCCTCATCAATCCCGCCCAACGAACCTTCCGTCCTTCGCCTTCTACTTCGCGAAGCATATCTGAGCGCCAGGGTATCACTGACGCTGATCCAAGAAAGACGAAGTAGATATATTCATCGACGCGACTAAAGCGCCCAGTCCGAGACGAGCCTTTCGGGTTTATCATTGAACTGACCATCTGAATCGATGCATCAGGGAATATCTGTTCAAGAAGGAGGCCTAGTCTCAGGTATTCCTTTTCGTCAATAGTGACGATCAGCGTAGATGCGATTGGATTGAGAAGTTCCCGTGAAACCAGTAGTCTGCGTTCAATGAATGCAAGCCATTTTGAGTGCCGGTACAGATCTTCTGCCTCGACATAATCGTTATTGTACTTCCAGTCTCTTGCGCCTGTGTTGTAGGGCGGGTCAATGTAAATGGCGTCGATCTTACCTCTGTGCGTGAAAGTCAACGCTTCAAGTACGTGAAAGTTTTCGCCATTGATCACAGTGTGGAATGGCTTGTCGCCGCCCCGCGCGACCTTCCCGGTGCTGACAAGACCTGGATAGATGTAGTCGCGGAACTCGGCGACTACGATCAAGCCCTCGACCGCAACCGATCTGTTCTCAGGCTCTGTCTCGCCCAGCAAATCAAGCCGTGCCAGTTTTTCACCGCCTGCCCGCTTGAAACCCAGAACCTTCCACAACCGCTGATCGCCCTTGGCTGTCGACCCGCGCGGCGGCAGGACGCGCACCTTGTCCCCCTTCCGCACAGGACGGCCCGGCAGCTCGACGCTCTCGGGGCGGTGGCGCTCGAAATTCAGGCCGAACGAACGGCGAGCGGATAGAACCTTAAATTCACGCTCCAGCTCACGGCCGAGCTCCGCATCCTTGGCTTTCGCCTGCGCGATCAAGTCAGTTAGACGCGACACAGCAACGTCCTGTCTTCACCGGATGATTTTTCCATTAATGGAATTAGCGATCTAGTTTGTATTTTTTCCTTGCACATTTTTGTGGGCAGATCAACTACCTTCCAAGGGGTTGAAAACCTCGTTCTTCTTGAAGCTGCCGAAACGGACAGGCGCCTTCAGGTGAACGCTATCATTGATGGTCATAGCGCTCCAGGCGCTCCGCCTACACCAGCTGAAACCCGTGTTTGAACGGATCGCGATCGTCGATGAAGATCGTGTTGAGCCCGGTCATGCGCGCCCAGCCCTCGATCGAGGGAACGATCGCATCGTGGTTGCCGACTTTCGCCGCCGCTTCGACGCGGCCGTTGAACAGCGAGCCGATGATGCTCTCATGCACGAAATCGTCGCCGACCTTGAGCTTGCCCTTGGCGGCGAGCTGCGCCATGCGCGCCGAGGTGCCGGTGCCGCACGGGCTGCGATCGATCGCCTTCTCGCCATAGAAGACCGCGTTGCGCGCGTGTGCTTCCGGTTTCGTCGGTCTGCCGGTCCAGAGAATATGCGAGACGTTGCGGATCGACGGATTTTCGGGATGCACGAAATCCATCGCCTCGTTCAAAAGCTTCCGCAGGATCGGCGACAGCCGCAGGATCTCGCCTGGCGTCACGTCCGCAAGATCGCGATAGTTCTTCTGCGGATCGAGGATCGCGTAGAAATTACCGCCATAGGCGACATCGAACGAGAGTTCGCCCATGCCGGGACAATCGACGGTGACGCCCTCGGCGTGCAGATAGGACGCGACGTTCCTGATGCGCACCGCGTCGACATACTCGCCCTTCTGCGTGTAGGTCGCCTCGACAACGCCAGCGGGTGTATCGAGCATGAGCTTGCCCGGTGTGCGCGGCGTCACCATGCCGCGCTCGAGCGCAAAGGTGACGGTGCCGATCGTGCCGTGACCGCACATCGGCAGCGAGCCGCTGGTTTCGATGAACACAATGCCGAGATCGCAATCGGTCCGCGTCGGCGGATAGAGCAGCGAGCCCGACATCATGTCGTGGCCGCGTGGCTCGAAACAAAGCCCGGTGCGGACCCAGTCGTATTGCGCGATCAGATCGAGGCGCCGTTCCGATGCGGTCGCACCCTTCAGCGGCGGCTGCCCGCCCGCGACCATGCGCACCGGATTGCCGCAGGTATGGCCGTCGACGCAGAAGAAAGTGTGGCTGGGCATGGGGGTTCCCGCTCGTTCGAGCGCGTAGTTAGGCCCGGCGGCAGTCGGTGGTCAATCCGACGTGATTGAATCTCGCTGCTTCTTGCCTCCTTTAATCCGCCCCGCCAATATCCCCGCCCATGAGCGAAGATGAGAGCCGGAATTTTTATCTCGCCGGCCCGGAGGGCGGGCTGGTCGATCGCGACGAAGCGCCGGTCGCCACCATCCGCAATGGCATCGGCACCAGCGAAGCGCTACTGGTCGCCGACCATGCGGGGCGTGCCATTCCGCGGAAACTCGGGACCCTGGGTCTGACGGATGCGCAGCGCAGCCTGCATATCGCCTGCGACATTGGCATCGGCATGGTGACGTACGGGCTCTCGCATCTCCTCGATGCGCCGGCCGTTCTCGCCGGCTACTCGCGCCTCGTCATGGATCTCAACCGAGAGCCGGGCGGCTTCGGTTCCTTTGTCGAGGTCAGTGACGGCATCGAGATTCCCGGCAATCGCGGTCTCACCGATGAAGATCGAAGGCTGCGCAAGGAAACCCTGTTCGATCCATACCACCTGGCCATCACCGCACTCATCGAGACGCGCAACCAGCTCAAATGGAAAACCGCGCTCATCTGTCTCCATAGTTTCACGCCGGAAATGGACGGGTTCAAACGCCCCTGGCATATCGGTGTGTTGTGGAACGGCACATTCGGCGGCATCGCCGAGCGGTTGCTCAAGAGCCTGCGCGGCGAGCCCGGTCTCTGCGTCGGGGACAACGAGCCCTACGACGCGCGCGGCGACGTCGGCTACACGCAGCGCCATCACGCCGTGCCGGTCGGGATGCCGAACGTGCTGCTGGAAATCCGGCAGGACCTGATTGCCGACGAGACCGGTCAGCGGCGCTGGGCCGATCTGCTGGCGAAGCATCTCGGGCCGATCCTGGTCGACGAGAGCCTCTGGGCCGAAGCGGGCCCGGCAGAACGCGCTTGACATTATTTGCGTAAATAGCGTATAGAGATCGGGCCGGTTACCCGGACTTTCGAGAAAGAAGGGCGCGTCATGACCGCCCATCCCTGCGTAAAGTCTCCCCCGGCACCGGGATCGCTGCACGGCCGAGCCGTGTCATCCCCGAATGGCTCCCCCGGTCGGGGAGCCGCCCCGATCGCGGAACCTCGCGCCATCCAGACTATCGGACGGCGCGGTGACCGGGCCGCGGACCCTGCACAGAGGGACCGCGCAACCAAGGACCTGAAGGGCACGGAGGCCCGGGGGGATGGATCCGCCAGATCGGGTG